>DATBWR010000017.1:0-8742 GCA_036514715.1 Candidatus Nanoarchaeia archaeon | reverse complement strand
ACGACAAGCATCAACGCTACCACCGCCAACAGTTGCTTACTGCTCATTTTTCTCTCCTTTACTTGTTCCCCCACAACTATCTACAAATTTTAACATTTATAAACAATTGTGGTGAGACAAGGGAGAATTGGTTTTTAAGTCTTTTCTCCCTCGCCTTAGCTAGTTCTCTGGACACTTTGGTTCCGGCGGCACATGTTCTGCGGCAATTCCAAACCGAGTCGGTTCTGGAGTTGGAGTGGGAATTCCAAACTGCTGACGGAGCTGAGCTAGCTTTTCCCTTTCCTCATCGAACAGTTCTTGAACGATGGAACTAGCCCCTTTGTCAAACTCAATCCAAGCGCAGGCGGTCGCCAGTTGTTCCTGGGCGTCCTGTAGCTCCGTGTGATCTTGAACCCACAAAAGTCCAAGTGTGAAAGCAGCTAGGATCGCTCCTAGAGCTAATCCCCTTGATAACATTTCATCTCTCCTTCCTTAATTCTCTACCACAACTATTCTTGACTTTTGCCAAAAACAAGTGTGGAAGGGCGAGGGAGTTAGAACTTACTTAGTCTTTCTCCCTCGCCTTTTGCTGGCTTGTTGCTCCTAGTTGGCCAGCATCTGGTTGATGTTGGCGTCCAGCGGGTCCTCGTCTGGCCCGGGTCTAGCTGAGTAGATAATATACCCGACCAGAAGCAGCATGAGCACTGCCAGCGCTAGTTCCGTTGTCACCTTTGTTACTCTCCTTTTGGTAACTAACGATCGCTTTTTATTAAGAAGTTGAAAGTTTTCAACTTCCCTCTTAAATCCACTTGGTTTCAACTGGGCTTAAGAGAACCCGACTAGATTTCCTTGCGAAAATCTTGACGGGCAAGCTGTTAGTCTAAAGAATCTCGTAAGTGAATCTCTCTGGAAGCTCAACTTTTATCTCGTTGTGCTGCTCCAGAAAGGAAATTTCCCAACCTCTGGCATCTGATTGTCGCCAGAAGACAGGTTCTGGTGCGGTAAAGTGCTGAAGTGCCTCTTCCGTTAAACCAGAGAGTAGAAAGAACCGACGTCCAAATGCCGCTGGGCCAATTCCTTCTGCGGCAACACTTCCAGAGTGCTCGTCGATGACAACGTTAGTTGTCTTAACGAAATAACTTTCTGGCGCTTTTGCCATTCCTTTCTCCTTTCTTTTTCCAACAGCTCTCTTAAACTTGCGACTTTTGTCACAAACTCGAGAGAGTCCGGCAAGGGTTTAGGCTCTTGCCGGATTTTTAGGTGCTCCCCAGACGGATCTAGCTCGTCAGAACGAGGTAGGCGCCGACGATGAAGGTCACGACCGCACCGATACGAACGATCGGCTTGGCGACCAAATTGCTCAGCAACTTCATCTGTTACTCCTTTCGGGTTTACACCCAAATAATTTCTGACTACTTAGTTGGTTATCTAGCTGCGCCACGTAGAGGCAAGTCAATTGCAGCCGTTGAAGGAGCAGTCCGCTTTTTGACGAATCTGGCATAAGCAAAGTGATTACTCACTTTCTCCTTACAAATCGAGTTTTGGGTTCTCGCCTAAGACTCTACGACCTGAACCGAGAACATGTGCACTGGAGATGTGTGCATCAACTTGCTCCCAGTCTTATCAAAGAGTTCTAGGCGAAAGAGAGGTCCAACCGCCTCGAAGTGCCAGTCGAAACACCTCTTTTGCTCTAGAGGCTTAAACCTCCCCCCGTTCTCCGAGACCTTTTGGAGCTGGTAGTCGTCGGGACCTAAGCGCCTTAGGATGTAAAGCGAATTCTGGGTCCGGATAACGACTTTCCCCCAGCTTTCCAGAAACTCCTCAATTCGAGTTTCAAGAGCCACTGGAGACATACTAACCATTGTAGCCATTCTCCTTTCTCCTCTCAGGCTACTTTTCAACTGATTTGTGGGTAATTATACCACACTATAGGTTAATAGTCAAGTTTACGTGGTGTATTTTAGCTGGGGTTGGGGGTTTGGGGTTGCTCTTGTTTTTCAAGAGCGGGGTTTTTCCAGCTCATCCATTTACATTTAGGGTAACCGCTGCAACCGAAGAAGGGTCGGCCCCTTTTTGTGCGGCGGACAACTACTGGGTGGCCACTTTCCGGACAGAGGGCATCAACTTTTTCTTCATAACTTTTGGTGAACTTATGCTCTGGAAACTTTTCACAAGCTAAGAATTTTCCAAACCGACCGTAGCGAATTACCAAAGAATGGCCTTCCGGACACTTTTCATCGGTGAGTTCAGCGATTACTTTGACTCTCTCGCTTTCTTTGAAAACTGTCTCTAAATGCTCGGCAAAGGGCTTGTAAAACTCAGAAATTATTGGAACCCACTTCACTGTTCCGTTAGCAATTTCGTCAAGTTCGTCCTCCATCCGAGCCGTAAAGTCAAAATCAAGCAGAGTGGGAAAGTTTTTCACTAAAAAGTCATTAACCGCTACTCCGAGCGGTGTGGGCCGGAATTTGCGCTCCTCCCGTTCCACATAGTTGCGATCCAGAATTGTCGAAATAATTGGTGCGTAAGTACTCGGCCTTCCTATGCCTCTTTCTTCAAGAGCCTTAATTAATGAAGCCTCGGTGTAACGGGGTGGGGGTTGAGTAAAATGTTGACTCGGGGTAAGTTCTTTTAAGTCCACTTTATCACCCTCTAAAAGCGCTGGGACTTTCTTTTCTTCAACAATATCTCCCTCTTCCCGACCGTAAACTTTGAGCCAACCCGCAAACTTAATCAACGAACCGCTGGCTCTGAGTAGATATTGATCAGCGGTAATGTCCAGAGAAATCTGATCATAAACCGCATCTGCCATTTGGCTAGCCACAAACCGATCCCAGATCAATTTATAGAGTTTTTTGTGATCATTTGTCATTTGGATTTTGGAATTTGGCATTCCCACGTTAGTGGGGCGGACCGCCTCATGAGCCTCTTGGGCAACTTTGGAGCGTGTTTTATAAACTCTTGCACTTGACGGCAAATAGTCTTTACCAATATTTTCGGCAATAAACTTGCGAGCTTCAGTTAAACTTGAGGCTGATAAATTCAAAGAGTCAGTCCGGTGGTAAGTGATAAACCCTTCCTCGTAAAGATCTTGGGCAAGTTTCATGGTTTTCTTGGAAGTGTAGCCGTAGCGGTTGGCAGCTGCCTGGGTCATGGTTGAAGTGGTAAACGGCGGGTAAGGTGATTTTTTAATATCCTTTTGCTCTACTTTAGAAACCGTGTAAGTAGCTTTCTCAAGATCGCTGACAACCCTTTTTGCCTCTTTCTCAGTCTTAAGATCAATTTTCTTACCAGCTTTCTGGATAAGAGTCGCCTCAAATTGAGCTTTACCCCTGACTAATAAGGCAATAATTTCCCAATATTCAACTGGAGTAAACTTTTCAATTTCCCGTTCCCGATCAACAATCAGACGGACCGTGACTGATTGGACTCGACCAGCCGATAAGCCTTTTTTGACTTTAAACCACAGCAAGGGAGAAAGTTTGTAGCCCACCAAACGATCTAAGACTCTTCTTGCCTGCTGGGCATCAATCAGTTGCATGTCAAGATGGCGGGGCTTTTTCATCGCTTCTTTAATGGCGCTTTCAGTAATTTCGTGAAAGACAATTCTTTTTAGCTTAGACTCTCCCTTACCATTGGTAAGATAACCAACGTGCCAGGCAATTGCCTCTCCTTCACGATCAGGATCGGTGGCGAGAATTACTTCCGAAGCTTTACTGGCTAGCTCTTTAAGTTTCTCAACAGTTTTGCGTTTATCAGTGGGGATTACGTACTGGGGTTCGAAATCGTGCTCAACATCCACTCCAAGTTTGGCTTTGGGCAAATCGCGCACGTGCCCCATGGAGGCTTCAATTTTATAGCTCTCGCCTAAAAAACGACTCAAAGTGCGAGCTTTAGTTGGAGATTCGACAATAATCAGTGGGTTTGGCATGACTTTTCTAAGTGTAGCAATTTATTGAGAGCTATATCAAGAAAGTTGCTGCGAGAGTTTAAACTCTCTAAGCAGATTTTGTAAATAGGCAATCATCTTTGTGACAGGATCAAACCCTGTCAGGTCAGTAGATCAGCGGCTGATGGTGTAATTTCCCCCACCGAGACTCCTAACTTTGCCTTTTAATTCCATTGTCGTGAGTAAACCAGCTAGTTGCTGAGAAGCAAAACCACTTTCTCGAATAATTTGATCAACATGCTTACTCCCACTCTCCAAAACCTTTAAGATGGTTGTTTCTTCGGTTGAATCACCCAAAACTTCCCGCGCTTCTTGAGATTTTACCTCCAAGTCCAAATTGAGTTCGTCGAGCACGTCTTGGGCGTTAGTCACCAGTTTTGCTCCTTGTTTAATTAATAAAGACGGGCCATGAGAAAGTCTGGAATAAATCGGTCCGGGGACAGCAAAAACCTCCCGGTTCTGTTCTAAGGCAAGAGAAGCGGTAATTAGAGAACCGGAATTCTCATCTGCTTCGGTCACCAACACTCCTAGCGCGAGTCCAGAGATGATCCGATTTCGAGCAGGAAAATTACTCGCTAGCGGTTGAGTTCCGAGTGGAAATTCTGAAACCAGAGCCCCGTGTTTAATAATTTCGGAAGCTAGCTTAACGTTTTCCGGCGGGTAAATAACGTCCAAACCACTACCCAAAACAGCAAGCGTGCGTCCACCAGCTTCAAGAGCAGCTTTGTGTGCTAAGCTGTCAACGCCTTTGGCCAAACCAGAAACAATCGTTAGGCCGGCATGAGTGAGTTGCTCTACCAAAATTTCAGTTACTTCCCGGCCGTAAGCAGTAATTTTGCGGCTACCAACGACCGCCAAAGCCAAATTGTCAGCTTTTGTAAAATCACCTTTATAGTAAAGAACTGGTGGAGAAAAATGGATTTCTTTTAATCGCTCTGGGTAGTGCAGATCTAAAAGAGTGAGAATTTTAACTTTTTTGTCTTCAAGTTCTGCTAGCTTTTTGTCCGGATCAACACTCTGACGAAACTGGTCAAATTCTTCAAAAATCTTCTTGGTAAGGATTTCCGCCAGCAGTTTATCAGAAGCTTTCCAAACTTTCTCCGCCTTTTTAAAATGCTCAATCAAAACCTTAAAACGGCCCGGGCCAATGCCTGGTGCCTCAGAAAGCGCAACGTAAAAAGGCAAGTCTTTGTTCATTTCCCTCGATTAGCAAACCACCATTCAAAAATCTTTTTGGTCGCTGGAGCAGAAACCTCGCTACCATGCCCCACTCTTTCGACTAAAACCGTGACCGCAATTTGTGGTGCCTCATAAGGCGCGAAGGCAGTGTACCAAGCGTGCGGTTTAGCGTTTTCATCACCGGATTCGGCAGTACCAGTTTTGCCGGCAGTTTTAATCTTGTAGCTGTTAAATAGAAAGGAGACGTTACCATCGCCAACAGTGTTCTGGTACATTCCTTCCCGAACCAGCGCTAAAGTTTCGGGATTGGTTACCACAGCAGCCTTCGTCTTCATCTGGCCGTTGTGTATTAAAGTCGGAGCAATTAGAGTTCCGCCGTTAGCTAAAATCACCGTAACTTGATTTAACTGTATTGGCGTCACCTGTAAATAACCTTGACCGATGGCGTAGTTGATGGTCTCTCCGGGGTACCAGATTTCCCCATAAGTTTTTTCTTTCCAGGCTGCGGTGGGTACCAACCCAGCAGCCTCACCCGGCAACTCAACCCCAGTTTTTTCTCCCAAACCAAACAAAGAGGCAAACTGCGCAATCCTCTCTTCCCCCAGTTTTTCTCCTAATAAATAAAAGAAGGTGTCGTTGGAACGAGCAATAGCCCGCACTAACCCAATTTCCCCTTCAGTTTTCTGATGGTCTAACCACAACCAGTTACTGAAAGTTACGTCTCCGCGCTGTATAAAACCCGTATCTAAGATCTTAGTGTTTTTGGCAACCAGCCCAGTTTCTAAGCCAGCAACGGCGACAATTAATTTAAAGGTTGATCCCGGCGGATGGGCTGAGGAGACTGCTCGGTTCAAAAGCAGGTGCCCAGGGTCGTCGACTAATTGTTGGTACACTTGGAGCTTTAGGGGTTTAGTAAAAAGGTTGTTATCGTAGGAAGGCAGACTGACCATAGCTAAGATTTCTCCGCTTTTGGGATCGGTCACTACTGCGGCTGCACCACTACCACCTTTACTGCTCAGGGTTTCTGAGAGCGTGTCGTAGACAAGTTTCTGCAAATCAATATCAATACTTAAGGTGATGTCCCCACCGGCAACTGCTTTGGTTTCGAAAAGTAACCCTTGCTTCTTGCCTTCAGAGTCGACTTTTACAAGACTATAACCGTTCGCGCCCCTTAAGCTGTCTTCGAAGCTAGCTTCAACACCTGATCTTCCAATCTGGTCACCTCCTGAGTAAGGAGTTGATTTTGTTGATTTTAAATCTTCTTCCCCCACCTCCCCAGTGTATCCAAGTAGAGCTGCCGCTGGCGGTCCGTAGAGATACTCTCTTCTAGGGTTGAGCTCAATATCCACCCACGGAAATTCTTCTTCAGAAGCCCTTAAGCTAATAATTTGTTCGTTTGAAAGCTCACTTGCCAAAGTTACTGAGTCCTCTTTACTTTCCTTGATTTTAGCTACTAACTCCGTCTCATCCGCACTAAGCAAACTTGCTAGCTTGTTGGTGGTTTTCTCCCAATTTTCCGGTAAGTCTATCCTGCGGGCAGCCACACGGAAGCCAGGTCTGTTGCGCACCAACACTTTGCCGTTGCGGTCGTAAATCACACCCCGAGGTGCGTGGTTAATTCTCACCTGAACGTGATTACCTTCTGATTGACTTAAAAAGTTGGCGCCATCGATAATCTGCAGCTTGAAAGCCTGTGTTACTAGCAAAATCAGAGCAAGAGAAAAAATAATGTAGATAGGAACCAAACGCCAGGGCGGGACCTCCTGGCTAGCTTTCGGCAGATCTTCTTGGCTATCTTCCCAAGACAAAGAGGTTTTTAAGCTATCTTCTGAAGGCAACCTCAATTTGGACTCTACTCCAATGATTGAATCGCCAAAGGAAAGACCAAAATCACCAGTCTTTTTTTTCACAGCAGGAATCCTCCCAAGATCAGCAAAGCAGCTTCCGCCAAAGGTAGCGCCAAGATGACCAAAAAACCTCGGGTTATACGGTTAGTAGGCAAAAATCTACTGAATAGCTCAAGGAGCAAAAAGGCAAAAGTTAGTGCTAGAACAGTGGCACCAAGGTTAAAATTACCCAGCAGTGAGGTGAGAGCGGCAACTGTTAACAGCCAACCCCAATGGGCAATTTTTTCGACAAACAAGTCGTACCAAACCAAGGCTGCGAAGCTTAAATTCAAAGGTAGTAGAGTGGTCTGAACTAAAACCAAAATTAGTAAGGCAAGTATGCTTAATGGAACGTTCATTAATCCCAAGAGATAATATAGACCAAATCTAAGCTTTGGGTGTCAAACAAGGGCGCAAGGACCGCTTTTTGGAAAAGCTCTTTTTCGACTTTGTTAACTTTCTCAATCTGGCCAACTACTAAACCCCTGGGGTATGAACCCTTTCCCGAAGTGTAAACCAACTCTCCTTCGGAGAGCTTTTCTTCTTGAACCACGTTAGTAAGACTAACCCTTGAGCCAAACTCCCCTTCGCTTATTCCCTCCGCTCCACCGCTGGTTACGACCGGGATTTTCATATCCGGGTCACTTAAAAGTTGGACTGAAGAAAGCCGTGAGGTAACGTTCACCACTTTACCCAGTAAAATGTTTTGGAAGACCACTAAATCGCCTTCTTTGACTGTATCCCTTTCGCCTTTGTCAATTTCTAAAACGCTTCTTGTACCGAAAATACCTTTGCCGACTGGGTGGGCAGCAGCCAAAATTTTAAGCTCGCTAGCAGGAGTTCCGAGTTGCTTCCTTAAACTCTCGTTTTCCTTTTCTAAAGACTTCAGAAGAAGGTTTTCAGCTTTTAAAACCGCGTTTTCAATTTTCAATTCTGCATTAGTTTTTCTTAGACCCCCGATTTGGACGAGAGTGGAAAAAGTGTTATCGATACTTTTAAAGCCTCTGTAAAAAGCCTCTTGCAAGGGAAGGGTGAAAGTCTGCGCACCACCAACTAACCCTTTTAAGATTGGAGTATTAGTTAAGAACAGAAG
This sequence comes from Candidatus Nanoarchaeia archaeon, assembly GCA_036514715.1. Taxonomy (GTDB): domain Bacteria; phylum Patescibacteriota; class Microgenomatia; order Woykebacterales; family RBG-16-39-9b; genus DATBWR01. Next base: position 656 of record DATBWR010000017.1, on the reverse strand, counting down.
TACAAAACCAGCTAGAAAAAGGTAGAGATATTGTTTGTAGTGCTTAAAAACTTCAAGCTTTTTCCATTTCATTTTGGCGTCTTAGACAAAATATAGATCGCTTCGCGCTCTGCGCTAGCTTCGCTATCTTCGACCGTAATATAATAAGTATTGGTTTCTCAGAAACTTCCTTCTGGTCGATATAAACTTCAATTAACCTAACCCAGCTGTTATTTTCATTGACTCAAGCAGTTGTGGTTCGTCCAACAACTTCCCGGTTCCTTTGACCACAGTCGTGAGAGGATCATCATCAATAGTCACCGGCATCTTGGTTTCCCTTTCGACCAACTCTTTAATCCCAGGTAGCAAGGCTCCACCTCCAGTAATAACAATACCCGACTGCAAAAGATCGCCCACTAACTCGGGTGGTGTTTCTTCAATTATTTCTTTGATGGCCGCAAGGATTGTGTTCATAGTTTCGGCCATAGCTTCACGAATTTCCCCAGAACTCACCTGTATTACACTCGGCAGGCCGCTCGCTAAATCCCGGCCACGCAGAGTGAGACGAGTCTCAGCCTTGGTAGGGTAAGCACTCCCACCAGCGATTTTAGCTTCCTCAGCGCTTTTTTCTCCTAGTAGAAGGTTGTAGCGAGCACGGGCATAATTAATAATATCTT
>DATBWR010000016.1:0-111633 GCA_036514715.1 Candidatus Nanoarchaeia archaeon | reverse complement strand
CGATCGTACCGGAAACAGCTGCTCTGTTAATTAAAGTCCAGCCAGGATCAAAATCTGTGTGAGGAATTGCCGCGGTGAAAGTTTTGGTGTCACTTACACCGGCGGCTAAAGAAGCCAGGCTGTAGGAAGGTTCATAGCCGGGAATTTCGCTAGCGAAGGAGTTTTCCGGAGAACTGGAAAAAACGTCGGTAACTGTAATGTTGGTTGCCTCTTTATCAGATTTGTTTGAAACAGTAATAGTGTAGGTTACTTGGGCGTTGGCAGTATCTTTAGCAATAGCGGTCGGGTTAGCAGTTTTGGAAACTGTTAAAATCGTCGAGTTCCCAAGCCCAGCCGCTTCCCCAGTACCCGTACCAGTAACTGCAACTATAATGATGAAGATAATTATTATTGGCAAGGCAAGGAAGGTTAAAAGGCAACCACAACCAGCAAGTATCCCTCCAATTAGAATTTTACGGCCGGTCTTGGTTGTAGTTAGATCCGTAGCCAGAACAACGGCATTACCCACACCTGTACCTCGTAACGCGGTTTTACCAATCGTGGCAGCAGTCTTAAGGGCTTTGGCCCCTTGGCGTAGGTTTTGAGCTTTTTGAGCTGCGTTTATCCCTGCACCCACAGGATTCTTTTGGTTTTGGTCTTGATCGGAATCGGGCATAAAGTAGCAACTAAAATTCTAACTTCTGAGAACTTAAAAAACAACCTTTCCCTTGCTTATTACCAAAAGCACTAATATAATTGAAACAGAAACTGTCTATGTCCTTTTTCCTTGCGGTTAATCCTTATCTCCAAAAACTATCTATAATAGTAGTTACTTTTATATTGCTGTTTATCGCGTTATTCTCTCCAGCTTTCGCACAAACAACAGACCCCTATCCAAATAGTGGTTCTACTGAGAAATCCTTACTGGAAAGCTCTACCAACTTGGCAACCACATCTGCTATTCATGGAGGAGGACAGTCATTGGGCATTTTTGATTTTGTAGGGGATGCTTTTAGTTGTGTTACACACCCAGTGGATTGTATTGGCGGTGCGGTTGGCGATGCACTTAGTTTCATCTTTAAATACTTAATGGAAATTGTCGCCAGAATTATGGTCTATGTACTCCACCTAATCGCGGCGGCTCTTGGTTCTGACACCGGGCAGGCTTGTGCACAATCGGGGGGTGACGACGCGCAATGTGTTGCTATGGCCAACAGACTTGCACAGTTCGACCCTTTATTTAGGCAAACTGCAAGTACCACTACTTCCTCTATTAACTTATTTACACTAATGGATTCTTCCTATTCGACTCTTTACGCTAGCATCCCACAAATTAACCCTGTGGACGAACTTACCTATATAGCTAAAAATAGTGTGTTGGGTGTAAGTGATGCCCACGCACAAGGAGTAGGTACTGAAACACTTGGTGAATTAATTAGAAGTGTTTGGAGCAAAATGAGAGACTTAGCTTATATCTTTTCTGTAGTTGTTTTGCTGGTTATTGGTTTTATGGTGATGTTTAGAAGACGCTTGGACCCACGGACAGTGGTTACTGCCACTAACTCTCTTCCAAAAGTAGCCATAGCCTTAGTGTTAATTACATTTAGTTTTGCTATCTCCGGCCTTTTCGTAGATTTAATTTTCGTTATTGTAGGCATTACGCGCGGTTATTTCGAGGATCTTCCCGGAATCAGTGGGGCTCTAAGTTCTCTTGCCAATACGCTCGGGACAGGGGAGTTTGTCTGGCTACCGTTTTTTACCTTAATATCAGAATCGGTTATCTCTTGGCATGTTTTCCTTGGTGTCCTAGCAGTAGCCTTAATTGGAGCAATACCTACAGTAGGTTTTTCTCTGCTGCTCGCCATACCTTTAATTGCTGCTCTAGCTCTTGATATACTAATTAGATTAGGGCTGTTTGTATTAGCAATACTACTCTTTTGGGCTCTGTTGAAGCGTTACATCACTATGGTTCTGCTCACCGTATTCAGCCCCTTCTTCTTCTTAGCAGGGGCAATACCGGGTTTCGAAACCGCCATAAATAGCTGGTTCAAAAGAATGTTAGCGGCAGTATTGACTTTTCCGGTAATATTAGTAGTTGTTTATATCGCTGTAGCTTTGCTAAGCCCGGCCATAGGTGATGGAATTGGAGCACCGGATCCAATAAAGGGGGCTTCCTTTTTCCTGAACTTGTCCGCTTTAGCTGGTTTGGGGGTATTATACTTTGCTAACCAAGTCCCAGGAATGATTGATGAGCTACTTGGAACTAGAGGTCCGAGAGATAGGGGAGTTAGTCCGTTGTTACTTGTAGGAGGGGCTATCGGGGCAGCGCAGACGATGACTACAGTCAGCAGGGCGTCACCAATGATGGCCGGTTGGATGAAGGGTTCTGCTTACCAACCAGGGCCGAGAGGAAGGTTGGCTGGCTGGGGCACTAATGTTTTAGGATTCTTCAACCCAAACGTTAAATTCAAACAAGAGGAGATAACCGCAAGAAGAGGTAACCCACCACCGCCATCTGGACGTCCAAAAAGGTTTACTCTCTTCCCCAACCGGGATCGTCAGACAGGAGAACCACCACCAGATAATGTCGTTCCTTTCCGCCCTCGTGGCGGTCCACCTGGAGGTCCCCCACCTGAAACGCCGCCTACAACGCCTAGACCTCCTACAGAGGGCGGGGAGAATCCTTATCGGCCTGATGAGGATGACTGAGAATAAAAAAGGCGGTGCTAAAATTCGGTTAAGAACTTAACACCGCCTGTACTTCTTCTCCTTTCCTGTTTTCCTCAGCGATTGATCACAAAAAATCTCCCTTCTACAATTCGGTTGTACCGTCGACGGTTATGCCGAATTAGTTCATTTCGCCGCCGCTGAGCTTCTGGATCAACAGCTGCTTCTTCTTCTGTCGGTATTCTTGTGTTACCGCAGTAGTCGTAGAGCACCTGATTGACGACGTCGTTGTCAAGCTTGCTGGCTTGCTCTGCCTGGAAGGGGAACGACTCGTTAAGAAGCTCCGGAGCCATCCTCTGCAAGCGTGGCCAAAGCTCATCGCGTGCAATTGGGTAGAGGATCTTACCAGACTTAATAGAGCTGGCAACCTCCATCTTCATCTCGCTGATTGTAACCCATGTCCTGTTGGCCCTTACACCCTCGTCGTCGATGTCCACCATCATGCTGATTGCGCTCATACGGACACCAAACCAGGCGAGAATTCGTCTCATTTCCTGGTAGTAATCCGTGTACAAGCCGACCGTAATGATCCTCTCCTGCCGACTCTGTTGCTCTGGAAGGGTGCCGTAGCCTAGACCAAATCCCTCTGAGATAAGATGGGCAGCCTTAGTTACGTTGAAGGCATGGGCGCCGGAAGCACCAGACGCACTCGATCCCATCTCATCTTCCCAAAAGACGAAGTCCCAGACTCGGTCGTCGGACTCCCGGTACCACTTTTCGAAGTAGGCTCTGAGTGAACCGTTCACCGGTATTCCAGTGAGCAGTTCGTTGATCTCCTTGCGGAGATGCATGACGTTGTGGTGCCTCCACTCGTCAATCTGGCGTTCTACCATGTTAGCCAGCTGTCGAGCAGGTTGTTTGTACACTAGTTGGCGGTAGATCTCGACCTGGTTGAAGAAATCGACCTCCGCCACCTCATTCGGATTGATCGGTCGATCCTGGACTGTGGTCACTCGGTTATAGTGCTCCAGATGCGCTGGATCACCAGTCCGGTGCCACTCCCTAAGGATGTCCATGGCATCAACTATCTTGAGCAGTGGCTCGGCGTTAGGGACATTTCGTCCTTCTTCGTCTTGCAGTCGGCAATAAGCCGCTGCCCGACTGGCCAGTTCGGCACGAATCGCATCGGATCTCAACCCACGGTTGTGGCGGGTGGTATCCCACGGATCGAACCAAAAAGCCACACTCAGCTCAAGGGCTTGGATTTCCCCACGCTCGTAGTGTCGCATGGCAGAAAGCGTATCTCGGTAGGCCCTTAGGTCTAACTTAACAGCACCGCCCTCACGTGCAACCACAAACGCTTTTCTGAGTTCCTTACCACCGTTGGTAACGTCGAGACGCTGTTTCCCGAACAAACCGTAGTGGGTCTGCGCAGCAGCACACTCGTCAGTCGGGGTCATCTCTTGAGCGGGGCCCAGCAAAGCGTTGCGCTCTCTGAGCTCCACTTGCCAGAGCGCTTGGAGTTGATCCAGATCAGCTTGCTGAGCGGCGGTTATGGGATCCTCACCGTAGAGCTCGAATCTGGTCGGAGGCCTTCGTTCCTCATAGGTGTTCCAGATTGTTCTGAAGGCCCAGTCGTCACCCCAATCAATACGGCTGCGAGCACCACCCCAGTCGTTGTTCAAGGAGTTGCCCACATCACTGTCACTGAGCTCGAAACGGTCGTACTTCCACTTGTTGCTCCGACACTGCTGGTAATGCCCGGTCATGCGGGCGAAGTCCCTGATTTCCTCGTTGATCGGGAAGTAGATCTGGCAGGTGCTCCAGTCGACCGAGTCAGGACCAGTTATCGTTGGGTAACTGATGATGTGCGAAACCAAGTTAACGGTTTCAAAGAAAGCAGTTGCTCTCTCCGAAGCTCCTAAGCTGCGGTTGATGTCAGCGTTGGGGTTGTTTGAATCCGGGCTCTTATCGAAACGCATTGAGTCCGGTAGCATCCGCCTTACGTACTCGTGCTGAGTATAGGGTAACCACCAGTTGTAGGCTTCTTCAGTGCGATTCTGAAGAACCCGATCGGGTATCTCAGGAGCATCTGGGTGCTCGGTAGCGTGTTCCCTGATGACTTGCTCCCGTACTCTCAACCACTCTTCCCAGCGTGTTTGAGCTGAAAAGTAGCGGCGGCCAACACGGTACTCAGCAAGCTTGCAAAGCTCGTAGAGGTTGAGTTGGCCAAGAATTAACCGGAAGTCTCCATCCCACTGATCCCGCGGTGCCCATTTTTCCGGCCGGCGGTTCCAGTAGATGTCCTCAACAACCGTATTTGGACTGTTGCGCTGTAGAAGCATCAGTGCTTCCAGTTCCTCGTTAAGCCGATTCTTGGGTACTTTAAGAAAACTTTCCCGGGGACTAATGATCGCTCGCTCGTTGTGGTTCGGACACAGGAACCATCCCCGTCTCTTTACCACTCGACCACTTCGCATTAGCCTGTTCAGCCTACGAGTCCCAAGTTTTTCAAGGTCTGTGGGAGACAACCAAGCCTCCTTATAAACCTTGGCGTAACCCTCTTTTGGATCCTCTTGCTCATAACGAAGGTTCCCTTCCCTGTCACGAAGTACTTCTTTGGTACCCTTGTCTCTAAGAGGTATGGGTTTTCCTCTGCGGTCCGCCTTCACCTTTCCTGGTTCCGATTTAAACTCCCAAGCTCTGTGGACACGGTAGTAGACCTGGACAGGAACCCAGCGTCGGAAGTGAGCCATCGATCTCTGCAAGAATTGGTCGATCGCGTTCATAGAAGCTCGGTCAGCTGTTACGACTGACCGAACGACCCAGTCCAAGGAAACCTCATAGGGACGGGCAGCTAGTGCAACGTACTCTTCGTCGGACAGAGGGCTTGAGTAAATAAGCGAAGCTCCTCCTGCCCCTCTGCCTTCTAAAATAGCAAGTTCTCGTTCTAGCCGTCGTAGCTCTTCTTCTTCATCTCCAATAGGTTCGGGCTCGTCATCTTCGTTTCCGTTTGTCACTTTCTTTCTCCTTGCTGAACTATTCACCTCAGCCCAAAGGCTGGGTGTGCTTTACGCAAACTTTACAGGTAAAAAGGTTAACAGTCGGAACTCCATCCACCCTAGCTTGCGCTAGAACGGAGAGCTCAATCCCACTTCGCACAGGCGTGCTACGCGGGACCTACGGCTGGTTTTTCTTAACCCCTTACCTTGATGAAGTTTGCCTAAAGCAATTTTCATCAAGAGGGGAAACTGGCGATAACTTGAATTTAGAATTCAGAGTTACTACCAAGTTGCCCTCTTGATGGGTTTCAACAAGGCTTCTCTAACTATTAATTTGGTAAAGTGCGCCCCGTCCTTTCGTTAACTTTTGGTACACTAAGGGCACTTCGCTAAAAGTCAACGCCGCATAAGCTTTGCTGACGTGGCGCTTCGCGCCCTAGTTTTGCAAACTAAAAGCGGGCTTCTGGTGACTAACTAGAGTCCTCAGAAGCCCGCTTGCTTAAGTCTTGACTTAAGCAAAGCCCTCCAAATTTACGTCGGAGTGCTTCCTCGGCCTTTTAACTTAAGAATTCTCTTACTAAACATCTGTAAACCTTTTCGTGGGGATTTTAACATGAAATGAAGCTATTGTCAATCCCATAGCTATTACGATAGCTACGAAGCTCGAAGAGATTCATAATTGTCTCTCACTTTACTAAAATTTTTACTTGAATAATTACAAAATTCGAAGGCGAAGCCGAAGAAGTTTATAACTTCCACCACCCTATGACCCACTTTGTGCGGGTTGAATTTTTCGCCTTTTCTAGGGCATAATAAAAAAACCAAAGTCAATAGAAAAACTTGTCCATGCAACAGCACCCTGTTCCGCAAAACATCACTGGTTTTGAGTTTAAACTCATCGGCTTTTTAACCCTACGTCAGTTCGGGTATCTGGCATTTGCCGGTATCATTGACATTGTCCTTTACGCTGCTCAACTTCCTTTTCTGGTAGTTATCCTTATTGGTGGGCCCTTTAGTTTACTAGCAGTTGCTCTAGCCCTCTTTAAAATTAACGATCAGCCTTTTGAAAGGTGGTTAGTTGCTTTCATCAAAACTATCTACGCCCCGACTATCCGGGTTTGGAGGAGGGAAGCCAAAAATCTGGGTTTCCTGGAACCGCAGTTTTCTTCCTATTTGCAAGCCCAACAAACTGCTCTGGGCCCGAAGGTAGTTTCCGATCGCTCAAAGCTCGATGCTTACCTAAAGAGTCACACTCGTCAGGAAACAGGGAACGCGGTGGATGAGAACGAAGAAAAACGTTTAGCACAACTACCTTTTGCAACCGGCGACCGCCAGGTCTTTGTGGCTCCAAACTTGAACGTACCCCAAGCTGAGTTTACTCAAACTATCCGGGAAACCCAACCACGTTTTCAACGCTTGAACCAAATTGCCAGTGAGAGCAAGGAAAGCGAAAAATGATACCTGAAAAAGAAAGCCTACCTAGTTTTGACCTTTTGACCCACCCCGGGCTTGCCTTTAGCCAAGGTTATTTGCCAGGCCAAAAACCGCGCCAAGTAGTTGAAACTCACCAGGAGCTGAGAGCTAAGATTGCTGGAGAGGTGGGTTTTAAACCGGTTACTAAGATACAACTACCTGATCGAGATGTCTACGTAAGAGCGGTTAAAAACACTCACACTAGAGCAGTGTCGCCATCAATTTTAGGAACTTCTGGAAGTATCAGCATTAAAGGTGAACCGCAAGTTGGCCTTACCCCAAAGCTACACTCTGAGATTAAGGCCAAGGCAAGCTCTGCTTTTGAGGCACTCACTAAACCTTCTGCAGAAACTGGCGCCTATGTTAATTCTCACGATTTAGAAACCCAAGCTATAAAGCCCAGACCAGTAGTCAGTCAAGAAGCACTCAACAGTAATCATCAATTTAACGACCAAATTAAAAGTCAGTTGGATGACGTTAATAAGCTTCTCTTTGAACAAATTAAACAACGAGTAGCCGAAGAAATCACTCGCCAAAAAACCCCAAACCAAGAGGCAACTACTCTGTCTTCAAGCGAGTCTCCTAAACTAGCCTTTGCAAAACCGGTTACTGTCTCTACAGCTGACCAAAATCAACCGCAAGAGGCTGAGACTTCTTTGGAGTTAGCTAGCCAGCCAATTACCAAGAAGTCTCGAGGTGTAGTACCGCTCGTCACTTTAAGCGCTGACAACTACGCTGATTATCAAAAGCACATTGTAAAATTGGAGGAAGAGATTAAGGCTTTGGTTAAAGAAGTTGTGGATCTCGACCGAACTTTTAATTTAGCTCGCGGCCCTTCCCAAAGCCAAGAAATTTTTTCCTTAAAAGAAAGGGTCGATGTTGACGAGCGTTTGTTGAAAGCAGCTGAAAACTGGAGGAGGGCCCTGACTAACTTAATTAATAGTCATTCACTGGCCCTTAAACATCTCAAGCAAAAAACTGACTCTCTGGAAGAAAAAACCAAAGGTGTAAAGTACCCTCACCAAGCCAAGCACGAAACTCACCACCAGCCAGGGGTTGAACCAAAATTTGATTTTGCCAAACTCCACACCGAGAAACCTTTACCAGAGGCTCCCAAGACGGTATTAGTCATACCCAGTGAAGAACTAAAACCGCCAGTTGGTCCAGAGTCCAAGCAATCTCCCAGCCCTATCATCGTTCAAGTAGAGAAGCCTCCTCTGGAAGTTAGTAGTCAATCATTCGAAAGCGTGCGGGACTTGCTCCGACATCTTGAGGAGAAAGGCAAGCCTTCAACTCCACCAGCAGTCCCTACTGAAAGCGTACCCAAACTTCCTCAAGAACCGGCTAAATCAGCAACTAGCCAGGAGGGGGCTTTACCCATCTCGCAGAGAGTGGAGCCACTCTCACCACCGTCAAAACCAGAAGTTACCCAACCACTTAAAATAGCAGTACCGCCGCCACTTGAAGTTAGCCCTGAAGATTTAAAACCCAGTTTCCAGCAACTTAAAACTGCCTTAGCGAACCTCGACCCCCAAACTCTAAAACAGCTGAGCCAACAACAGAGAAAAGAGATGCTGGAAAAATTCGAGGCTTTGGAGCGGGACAACAACGTTCTGAAGCAATTTAGCGAGCTTCAGGCAGTTCAAGAAAAGCGGCGTATTAATGACGAGCTACAAAAACTGTTTTCTCAGTTAAAACCCCAAGCTGTACCTACCGAAAGCACCCAGGAAAGGATCGAAACTCTAAAAGAAGCAGGCAAGAAGTTCACTTCCCCTGAGGATAAGGCCCGGGTTATTGCGGAAATTAAAGACTTAGCCCGCAGAGAGCAGGCCAAAAAAGCTCGAGCGGTTACCAAGCCAACTGTCAAAGCCACTCCTGCTTACGGTAAAATGTTACCTAACACCCCGAACGTACCTAATGTCATTAATGGTATTATCAAAGATGCCAACGGCCTATTACTCTCGGGCGTCGTCATTATTGTTAAAAATAAAGATGGGGAGCCGGTACGGGCCTTCAGACCTAACAAATTAGGTCAGTTTGCCCTTTCGACTCCTCTGCCAAACGGAATTTACACTCTGGAACTTGAAAAAGCAGGTTACGAGTTTGACATTATTGAAGTTGAAGCCAGCGGTTCAGTGATGCAACCGATCGAAATTAAGGCTAAAAACATTAATACTCCGGTTAGCGCTCGATAAAAAAACATGGCTGCCAAAACCCCCAATGCTTCCACTCAACAACATTTAGATATCGAAGATATTCGTGATGATTTGGTCATTTTAAAAAACGGCAACGCGGTGGCCATTCTGCAAACCACGGCAGTTAATTTTGACCTGCTTTCCGAGCGGGAGCAAGACGCCATGATTTTCGCTTACGCAGCTCTTTTGAACTCGCTAACCTATCCAATTCAAATTGTAGTCCGTTCGAAACGTATGGATATCTCTAGCTACCTGAAGCTTCTTGCTGGCGCTCAAAACCAGGCGGTGAACGAGAGTTTAGCCAATATGATTGGCCTTTACACTAAATTTATCCATGATTTAGTTTCGAAAAACCAAGTCCTTGATAAACGCTTCTACGTGGTGATACCCTATGCTAATACCAGTCTTTCGCAAGCCTTAACTTTACCGAGTTTGGTAAAGAAAGACAAACCTGTCCCCGATAAGTGGCACACTTTAGAAAAAGCCAAAGTCAACTTAGGGCCAAAAATCGACCATTTGACCAAACAAATTGCTCGTATTGGGGTTAAAACTAGGCTTTTACGTACCGAAGAGCTGGTAGAATTTTTCTACGATCTTTATAACCCCGAGGTGTCTCGCGAGCAAAAAGCAGCCTTAAATACCACTGAATATACTACTCCAATTGTCGAACCGGCCTTACAACCCACTCAAGCGGAAGGCTCGGAAAGTACGGGAGAAGCACCGCAATGAGCCTCTTAGCAAATTTCTTTCGCAAGAAACAACCTCCCTCCCCACAGGAATTAGAACTAGCTTCTACCCGCGACAAAGTGAAAATGACTCTTGGTCGGGGTATGGTAGATGTCAAAGATATTATTGCTCCACCGGCCTTGCAGGTTGATTTCGATCATCTTCGGATTGGGGAAACTTTCTTTCGAACTCTCTTTGTCTCTGGCTACCCACGTTTTGTCGGCGCCAACTGGCTCGCACCGATTATCAATTTTGACCATACCCTTGATATTGTCTTTTACTACTATCCAGTTGAAGCTAAAGGGATATTAGATGAGCTGCGTCGTAAAATCGCTGAGATGGAAGCGACGGTCGAAGGTGATTTAGACAAAGGTCGAGTTGTTGATCCGGCAGTAAAAATCGCCTTGGAGGATGCTCAATCCTTACAGGATCAGTTAGTGGCCGGTATCGAACGTTTTTTCCAGCTTTCTTTCTATGTCACTGTTCCAGCTAACTCTCTTGATGAGTTAAATGCGGTCACTAAGCAAGTTGAGGCCACCCTTGGCTCCTTACTCATTGTCACCAAACACGCTACCCTCCAGCAAGAAATGGGTTTTCAGACTACCCTGCCAACTTTTACCGACAAACTTTTGGTAACCCGTAATATGGACACCACCTCTCTGGCAACTACTTTTCCTTTCACTTCTTCAGAACTGACCGCCAATGAAGGTATTTTGTACGGCATTAATGAGCACAACGGCTCACTCGTGATCTTTGACCGCTTTACTTTGGAAAATGCTAACAGTGTGGTTTTTGCCAAGAGTGGGGCTGGTAAAAGTTACTTAACTAAATTGGAAGCCGTGCGCAGTTTAATGTTCGGTACGGAAATAATTATCATCGATCCCGAGGAAGAGTACCACCCCTTGTGCGAGGCAATCGGTGGTGAGTATATTAAGTTTGCGGCTCGGGAAGCTTCTAAAATTAACCCTTTTGATCTCTCCGGCGTCTACGAAGAAGGTGAAAACGAGTTGGGCTTAAAAATCCTTTCTCTGCACTCACTTTTCCGGATCGTCTTAGGTAACATGACCCCGACTGAAGATGCCATTCTTGATCGTGCCCTGATCACTACCTACAAACTCAAGGGAATTACCCCAGATCCAGCCACTCAGACTAGACCCTCCCCAGTACTTGAGGATCTTTATGAAGTTTTGCTCAATAGCGCTGAGCCAGAAGCAAAGTCCATGGCGGAAAGAATTGAAAAATACATTCGCGGTTCCTTGGCCGGCATCTTCGACCGTCAGTCCACAATTGATATCAAGAACACCTTTACTGTTTTTTCCATCCGTGATATGGAGGATGAACTCCGCCCCATTGGCATGTTTATTATTCTGGATTACATCTGGACTAAAATTAAAAAGGATCGCAAGAAACGGCTGTTGATCGTTGACGAAGCTTGGTACTTGATGAAGCATCCGGACAGCGCTTCTTTTATGTATTCAATTGCTAAACGCGCCCGTAAATACTTTTTGGGGTTGACCACAGTGACACAAGACGTGGAAGATTTTCTCGCTAGCGATTATGGCCGAGCGATTGTCACCAATTCCTCAATCCAAGTACTTTTAAAGCAGTCACCAGCCTCAATTGACCAAGTGGTTGGCACCTTTTATCTTTCCGAAGGTGAAAGAAACTTACTTTTGTCTGCTGATGTTGGCGAGGGGATTTTCTTTGCTGGTAGTAACCACGTGGCTATCAGAGTCCAGGCTGCTCCTCATGAGCACGTTCTGATCACTTCTAACCCCCAAGAGCTTGGTAAAGAGTCTGCGGTGAAATAGGTTACTTTTTAGGTTCTAATTTACCCTCGCGAACCAGAAAGCTATTTAAGTTGCCTCCTAAAACACTTTCAACTGCTACAAGGCTAGTTGTAGTGATAAAAGTCTGACCAGTGTGCACTTGACGCAGGAGCAACTGCCGGTGTTTTTCGTCCAGCTCACTTAAAACCTCATCTAATAGTAGCACGGGCTTAATTTTTTTGTCACTTTCAAGTATTTCTACTTCTGAGAGTTTCAAGGCTAAGGCAGCGCCTCTTTGCTCTCCTCTAGAACCATAAATACCGAGGTTTTTGCTGACCACTTTGTTTTCCTTCTCCTCTTCTTGAATTAGTTTGAAGTCGTCCCGGTGGGGACCAAAGAGGGTTTGCTTTTTAACAATTTCTTGCTTGCGGGCTGACTGTAAGGTTTTTAAGTAGGCTTCTTGTATTCTGGCTTTAGTAGTCTCCCCGAAAGGTGCTGGGTAGTCTATTGTTAAAGAAGCTTGGAGAAGTTTTTTGCCCAAACTTTTCAATTTTTCTGCTAGTTCTTTGATCACGCCAACCCGAAACTCCCAAACAAAACTAGCCGCCTTAGCAAGTTGTTGATCCCAAACCCACAAATCTCCCTCTTGCTGGGGCTTAAGTTGGTAGAGAAGCTGGTTGCGGTTCCGCAAACTTCTATTAAAGCTCACTAGTTGAAGGAGGTATTCCTTACTTAAATTAGAGGCGAGGTGGTCTAAAAATCTTCTTCGCTCGAAGGGTGGGCCGCCCACAAGGGCAATATCGCTGGGGGTAAACAAGACGGTTACAAAGCTACCAATTATTTCTGTTAAATTTTTTGGTTGTTTGTTGATAGATAGCTGCTTACTTTCTGGTTTAACTGACAATTCTAAGGCTAAGGCGCCCACCTTACCAAAAACTTTAGCCTGCTCTTGCCCCCAAGCTATCAGCTCATGGTCGGCTCGGGTGCGAAAAGATTTTGCGGTTGATAAAAGGTAAATAGCTTCCAACAAATTTGTCTTGCCGGCGGCGTTATCTCCCCAGAAAACCGTTACCCCCCTCTTAAACTTTACAGTTTGCCTCTCTAAGTTGCGGAAGTTAATTAAGGAAAGCTCTTCAAGATACATCAAGTTTGCGATTTTACTGGCATAATTATGTAGAGAAAGTCTTTTTCACCCCTGCCGCAGATAGCGGCTGGGCTCAGCGGGCCGCTAAATTTTACTTCAACAGTAGTCGTGCCAATAGCACTTAGTCCTTCGAGAATAAAGCGCGAGTTAAAAGCAATTTTGATCTCTGACCCGCCTCCAGCAACTTCTAAAGTTGCCGCCCCTTCGCCAACCTGAGCAGTACTAGCGGTTAGTTTCAAGGCGTTTTTGGTGAGGTTAAATCTCACCACATTACCTAAATCCCGGGCAAAAACTGCCGTTGCTTTAATGGCCGCGGTTAATTTATCTTTATCAACGGTAAAGCTATTTACAAAATCGTTGGGAATAATTTGTTGAAATTGTGGGTAAGTACCAGACAGTAAACGGCTGGCAATCTGGAAGTTTTCCCCTACCAAAAGGGTTTGGTTTTTGCCTTTGGCAACAACTAAACGTACCGAAGGCTCACCCATTTCTCCGGCAATTCTCAAAGATTCCACTAAGGTCCTGGCCGGTATGACTACTTGATTAAACTCATATTTTTTTCCTAAGGTCTTTTTAGCAAGCCTATACCCGTCGGTGGCGACGATAATTGTTCCACCAGCCTCTTGGTTAATAAAAATACCTGTCAAAATTGGCTTAGCCTCGTCGCTAGAAGCAGCAAAGGCTACGTTATTAACTGCTTCCTGAAGCTCGTGGTACTCAAACTCACTACCCTCCTCAGTAGCCTCAGGTAGTGTGGGGAACTCGCTGGCGGAAATTCCAGCGAAAATGCCTTTGATTTCTCCCGAGGCTACCAAGAGGTTTTCTTTATCAACCTCTAGAGATACCTCTTTATCAACTGCTGAACCGATGAAATCAGTGAGAATTTTGGCTGGGGTAGTTATCTTCCAAACCCCCTCACTTTTTGCAGGCAGTACCAACCTAACTGACGAATCAAGGTTGGTTGTGGAGACTCTCAGTATACCTTTATCAGCCTCCAATAACATGTTTGCCAGTACTGGTAGGCTTGGCCGAACAGGCACAAAACGCCCTGCGATTGAGATTGTTTTTAAAAAGTCCTCACGGATAAGTTTAGTCATTCTTTTTGATTTAATTAGTCAGTAAGAATAATACTAAATACAGTTTAATAATAAAGTAGTAATAGTAGTTTGTGTGGATAAGTTGATAATTGTCCAACCCAAGGTTTGTAGTTTCGGGTTTGTTATTGAGCAAAACTAAGCAAGCGCGCAGAGGACAATTATGTGGGTGTTTTGTGGATAAGTATACAAAAGACCCTTAGTTGTAAAGTTTTGAGCGGATATCCTCAACTAATCCTCGGACTTTCTCTGATTTTTCCACAACACCAGTAATTTTCTCCACACCGTGAATTACAGTAGTGTGGTCTTTTTTGTTCAAAACCTCGGCAATAAGCGCATACTGCAAGCCCAAGTCTTTGCGTAGTAAGTACATAGCAATTTGGCGTGGGAAAACAAATTTAGCTAAACGGTTGGCGCTTTTAAGATCCGTATGCCGCAAATCAAAGTAGTTACAAATTATCTCCAAAACATCTTTGGGGCGAGCTTTGACAAGCCCCTGACTCCTTTTATCAAAAAAACTTTTTGCCAGTTCTAGCGACAAAGAGTTGTTGCCGATCTTGGCTTGAGCGACCAACCTAATTAGAGAGCCCTCCAAATCTCTCACGCTGGAACTAGCGTTTTGGGCAAGATAGTGAACAACTTCAGCAGGAATACTAATGTTTTGACGTTTAATCTTCGAGAGTAGAATTGCCTCTCGCAAATCAGTATCTGGAGGTTGGATATCGGCAATCATCCCGCCTTCAAAACGGCTCTTTAACCTTTGCTCAAGCTTAGAAATAGCCTCTGGTGGGCGATCGCTGCTCAAAATAACTTGCTTTCCTTTAGCATAGAGCTCATTAAAGGTGTGAAAGAATTCTTCTTGAGTTGTTTCCCGCCCAGCAATAAACTGGATGTCGTCAATTATCAAAACATCCAAACTACGGTATTTAGCCCTAAACTCTTTCATAGCTCGGTTCTGAATTGCTTCGATGAGATTGTTGGTGAAGTTCTCAGAGGTGCAGTAGAGAACTTTAAGCTTCTGGTGTTTACTAACTGCTTCGTGACCAGTTGCCTGTATCAAGTGGGTTTTTCCCAAACCAACCCCACCGTAAACAAAGAAGGGGTTGTAACCTTTACCAGGGGAGGCGGCAACCGCTTTGGCAACTGCATGGGCAAGTTGGTTGCTAGATCCAACCACGAAACTTTCAAAGGTGTATTTAGGATTGAGCCCACAAGCTTCAATTTTCCCGTAGAGTTCATCAATACTCTGGTTAGTAAACAAAAGCGCTTCCTCCCCCGAGTCGTTTTGGGTGACTTTCGTTGGTGGGTTTCTCAAGGAAGCAGAAACCGAGAAGATTAAAGCATTGTTGGTGTCAGTAAGACGATCCAAAATAGCTTTTAACTGGCCGTGGTAACGTTGCTCCAACCAGTCTTTGGTGTAGGCAGAATTACAGCCAATTTCAATCACCCCGCGCTCTTGGTGGAGGATTACCGTTTTACCTTTAAACCAAGTTTGGTAGTTGGCACCTGAAAGCAAAAGTTGTAGTTCGGTCAGAACAGAGTTCCAAAGAGTTTTTTCGTCCATACATACTTTCGGGACAGAGACCTTAAGAAGGAGAACAGGAAACCATGATAGGAAAAGTTATCCACATCAGTCAAGCCCATCGAAGTGGAACCTACTATGTCAGTTTTGTCGCCAACCACGTTGACAGCCCGAAGCGGGTTTACTATACTGCACACCGTCAATGCCGAAACGAACTTACCAACCAAAGAAAACAAAACGGGCTCGTAAACACGGGTTTCTAGCTCGTTCAAAACAAAGCGGTGGCCAGAAGGTGCTTAAAAGACGTACTGCTAAAAAAAGAAACCGTCTTTCTATCTAGAAATGTTGCCCAAACAAAACCGTTTAAAATTACCGGTGAAGTGGGACAGAAGAGCTCCGGATATCCAGGTCAGTAACAACCTTTTTAAAGTCGTTGCCAAGAAAAATCTCCAAGAGGAAGGGCCGAAGATAGGTTTTATCATTACTACTAAGGTCGGTAAGTCCTTTACCCGTAACCGTCTAAAAAGAAAGCTCTCAGAACTTATTAGACCTAAACTAACGACCTTAAAGCCTGGAATAGAAGCAATCTGGATTCTCCACCCGGGTATAGAGCGCGCGAAAGATGAAGAAATTAGCCTTGAGGTTGATAAAGCTTTATCAAAGCTACCATCACAAAATTTTCTTAAGTAACACTTGTCGATTCGTTCCCAGTTGTTCTGAATATACTTACCGTGCAATCGAGCGCTATGGTATAATCAGGGGCAGTTTTTTAGGTACAAAAAGAATTTTGCGCTGCCACCCTTGGTCTAAGGGAGGTTTTGACCCTGTCAAGTAATAAACTTAATGGGAATTTTTGCTGATTTTTTAATTTCGCTGACTAACTTTTTTGGCGGTAACTTAGGGACAACGATAATTTTTATCGGTGTTTTCAGCCGCCTAATTTTTCACCCTTTTCTGAAAACTAGCTTGCGCCAAACAAAAGTTTTGCAAGAACTGCGTCCAAAACTTGACGAAGCTAAAAAGAAGCATGGCCACGACCGAAAGCGTCATGCAGAAGAACAAGCTAAGATTTACCGAGAGGCTGGTTTCAACCCACTAGCGGGTTGTTTAGCGCCAATTATCCAGCTGGTAGTAGCTATAGTATTGTTTAACGCTATCAGCAATGTCGTAAAAAGCGGCCTTAATACCTCCTTTCTCATCTGGGATCTCGCCCAGCCCGACACCTTTAAGGGCACCTTTGGAGTCGAAGGCTTTTGGGGACAGCTGCCAGGAGTTTTAGTAATCTTGACTGCAGTGGCGACCCTTCTGCAGTCAAAGATGATGTTGCCTGAACCAGTTAAACCAGAAAAACAGGATTCAAAAAAAGAAATGGAGAAGAAGCAAGATCTTGCTAGCGCGCTGACTGCTTCTCAAGGACAGTTTGTTTTTCTCTTTCCTTTCCTAATTCTTTTCACTGGGCGACTTTTCCCTTCAGGACTGGCTTTATTTTGGCTGGTAAGTACTGTGGTTGGGCTTTTCCAACAATATTACATAGTAGGTCTGGGAGGTCTTAATCAATGGCTAAAAATTCTGAAAAGATAGCTACCGATTTTACTAAGGAAGTGCTTAAAAAAATCGGGATGGCAGCAGAAGTTAAAGTTGAAGAAGATGAAGGTAGTGTCAAGGTAAGCATTTTTGGAGAGAACCTGGGAGCTCTAATTGGTTACCACGGTGAAACTTTAGAAAGCCTGCAACTAATTTTAGGGTCAGTAGTTAATAAGAGGGCTGCAGAGGGGGAATGGAAAAGAGTGGTTTTAGATATTGGCGATTGGAGAGCTGAGCGGCTTTCTACCCTTGGGTCAATGGTTGAGCAAGCAGTCGAGGCTCTAGTGGCCCAAAAACTAAAAAGAGTTAGTTTACCAGTCATGTCGAGTGCTCAGCGAAGAGAAGTACACTTGATTGTTAGCGAGAAATACCCAAACTTAGCTAGCCAGTCCGAAGGGGAAGAGCCTAATCGCCGAGTTACCCTTTACGAACAGGAGAGATAACCTCTAAATGAAGCCCATAAAAATTTTCACTGATGGGGGAGCCCGGGGTAACCCTGGACCAGCTGCCGCCGGAGCAGTTATCGAAGGCCTTGCGGGAAATCTGCGGTTAATATGCGGGAAATATCTAGGTGTTGCTACCAATAATGTGGCCGAATATAGCGCAGTACTTTTAGTGTATGAAACTATTCTCGCCAAAGAGAAAGTTACGAAAACTCTCGAGCTGAATTTCTTTACGGATTCTTTATTGGTGGCCAAACAATTATCCGGTGACTATCGAATTAAAAACCCTAACCTCGCCCGCTTTACTGAGAAAATTAAACAAATGGAAAAGCTTTTCTACAAGGTTGACTACCAACACGTTCCTAGAGCAGAGAATAAACTCGCGGATCAGGAAGTTAACCGTATTCTTGACCAACATGTCCGCTGAAGGTAGTGATAAACTCCCAGACTTAGCCACAAAACTCTTAATACTGGCTTTTCAAGTTGACTTTCTTTAGTTAAAATGCGCTTGCTCAAAGGAAAACAAAGAAATGTCTGCCCCGAAAACAAATGAAAGCTCGGAAACCAAAAACAACCAACCAACCGCCTTAGTAGCCGGTGGTGCCGGGTTTATTGGCTCTCATTTAGTTAGAACTCTCCTATCACAAAATTTTTCAGTTGTCTGTGTTGACAATTTAAGTACTGGCAAAAAAGAAAATCTCAAAGACCTGCTGACCTCACCAAACCTTACTTTTATTCAAGAAGATATCAATAACCCTAGCTTTCAGCTGCCGCCAGAACTAAAAATTGATTATTGTTTCCATTTGGCTAGCAGTGAAGAACACCGCGCCAGCAAAGAATTATCCCTGGATACCCTTTTAGTCAATTCTTTAGGTACCAGGCAACTGCTTGAGATCGCTAGAGCCAACCAAGCGAAATTTATCCTCGCCTCTTCAGCCGATCTTTACAGTGGGGTGATTTCTGGTAGTTCTCTGCGTTTTTACTTTGGTAAGTCGCCAGATGATGAAAGTGTCCTTTCCGCCCACGAGGCGAAACGTTTTGCCGAAGCCTTAACTTTTGAGTATTTCAAAAAATTTGCTCTTTCCGTGACCGTTGTTCGCCTAAAAGATGTTTACGGCCCAAAAATGAGTTTTGACCGCAGCGACGAAATTGCCGACCTTTTAAAAAACGCTCTGAACAGACAACCTCTAAAAGTTTTTGGCGATGGTTTAAAAATCCTCAACCCGACTTTTATTAGCGATGTGGTTTTCGGCCTAACTAAGGCTGCCTTAGGAGATTTTAACAGCGAGATCTTTGTACTGGTAAATCCGGAGAAGATTACCGTTGAGAATTTTGCTCAAACAGTCAAACTGGTTGCCGGACCTCTAGAGATCGAACGTAAGAAGAGTGAAGAGACTCTCGATCTGCCCTTTTCCCATCTTGATCTGGAAAACACCCGGGAAAAACTTTCCTGGAGCCCAAAAGTTTCTCTTGCCGAAGGTATAAGCAGTGTAATTCAAAGTGAGCGTCTCGAAGAGGCTTTTGCTGAAAGTCCAACTGCCGATCTAAAACCCCTAGAGATAAGTGACCGTCAGCAAAAGGAAACGGTTGGGGAAGTAAAGGAGCTTAAGGAACCTAGTAACTGGTTGCGGCTGGGTATTTTTATTCTCTGCCTGGTTCTGTTGCTAGCTACAATTATCTACCCAGTTTCAGCTGCTGGCCTTAGTAGTTGGTTGGGTAAAGGAGCCCTGAGAGAAGCAGTTGAAAACTTGGAGGCTGAGAAAACTGAGAGTGCGGTCAGCCGTGCTTTGAGTGCTCAAAACTCTTTTGAAGCTTCGGGCGCTAATTTGCAAAAAGTAAGTTGGTTATTTAAGATTATTGGCCTCTCCGAAAGAACTACTAATTTTAGCCGTTTGTTGGAAGCTTCCGCTAGCTTGGCGGAAAGTGTGCGCAACTCTTCCCGTGCCAACCAAATTTTAATTGATACTGCTAGCAGGGCTAATTTAAATAAAGAAGAAGCCTTGGAGACCTTCAGTCAAGTCTTAACTAATCTCTACACTAGTCAAGAAAAATTAGAACAAACGCAAGTTTTGTTGGAGAGAGTAAACTGGTCAAAGACCCCTAGTCTGATAGCTGTGGAAAAGGACTTTATCACCACTCAAACAGAAAATTTGCATACGCAGGTGGAGAGGTTAATCACCGCAGTTGAAAAACTGCTTTAGAAAGAAGGTCTAGCTTAGCTTTGAAACCTTTGGTATACTGGGTGTAAAATAAGCATATGAGCAAGAAAATCATCAGAGCGTTTGCAGAGCAGTTTGGTGAAGATTGGCAATGTTCTTGCAAGGCGCCTTTCGGGCAGAGTAGTTTAGAGATAATTTCAGAGTCAGAAAACTCGCTAGTCGCCCATTACATCTGTCCAAATTGTGGTAAGGAGCAAATGCTAGCCGCCTCAATTAGCGGGGATAAACAAACGAGTGGAGAACTACCAGTGATTAACGTCGGAGCATTATCTGCTGATGACGTTTTAGATATCCGCGAAGAAGTGCGTTTAATGAAACCCTCTTCCATCCGTAGCTTGCAGAGCTCCAAAATCCGTCGCCTCAATCGCCAAAACCAACCCAGCGCCTAAAACCTAGTTGACACAGAACGTATAATGATCCCTGATGGAACGCGTTGCTATTAAAGTCGAACCCCGGCAAGTTGTGGGTAAAAAAGTTAAAAAACTTCGAGCTGAAGGTATAGTACCAGCCAATGTTTTTGGCAAAGATTTTAAGTCCGTTTCCGTCCAAGTTGACTCCAAAGACTTCCAAAAGAGCTTTAAGGAAGCTGGCGAAACCGCTTTGGTCGATGTCAAACTCGATAAAGAAACTTACCCGTCTCTAATCCACAACCTCCAGCGTGATCCTAGAACCGATCAAATTATTCACGTTGATTTTCACAAAGTTAATCTGAAAGAAAAAATTACTGCTCATGTCCCAGTAATTTTGGAAGGTCAGTCACCAGCCGAAAAGAGCGGTATTGGGCTGCTTTTGCAAACTTTAAACGAAGTTGAAGTGGAATGTTTGCCAACTGATATCCCGGCCCACTTTACAATTGATGCTGATAAACTGACTGAGGTAGGACAGAGCGTTCACGTCAAGGACCTTAAGATTGATATGGATAAGGTTGAAGTTAAAAACGACCCGGAAGAAGTGGTCGTTAGCGTGCAAACTGCGGAAATGAAAGAAGAAGAGCCTGAACCAGAAGTCTCTCCTGAAGAAGTTGAAGCTACTGCTGAAAAAGGTGAAGCTGAAGGCGAAGCGACAGCTGAAGGCGAGGCTACCAAAGAAGGTGGGGAAGCCAAAGAAGAGGGTGAGAAAGCCCCTGAAACTCCAGCCGAAAAACCCAAGAATAAAGACACCGAACTTGACAAGAAACCTATAGTTTGATATAATACCATTGTTAACAATTTAAAAAGTTACTGGAAACTCTAAAGGCACTTAGTAACTGGAGTTGAATGTAGTTATAACTGTCATTGCAATGTCCGCCAGCTGGCGGATGCCCTGAAGAAACACATTTGAAGCCAGTTACCAGGTGCCTTTCTTGTACCGCGAAGCTTAACGCGAAGGGTTGTTTTTTGTTGGCTAAATCATTGACAAACTTATACATAAAACATACAATCTTTGTATGAAAACCCAGACAATTAACATCTCCATTCCTAAAAGCCTTTTAGAAAAAATTGATAAGCAAGCCGAAACTGAAGCACGTAGCCGCAGTGAGTTAATCCGTGAGGTAACAAGACGTTACATCGAAAATATGGAAGAGTGGCAAAGTCTCAGAGAATATGGTCGCGAGGTTGCCAAGAAAATGGGAATAAAATCCGAGGAAGACGTTAACCGCTTAGTGCATGAATACCGCCACGGCCGTTAAAAAATTACGCGTTGTACTCGACACCAATATTTTTATCTCCGCTGTAATTTTCGCTGGTAAGCCCGGCACTATTTTCCAAAAAGTTCTTAGTAAAGAAGTTCAAGCCCTCACTTCAGAAGTTTTGCTAGCGGAGCTTGCAGACGTTTTAGTTAAAAAATTCGGTTTTTACGACCAGAAGATTGACAAGTCTTTAAATTTAATACGTAAAAATGCTGTAGTACTTAACCCAAGAGAGCAGATCGCTGTTCTTGAAGATCAAGATGATAACCGAGTTTTAGAGGCAGCAGTTGAAGGAAAGGTCGATTTTATTGTGACTGGCGACAAAGGGTTACTGGAATTGAAAGAGTTTCGAGGGATTAAAATCGTGACACCCGACGAGTTTTTGAAGCTTTATCCTTGAGCTTTAGGCCATTCGGAAACCACGATCGATTCGCCTTGTTTGTTGGGAAGTTTTTGCCAGAGATCCTCAGTTATAGACAGCTAAAGCATTCTGTAACTTCGGATATTTACTTTCCCGGCCATGTACTAATCATGATTGAAGACCCTTCGTGGGGTAATTTCTGCCATAACTCCTCAGTTATAAACGGCATGAAGGGATGAAGCAAGCACAAGCTTTCTTCAAAGACCTTCTCTAAGGTCGCCTGAGCCTCACTACGGCGGTTTTTACTCATCTCTATGTACTTGTCAGCAAACTTATGCCAAAC
Organism: Candidatus Nanoarchaeia archaeon; assembly: GCA_036514715.1. Lineage (GTDB taxonomy): Bacteria > Patescibacteriota > Microgenomatia > Woykebacterales > RBG-16-39-9b > DATBWR01. The sequence goes on along the minus strand of DATBWR010000016.1, from coordinate 89,443 downwards.
AAACTCGTAGAGCTCTTCAGCTGCTTGGCCAAACCTGTAGTTTTCAATAGCTTCAGTTACTATTTTGCGGGTTTTAGCTAGTTCTTCCAGAATCAATTTATCATCCTTATTCATCTCAGCTTTTGCGCGAACTTTTTCCGGTTTCATATCAATAATATAGCGACCGATGTTCCAGAGTTTGTTAGTAAAATTGCGCATACCTTTTATTTTACTTTCGCCAATATTGGCATCATTACCTGCCCCCGTTCCAAAAACTAGTGCTATGCGGACCGCATCCGCCCCGTATTGATCGGCAACTACCAGTGGGTCAATAACGTTGTTTTTACTTTTACTCATTTTCTGACCCTTTTCGTCACGAACTAAACCGTGTAAATAAACATTTTCAAAAGGTACTTTGTCAGTAGAGTAAATTCCAAGCATGATCATGCGGGCTACCCAGAAAAAGAGAATATCGTAGCCGGTTTCCATGACTGTAGTTGGGTAAAAACGCTTGAAATCACTATCATCCTTTTGTCCCCAGCCTAGAGTTGTGTAAGGCCATTGACCGGAGGAAAACCAAGTATCCAGAGTATCTGGGTCTTGGTGCCAACCCTCACCGGGCGAATCTTCGCCAACATGAATTTCCTCACCTTTGTACCAAACGGGAATTTGCTGACCCCACCACAGCTGCCTCGATATGCACCAATCATGCAAATCTTCCATCCAATTGTAGTAAATCTTTTCAAATCTCTCGGGGATGATTTTTATCTGTTTTTCTGCGACAGCTTTGAGAGCATCTTTAGCTAAATTCTTACCAGATTTACCAGTTTTATTAACTGCTACAAACCACTGCTTGGAGATTTGTGGTTCGACCACAGTGCCGCAGCGTTCACAAACCCCAATGCTGCTTTTATGACGCTCAGTTTTATCCAAAAGGCCCTGTTTTTCTAAGTCGGAGACAATTTGTTTGCGAGCAGTGTATTTATCCAATTCGGAGTATTTTCCTGCCTCCTTAGTCATTTTGTCGTCGAAACCAATCACTTGGACACTTTCTAACTTATGGCGCTCACCGATCTCGTAGTCATTGGGATCATGGGCTGGGGTAACTTTAACCGCTCCAGTTCCAAACTCAGAATCGACAAAGCTATCGGCAATAATCGGAATTTCTCGGTTTGTAAGTGGTAAAACAACGGTTTTCCCAACTAAATTTTTATAGCGCTTATCGTCTGGATTAACTGCCACGGCAGTATCACCAAGCATAGTTTCCGGACGGGTAGTGGCAACGGTAATGAATTGTCCAGTGTCTTTAACAGGATACTTAATAAACCAGAGGTTAGATTCTTTTTCAACGTGATTAACTTCCAAATCAGACAAAACTGTGGCGCAACGTGGGCACCAGTTAATCATCCGCGTGCCGCGGTAGATAAGTTCGTCATCGTAGAGCATTTTGAAAGTTTTATAAACTGCCTGAGAAATTTTCGGGTCTAGAGTAAATTTCTCGCGGGACCAATCTAGAGAAAAACCCATTCTTCGGAGTTGTTCATACATTTGTTTTTTACTACCTTGAGTAAATTTGTAAGTTTCTTCGTAAAACTTTTCTCGTCCAAGATCGTGTCGGGTTTTACCTTGCTTTTCCAGCTCACGTTCGTAAACCACTTGAGTGAGAATGCCAGCATGATCTGCTCCAGGTAGCCAGAGAGTTGCTTCACCACACATGCGATGGTAACGGGCCATAATGTCCTCAATCACATACATAGCGTGGCCAATATGCAGCCGGCCGTTGGCATTAGGTGGGGGGAGGATGATCGTGAAAGTTTTCTTGGAAGAACTAGGTTTAAAAAAACCCTCTTTTTCCCAAAAAGAGTACCATTTTTCCTCAATATTTTTGTGTTCGTAAACTTTATCCATGCGCAAGCGATTATACCAAAACCTGAGTTCTAAACAAGCTAAAAGAAAAGGCCGCTGTCAGCTTGTACGTCTTGCCAGGGAACCGGTTTGTAGTTAAAAAAGGCAGCGGCAGCGATCATGGCCCCGTTGTCCACGCATAATTTGGGTGGAGCAACGTGCACTTTTCCGGAGAAGCTTTCCCTCGCCTTCTCGGTTAATCGCGCATTGGCAGCTACACCTCCAGCCAGCAGCAACTCTTTAACATTATATTTTTTAGCGGCCTTAAGGGTTTTGTTAAGTAGTGAATCAACAATCGCCTCTTGGATACTGGCGGCAAAATCAGCAGTCTCTTGATCAGAAAACCTCTTATTACTAGCTTTATTGACCACTGCAGTTTTAAGCCCGCTGAAGGAGAAATCAAAATCGCCGCTGTCGTGTAAAGGTCTGGGCAAAGAGTTATCGATATGTTTGTGGCTCGCAGCAGCTTTCTGAATTGCCGGACCTCCTGGGTAGGTAAGTCCCAAAACTCTGGCGGTTTTATCAAAAGCTTCTCCGGCCGCATCGTCTCGAGTGCCACCAAGCCATTCAAAATCGCCGTGGTTGCCTGCTATGACCAGCTCTGAGTGGCCTCCGGAGACGATCAAAGTTAGATTAGGAAATTTAGGAGGAGAGGGGTTTTCCAGCCAATTAGCGTAAACATGACCGACAAGGTGATTTATGGGTACTAAAGGTTTATTCCAAACAAAGGAAAGAGTTTTAGCAGTTTCGACACCGATTAACAAGGAACCTAGAAGACCGGGTCCTTGTGTTACCGCAATAGCATCTAAATCTTGCGGTTTTAACTTGCTTTCCAGCAAAGCTTTTTCAACAGTTGGGATCATCAAACGGAGCTGTTCGCGGGCAGCAGTTTCCGGAATTATACCACCGGTTTTTGCATGTAAAGGCAGCGAAGAAGCTACCACATTGGAGAGAATTTTTACTCCGTCTTCGACCACTGCGACAGCAGTCTCATCACAACTAGTTTCAATACCTAAAATCTTCACCAGCCAATTTTAACATAGTCAAGGGGCCTAAGCTTCCAGCGAAATAAATCGCTGCGCGCTTTGCGTCCTTTGGATTAATGTCGTTAGACTATTGCTGGAGCGCAGGATCCACAGTATTTAATCTCCGGTAGGAGATAGTAAATACGAGGATCCTATAGTGGTTGACAAGAATTGACGGCTATGCTAGAATGTTTGCTATCGGTAAGTGCTTTGTCGTCATGGGACAACAAAGCTTTCAGGAAAGGGGTTTCATTTGGACCCGGGCAAGATCACGAGCATAAAGCAAATCGCCTGTACGTCCATCGTCGACCTCGACTTCGGCGCCGTCCCGGGTAGCTGAGCCAGCCGACCCTTCGACGCCGGCGCGTAGTTCTCGACTTTAATTGAGACTACGCAAGAGCCCGCCCCGCGAGAAGACTTCAATGTCAACTCAATGCGGGGCGGGCTTCACTATTTTCTTGTAGTAAAAAGGAACCCGAAGGGATCCATTTCTATTCCAATTTATAGTTCCTCTAAATTAGCTTTTTCCCGGTTGGGGTTGCAGTAGACGTTTCTACACTAATCTAAGAGACTAGAAGTTTATCCCTAACTCTATACGAGTCACCATCGATAACAATTTCAGCACGCCGTTCTTTAATCCTATCTACTATTTTCGAAGCTCTAACCGTGTCGCCAAAAATCGGTTCCCAAGCAGAATGACAGACGATCACACTACTATCTGGAAAGAGCCCAATGAGACGAAGAAAGTCTTTGTCGCTTGCGGGGTCATAGCGGCCGGCGGCTGGTCCGCTTGCCGAAGATAACTAGCCGATGGCTAGCGTGTAAAGAAGGGTGAGTCCGATCGTCACTAGGAGCGGCCATTTAACATATGGCCACAACCTTCGTTTGTGAGTCGCGATCGCAAATAACGCTGCTGAAGCCGAAACCAAAATACCTAAGGGAATGACAACTAGGCCCCCGACCGCTAGCAGGTAGCCGATTTGACTAGAAACTGAGTTATCCATTGTGTGCATTCTAACATATTGCACAAGACTTGAGAGATTCGCCCGCCCAATATCCACTTCAATATCGGCACGATTCGAAACGTCGCACAATAGTAATTAAGCGACAAAAACCACAGCAGAGAGCAGACCTATAGTCAATAATTAGATTTAACCAATCCTATAAGCATCTCATGCAACAACAAGTTACAGTTCCTCTAAATTAGTTTTTTCCCGGTTGGGGTTACGGTGGTAGGCTCGTCTTGGTTGGTTTCTATAGGTTCGAATTAAGTATTTCTGCGCTTCTTGATCTAAATCTGTAAATTCATCAGCTTCGGTAATTAGTTTGGCTGAAGTACTTTTACCAAAAGCAATTACCTCGATTAGATGTCCTTGGTTGCGCAAATATTCAAGCGCCGGCACATAGTCCCCGTCACCGGAAACCAAAATCATCACATCAAGCTTTGGACCAAGACGGATCATATCCGTGACAATTCCCACGTCCCAATCACCCTTTTTCACTCCCCCGGGAAAAATTTGAATATCTTTAGCTTTAACTTCGAAACCACTCTTGGTAAGAGCATCGAAAAAAGGTTGCTCTTCGGGAATATCAGCCCGTATGACGTAAGCAAAGGCACGAATTAGTTGCCGGCCAGCAACTGCAGTTTCCAAAATTTTTCCAAAATTTACTTTAGCACTGTAGAGATTTTTGGCTGAATAGTAAAGATTTTGGATATCAATAAAAACACCGACTCTTTGAAAAGTGTTCTTAAGCAAAGGTTAACACCTCCTTTATAGGTAGCTACGAACTTAACTTCCAATAAACACTAACCTATGTTACCATATTAGCCATGACTAAGGTAACTAAGGCAATTATTCCCGCAGCTGGTTTTGGGACCCGCTTTCTGCCGGCTACTAAAGCAATGCCCAAAGAAATGTTGCCGATTGTGGATAAGCCGGTTATCCAATACGTGGTTGAGGAAGTAGTTGGTTCTGGGATAACTGACATCATTATTGTTACTGGTAGTGGCAAACGGGCAATTGAAGATCACTTTGATCGCAGTTTGGAGTTGGAAAACTTTTTGAAAGCGTCAGGTAAAGAGGATAAAGCTAGTGAAATTCGCGAAATTGCCGAAATGGCTAACTTCATCTACGTTCGTCAAAAAGGCAACTACGGTAACGCCACCCCGGTAATTACGGCTAAACATTTGGTTCGCGACGAACCCTTTGCCGTAATTTGGGGAGATGAGTTTATTTATGCCCAGCCGCCTCGCCTGAAACAACTTCTCGACGTTTATGACAAGTACGGCCACAGTGTAATTAGTGGAGTAAAAATTATTAAGAAGGAAGACCTAAGTAAGTACGGCATTGCCGCGGTCAAGCAAGTGGAAGGCAATGTTTATCAAATTGAGGCAATTGTTGAAAAACCCCCCGCCAATGAAGCCCCCTCTGATATTGCTACTCACGGGGCTTACGTTCTAGCGCCCAGCATTTGGAAATATTTGGATAACCTCAAGCCAGGTAAGGGCGGGGAGCTCTGGCTGCCGGAAGCAATTGGAGAAATGGTTAAGAACGAGCCTGTTTACACGGTATTAATCGAAAATGGCCGTTATTACGATATTGGCAATAAGCTTGGGTTTATTGAAGCTAATATTGAGTTTGCGCTCCGCAGGGACGATTTGGCAGACGATTTAAAAAATTATTTGAATGAAATAAAAGGCTCTTAGTTAATGATTTCTGCTCGTAAAGCTCTTCCGCTCATCATCGTTTTTGTTGCTGCTTTTCTTCTAACTTATCTTTTATTAACACTTTTTTACCCTCTCAAAAAAGAGCCTGGGTCGGTGCCGCTTAAAGTTGCCGGACTTTGGGATAAAGAAGTTTTCGAGGCTATTAAAGAGGACTTTCTAAAAGAGTACCCTGAAATTACCTTGACTTATGAGCAAAAACCGCCTGGGCAGTACTTTGCTAATTTAAAAGCTGAGCTTAACAACCCCGAACCCCCGGACGTCTTTTGGTGGCACTCTGGTTGGGGACCGCTGCTTGCCGAGCATTTAGACAGTCTGCCAGGGAGTATTTTTAGCAAGGCTGATTACGAGAAAACTTTTTACCCAATTACTAAGACGGATATGAAAATTGGCGGTGATTATCGGGGAGTGCCTTTGGAAATTGATGGTCTGGCCCTTTTATACAACAAAGATATTTTTACCTCCAAAAACTTCGCCTCAGCACCCAGTACTTGGACTTCGCTTCGTTCTGATTTTGTTCCTTCGTTAACAACTGCCGATAAAGAAAGAATTATAAATTCTGGTATTGCGTTGGGGGCAACTAACAACGTTGAAAATTTAGGAGAAATAATTGGTTTGTTTCTCTTGCAAAACGGGGTGGAGTTTACTAAAAATGGGAAGCTAGTTTTAAACGAGCGGGAAGGGTCGGCAAATCTTACTAAAGATGCGGTCAATTTCTACGAGGCTTTCTCCGAAGAAGATCGAACTTGGGATAACACCCAACCCAACAGCTTGGAAGCCTTTGGCCGGGGAAAAGTAGCGATGATACTGTTACCTGCTTACAAAGTTCACGATCTGCTTGCTCTTATACGAGCTGAAAATCTTAAGCTTGACTTTGCGATTGAGCCTGTCCCCCAACTACCATCAGCACCCCTAGTGACTTGGGGGCGCTACTGGGCTTTGGGGGTAAACTCTGTTAGCGAGGAAAAAGGTTACGCTTGGGAATTTGTAAAGTATATAAGTCAGCCAGCAACTTTAAGAAAAGTTTTTGAACTGGAAAGTAAAGTAGATGGCTTTGCACGAGCTTACCCAAGAGTCGAGATGGCCTCCGAACAAACTACTAACGTCTTTTTAGCTGCCTATATAGCTCAAGCAGCCACTGCAAAAAGCTGGTTTTTTCACAGCGACACTTTTGACGAAAGTTTAAATGACAGTCTAATTACCGAGTTGAAAAAAATGCTGCTGGCAATCGAAAAGGGTACCTCAACTGAAGGAGCGCTGGAAGATTTTGTCGAAAACATCAGCCCCACCCTAAAAAAATATGGGATAGTCTCCGAATAACTCACCCAGGCAAACCTTTCTCAAGACCCTTGACAAATTCCTAATAAATCCTTAATATGCGTTAGCAAATTAAGCATTGGAGTGCGAACTCTAACTTGCTAAATTAGATCAACCTATAGATATATTAAGAGGAGAAATTAATGGCAAAAAAACCCAACATCAAACCAATGGCAGGCTACGCGCTACTTGCCCCTGAAGAAGCAGCGGAAAAAACTGCCAGCGGCCTTTACTTACCTGATAACGCTCAAGAGCGGCCCGCCCGTGGCCAAGTGATCGCGGTTGGCGCCTCTACTTTCGATCATGGTCAAGAGGTAAAAGCTCAATTTAAAATTGGAGACAATGTCATTTATAAAAAATGGGGCGGTGACGAGCTTAAAGTTAACGATGAGGAGTACAAATTAGTGAAGTTCGATGACGTCATGGCGATTATTGACTAATTAAGGGAGCTTTATGTCAAAACAACTACTTTACAGTGAAGAAGCCAGAAAAAAACTTTTAGACGGTGTTAATAAACTCACCGAGGCGGTAGCAACAACCCTAGGTCCTAAAGGCCGCAACGTAGCTATTGATAAAAAATGGGGAGCTCCAAGCGTGGTTCATGATGGAGTTACTGTAGCTAAAGAAATTGAACTGGAAGACCCCTTTGAAAATATGGGCGCTCAGTTAATTAAAGAAGCAGCTAACAAGACTAATGACGTTGCCGGTGATGGTACCACCACAGCGACAATTTTAGCTCAGGCAATTGTCGAACAGGGGCTAAAAAATATTACATCAGGGGTTAACCCAATGATACTTAGAAAAGGTATCGAGAAGAGTGTAGCGGCTGTTGTGGTCCAACTAGAGAAAATGGCCAAGAAAATTTCGACAAAAGAGGAGACAGCCCAAGTGGCAACAATTTCAGCAGGAGATGAAACTATCGGTAGTATCCTCGCGGAGGCTTTGGATAAAGTAGGAAAAGACGGTGTTGTCACAGTCGAGGAGTCAAGAGGACTAGAGACAAACGTTGAATATAAAGAAGGTATGGAGTTCGATCGTGGCTATGTCTCCCCTTATTTTGTAACTGACACAGCCAAGATGGTATCTTCCATTGAGAACCCTCATATTTTGATTACTGATAAAAAGATCAGTGCTATTGGTGACCTACTCCCCTTACTTGAAAAACTAGTTCAGACCACGAAAGACTTAGTCATTATCGCTGACGATGTCGAGGGTGAAGCTCTGGCAACTTTAGTGGTTAACAAAATGCGCGGGGCGATGAACATCCTAGCAGTTAAAGCTCCAGGATTTGGTGATCGCCGCAAGGAAATGCTCGAGGATATTGCAGTCCTTACCGGTGGGCAATTGGTTAGTGAGGATACCGGGATTAAGTTTGAATCAGTAACACCCGAGATGTTGGGTAAAGCCGACCGATTAACTAGCGATAAAGACAACACAGTTATTGTTGGCGGCAAGGGCGCAAAATCCAAAATTGACGCCCGTATTAGCCAAATTAGAGCGCAAATTGAGAAAACTACCAGCGAATTTGACAGGGAAAAGTTGCAGGAGCGTTTAGCTAAACTTTCCGGTGGTGTTGCGGTTATTAATGTCGGTGCTGCTACTGAAATCGAAATGAAGGAGAAGAAAGAACGAGTTAACGACGCAGTGCAAGCAACTAAAGCAGCTATCGAAGAAGGAATTGTACCTGGCGGAGAAGTTGCTTTGATTAGAGCTTCTAGGGAGGCGTTAGGTAAGCTGAAATTAGAGGGTGACGAGCAAGTTGGGGTTGAAATAATTAAGAAAGCTACGGAGGAACCAATTAGGAAACTGGCAGAAAATGCGGGTCAAGATGGTGGGTGGGTTCTAAGAACGGTAGCTGATAAAAAAGATGTTAACTGGGGATACAACGTGCTGACAGACGAATTTGAAGATTTAGTAAAAGCTGGGGTTATTGATCCGGTCAAGGTTACTAGAAGTGCGGTTCAGAACGCTGCCAGTGTAGCTATGATGATTTTGACTACCGAAGCCTTGGTGACTGACAAGCCCGAACCGGAAAAACCGGTAGCCGGCGGTATGTCCGGTGGTGGTATGGAAGGTATGGGTTATTAAACTTTTGAAGAAGATTTAATACCCCTTGAAAAAACTTTACAGGATGAGATAAAATAACCAAGTATTTTTGATTTCTTCTGAGAAAATAGAACATACTCTAAGAAGATACAGTCCTGAAAGTGTATATGCCGAGAACTAAAAAAGCTGCCGCCTCCCAAATAAAGAAAACCACTGCCAGAACGCCCCGAGGAAGAAAAACCAGCCGAAAACTAAACTTAAAAAAGTATTACGATTCTCTGCGCAGCAATTTTTTGGCAAACAAACAGAAATACTCCCGTTATCTGATCGTCTTAGGCGTAATTTTATTGGTTGGAGTACTAGCCTTTGTAAAAAAAGACTGGTTCGTGGCTGCGGTGGTCAATCGTCAGCCAATTACCACTTTCGAACTTTACCAAAATCTCAAAACTAAGTACGGAGAGGAAGTTTTAACCCAAATAATTAGGGATAAACTGATCTTCCAAGAGGCCAATCGCCACAACCTCCGCGTTAGTCAGAGTGAGATTGACAAGAGAATTAAAGAAGTTGAGGGGCAAGTTGGTGGCCAGGAGCAACTTAAGGAAGCTTTAAGGAGCCGAAATATTGCTGAAAGTGATTTCCGCACTCAGATCAAAACCCAAATTTTAGTAGAAAAACTGCTTGAGGATCAGATCAAAGTATCAGAAGGAGAGGTTGACGATTTTATCGCCCAGAACCCCTCCGATCCTAACGTTGCGGGAACGGAAGATGGAAAAGGCCCAAACCGCGAAGCCCTTAGAGAGCAGTTGCGCTCCGAAAAACTAAACGAAAAGTTTCAAAGTTGGTACCAAAACTTAGAGAAAAAAGCAAATATCCTAAAATTTATTTAACTTAATCCCCAAACAACTTCTCTTGAGAAATGAAGGTCAGAGGGTCAATTGGCTGACCATAAAAATGGACTTCCAAGTGAAGATGGGTTCCAGTAGCCACCCCAGTGGCACCAACCTCACCAATCACCGACTCAGGCGAGACCTTTTGCCCAAGCTTGACGTCAATGTTGGAAAGGTGAGCATAAAGTGATTCAAAACCACCCTCATGGCGGATAGTAATTAACTTTCCGTAACCAAGAGCTGACCAACCAGCAAAAACCACGACACCTTCGGCGACTGGTTTTACCACCGCCCCGTAGGGGTTTGGAATGTCGATTCCCTGATGTCTTGCTGAGAAATAGGTTGAAATATAGCCTTGGAGCGGGTTAGTAAATGAGGGTACTTGAGTGCTACCAACAGAATCCTCTATGGTTACGAAGGCTTTAGGCTTTTCCAGAATAACCTTTTCCAAAAGATAAGTTTGAGCACCAATGCTGGGGTTAATAAATAAAAAAGTTAAAAGGGAGAGAAAGAACGCTAAAATTTTAACGCGGGTCGAAGAGAGTCTGTTTTGCCAATTAAGCACAGCAAAAACACCCCGAAGGGTTTTTAGAGTAAAACGTTTTAACTTGAAAGTTTGAGGCCAGTTGTAAGATGCACGTTCAAACCTCTGTAAGGTCAACATAAGTCCCTGAAAAATTCAGGGAACAAAAAAATCCTTCCACAATCTTGGAAGGAAGAAGACATTTTAACAAACTATCGGCCGCCTGTCAAATATCTTGGAGGCGCGAGCGGGAATCGAACCCGCGCATCGAGGTTTTGCAGACCCCAGCGTTTCCACTTCGCCATCGCGCCATTGAGATCAGCAAATTATATACCAACAAACCTATTGGTACAAGTTAATTGAACAATTTTTTTAGTTTCTCCCACTCGATTTTGGCTTTATCAGTTAAAGTATCGTTCTCTTTTTTACCCAAGTAGGCTGCGTTAACTACGGTTTTTAATGCTACCTTGTTGTTCCACTCGGTTTGGTCCAAGATATAAACTTTTCCGTTTGGATCTAAAAGAGTATCAAATCTAGTTTGTGCTCCGGAAAAATTCTCCTGAAGGTGTTTGATACCGGCCGCCCAATCCTCGTAAGATTTGGATAAATCCACCTCGGAATTGTAAAGAGTGAAAAGAGAAGCTTTAGCACCGTTGTCTATTTTTGTCAGCCCCTTAAAAGGATCAGCAGCCAAATAAACGATCACATTTAGCTTGAAACCTTCCTCAATATTTACGGCTATGTCGCGCGTTAAGTAGCCTTCTTTTCTCACCGTTAAGGTGTGCACACCTTTCTCCAAGTTCTTATTGACTGGGGTTTTGACTTCGTTTTGGCTGTCAATTGCTACAAAAGCATCTGTAGGTCTTACTATAACTGAAATGCCTTTTTCGCCTGACCGAAAGTACATACTCTCTCCGCTTGAGAAAAGTTGACTGCTAGCTAGATCTATATCAACCACACTTAAGGTAGAGTCAGTTAAAACGAGGTTAGCCTTCCAGCGCCATTGCCCTGAGCTTTCAGGATCAACTTCGATAACATAATCCCCAAGCCTTAAATTAGCGGCATAGAAAGGAGTGGTGCCGAGAAAATTGTTATCAAGGAAAACCTTAGCTTTTTGGTTGGCAACGTCCACACTTAAGCGGCCGGTAGCAGGTTTTAGAAGGGGCGAAACCCATTCATTAAAAATGAAGAAGCCAAAAATTAGCGCGGTAGAGGCTAATATGAAGATTAGCAGTTTTTTCATGAGTTTTGCCTTTAGGCATTAAAAACGTAAACGATAACAAAGACAGCTAAAACCCAAAGGCCAACGGCCAAAAATAAGGGAAAGTCGGAGAGCAAGACCTTTTCCGGAGATTCCCCCTCTTTCTTTTCAAAGACAAGGTAGAGGTAGCGAAAAATCCCATAAATTACGAGCGGTATGGTTAGCATTAGCCATCGTGAGTTAGTTAGAGTAATTGGTAGATAATCGCTAATTAGAGAGAGCGATTTGCCGGAATTAAAACTGAATAAGCTGTAGGTAAGAAGGCTTGCTGCACCCATCATAAAGGTTATTCCGTCCAGGAAGCCGACTGGATAATGGGATAAAATATGACGATGTTCAACTGCTTGTTGATAACTCATCAGGGTAAGTTCACTACGTCTTTTACCAACGGCTAAGAAAATTGCAAGCATCATAATAGTTAAAATTAGCCAGGAGGAAAGAGGCTCTTCAATAGCAAAGGACCCGGCGAAAACCCGCAGTAAAAAAGTAAGCGCAATAGCTAAGATATCCAAAATAATGACTTGTTTAAGGAACAAACTGTAAGAGGCTTGAACTACAACAAAAGTAACGCTAGTAAGTAAAACCAGGTCAGAGATTAGATATGACCAGGCTAGTCCTAGTACCGACAAGACAAGGCTTGTAACAAGAGCCAGATTTTTTGGCAACAAACCTTTGGCAAGCGGACGTTCCTTTTTGGAAAAATGAACTCGATCGGCCTTGATATCAATAACGTCATTGAGAAGGTACATACTCGAAGATAAGGCACAAAAAATCAAGAAAACAGAAGACACTTTAAGAAAGGAGTCGCCTTCCAAAAACCGGCCGCCAAAGAAGATTGCGGTGAAAACAGCCAAGTTTTTTAACCATTGACGCGGCCGAAGAGAAATAAGCAGATAGTAAATTTTAGTTATTATTTTCATTACCGCCAAGACCAATTTTTCTAAGAACCATAAAACCTGTGAAGAGTAACGAAAAGATTAGCACGCCCAACACGCTGAGAGCAAAAAACTTCTCCTGGGTGTCAAAACCCAAGGCTAAAATTCCTAAGATTAGTCCGATTGAGTAATAGAAAAGACAAATTTTAGGTACAGACCAGCCCATCTTTAAAAGTTGGTGGTGAAGATGAAGTCGGTCTCCCCAAACCGGCGAGCGCTTGGAGGCTAGTCGCCGGACTACAGTCCAAAGACTATCAACCAAAGGAATAAGTAGAACAAGCAAGGCAGTCGCTAGCTTTGCTCCAGAAAGGATTGCTAAAACTGCGATCAAAAAACCAGCCAAAGTTGCCCCACCATACCCAGGCATAATTTTTTGCGGGAAGAAACTCCAAGGTAAGAAACCCAGATATGCTCCAGCTGCAGCAAAAGCGATGATGGCTACAAAGGTTTGCGCAGGATCTCTGAGGGAGAGTTGCAAAGCGGCTACCCCCAGAACAGCTAAAGCAATTGCCGCAATCCCGGAAAGTTGTCCATCTACCCCGCTGGACCAGTTAACCGCATTCATTACCCACACGATCCAGATAAAAGCTACAAGATCGGCTAATAAGACAATTGTGTGAGGGCCGGCCAGAAATCCGAAAAGGCTAGGCAGGTTAATAGTGTAAATAAAACTATCCAGCATTACTTGCCCTCCAAAAGGGTTAGTGAAGGAAGTTATCCCAATACCAGCGGCAACCACGATCGCAACCGCAACCAAATTTGTGACTAAACGAAAATAGGGGTGGAGATCGTATTTATCATCCAAAACTCCAATAAAAACTAGAAAAATGGCGGCAATAATTATACCAACAGTAGCCTTACTTAAGAAAAAGGTTGGGCTAATTAAGGCAATAAGGGATAAAGCCAGGGTGAAACCAAGCAGTGGTGCTACCCCTCCCCCTCGTGGTGTTGGTTTAGTATGGAGAATAGCCGGATGTTTGCGGGTCGGTAAATCCAGAAAGTTAAAGCGGTAAGCTAAACCTATCACTAACGGGGTTAACAAAATTGTGACTGCGAAGGCTACTGTTCCTGCAAGCCAAGTTTCCATCTAAATAACGATTAAGATAATTTTGTAGAGCGCAAGTAAAAACACAATTGAGATGAAAGCTGACGACCAAACAAAAATTTTGGCAAGAACTGGGTAGTTTGCACCAAGTGCCTTACCAAAAACATTGCTGATCACAAAGAAAGCCAGTATTAGCCCTGGGATCAGCCAGAGATTAACCGGTTCTGATAGACGCTCTTGCCCCCAAACTTTTGAAAACCACAGAGGAACTAAGGAAGGTAAGTTTTGGTGAGTTAACAATAAAACAACACTGACGCCCAAGACTACTAAGTTGATTAGAGCGGCGAGAAAATCAATCGGGTTTAACCACCTAAAGGTAACCATTTTACAAGTTCTAATTAAGGTAGGCAGGGAACGAAGCGATTATACACCATTGCAACCTGTTTGCTAGCCTTTGCTAAAGATTATTTAAGACCAAAGTCACTCGATCTCCCTTACTCTTTTCTCAGTGACTTTAAGTTCAGAGAACGCAAGGTTGCAGACAATATTAGTTTTTAACAATCTTTTCTGTAACCTTATAATCCAACCTTTTGCCCAAAAGAAGTCTGGTATGAGCGTCCATCCCAGGTAGGGCGCCAAAAAGGAAGCCGGTAATTGGTAGCATTAAGTATTGAATAATGGTGAAAAGAGTAGCTCGCTTCCTTACGCCACTTGGTCGGGGTGGACGCAGAAGCCAGTCAACGATAATAATAAAGAGAATAAAGACCGTACTTCCGGTCAATATTAAACCAGACAATTTCGGTAAGTAGTAGCCTTCTGCAGTGTAGCGGAAAGCAGGGTTTAACAATGGTGGTAAAGTAGCCCCAAGAGTGATAATCCACCAATTAACCGGCCATAGCAGGTGTTGTTCAAGGGCCCGGACGAAGCGGAGAATAAAGTTGGGTATAGAGACTTCTCGACGATGTTTAAGAAATTCGCGGGCTGCGTAACCAATATCTACCACTCCCCAAGCCCAACGTCGGTTTTGTTGATACTGGGCTGTTAAGGAAGCCCAATAGCTTTGGCCTTCAACCGCATCGCCAAAAAGTGGAAGAAAAATTGCTTCCAGTTCTACTGAGCCGCCCGTTGCAAAGAAAGCTTTAAAGAAAAGGTGCCAATCTTCGGCGATTACATCCGGGTCCCAGAAACCAGTTTTTTCGATCAAGTTCCAACTAGCTGAATAGCTGGAATAAATGAAATTAGAGCGTGCACGCATTAACTCTGCTATACCCACCATTGAGTAGATAGTGTGGACTACTCTAACCGGTAGGGGCACTCTCCAAATATTGTTGTAGAAAACCACTGCCCCTTGCCAGAACCGCTCGTAACGGTTTGGGTTCTTTAAGAAAAGATAAGTTAGGTTGGAAAAGTATTTTGGGTGGATAGAAATATCGGCATCGCAAGAGGTGACTGTAAGAGACTCTTTTCGAAGTTTTCTCTTTTCAATTAGCTTCTTAATTTGTAGGGATGAGTAGCGGAGGTTGGAAGATTTACCCGCCACTTCCCCTTCTTTTAGAGCATGCTTTGTAGCCACAAAATCAAAAAAAGCACCTTTAAACTTTGCTTCCAAAATAGAGGCTTTTTGGGGGAAGGCTTCTTCTCTGGTCTCCCCAGCTAAAACTACTAAGATTTGTTGAGTAGGAAACTCTTGACTGCTTAAAAACGACAAAGTTCTCTCTAAAATTTCCAGTGGTTCTTTGTAAGTAGGAATGAAAACTACATGCAAAATTTTAGAGTAGTCTAAGTTCTCCGCCTTCATTTTTTCTAACCAATTAGTCGTTGAGGATTTTTTCAGCCGTAAGTAGGAACGAACTGAGTTAACCCCTAAACTAGCTGCTTTGTAAAGAAAATAAAGATCGAAAATGAAAATAAAATAAACCACTGGGGTTGGAATGAAGAATGAGGCCCAGAAAGGCGAAGTTAGCAAAGTCCAAGAAATTAAGGTAGTTAGTATTTCAGTTAGCCGGCCAATAGATTTTCCACTCATGTTTAATTAAATTTTAAAAAGCTTTTTAGAGTTTGTTACTGTGAAGAGAGCTACTTTTTCCAAATCTATTTTTTTCACTCGCGCAATTATCTCCGCTACAAAGTGGACATTTACTGGCTCGTTTCTCTGACCACGCAACCCCTCTGGTGCTAGGTAAGGCGAGTCAGTTTCAATTACAATTTTATCCTCCGGTAAAAAGGCAGCTGCTTCCCTCATATGATCGTTTTGAGGGTAGGTTAAGTTTCCGGCAAACGAGATATAAAGCCCAAGATCAACGAACTTTTTAGCAACGGTCTTATCGCCCATAAAACAGTGAACAAGACCAGTTAGCGGTTGGTATCTTTCAATCGCTTCGTACAACTCATCATAAGCCTGCCGGCAGTGAAAGAGAATAGGTTTGTTATGGGCTCGCGCTAGTTCTATTTGCGGAATTAGAATTTCGAGCTGGTTTTTTAAATCTGGCGTCGGGTAGTCTTTGTACCGATAATTATCAAGACCAACCTCACCAACAGCAACGACCTTATCCTCAGTAATTAAACTTCCCAACTTCTTACTCCAGTTTTCTTGCCATTCTCCGGCATGATGCGGGTGTACCCCGACCGCAGCGTAGAAATTGGGAACTTGCTGAGCAAGTTTTACGCTAGCTTCGGATGAGTCGATTTTAGCCCCCGGCATAATAATTGCCTCCAACTCTTGCGAAGTACGTTTAACCACCTCCTCGCGGTCTTCGTTAAATTTCGCAAACTGCAAATGAGCGTGGGTATCAATTAACTTCATGGGTTATTTGCGTGGGAAGAGAGGTTCACCAGCCTTGATTTTTCCCGTGAATTGTTTAGCGATTTTTTCAGCAGTTTCTGGTAAAAAAGGTAACAAGAGTTCTTGAATTTCATCAATTTGGCGGAGTAAATTCTCAACCACACTTTTAGCTTTATCAGGATCGTTTTTGACCAATTCCCAGGGCCGGGTTTCTTCAATTTTTTTATCAGTGGCCTTTATCTTATCCCAGATATAGTTAAGCGCTTTTTGGAATTCTAAAGTTTCTAAGGCAAAGCCTACAGGTATGTCAAGTTGAGGCTTACTCTCAGCTATAGAAGCTTCAAGATCTAAGCTTTCAGCTAGTTTTGCCACCCGAGCAATTAAATTACCTAAACCGTTGGCAAGGTCAGCATTATAAACTTCTTTAAGTTTTTCAAAAGAAAAATCTCCATCAGAGCCAAAAGGAATTTCTTTAAAGAGAAAATAACGCAAGGCGTCAGTTCCATATTCTTGGGCGATGGCAATTGGGTCAATAGCGTTGCCCAAAGACTTGGAAATTTTTTGCCCATTAATAGTAAAAAACCCGTGGGCGAAGATCAGCTTGGGCAGAGGTAAATCAGCTGCCCAGAGCATTGCCGGCCAAATTACTGCGTGAAAACGCAAAATATCCTTGCCGATAATATGCAAATCCGCCCCTGTCTTCCAAAACTCTTTCGGAGTTTCCGAATAGTAACTTAAAAGGGCGTCAAACCAAACGTAAATACGGTGGTTCGGGTCAAAAGGAACTTTAATTCCCCACTTGGCGTTTTCGCGGGAAATGGAAATATCTTCTAAACCACTGTTAATAAAGGAGAGAATTTCGTTACGGCGCTCCTCCGGCTGCACAAAGTTAGAGTTTTTCGCGAAGAGCTCCTTTAGCTTTTCTTCAAAACCACTTAGCTTGAAAAAATAGTTTTTTTCCTCGAGGTCCTGAGGTTTAGTTTTGTGATCTGGGCAAAGGCCTTTTTCGTCTAAATCACCTGCTTGAATAAAAGCTTCATGGCCAACGCAATACAGACCCTTATAAACGCCTTTATAGATTAACTTTTTCTCGTAAAGCTTTTTGAAAATATCTTGGACGAACTTTTCGTGCTTGGCACTTGTGGTTCTAACAAAACCAAACCCCCCATCAGCAATGCCCAGTTTTTTCCAAGTTTCCTGCCAAGTTTTAGCCATTTCAGCGGCGTATTTTTCCACCGGCAAGTTTTTCTTTGTTGCTGCTTCGACCGTTTTCTGAGAGTTCTCATCACTCCCGGTTAAAAGTAAAGTTTTTTCGCCAAGCAGTTTGTGGTAACGAGCAAGAATATCAGCCGCGAAAGTAGCATACGCATGGCCAACGTGAGGCACGTCGTTTATGTAATAGATGGGCGTCGTTACAAAGAATGTTTTGTTCATTAGTGTCCAAAGAAGTACACTTCTATCAAAATTGCAGCTGAAATTAACAAAATAATGTTGAGCGGGTTAGTTAATTCTAAGGCGTTTAACAAACCAATCCCAGTTAGCGTGCCAGCCACTAAAACACCGTGGCGCAGGCTCTTTTTCAAAAGAATTCTCGGTTTGTGGACAGATTCAACTTCCGATCTCGAGCGTTTCAACTGCCAATTTCCGAGCCAGTATAGCACCAAGGTGATAGCCCCAGCAAGGCTAACAAACCCCGAAACAAAAAAGTAAACCAAATTAATAATTATCACCGAGCCCTCTTTAGTTTGCGGAGAGGTGAAATTTAACATGAAAACAATTACCCCAAGACTAAAGAGTGTTACTAGAATTATTGGCAAGATAAACAAAAACATTTCTTAAATTTTAGCCTTTTTGTGTTTGCAAGGCCAACTGTGTTTTGTTAAGATGGCCTAACTTATATGGACCAGCAAACCTTACTGACAATCTTAATCCTAATCGTAGCGGGAAGTTTCTACTTTCTTTACCGGCAAATTCAATCTCTACAAGCTGATAAAGAAAAAGATAAATCGCAGGAAATACTAATGAAATGGTTATCTGAAATGCGCTTGAGTGTAGATAAAAACACGCAAACCATGCAAGAGCGATTGGAGGCAACTAATAAAGCGATTAACGAACGGCTTGATAACGCTGCCCGGGTGATTGGTTCAGTTGGTAAGGAAGTCGGTCAGATGAGTGAAATTGGCCGTTCGATGAAAGAATTGCAGGATTTTTTGCGTAGTCCCAAATTGCGGGGCAACATTGGCGAACAGGTTTTGAAAGAATTACTGGGACAGTTTCTACCGAAAGAAAGTTTTAATCTCCAGTACCGTTTCCGTAGCGGCGAAATCGTTGACGCTGCTATCAAAACTGAGACAGGCATAATCCCCATTGATTCAAAATTTCCTTTAGGCAACTTCCAGAATATGGCAAAGGCCGAAACTGAAAGTGAGAAAAAAGCCTTTGAAAAGGAGTTTACCCGCGATGTTAAAAAACATATTGATGATATTGCCAAAAAATATATTCTCCCTGATGAAGGAACGATTGATTACGCGCTGATGTATATACCTTCAGAAAGTGTTTATTACGAGATTATCGGCAACCAAGAAGTTTCCGACCACGCTTACAAAATGCGAGTTTTACCAGTTTCTCCAGCGACTTTTTACGCCTATATGCGGGCCATTTTAATGAGTTTTGAGGGTAAAAAGATTGAAGAAACCGCGCGGACTATTTTGACAACTCTGCGAGCAATTCGCGGTGAATCGGAGAAGTTTGGCGACACTCTCAAAGTGTTAACAAAACACATAAACGAAGCTAAAAACACTACTGATGTTGCCAACGTACGTTATACTAGTTTACATTCCAAAATAGACCTAGCACAAGGTCTAAAAGGTCCTTCAAGCAAAACTCTTGAAGAACCAGAAGTCCCGTCTCTGGAAGAAGCCGAAGAAATCACCGAAGAAAGGTAGGAGTAGATAAATGGAATTGTGGGAGATCGTCCTGACAATACTGGCGGTCTATTACGTCGTCGTTGCGGTTGCTTTTCAGTTAATAAACCGGTTGGCTGAATGGCGGATGGGTAATGGGCTCGTGGTCCAGCACAGAGACGAGGTGAGCCTTCTCGTGGTTACGCTACTGATCCCATTCGCGCCAACATGGGTAGACTGGAGAGTACTACTTTCCGAAATCCGCTACGGAGCTTGAAGTCTTGTGGCTACAAACGACTCGAAATTTTTCGGGTCGTTTTTCTTTTCCCTCAATTATCTGTACAATAGTTTCCCATGGCAGATATTCTTAAAGGCTTGAACCAGCAACAAAAAGAGGCTGTAACCACTACCAAAGGCCCGTTGTTGATTATCGCTGGAGCTGGGACTGGAAAAACTAGCGTTATCACCCGACGCATCGCCTACATCATTGAAAAAAAATTAGCTAAACCTTCGGAAATTCTGGGGCTTACTTTTACGGAAAAAGCCGCGGCCGAAATGGAGGAAAGAGTTGACGTTCTGGTACCTTATGGTTATATCGACACTTGGATCTCCACTTTCCACGCTTTCGGCGACAGGATCTTAAGGGAAAAAGCCTTGGATCTGGGTTTACCGCCAGATTTCCAAGTTTTGACCCGTCCCCAAGCAAATTTATTTTTCCAACAAAACTTATTTGCCTTTGATCTTAACTATTACCGACCGCTCGCCAACCCGACTAAATTTATCGAGGCTATTTTGGCCTTTATTAGTCGTTGTAAGGATGAAGACGTCTCACCCGAACAGTATCAAAAATATATTAGAGAATTAAAAAGTCAAAAGTTAAAAGCCAAAAGTGCAGAGGAAAAGAGGGAGTTTTTGGAAGAAATTAAGAGGCAGGAGGAGTTAGGTAAAGTTTATGAGCAATACGAGCGGTTGAAAACAGCTGCCGGAAAAATTGATTACGGTGATCAAGTTTTGATGACTCTAAACCTTTTTCGGAGGCGACCTAAAATTCTCAAAGAGTACCAACAGAAGTTTAAGTATATTTTAGTGGATGAATACCAAGATACCAACTACGCCCAAAACGAACTGGTCAAGCTGCTAGCCAAGTCCCACCAAAATATTTGTGTGGTTGGGGATGATGACCAAAGTATCTACAAGTTCAGGGGAGCGGCAATCTCCAATATTTTAGAGTTCAAAAAGGCTTTTAAGAAGTCTAAACAAATTGTTTTAGCCACCAATTACCGCTCTACTCAGAATTTACTGGATGCTGGCTACCGTCTAATACGTTTTAACGATCCGGACCGTTTGGAAGTAAAGAATAAAATTAATAAAAAACTTACTGCCGGCCGCAGCGTGCTTGGAGAGGGACCAACGCTAGTGACCTGCCCAACCTTATCTGAGGAAACTGATTTTGTCGCTAGTGAAATTGAAAAACTTACAAAAAGCAAGTTAGATTTTAAAGAAACTGCGATTTTGATCAGGGCTAATTCTCAAGCTGACCCATTTTTGCGAGCGCTAAACTTAAAGGGTATTCCTCATAAATTTGTCGGTTTCTCAGGTCTTTACAACCAGCCGGAAGTTAAAGTTTTAATCTCGTTTCTGACTGCAATTTCCAATTTTGATGACAGCCTCAACCTCTACAACTTGGCTGCGAGCGTTGTTTACAATTTACCACCAGAGGACTGTATAGTTGCTATGGATTTAGCCAAACGACGCTCAAGAACCTTGCACTATGTTTTTAAAAATCTCGAAAAACTTGAAGAAATACAGGTTTCAGAGGCGGGCCGAGAGACAGTCAAGCAAATAAACACCGATGTCGAAAAATTCCTTGATTTATCACGCCGTGAAAACGTGGGTAAAGTTTTGTACGAGTTTATTCAACGAACTAAGTACCTAGAGAAACTGGAAAAACAAGGTGTGGAGGCAGAGGTAAAAATCCAGAATATTGCCAAGTTTTTCGACAAAATTAAAGAGTTTATTGACCTTTCCCAAAATGAGTCAGTTCGCGCTTTTATTGACTACCTTGAAATTATGCGTTTGGCCGGAGACGATCCAGCCACCGCAGAGGCTGACCCGGAACAAAATGCAGTAAACGTAATGACTGTGCACGCAGCCAAGGGCTTAGAGTTTAAAGTTGTTTTTATGGTCGGACTAGATGCTGATCATTTTCCTTCCCGAGAGCGGGGTGAGCCGATTTCTCTTCCAGAAGTACTTATCAAGGAAGTTTTACCGTTAGGTGACTACCATGTTCAAGAAGAACGTAGGCTTTTTTATGTAGGCACAACCCGCGCCAAGAGCCGGCTTTACTACACTTGGTCCAAAGACGTTGGAGGCAAGCGCTTTAAAAAAATTTCTCCGTTTGTTTTAGAAGCCTTAGATCGGCCTAAGATGGAGGAGAGTCTCCAACAACAGACCGTTCGGGGAAAAATTGAACAGTTTGCCGGTAGACCACCGACACCTTTTAGCGCTAAAAGAGAGTCGGAAATTATTCGCTTAACCCAAGCTTCAATTGATGATTACGAAACTTGCGCTTACAAATACCGTTACGCCCATGTGCTACGGGTACCGATTTTACGTCACCACACCGTAATTTACGGCTACGCGCTCCATGCTGCTGTCGCAGAGTTCTACCGCCAGAAAATGGTCGGTAAGACACTTAACCTAGAGTCGACGCTGGAAGTTTTGGAAAATGCTTGGATTTCCGAGGGGTTTTTGACTGCTGAGCACGAGGAAAAGCGACTTATCCAAGCTAAAGAAGTCATTAGAAATTTTTGGAACCGGGAGAAAAAGTCGAGAGAAATCCCGACTTTTATTGAAAAACCTTTTCGCTTCAATTTAAACGGTAGAAAGACGAAAGTCTTAGTCAGCGGCCGTTTTGATCGGGTTGATGTTGACGGGGAAAAGGTAAGAATTATTGATTTTAAATCAACCGAAGGCCGCACCCACAAAAATTTGGAAAAAGATGCAAAGAAAAGCATCCAACTTAAAGTCTATACTTTAGGCTATTATAAAAATTATCAAGTTATTCCAGAGTTTGTTGGCATTTACGACTTGGACTCTGGTTTAGCAGGCGGTTATGAGCCGGAAAAAGAAGCTCTAGAAAAAACAGAAAACGAAATAATTGAAGTTTCCCAAAACATAAAGCAGAATTTACAAAACAATAATTTCCCCGCTAACCCCAAGTATTTTGGCCGAGTACCGGCCTGTAATTACTGTGCATACAACTCCATTTGCCCCTTCTCTCTAGCTAATAAATAGTCCACTTACGCCCTAATCCACAGAAGGAAACAGACTCTAACTATGGGTTACAAAATATTGATTTAGTTATAGACCCTAGCTTTGCGTAGCAAAGCGCAGGACGTTCTTGATCTAGCTCTCAAGAACGTCCTATAGAACTTGACAAAAGGACAAAAATATGTTATAGTATTAGCTACAAAACTGGTTGTACAGTAGCGAAAGGAAAATAAAGTGCAGCGCAAGGTTTCGGATCGGCCATACTGGGTCATCGACGGCATCATCTTCTTCGAACTGGAGAAGGCCATCGAGTACAAGCGGACCCGCTAACCCATCCTACAGCCGGCGCTAGCCTCCAGAGCTACGTCGACCTAGCCGAAGACCCCGCCGCGAGGTTAGTCTTCGAGAAACTCTCTGGGTGGTGAGGAAAGTACAAGTAAGCTATATGCTGAACGGAAAACCCCTCACCGCCCGTCTCTATCTTTAAAAACTTAATCAATACGAACTTGGCTTGGTGAGAGGTCAAAAAAGGAGGTGAATTCTTTCCCCTTGCTAAGCCAGCTTCGTGAGGATTAGATTTAGCTTGAAAGGAGTATAATAGTCGCCTAAAGGAGGTCCTTAACAACCAAATAGCGCTCCACACGTTAGTTAGCCCCATTTTTAAGGAGGGATTTTCAAAGTGGCAGCACATAAGTCAAGCGCAAAAACAACCAAGGTGAGCGAGGCTGTCTCAGCCGAGACTCCAAGCGAAAAGATGTGCTCCAAGTGCGGCAAGAACCCCGCCGATCCCAACGGTCCCCTTTGCCAACCATGCTTCGAAGAGGAGCTGAGGAAGCAGGGGTACGTTGAGTGTGTCAACTACGCCAAGTGCAAACGCTTGACGAAACTACGGACAGGGTTAGACCCTTACTGCGGTTCCTGCTATGTGCAGAAGCTCAGAAGTAGGGGTTATGTCGACTGTACCAACTTCGCTACGTGTGAGCGCGTGACGAAGCCAGTCGCCGAAGGTGAAAATCCGTATTGCGACCGCTGCCGAAAAGGGTTCAAGGCAACCAAAAAAGCCTCGGATCCACAGAGCGGCATCGTTTCCGGAGTCAAGGCTCGGGTGACCACAAGCGTTCGCTGTGTGGTTCAGAACGGCACGCCTCACTCTGGTGCGAAGCTCGTGAAGGTGAACGGTAGGTGGCACTGCGAGGGTCATAACCCCGCAAACACACCCGCTCCATCCTGCCTCGTAGTGAACTCACCAGAGAAGCACTGGGGGAACCTAAGGGTGGTGGAAGGCGGTGTGGTTTGCCAAGGACACTACTGCTGTCCTGTTCGGGGCACACCTCACCGTGGTGGCTTGTCCGTTGCTAACGGTCAGGTTACCTGCGACGGTCACCAATCTGCAGCGTCAGACCCGCTTGATGGTGCGGCTGAGGAAATGGTGCGGCTTCTCGCAGACCATCAGGTAGTCGAGTACGTTCCGTCGGAACCAACTCCGCGAAGCAAAAAGAGGATCGAGAAGCGAGGGGCACCGCGCAATAGCAGGAAGAGCAACCGCGGGCCCGGTCGCTACAGCTAGAAAGGACAGAGGGTGATCGGCGAACATTACTGACGCAAGGAACTCCAAAAATAGAATAAGAATCAGGGGAAGTACTCGAAAACGAGTCTGGTTGCAAAAAACCTTCCCAACACTTTCCATCTCAAAAAGAGATGGATTTTTTGCTTTTAATTTAAGAGAGGGAAGAATTTGAAAATAAAGAAGGGGCGAAAATCTTGTGGATTTTCACTCCTCTGACCGAAGCCTCCTTATCTGCCTGCAGGAGCAAGCGACATTGAAGCTACCTCGCGGTTTACCAGA
The DNA here is from genome assembly GCA_036514715.1 of Candidatus Nanoarchaeia archaeon. Classification (GTDB taxonomy): domain Bacteria; phylum Patescibacteriota; class Microgenomatia; order Woykebacterales; family RBG-16-39-9b; genus DATBWR01. The sequence goes on along the minus strand of DATBWR010000016.1, from coordinate 64,991 downwards.
TTTAGAACCTGATTCAGACTGAGCAAACTAAACTCTTCTTCTCTCTCCAGCGGGTGAGTGCGGCTGCCGTTGCAAACAAAGCCCAAGCTGTCGTGTAGGAACCAATGAGTGTTGGAATCTTCTCCCACCGCCCCCAGCTCTTGCTCACCCAGCTGAAGGGTGCGTTGCAAGGCCTCAGCTTTCCGCAGCGACCAGGCCACACTCCTCAGTTTGAGGTACTCGTGGTCACGGCTACGTTGAATACCGATCTGGACCCGACCCCTGAAAGGCGCTTTGCAAGCTTCAGTCCAAATCACCACAGTTGCTCCCGCTGCGAAAGCAGCTTCGCGAGTGTTTGGGTGATAGGGAAGAAAGCAAACCTTGGCACCGTTAGGGTGCTGTGTCCACCGCCCGAATTTCTCTAGATCGTTTTTTCCTCGAGCTCGTTGGGCTTCTTGTCCGTAGACAATGTTGAAGAGCTCAAACACCCGCTCCTGAACCTTTTCCCAGGCAACTTCGTTTTCCTTTTGGAAGAGCCGGGCGTAGCCTTCGATAGCGTAGTGAATGCTGGTCGGAGGCAGCTTCCTGACGTTGTCCACATCGGTCGCCATCTTGAGTAGCTCGGTTAGACCTGGGTCATTCTGAACCCCTAACCTGTTGGCCAGAAGAACAGCACTGCAGGTTTTTTCCAGGCTCCTGTTGTGCTGGTCGTATTCGCCCCCTCCGGTATCGAAGTGGAGCACATGCGGATCATCTTCGGTTCCAGGCAGTTTTTCCCCCGACCTCACGAAAACGAGTTGGGCGTTGGCTGCCCTGGGAATGAACTTCCTGGCTATCCAGGTGCTGAGCCATGCATCGTCATCGGGGAAACGGTGGACCACTAAAGCGTGGATTTCCGGCGCCGTTTCCTCAAAAGCGATCCTAACGATTCGATCAAGAAGGCCCTCTTCTGAGTTTGACACGACCACCGTTTCTCCCTCCTTACTTTTGGCGAAAATTATAGCACTAAATTTAGGAAAAGTCAACAACTATAGGTTCAAGACAATTGGGACAGTAGCTTCAAAAAGAAAAGTTGCCGAATTTGAAAAGTAGTTTTGCCAAGGGGTTGTAAGTTTTTACGAAACTACCGGCCAGCTCTACTTCTTCCCCACGAAAACCCTTTTTAAAATGACTAAAGCCGCGCCACTTAGAGGTTGTGGGGATACGCGGATCATAAATTCCTTCCAGATCCAGCTCCTTCAACTTTAAGGCCTTGGATTTTAACATTGCTTCCCAGACTAAGAGATACGGAGCAAAAAGCTCGCCCAAATGGCGGATCGAGGCAGCGTGGTAATAATAGGCTTTTTTGTCGTAATGCAAAATTAAACAGCCAGCGATATCCGCTTTATTCCACTGAGCAATTAAGATAAAAGCTTTGCCTTCGTTAGAAAAAATCTCCCACAACAGCCTCAGCTCTGCTTCGGCAATCCAAAATCGCTGCCGTTTGGCAGTCTGCCGATAAAGCTTTAAAAACCTTTCCAGGTCACTACTTTTGACCACCCGAACTCCCCGTCGTTGGGACGCCCGGATGCTGTAGCGAGTATCTTTTTCCATATTTGCCAAAAGCTCGTTTTCGCCTTTTCTTAGATCAATGATGATAGTTTTCGTTGGATGCAAAGACCAACGTTCTGGTAAAAAGGAGTTTTGGGCTAGAGCCGCAAATAGGCTTTTGTCTGAACTAGTGTGGTTTGGCTCGATTTTGGCAAAGGCGGCCTTACTTTCTTGTGCTAGTTCGTCGATCTCGGTAAAGGGTATAGGAGTGGCAATTCGGGGGGATTTTAAAACCGTTCCTAAAAGAGGGATCTTTTTAAGAAAAACAAATTGTTTTTGATCTTTTTTGCCAATTTTTTCGACTCCCCATCCCAACTCTTTCATAAATTCTGACCAATAGGGTGATTGGCGAATGTCGGTCATAAACCCATATTAAACTATTTTGAAGGGGAATTTAATCAGTTAAAAGGTAAATATCAGTGTAGCGGGCAGACCACCAACCTTGAGAAACATCATTAAAACCAAGGTCAATTTTATTACCTTTAATGCTCCCACCAGTATCGCCGGCAGTAGCCACTCCGTAACCGGGAATATAAACCCTTGATCCTAAGGGAATTATTTTAGGGTCAACTGCAATCACACCGTAACCAGTGGGTAAACCGACGGCAGTAGTTTTATTGCAGCCAGCGCAACTGGCATCGTAAGAGGTAGCCCAGACAGTAAGTTTTTGATAATAAGTTAAAGTTCCGTAAATCGTGTCAATAGTTTGCTTGCTAGGAGCAACGGCAACAACCTCTTCGCTAGGAGGAACGCTTTCGATCAAAACCGTAGTTTTAGAAAACTCCTGGCCATTGTGGTAAATGAAGCGGTTTTCGAAAACTTTTTTACCACTGCTACCTGCCTTGATGACCTTGGTTTCCCCATCTTTTAAAGAAGGGTCGATAATCGTCCGAGTTGTGTAGTTAACTACTTCGCTAGCGGTGGTAATTTTTTCGGAAAAAAGCGACTTTGTGGCTGGGTCAACCGGATTGGAAAGGCTAAAATTAAAGACATTGTTGATACCGCCAAAAGTCACCTGGGGAAAAAGGAATTCAAAAAAAGCAAAAGTCGAAATTAAAAAAACTAAACCAGCAGTACGATAAGAAACGCGGTTAAAGAAAAGGGTAGAAAACCCTTCCACAGTAGAATTGAAGGTGTTGATTTTGCCTGCAACAAGGCGCATCTAACAGAAGATTCTAGAAGAAAGAAAGTTCTTTTGCAAACTTTAAACTTAAAAACGGATGGGTATTAAAAGGTTTTCGGGGATGTCGAGAACGAAGCGGGAAATAATACCTTGGGTTCGGTTGCCAAAGTAAAGTCGGGACTCTGTGTAGGTAAGGTAAAGTTGTTTTTGGGCGCGGGTAATACCGACGTAACAAAGTCGACGCTCTTCCTCTAGTTCCAAAGCATCTGTCATGGACTGGTTATGCGGGAAGAGACCTTCTTCCATACCCACGATGAAGACGACCGGAAACTCAAGACCTTTAGCTGAATGCAAAGTCATTAAGGTCACCGCTTCCTTTTTCTCTTCAACTCTCTGACGATTAGGGAGATACTCTTGTTCAACTAAAGAAACGTTTTCCAGAAAGTCGGCCAGTTGCGGGAACTCGCTAGCCACACTACGCAGTTCTTTAACGTTTTCAATTCTAGAGGGCGATTCTTCCGAACCGTCGTCAAGGTAAGTCAAATATTTTGTTTCAGCTAAAACCAAATCGATAATATCGATAGTCTCTTGAGCAGAAGCCTTCTGACGCAAAAGTTCTGACCGTTCTTTAAACTTAGCTACCTTGGGGTTGTTTGGTTCTTGAAGAGCCTTTGGACCGATACCACGCGGTGGGGTGTTAACAACACGCTTAAAGCTCAAACTGTCGTTTGGGTTAGCCAGATAGCGTAAGTAAGCTAAGACGTCTTTAACTTCCCGACGGTCATAGAAGCGTGTCCCGCCAACTAAGACGTAAGGCATGCCGCCTCTTAAGAAAACTTCCTCCAGTACTCGGCTTTGAGCGTTGGTGCGGTAAAGAACAGCAAATGAGCTTAAAGAATAGTTTTGGTGGGCAGCCATTAACTTGGTAATGTTGCGGACGACAAACTCTGCCTCTTCAACCTCGTTTTTAGCTTCATACAAAACCGTTGGTATTCCCGCCTCATTTTCAGTCCAAAGGTTAAGAACAGGGTGAGAGCGGTTGTGGCTGATAACACTTTTGGCCGCGCTCAAAATATTCTTGGTTGAGCGGTAGTTTTGTTCAAGGTTAATAATTTTCACACTCGGAAAATCTTTAGAAAAATTTAAAATGTTGCGATAATCTGCCCCCCTCCAACCGTAAATGGCTTGAGCTGCATCCCCAACCACACAAAGATTTTGATGTTTGTCGGCAATAATTTTGGACAACAAATACTGAGCTTTATTAGTGTCTTGATACTCATCAATTAGTACGTATTTGAAGCGGTTTTGGTATTTGGTGGCCATTTCAGGAAACTTTTCAAAAAGCAGAACAGTCTCCATTAAAAGGTCATCAAAATCCAGCGCTTGGTTTTTCCGTAAGGCATCTTGATAGCGGAAATAAACTTTAGCAACAATTTCTTGGAAATAGCCTCGGGCCAAACCTTCATATTCTTTAGGCCCAACCATCTCGTTTTTCGCGCTGCTAAGAGCACCTTTGATTGAATACGAGGAAAAATTTTTTGGGTCGATATTAAGTTCTTTGAGGATATCCTTAATTAAATCCAAACTGTCGTTATCATCGTAAATAATAAAACGAGGGCTAATGCCGACAGCACCACCATCGGCTCTTAAGATACGGGCGCAAATAGAGTGAAAAGTTCCCATCCAAGCTGGAGCGATGGTTACCAGTTTCTTCAGTCGTTCCTTCATCTCACCAGCAGCTTTATTGGTGAAAGTTACTGCCATAATTTCTTCTGGAGCGGCCAGTTTTTGGTCGATAATGTAAGCAATGCGGTGGGTGATGACCCGAGTTTTACCAGACCCTGGTCCGGATAAAACCAAAAGCGGCCCCTCAGTAGTAGTTACCGCTTCTTGTTGCTGGGCGTTTAACCCTTCCAAAAATTTATTCATCAGCAACTATTTTACAACATAAAAAAGATGCTATACTTTAATTACCTCCCCGTTAGTTACTTTCAAAGAGGTTTTTCTATGATTGAGTTTCTTGATTTTTATGCTGATTGGTGCGGCCCCTGTAAAGTAATGGAGCCAGTGTTGGAAGAAGCCGAAAGTCAGTTTTCCGGCAAAGTCACTTTTAAAAAAATTGACGTTGATACCGATAACGATACTTCCATAAAATACGGCGTGATGAGCATCCCTACCTACATTATTTTAAAAGACGGACAAGAGATTGACCGTTTTATCGGCGCCCAGCCGAAAGACGAGTTCTTTAGTAAGATTCAATCCCACCTTTCGTAAATTCACAATACGACTAAGGCTAGACATGTTAGAATAAGCTCATGCGGTCAGTAAAAGAAGCAGACGTTGCTGGTAAGCGTGTCATAGTCCGTTGCGATTTTGATGTCCCGGTTGAAGACGGCGCGGTGAAGGATCGGACGCGGATCGAAAAAAACATCGAGACCTTAAAACTACTTCTACAAAACCAAGCCAAACTTTTTCTTGTTTCCCACCTTGGCCGCCCAGTTAATCAGGACCCAAACTTTAGTCTAAAAATTGTCCAACCGGTTCTTGAAGAACGCTTAAGCAAAAAAATTGTTTTTCAGCAAGATTTGGAAAGCGTGACCAGTGGAGAAATTGTTCTGCTAGAAAATTTACGTTTTTGGGAAGAGGAAGAAAAAAACGATTTGGAGTTTGCCAAAAAACTAGCCTCTTGCGGCGAAGTTTTTGTTTTCGAGTGCTTCTCCGCCGCCCACCGAGCCCATGCTTCTATTGCTACCTTACCGACCCTGCTGCCCTCCTACGCCGGTTTGAAGTTTGAAAAAGAAATGGTCGAGTTGGAGAGAATTTTAAAAAACCCACAGCACCCACTAATTGCGATTATCGGTGGAGCTAAGATTGAGACAAAGTTACCAGCGATAACCAATATTTCCAAAGTGGCTGATAAGGTTTTAGTAGGCGGTCGGTTGATGTTTGAGATCGATAAAAATAACTTGTCCCCAAATGTGGTAGTAGCTTCCGATCACGTGGACGAAAAAGATATTGGTCCACAGACGCTCGAAAGTTTTGGGAACGAGATTGAAAAAGCCAAGATGATTGTCTGGAACGGGCCAATGGGTAAATACGAAGAGGAAAAATACCGAGCTGGAACCTTAAAACTGGCAGAAATGGTCGCGGGCAGCTTAGCGTATAAAATTGTCGGTGGTGGGGATACAATTAGCGCTTTGGAAGGGCTTGGACTCTTGGAAAAAATGGACTTTGTTTCCGTTGGCGGAGGGGCAATGCTGGAATTTTTAAGCGGAAAACGCTTACCAGCTCTGGAAGCTCTTGGTTATTATAAGTAAAAGTTACAATGCTTAAAAAGTGGGAGCTACTTAAATCAGAGACTGTTTTTGAAAGCGACTACGTGAGGCTTTACCGCGATACGTTAGAGAAAGGCAGCGGCAAGATCGTTGAGGATTTTTATTCGATAGAAAGAAAAAATTGGATAGAAGTGCTGGCTCTTACGGACGAGAACACTTTACCGTTGGTTTACCAGTACCGTAACGGTCTTAAGGACACAATCTGGACTTTGCCGGCAGGGTATATTGACCAAGGCCAAACTCCAGAAGAAGCGGCCAAAAGAGAGCTTTTAGAGGAAACTGGTTTTACCGCAGAGAATTTTTCAAATTTAGGTTCGTTTGCTCCTAGCCCGGGATTTACTTCCGAACTCGCCTTTGTCTTTCTGGCCAGGGGTGCCAGAAAAATCCAAAAACAACAGTTGGACGAAAACGAGGAGATTGAAGTTAAGCTTTTTAAATTCGGCGATTTATTAGAGTCCATTAAGAAAAAAGCAAAACTTTTGGTCGACAGCACAACGGTTTTAAGTTTATTATTAGCAGAGAAAGAGTTAAACAAGTGAAAAAAATTTTTGTTGCTAACTGGAAAGCCAATAAAACTGTTGATGAGGCTCTCGCTTGGTTGGGAGAAGCTAAATCCGGTTTGGAAAGTTCAAACACCCAAGTAGTCATCTGCCCGGGGTTTACTGCCTTGAAAAGTTTATCAGAGCAACTCCAAGGCTCTGAGATAAAGTTGGGTGCGCAAGACGTCTCTCCTTATCCAAGCGGAGCTTACACCGGGGAAGTTAGCGCCGAAATTCTCAAAGGACTTGTAACCCACTGTATTGTTGGCCATTCCGAACGTAAAAAATATTTTGCTGAGACTGAAAGTGCGGTAGCAGAGAAAGTTAAACAACTTCTTGGTTTTGAAATAACACCAATCCTTTGCGTAGCCAACTTGGACCAACTAAATAATTATATGAATAGTTATTCATATATTAAAACCCAAGGAGAGAAAATTATTTTTGTTTACGAGCCTCCGTCTGCAATTAGCGGTGGTGGGGATTATCATCCTGAAAGTCCGGACGAAGCCTCTAAAATTGTTGAACAATTTAAAAGCGGAATTGGTAGAAACTGCCCGGTTTTGTATGGCGGAAGTGTTAACCCGGAAGTTATCGACAGCTTCCTGAAAAAGGAAAATATCGACGGCTTTTTAGTCGGTAAAGCAAGCCTCACACCAAGCGATTTTTTGGCCTTGGTGAGTTGTGCTTGAGTGTTGTATAATCTAAACCTCCTTAATCCCTTAACTTATTATGCAGTACGTTGAACTCGGGCAGATGCCCTACCGGTCAGACAAAAACGCCAGAAAAAGAAAGCTGATTAAGTTTGGCGCCCTTACTCTATTACTTGCCGTGATCGTTTACGCCGGCTACATTCTTTATTGGCCAGCCGCAACCTTATTGAAACAAATTCTTAAATCGCCGAGTTCAGTTTTTTCTTTAATTAAGAACCCGAAAGGTGAGTTGAAAGCAACCGACGGACGGACTAATTTTCTTTTGGTCGGGATTGATAAACGTGCTGATATTCCCTACACCTATAAGGGACCAGGTGGGGAAATCAAGCAAAACGGTTTTCTTACCGACACAGTTTTGGTTGCTTCTATTAGTAAAGACAAAAACAACGTTTCGATGGTTTCAATACCCCGTGACCTTTGGGTGGAAATACCTGCCTTTGGCAAATACAAAGGGCAAGCTTCAAAGATTAACGCTCTTTATTCTTTTGGTGATAAGAACAAATATCCTGGTGGAGGGATGGAACTCCTTAGAAAACAGGTTGAGGAGATCTTAGGCATCCCGCTTCATTATGGAGTCAGAATAGACTTTGAGGGTTTTGAGAAAGCAATCGACACTTTAGGCGGAGTTGATGTACTAGTGGAAAAAACCTTCGATGATTATCAATACCCGGTTGATGGAAAAGAGGCTGCAAAGTGTGAGGACATTAACTACTCCTGTCGCTATAAACATCTTCATTTTGACGCCGGAACAACTCATATGGACGGAGAAACAGCACTGGCCTTTGTGCGCAGCCGCAAGGGTACTAACGGAGAGGGAAGTGATTTTGCCAGAGCCGCCCGCCAGCAAAAGGTGATGTTAGCTGCTAAAGATAAGGCTTTGAAACTTGAAAACCTGCTTGATCCTGTTAAACTTAGCAGCCTTTTTGATGAATTTGATAAGTCGGTTGAGACTGATTTGGACGTTAGCGCATTAGTAGCACTTTATAATTTAGGTAGGGAAATCCAAGTAGATAAAGTTAGCAGTCTGGTTCTTGATAATTCAACTGACAACTATCTCTACACACCTAGCGCAAATCAGTATGGTGGTGCTTACGTACTGCTGCCAAAAGGTAATAGTTGGGAAATTATCCAAAAAGCAGTTGATAACCTCCTGAACCCCCCTCAAGACGAAACTGATAAAAAAGATACTTAAAGAGATGATTTACCTAGTTCACGGTCCGGATACTGTTTCCTCTCGTACCTTTCTTCTTAAACTTAAGAGTCAATATCCTAGTTACGAAACTGTAAATTTTAAAATTTTAAAGGAAAACTTGTCAGTTTTTTTGCAATCCCAAAACTTGTTTGGGAATAAGAAATTGCTAGTAATCGAAAACTTCACTCCAGAGCAGGCCAAACCCTTAAAGCCCCAAGAGGATATCGATCTAGCCATCTGGCTAGAGGATCTGATAACACCGCCAAGTTGGATAGATAAAAGTGTACCTTTTAAACAGATTGATCAGAATTCAACCTTCAAACTTGCTGATGCGATCGCTTTCGGTTCGGAAAAACAAGCCCTGACAATACTAGAAAAACTTCTTTTGGAAAACACAGCCTCCGAATTGATAATCGGCGCCTTGACTCGTCAAATAAAGTTACTTAGTTTGGGGTACACTAACGAGTGGGAAAAAGTCTCGAAAAGCCCTTTTTTGATCAGCAAAATCAGAGAGCAACTTTATCACTGGAACCGCAAAAAATTAAAAGCTGCTACCCTACTGCTTTTAAAGGCTGACTGGGATCTTAAAAGTGGTGGGCTTGCTCGTACCCACTCTCTAACTCAACTAGTTAGCCGGTTATGTCAGCTAGCAAAGCTCGCCTGACTTAGTTACCTTTAAGGTCATCTAAAACTGATTGGTTTAGGCTGGGATCTAGCTGCTGAAGTTGTTTTTCAGCCGAAATTGGTAAGGGGTCGGAGGTTAAAATATTGATCACCTGGACTATAGCAAAGCCAAGTAGAGCAACCAGGAAGAGTATGAGAACTGTAGTAAAATTTCGAGCGCGCATTATGGGTTCTCCGGAACAGCTTCATTAGGGATAACGTCAATTGGCGTACCAAGAAAATTAGTCTCAGCTTTCATAGTTACTAATTGAGTGTTGTTGGGACTCTTTTTTATATCCAGCCCAACAACTTTAGTAACCCTAATATAATTTTCCAGATCTTTTAGAAAAGCAACAAAAGCGACAAAATCACCCTCAAAACTAGCCGAATATTCAAACCGCCTTAAGCCCAAATCTTCTTCGCGGCCTGGGATGGAGATGGGAACGTCGTTAAACTGAAGCGATTTGATAGTTAAGTTATTTTTTTGAGCCAGAGTCTCAAGAGGATTTTTAATGTAGGTCTTAATGTCCGAACCAATCGGCATCGCAGAATCGATCAGGTCTAAGTCTTTTTTAATCTGATTATAATTTTTTTCAGCTGTTGAAAGTTGGTTACTTTTTTCCACCAAGGCCGCTAGAAGTACGTTGCCGTCAGAAACCTCCTTATTCAACTTAGAGACGTGAATAACAGCTGGATAAATCATAATCACCAGAACAATCAATAAGCTCAACGAGGCGACTAACGCAAAATAATCCTTTTTCTTAGGATCGGTAAGGTAGTGATTGTAGCTAGCTAGAGCTTTCTCGTAAAATTGCATTAACTACTTTCCCCCCTGATTTAAAAAAGCAGAAGCATTAACCTGTGCTTTGGCGGTGAACTTAAAATTTAACTCCTTGGTTAAATCGGTGATATCTAGTGAAGTGACTTTATCCGAACGGCCAAAAGATTCCACCAGCGTTTGCAGTTGCTGTTCAGCTGGAAATTCTCCGGAAAAGATAATCTCCGTGCCGTTAACGATCAAACCTTCTAAGGTAATCTCTGTGGGTAGGAGTTTTAGAAACTCATCAATAACCGCGTTCTGCGGAAGATTAGCGTCTCTTACTGCCAACACCTGGTTTACTTGTTCTTGGATAAGGCGGAAGCGGTCTTCGCAAAAAGCGGACAGATCCTTTGGGTCGCACTCCTGGAAATTATCAATTTGTGCTTGATTAGCGCGAATGTTAGTTCGCAAATCATTTTTTTGCTTGGAAAGATAAATGCTGAATAAAAAAGTGCCGATGGCAATAACCTCGGTAAAAATTATTAAGTATCTACCAACGGTTAAAATCCAGTGTAGTAAACTACTGCTTTCGACATCGATATTTTCTTTAGGGAGTAACTCAATGTTGAGCTCTGGGGTTTTTGGAGCAGCTTTGGGCATTTGCAGTTAGTATAACATCCACCCTTGAGGCCTAGCAACTGACTTTACTAAGTCGGGTAAGAGACTATTTTGCTTTCCTTGCTTTAGTCGTTCTAGCTTTTTTAGCGACAACTTTAGTTTTGGCTGTACTCTTAATTAGTTTAGCCAAAGAAGACTTTTGGCGAGCAGCCTTATTCTTATGAATTAGCCCGCGCTTTACGGCTTTATCCAGCGCGCTAAAAGCCTTGGCAAGTGTTTCTGCGCTTTTCTTACCCTTGGTTTCTTTAAGAGCTGTCTTTAGCTGCGAACGTTTAACCGCGTTGATTTTCGTGCGGGCGCGGTCTTGACGCAATTTTTTAATGGCTGATTTTATAATTGGCATATACCTTAGTCTAAACTTTATAAATTTTTGTTATGCCAATTACATCCTTAATGGCATACACCTTAGTTTAACTTACCTGTCAACTATTGTTTAAGCAAGCTCAAGTTGATATACTTTGAACTTAAAGTTCTATGGTTAATAAATTTCTCCGCGAAAGCAGTTCCCTACTATTTAGACAGCAAACCTCAATCCTTTCGGCCGCGCTGATAATGATGGTTTTGGTGCTGGCCAGCCGCTTTTTAGGATTGTGGCGCAACTGGTTTTTAGCCCGTTACTTTGGAGCTTCCGGAACACTGGATGCTTTTAATACTGCCTTTGTCATCCCGGATCTACTAGCTAATGTTTTGATCACTGGAGCTCTTTCAGTCGCCTTCATCCCGATTTTTACCGCTTATATTCAAGGCAAGAAAACTAAAGAATCCGAAATCTTAGCTTCAACTATTCTAAACTTAAGCTTAACGGCCTACTTTGTTGTTGGAGTAGTCATCTTTTTATTCCCCTTGCAAATAAACAATTTTCTAGGTTTGAGGCTTGATCCACCTTTCGATCAGCAGGCGGCAGATTTAATGCGGATTATTGTCTTTGGAGAGCTGTTCTTAGTAATTGGTAGTTTCTTCACTTCAGTTTTGCAAAGTTACCGTCGTTTTCTGATCGCCGCGGTAGCACCGGTGGTTTACAACCTGGGGATTATCTTTGGAATTGTGGTTTTAAGCCGGTCCTTTGGTATCTTGGGAGTAGGGTTAGGGGTGGTAATTGGTGCCCTCTTTCACCTGAGTGTGCAATTTTTTGCGCTTAATAAACTTGGGTTTAACTACCGACCAGCGTTTAAATTGAAAGATCCGGATGTTTTAAAAATCTTGAAACTATCACTACCACGAGCTTTGGGGGTTGGAGTTGGGCAGTTGGAAATTGTAATTAATGTTATTTTGGCTTCCAGTTTGGCAGTGGGCTCAATTGCGGTCTTGAAATTTGCCTCTGACCTTCAGAATTTACCCATTGGTTTGTTTGGACTGACGATTGCCGCTGCCTCGCTACCCACCTTATCAGCAGAGTGGGCAGGCGGTAAGGCGGAGGACTTTAAAAAGACTTTTTTAGCTTCTCTCTGGCAGCTGCTTTATTTAGCTGTACCGTTGAGCGTGCTTTTAGCGGTCTTACGTATACCAGTAGTGCGTTTGGCAGTTGGAAGTGGGTTGTTTGATTGGCCAGCTACAGTCGCTACTGCCACGACCTTGTCCTGGTTTGCACTGGGTGTTTTTGCTCAAGCCGGATTTCTCTTGGTAACCCGCGCTTTTTATGCCATGCACGACACAATTACCCCTCTAAAGGTGGCGATAGTGAGCTTGCTAGTGCATGGAGCAGTCGGTTATTATTTTGTCTTCGTTTTAGCAAAAAACGCCCCAATACCAGTGGCTTATTTAGGTCTGACAACTTCAATTTCCGGCGCTTTCAGTTTTTTCACCTTGCTCTTTCTTCTGGATCGTAAGGTAGGAGGCTTCAACCGAAAAGCATTGTTTTATCCAGCTGTTAAAATCGTTGTCCCAGCCCTAATAATGGCGGTTTTTCTTTACGTTCCACTACACTTTCGAGTCAACGGCGAATTTATTATCGACTACATAATTGACACCAGAAAAGCGCTTAATCTACTCTTTCTGACAGCGGGAGTGGCTACATCGGGGCTTGCCCTTTATGTTTTTTTGACCTGGTGGTTTAAATCAGAAGAGCTGAAAACTTTTATAAAAATGCTTCCGGATTTGCGTAAAGTTACTAAAATTCTTAATTTTGAAGAAACTGTTGATACCACCCACACTGACCCCCGACCCTAAAAATGTTAACAATCCGAAATTTTGCGATTGCCGCCCACATTGACCACGGTAAGTCTACCCTTGCTGACAGGATGCTCGAGCTAACTGGTACTGTCCCGCAAAACAAAATGAAGGAACAGCTTTTAGACCAGCTCGACATTGAGCGGGAGCGGGGTATTACTATCAAGTTGCAGCCAGTTCGCATGAATTGGCGAGGTTGCACTCTTAATTTAATTGACACACCCGGCCATGTTGATTTTAGCTACGAGGTGAGCCGCTCTTTGGCTGCTGTCGAAGGGGTAGTTTTACTGGTGGATGCTACTCAAGGAATACAGGCTCAAACTCTAAGTAATTATTACTTAGCCCAGAAGCAAAATTTGAAAATTATTCCCGTGATTAATAAAATTGATTTGCCAGCTGCGCAAGTGGAAAAAGTCGCTCTTGAAATAATCAAAGTCTTTGGTGTGAAAGAGACCGACATCTTGAAGATTTCAGCGAAAACTGGACAAGGTGTAAAAGAACTCCTCTCTAAAATCATCGAGAAAGTTCCCGCCCCGCTTACTAATGAGGAAAACTCACGAGCGTTGATTTTTGATTCCACCTACGACCCCTTCAAAGGAGTGATTGCCTATGTTCGAGTGTTTAACGGGTCTTTCAAAGAGCGCGATCAAGTGAAGTTTATTGGTACTAAAGCTAGCGCAAGTTTGGTGGAAGTGGGTTGTTTTAAACCAGAACTAAAGTCTGAAGAAAAGCTGGAGGCTGGGGAAATTGGTTATTTGGCAACCGGACTAAAAGACGTTAGCCAAGTTCGTGTTGGTGACACAATTACCTTGGCCGCCAATCCTAGCAAAGAACCTTTACCCGGCTACCGCCAGGTACGTCCGATGGTTTTTGCCGGTTTTTACCCTGTAGATAACGATCGTTTCCCAGCTTTGAAAGATGGTCTGGAAAAACTGAAACTTAACGACGCTTCTCTTACTTTTGAAGCAGATAGTTCCACAGCTTTGGGGTTTGGTTTTCGTTGCGGGTTTTTGGGACTCTTGCATTTCGAAGTTGTTCAGGAAAGATTGGAAAGAGAGTACGGCCTAGATTTAGTAGCCAGTACACCAACCGTCAACTACAAAATTACCTTGACTAATGACGAAGAAGTGGAAATATCCAATCCGACTAAATTTCCGGAACCCACCAAAATTAAAACTATCCATGAACCGATCATCAACGCTTTAATTGTTACTAAAGAGAGTTATTTAGGAGCGATTTTAGAATTATTAAATAACCGTCGAGCAGTAGTCACCGATGTCAAATACGCGGCTGATCAAGTTTTGATTGAGTTTACCCTACCCTTAGCCGAAGTAATAAGCGATTTTTACGATCGACTCAAATCAATCTCATCAGGGTATGCTTCTTTTGATTACGAACTTTCCGGCTGGCAAGAAGTGGACGCAGTTCGTATGGAAATTTTAGTAGCCAAAGAGATTGTGGACGCACTTTCCCAAATTGTTGTTCGCAAGAAAGCCGACGAAGTTGGTCGTAAATTAGTAGAGAAATTAAAAGAGGTCCTTCCCCGCCAGAATTTTGAAATTTCCGTGCAAGCTGCGGTCGGCGGAAAAATTATTGCCCGCGCTGATGTTCCGGCGTTTCGCAAAGATGTAACTGCTAAACTTTACGGCGGCGATGTTACCCGTAAAAACAAGCTTTTGGATAAGCAAAAGAAGGGGAAAAAGCGCTTGAAGCAATTCGGCCGCGTTCAAATACCCCAAGAAGCTTTCCTCTCGGTTTTGAAAATCTGACTAGTTTGTCCCGTAGAAACCTTCCCTTCCAGCCTCTAATCAGGTATACTGTACGAGCAAAATTCTGCTTAAACGGTAGTACTTTATGAATAATGTGCAAGGTATTTTAGAAAATTATATTCAGTCAACCGCCACAAAATTCTCTCACCCAGAAACCAGCGAGATGGGCTACCGTGCCGATCTTGAGGCTCTACTTAAAAATGTTTTTGAATCAGTTGGCGGTCTGCACATATTTCATGATGCTCGGGCTGTGCAAGGTAACAAACCTGATTTCGTTGTCCTCAAAGGCGATATACCCATTTTGTATATTGAGGCAAAAGATATTGGTGTCTCTCTAGATAAGGTCGAAAAATCTGAGCAGATGACTAGGTATTTTGGCTATACCAACCTTGTTCTTACAGACTATCTGGAGTTTCGCTTTTATAGAAACGGTATTCACTATGGAGAACCAATAAAAATAGGCGATTACGACCTTAAAAGTCGAACAACTAAACCTTTCCCAGAAAACTTTGAGTTTCTCACTAAAACTCTTCTTGATTTTACCCAATCACAAAAAGAACCTATACGGTCTGGTCAGCATCTAGCAAAGATTATGGGAGGTAAAGCTCAAAGAATTCGAGACAACGTAAAGCAATTCCTTGCTACCGAATCAGATAAAAATACTGAGCTTGTTCGGGTCTACGAAACAATTAAAAAACTTCTTGTTCATGATTTAACGAAAGACTCTTTCGCTGATATGTACGCACAAACTCTCGTTTATGGACTTTTCATTGCTCGCTATCATGATGATACGGAAAAAGACTTTTCTAGGCAGGAAGCTCGTGACTTAATCCCAAAATCGAATCCGCTTCTCAGACATTTTTTCGATCATATAGTTGGGCCTGACTTCGACAAAAGACTTGAATATATCGTCAATGAATTGTGTGAAGTTTTCTCTCATGCTGATGTCGCCGCCCTTATGGAAGAGTATTTTAAAAAAGAATCAAGTGGTAAAACTCAAAAGGGCCCAGATCCCGTTATACATTTTTATGAAGATTTTTTGAAGGAATACGACCCAAACCTCCGCAAAAAGATGGGAGCCTACTATACTCCTCTTCCTGTTGTAAATTTTATAGTGCGTTCAGTCGATTTCCTACTCAAGAAAGAGTTTGGTCTTGCCACAGGTTTGGCAGACACGTCAAAGACAGCTTCTAACCTACACAAAGTTCAAATTCTTGACCCAGCTGCTGGAACAGGTACTTTTATTAGCGCGGTTATTCGTGTTATCTATACACATTTACTTAAAGGTGGGCAAAAAGGTCGTTGGCCAACCTATGTTCATAACGACTTGCTTCCACGACTGCATGGTTTTGAGCTAATGATGACACCGTATACAATAGCCCACTTGAAGTTGAGCATGGCCTTTAGAGAAACTGGTTTTAAATATTTCAACCAACGACTTGGAATTTATCTCACCAATTCTCTCGAAGAAAGCCCAGCCCAACAAGATCTGTTTTCATTTGGTTTTGCTGAAAGTATCGCAGAGGAAGCAAAAGAAGCATCGAAAATAAAAAATGAAAAACCAATTATGGTAGTTATCGGAAATCCGCCGTACAGTGTGAGTTCCTCCAATAAAGGTGAGTGGATACAGAATCTCACCAAGGATTACAAAACAAATCTCAATGAAAGAAATATTCAACCCCTCTCAGATGATTATATAAAATTCATCCGTTTCGCAGAACATTTTGTTGAGAAAAATGGAAGTGGGATTGTAGCAATGATTACTAATAACTCATTTATAAGTGGGGTTATTCACCGCCAGATGAGAAAGCATCTACTTGAAACTTTCGATGAAATTTATATATTGGATCTACATGGTAATTCCAACATTCAAGAAAAAGCCCCTGATGGTGGTGAAGATAAAAATGTTTTTGATATCCAACAAGGTGTCTCCATAAATATTTTTCTCCGTAAAGAAAGTGAAAAGAAAGGTTTGGGTGAGGTATATCACTCAGATCTTTATGGAAAGCAAGCAGATAAATTCAACGCACTAAACAAAAATGATATGAGAGAAGTTAAATGGGAAAAGCTGAATTATTCATCGCCTTATTATTTCTTTGTTCCTAAAAATTTCAGCTCGTCTAAGGAATATGAAAGTTTTCCGTCGTTAAAAGAAATTTTTATTGTAAATGGTAATGGTGTAAAAACTAATAATGATAAATTATTGACTAATTTCGAAAAAAAGAAGCTGTTAGATAAACTAGACGTTTTAAGAAAAGAAACCAGTATAAGCGAAATTCAAAGAAAGCTGGAAATTAAGGATGGGAAGTATTGGAATACTGAAAGGGAAAAAGGAAAACTGTTAAATAACAATGACAAAGATTATCGTGAGTATGTTTACATGTACAGACCGTTCGACTATAGATGGATATGGTATCAGCCCAATTTAATAGAAATTGGTAGAGGAGGAGCAAGTAAAAAAGTTATGTCGAGTATGTATAGAAGTAACTATGCAATAATTGCTTGTAAGCAGTATGCAGCAGGAAAACATTTTACTTCCTATATGACAAATTCTATTACAGACATGAGTTCGCAACCCTTTGCTCCTTATAATCTATTCCCAATTTATAATTATTCAGAAGATGGTACACGAGAAGCAAATCTCAAAAAAGAAATTATTGATGAAATAGAAAAAATTGTTGGCAAAGTTTCACCAGAAGACATATTTGATTATATTTACGCAGTTTTGCACTCGCCAAGTTATCGAGAGAAATACAAAGAATTCCTGAAAATTGATTTTCCGCGTGTGCCATATCCCAAGGACGTCAAAAGTTTCAAAAAACTTGTTGCTTTTGGTACTGAGTTACGTTCACTGCACTTACTTGAATCTCCCAAGGTAAATAAATTCGTTACTACTTATCCGGTAACCGGATCAGATATTTTCGACAAAGTAATATATAAGGATGATAAAGTATTTATCAATGCAGAGCAATATTTTGGCAAAGTTCCTGAAATTGCTTGGAATTTCTATATCGGTGGTTACCAACCAGCGCAAAAATGGCTCAAAGACCGCAAGGGCAGAGTTTTAACTAATGAAGATATTGAACATTACCAAAAGATAGTAGTCGCACTAACAGAGACAGAAAAGCTAATGAAAGAAATAGACAAAGCTACAAATTTCTAAATTTAAGAATTACTTATGTTGATCAAGAGAACAATTTTGAAAGAAGGTTCACCCGCCGAGGCAGTCTCATGGACTGTTAATATTTTTGGTTTTACTGTCTCACTTATACCACTAGCACTTACGTGGTTCGAAGCAGTTTCATCATCTCTTGGTTTTAATAATACAGAAGACTTTTTGAAATATTCAATTGTAGCGACCATCCTAAGCTTATTAGCTGTTTTAATTATTTACTTGCAAAGACACCTGCTACCTAATAGTGCTGACCTAGGCTTGATAAAAGGTAAATACGGTTACGTGTTGGCCAACGCAGGTTTGTTGTTTACTGTCATCTTTATATTCATCTTACTTACAATAAGCGATGGGTCGTATAAAGGTATTTTCTATGCTCTGGCATCCATGAGTTTGGTGATAGCAGCGACAACCGCATTACTAACAATAATGATTGAGAGAAAATCTGGGGAAGAAGATGATAAGAAGTGGGGGTATACAGATGATAAAATTGTGGGACATTTTATCAAAATTATAAGTTCAGAGGAAGATAGCGATAAGATTAAAATGACCATTCAACTGTGTAGAGATAAAGGCGATTACGAGATTGTGATTAAAAAAGTAAACCCACATATAAACTTTCAGATTAACAAGATTGACGAGGAAAAACCCACCTAGTTTTCAAGATAACCAGGATTTAGATGTTTTCGGACGACAATCAACGTTTTGGGCGTGAGGTTTTAATAAAGAATAATTAGCAACGCTATAGCGATTGAACTGACTCCGATTGGTATGCTTATGCAAGACGATCCAAAGACTGAAGATCCGAGGACAACTGATTCTGATAATGATGGTTTGAGTGATACAGAGGAAGCCTATCAAGGCACCAACCCGAACTATGCAGATAGCGACCGCGACGGTATTGCTGACGGTGAAGAAGTTCTACGTCATGGCACTAGCCCATTAACTGCCGACACTGATCGAGACGGACTAGATGATCGTAGCGAACTTAATTATCGCCGCACCGATCCAAACCGCGCTGATACTGACTCTGATGGTGTTGGTGACGCCGAAGACGAAGATTAAACCAAGCAAGCAAACTTGCCTTTTCCCTGTTTTAGCAGTATAATTTTCCCAAAGGAGGAAGGGAATGCAAGGAGACGTCGCGGTAAAGGAATTCAACCGGATGTCGCACCAAGTTGCCTTGGAACAGCTGCGTCAACTGGGAGCGTTGGTCAAGACTTTGGAAGCAGAAATGCAAGGCCCCGAATGGGAAGAGTTTCAGGAAAGCAGACGAGCCCAGGGTGACAGCTGGTGCGGGGACATTTACAACCAAATTGTCTTTGCCCGCCGTGAGATAGACGAGGCGCAGCGTCGGATTGTGGGTGAAAAACCGAATCAGGGAACATATGCACCATCCTCTAATGGCAGGGTCACCGTTTAACCCTGCCTTTTTTATTTCAATTTTAAAAGAAAAGCGGTTCATTCTTGCGAACGAACCGCTCGTTGGTAAGTTAGACCTCCTCAATGTAGATGATCGCATAGGCCTCGATCTCGAGACTCTCTGCTAGCTCAGCCTCCTGTTCTGGCGAAAGGAAGTCAATGTTGCAGTGCCTGCAGTGATAACCGTTAGTTAGGGCAGGAGGAATCTCCTCTACCTCGTCGTCCTCGATTTTGAAAACGACAGCGATAATCTGCTCCTGTGCTGTTGCTCCACAGCGAACGCACGGTACCTCATTTGGTTGCAACCTCTCCTCCAATCAAGAAGTAATTAAAGTGTAACAGACTTTAGCAAGTCCTGTTGGGTAATAATGGAAAGTTTTAGGGAGTAGCGATTTTAACCCAGGCAATGTCCCCGGTAAAGTAATCGGCATTGGCGCGGTTGTTTCCCAAAACCAACGGTCCATAGCCGGAATCCCAGCTAGGACAATTGGTTCCCGGAGAATTAGTCACCGTGTCGACAATTACTCCATCAATCGTTGTTGATAAAGTTCCGTTGGGAGCATCGAAGATTAAACCTAAGACATGCCAACCAGTAGATATAGGCTTTGTGCCAATTATATCAGGGTAGCAGGAAATGTGAGCCGACAAATTACCGTCGCGCGTACCCAACATAAACTGGTCTGTTGTCCCCCCGTTTTGCAATTCTCTGCGTAGGAAAGTGCTGGCCGCCCAAGCATCAATCTTCGCGCAAATGCTTATTGACAATTTGCCCGAGTTTAATTGCGGACTATCAGTCAAATTAATTGTTCGTGCACCATTGAAGTGAACCGACGGTCCGCAAGGTAAAGCCTCTGTTGCTCCGATCACTCCACTGGAAGGACATTTGTCCGAGAAGCTGTCGTTAGCTGCAACAAAGAGCATGAGAGTTTTGCTATCGCAAGCTGGAGTTTTCAAAGTTGATGAGATTGGTTCCACCCAGTTGCTAGGTGGGGCGGAAACACCTGGTTTGGCATCATCCGTGTAAACTTTAGGACAAGGAATAGTTGGACGGATAGTGCCACCGTCGGCAGCGAAAATTTCCACATCGGAAAAACCGTTACCGCCGCTACTATCAGCTAGCTTTATACTAACCCATCTGGCATCAATCGAAGTTGTTGGAGCTATTATGGCGCAGCGTTGCCCGGAAGCCACTAGGTCGATGTTATCGATGATCATGCCTCCGCTTACACCGCCACCAAAACTAACGTAAATTTTGTTGATGCCGTTGGGATTTACGGAGTCGGGTGGTCGGTCGTGAACCACTAGACCCAGAATTTTTTGTGAAGTTGGGAAAACTACACCAACGCTTCCGCCGTGGGGAACCCCCGACCAGGTGGTTGGGTCGTTGTCCAAAGCTGCGGACATATCAAGGTCCCACTGACCCTCACTAGCAATATTTAGCG
This sequence comes from Candidatus Nanoarchaeia archaeon, assembly GCA_036514715.1. GTDB lineage: Bacteria > Patescibacteriota > Microgenomatia > Woykebacterales > RBG-16-39-9b > DATBWR01. The sequence goes on along the minus strand of DATBWR010000016.1, from coordinate 44,451 downwards.
CCTGGGTGGGCGGTGTGAAGGCATCCACTTTAATAGAAATAACTTTGCCGTTGCAGTTTAAGAAGTCGCTAACGTCTTGGGTGTAAGTTGCACAAGGTGTACCAGTGTAATTTTCTCCCGGGTAAACCGTGACTTGGGCCCGGTCAATATGGTCACCGAAAAACTTCATGGAGGAGGGGCCGTTTGGATAGCCAACTGCTGGAAAAGAAGGAATGCCGCCTTGGGAGAGAGTAGTGTTACGGCAACCACCCCCCTCGCGGAAACCGCCTTCACGGTAAGCGCGGATGCCACCGGTTGGTGGAAGTTCGGGACAATCGCTGGGGAGAATTGCTTCCAGACGAATAGCCTTGGCCCCGGAGGCTACTCCAGTATCAATAGTCGTGCTTTGTTGGTAACGACCAATCTCATCACTACAGTCAGTTTTAGAAGAAATTACTACGCTCCAGCCGGAGTTGAGGGTGACAGATTTAAGAGAGTTTAAGCCGAGTGAGGGGAGGCTGTGACAACTTGTGTCAGAAACTCCAGCACAGCGGCCAGTACTATCGTAGATCAACCCATTGCCGGAGCAGGCGGGCGTTGGTGCGAAGTTGCCGACGGCAAAGTTGACTGTGGAACTCCATCCTGTTTGCCTACCCTGATAATCTTTACCCTGTACTCTCAGGCTGTAAGCGCCCGGCCAAAGACCTTGGGCATAGGTAAATTCCTTTGCCGTTATCCAACCCGCATTTTGCGGTGAAGTGTAGGGTCCGCCGGTGATTTCGAAGTAACTGTAGGGACAGCTGGTAGACCACTTGATGGTGACCGGCCCACCTTCAGGGAAATTGCCGTTGGAACTGGGTTGGGTGATCGTAGGAGTGCTGCAAGACGCCCCGGAAGTTGGAGGAGGAGTCGGAGTTGGATTGGGCGAAGAGCTCCCAACTGTAAAGGGAACAATTGTACTCCAGTTGGTTTGACGTAACTGAGAATCCCTTCCTCTAACTCTAAGGTTGTAAGACCCGCTCCATAAGCCCTGAGCATACGTATATTGGGTACCAGATCTCCAACCAGCAGTTTGTGGGGACGTATACGGCCCACCGGTGATTTCAAAATAACTCGATGGACAATTGGTGTTCCATTTGATTGTCACCGGCGAACCGTTGGCAGCATAATTCCCCCCGGCAGTTGGTTGAGTTACTACCGGAGTGGTGCAAGAAGTTCCCGGGCTTGGAGTGGGGTTTGGGGTAGGCGTGGGGGTCGGAGTCGGGGTAGGGGCAGGCGTAGGACTGCAGTTCAGAAGACACGGCTCCAGTTTAATTACCTGTCCTTGCGGACAACGGTTGCTAAAGATCGGAGTTATTCCGGTGTACTCTCGATGGTAAGCAAAGCCAAGACCCTTAAAATTGACTTGGAGAGGGCTGTCAAGAGTTTTAAGGTAGAATTGAATCGGCCAGCCGTGGGAACCTCCAGTGAAGGAACCATCAAATTTAAGGCTGGTAACGTCCACGTTGCAGGCGTTGGCGAAAGTCCAGTTAGTTAGTGGGTAGTCATCAGTTGCCAGATAGTGATCTGTGAAGGCAGCTGCACTACCAAAATTTCCCGGAGTTACCCCGGTGTAAGCATCCAGCCCAGTCAGGGCTACTGTAATGTAACCACCAACTAACTCGGACAACTTCTTGGAAAACGAATCTGCTACAGTTGAGCCAAGAGAGTGGCCAATAACATGAACGTATGTGTATTGGCTGTTAGCAACATCATAAGCGATACAGCGACCAACGCGACTAGCTTGTTCCAGATGAGGAACTTGTCCAAGTGAAACCTTAGTGCCAGAATAGAGACTGCTTGCTAACTGACTCCAGCCGTAGGCTATGTAGTCGAAGGGACCGGAGGGCTCTCCTGCGCTTTTCCTTGCCATGTCTTGGAACTCAGTAGTAGCTGAACTATTGAAGCCGTGGATTGTAATGACCAAGCTACGTTTAGACGAATTTTTGTCAATCTCCAACGGTCGAACCGCGGGGACAAAAAGAGTGAGAGATTGGGGGTATAGGGTTATAGTTTCGCCGCAGTCTGAAGGTTTAGAAAAAGACGCTGCTTGAGCGTCTTTAGTCCAGTCAAAAAGGCCGATGCTGGCCGTAAGGAAGAACACTAGAGTAAAAAGTGGTAAAAGGGCCGCTTTTAAGTAGCTTGCGAAATTGACTTTCACAACTGTCCTTCCTTATTATTTATCTATAAAGTGTGCAGATTTAGCACACATTAAGCTACTGGAAATAAAAAAACAAGTCTTTTGATGGGTAGACTAGCGGTGATATAATAATAAAGTTGGGGTAAAAATCCTAGCAGCGCTAATTAGGTTCAAATAGATGCCTTTCGAATTTCCGAAAGGCTTTTCCTTTTTTATTCAATCTTGAATATAAGCAGACTTGTTTTCTCACTTTAGTTCGAAAATGAAAATGCTTTTGCCGGCGCGGGCGATGGGTTGGTAATTGTCGGTAACCCAAGAGTAGCTTGCCTCTTTATCCTCATAAAAAGCAATAACCGAAGTTGAAAGGGCTAAATAACCTTTGTACCCGGTATCTTTAGGGTTGATATTGGTGACGGGAATATTATAATAACTGGCAGCGTAGTGGCCAGTATAGTTGTCAAAAGCAAGCGAAGAAATATTATTTTCGCTGACATATTTTGCCAAACGTTTTACATCTTGCCCCCAATCGTAGTTAGAGTCATTGGCTACCATCCAACCGTTATCGGTGCCTCCGACCAAAAAATTATAATAACTCAAAAAATGCGGGTAAGTGCTTCCTACCGACCAAAGTCGTCCGGCAATTAGGACTGTCAGTAAAACCCCACTAACCAAGACTGTCTTGATTGAGAGATTTTTCGCTACGCTCAAAATGATATCAAGCAGCTTAATAAAACTAGCGGCAGCTAGGATTATTAAAAACGGGTAAAGCGGTAGAACGTGGCGGATACCAATATTAAATTTTGCTACCAGCGCCAACCCCAAAAAGATAATTAAAGGAGAAAAGAAAATTACTTTTTGGTTTAAATCTAAGCTGAGGTTTTTCTTCCAAAGGAAAAAAAGCGCTAGCGCAAAACCAACTAAGGTCAAAGTTTGAGTTTTAACTGTGATTAAAATAGGAAAGTAGTACCAACGGGCCCCATTGTAACTTTCACCCAAAAGCCAGGAGAAGCGCTCACTTGCGGAAACTTGCGCAAAGACAATTACTAAGCCTTTGAAATATTGAAGCGGAATAAAACCCGCCCAACCTTCAGTGCGGAAAGAAACTAGTCCGTAGAAAAGGGAGATGATTAACAACGACCCGCCAATTAAGTAGAGCATATGTGCTCTCTGAAAATTTTTCTGCCGGTGGTAGATGAACTCCATTAAAACCAAAACAATTGGTACCAAGTAAAGAGTCGAAAACTTGCTCAAAAGAGCGGCAGTTAGAGCTAAAATTAAGAAAATTAAGTGTTTTTGGGTCTGTTTTTCCGAGTATAAATAAAGAGCGTAGATCGTGGTTAAAATAAAGCCGGCGGCGGCAATATCAGTATTAACCAAAGGTCCGTGGGCAAGAATATTAGGTTCAGTAGAATAAAGAAAAGTTGCCAGTAGGGCAACTTTGGTATTGAAAAGTTTTTGAGCAAAGAGAAAAATTACCAGTCCGAAAAAGACTGTCAACAAGATCATGGGGACCCGTGCTAAGAAGATGATCTGATCTGGATCATTGCTACGGTAGTCGAGAAAAGTGTGAGCAGCTTTAAACATTTTGCCGATATCGAAATCCTCTTTTTGGTTAGAGTAATTGGGGTCAGTTTGATTAAATTCCAAGTCTTGAAAAAGTAGCGGTGTAGCAGCTAAACTTTTTATCAAAAGCGGGTGTTCTGGGTCAATATAATTCTGGCCGTATTTTAAAGCCACGTAGCCGGAAAGAAGGTGGGGAGTCTCGTCGCTAGTGGGACTGTCGCCGCCGATAAAAGAGAGAAGCAGAAAACCCATTCCTAACAAATTTAAGGTAAGAAGTATTTTTACCAAGAAATTTTCGCGCATTGAATTTTTCATTATACAACTTGACAGTAGTTAGCACTCGTGCTAAGCTCTTGCTACCTATTTTTGAGGCTAGGAAGGCCATCCATGGAACTTTCAGAGCGAAAAAAACAACTTCTTAAAACCATTATTGACGAATACATCGAGACTGCCGAACCAGTTGGTTCGGAGCATATTGTCGAAAAACACTCTTTGGGGGTTTCCCCGGCTACAGTGCGTAATGAAATGGTGGCTTTAACAGCTGACGGTTTCTTAAAACAGCCTCACACTTCTGCTGGCCGTGTTCCCACTTCCCTAGGGTTAAAGACCTATATCAACGATCTGATGAAAGAAGTCGCTTTACCAGTTAAGGACGAGGTGACTATCAAAGAATCTCTTTGGGAGCAACGTTTTCAATTTCACAAGCTTTTGCGTCAGGCCGCCCGTGAACTTTCCGCCCAGACTGGCAGTTTAGCCATTGCCTATTCTGAAGACGGAGAGTTTTTTTACGCGGGCACTTCCAACATTTTAGACTATCCGGAATTTATTGATCTGGATTTAACCAAAACAGTTTTGGGTTTAGTTGATCAGCAGGAGTCACTAGAGGCAATTTTTGATCGAGCAGTTGGTGATGAAGATGTACACATTTTACTCGGAGAAGAGCTTGGTGGGGATTATTTGGAATACTGCGGGGTAGTTTTTTCTCCGTTTGGTTCTGGCAAGAAAAACGCTGGGGTAATTGGTATCTTAGGACCAACGCGAATGCAGTTTAGCCGGGTGATCCCGACAGTGCGTTATTTTGGCGATCTTCTCACTGAATTTTCACGAAACTGGTAAGTTAAACTCATGCGAAAAACCGCTCATAAAGTCAATAATAAAAGGTCTGTTGAGCTTGAAAACCAGCTCAAGCGGGCTTTAGCTGATTACGCTAATTTGCAAAAAAGAGTTGAGGAAGAAAAAAAGACAGTTGTTAAATTTGCTAACATCCTGTTAATTGCGAAATTCTTGGACGTCTTGGATTCCCTGGAAGAAGCCCAAAAAAATATCAACTCCGAAGGCTTGGAACTTGTGATAAAAAAATTTAAAGATATCTTAGAAGCCGAAAACGTTAAAGAAATTTCAGTAGAGGGCGGTTTTAACCCACAGTTGCACGAAGGTATTGCCACCGTTGAAGGTGACCGGGAAGGGGCGATTGCTGAAGTTTTGCAGAAAGGTTATTTAATAGGCGATAAAGTACTGCGTCCCGCAAGAGTTAAAGTTACCGCTGTCAATAAAGAAAGTAGGAGCGTAAATGGTTAGAGTTTTGTCTTTGCTTTGGACTTTGGTACTGGCAATTCTTACTACTAGTGTCAGCTTTTTTTACATCCAGAAGGAATTTAGACACGGTTTTCCTTTTTCTTTTGCTCGGGAGACTATTAGCGACAGCGGGGTGGCAAGCTACACCTTTAATTATTGGTCAGTGGCACTGGATATTTTTGTCTGGTGGATACTTTTTAGTATGATTTGGATCATTGTTAAAAATTACATTTTAGAACTTGATTAGGAGGAACTAGAAATGTCAAAAATCGTTGGTATTGATCTTGGAACAACTAACAGCGCGGTCGCCATTATTGAAGGTGGTCAACCTAAAGTTATCCATAGCTCTGAGGGGGAAAACATTATTCCCAGTGTGGTTGACCCAATAAAGAGAATAGTTGGACGGGTAGCCAAACGCCAGGCAGTTATCAACCCTAAAAACACTATTTTTTCTGTAAAGCGGTTGATGGGTCGAAAAGCGAGCGACCAAACTGTCCAAAAAGATGTTAAATGGCTTCCCTACACAGTCAAAGCTGGTAAAAACGAGATGGCGGTGGTAGAAGTTGAAGGCAAAGAGTTTACTCCCCAGGAAATTAGTGCGCAGATTTTGGGAAAAATAAAAACTGATGCCGAAAGTTATTTAGGCGAAAAAGTCACCGAAGCAGTGATTACTGTGCCGGCCTACTTCGACGATGCGCAAAGGCAGGCGACTAAACAGGCTGGCGAAATTGCTGGACTCGATGTGAAGAGAATTATCAACGAACCAACTGCGGCGGCTCTCGCTTACGGCTTGGAAAAAGAAAAAGCCCACACTATTGCGGTTTACGATTTGGGTGGAGGAACTTTTGATATTTCCATTTTGGAACTTGGAGAAGGGGTTTTTGAAGTCAAATCTACTGCCGGAGATACCCATTTAGGAGGAGATGATTTTGACCAAAAAATTATTGATTTTCTTGTCGAAGAGTTTAAAAAAGAAAACGGTATTGATTTATCAGGCGATAAACAAGCCATGCAACGCTTGCGGGACGGGGCGGAAAAAGCCAAAGTAGAGCTTTCCAGTTCCCTGGAAACTGAAATTAACATACCGTTTTTAACTGCCGATGCCTCCGGTCCCAAACATTTACTGGTCAAACTTTCCCGTGCGAAACTCGAGAGTTTAGTTAGCGATTTAATTGATAAAACTTTTGAGGCTTGCAAGTCTGCGTTGAAAGATGCTGGCATTGAAGCGTCCAAAGTTGATGAAGTAATCTTAGTTGGTGGCCAAACTAGAATGCCGAGGGTGAGCGAAGCAGTGCAAAAATTCTTCGGAAAAGAGCCTCACAAAGGCATTAATCCGGACGAAGTAGTGGCAATTGGCGCGGCTATTCAAGGAGCAGTGCTCACCGGTGAAGTTAAGGATGTGGTTCTACTCGACGTTACCCCCCTGTCCTTGGGTGTTGAAACTCTCGGTGGAGTGCGCACCGTACTAATTGAACGTAACTCAACTATCCCAACTTCCAAAACCGAGGTTTTCTCCACTGCGGCTGACAACCAAACCAGCGTGGAAGTGCATGTTTTGCAGGGTGAGCGCCAAATGGCCTCTGACAACAAATCTTTGGGCAGGTTTATTCTGGACGGAGTTCCACCTGCGCCCCGTGGGGTACCGCAAATCGAAGTCACTTTCGATATTGATGCTAACGGCATTTTGAACGTCTCAGCAAAAGATAAAACCTCCGGCAAAGAGCAAAAAATCACCATTACCGGCTCAACTGGTTTATCAAAAGAGGAAGCCGAAAAAATGGCCCAAGAGGCGGAAAAATTTGCTGAAGAAGATGCCAAGAAAAAAGATTTAATTGAAGCTCGCAACATTGCTGACAGTTTAATCTACACAGCGGAGAAATCCTTGAAAGAAGCCGGCGATAAAGTGCCTGATGATATCAAAAAGGAAGTAGAAGAAAAGGTTGCCAAAACTAAAGAGGTAATTGCCAAGGACAATGCTGATGCAATCAAAAAGGCAGTTGATGAACTAGGACCGGCTTTGCAAAAAATCGGCCCAGCCATGGCAAAAGATGCCCCCGGTGCCAATCCTGAAGGCGCTGGTGTCCAAGAAGAAATTCCACCAACAGAAGGTGAAGAAAAGAAGGATGATGAGGGTAACAAACCCGTTGAAGGCGAAGTCATCGATGAGGAAAAGAAAGAATAAAAAAAGGGTGACGCTTTTTGCATCACCCTATTGTGATCTGACTTTCCAATTTCGGTTCCCTACGACCGGTTCCAACCACTGATCATCAGTTACTCCTTGTCGGTTCAGGTAGTTGACAATGTCGCCGACAGTGAAAAAGGACCCAGCGTCTTTAGCTGAAATCCTGATGGAGAAATCCCTGGTGCTGAACTTGTTTTCCAAGGCTTGCAAGAGTTCGACTTCTTCAGCAGGGCCTTTGAAGTGGAAGTAGTCAGATAAACTACTCTCCAAGCCCATTTTCAAGAAATCTGCTTCGCTATTCCTTCCAACCCTGCAGGTGGCAAGTACTTTTCGAACTCGTTCGAAGACCGTCTCTGAACTCTTCCGACGATTTAAAGCGGTTAATAAAGATATTGCCCAAGATATTTTCAAGTTTCACTCTCCTTTGACGCTGCAATTATACCACCCTGCTATAAATTTTGACCCCAAGCTGTATAATATCCTGTAACTACAAGCAAATAGATAGGAGAGGTAAATGGCAGAAGACGATGGTCGGGTGGCGCTGGTAACCGGCGCCTCGCGTGGGATCGGCCGGGCGATCGCTATTCAGCTGGCCACGGAAAGCAGATTAGAGGTTGCTAAGGTAGTCGTCCACTACCACACCCAAAAAGAGGCTGCTGAGAGGGTTGTTCAAATAATCAAAGCAGTCCTTGGTGATGACGCGGCTATCTTAGTGCAGGGCGACGTTAGTAAAAAAGATGACGTCGAGCGCATTGCCAATGAAGTCTTCGCTAAACTGGGTCGAGTTGACATTCTGGTCAACAACGCCGGCGGACCAGGGAGAAGTAACCTCTTTCCCCGACTCGTAGACGGAGATTTCACTAGCATGTTGGATCTGAACTACCTTTCTACTGTGCGGATGACCCAAGCCCTGATACGGGGAATGATGGCGGGTGCTGGTTGGGGAAGGATTATTAATGTCGTCTCTATGGCTGGGGTGTTGGGAAGCACAGGCCAAACCGCCTACTCTGGCTCCAAGGCAGCAGTTATCGGTTTCAGTAAGGCGTTGGCTCGGGAAATGGGAAGCAGGAATATCACTGTGAACTGTGTCGCTCCGGGTCACATCGAGACTGACGCTACTCAAGACGTTTCGGAAGAATTCGCTGAGAAAATCAGGTCTGTCCAATCGATAAAGAGAGTAGGCAGGCCAGAAGAAGTAGCCGCATTAGTAGCATACTTAGCTTCTGAAGAAGCTGGTTTTCTTACCGGCCAAGTCATCAACATCGACGGAGGCTTTTCTTAAAATCCGTGGGCGCCAGGGGTAAATCAAACTTCTGGCGTTTTTCTTTGGGAAAAAGATATATGAATGTTTATTCATAACAGCGGCTACAGAGCGCTTCAGCGCTCTTAGTCCACGAAGTGGTCGCAGAGCGCGGAGCGATCTATATATCCCATTTTGACTGGAAGGGGTATACTATTTTCAGCAAAAGAGAGCAAGTAGATAAGGAGACGAGATGCTCTGGGGTCTAACGGGAATCCTTTTCATAATCTTGGCAGCTTACCGGTTGGGTTCACATACAGACGCCTCCTGACAACCAAACCCTGTACAGGTTTGGGGCTCGGGCCCAGCGTTTCATCGGTTTCACCGCGGTATTTGTCTTGGTGGCCACTTTAGCCAGTAACCTTCTGCACATCTAGGCCCTGTGAGGTTCAGACAAGACCGAAAAGGAGAGAGGAAAGCTTGACATCTAAACAACAGCCCGCTGCCCCTGCCGGGAAGAAAACTGAGGTCCGTTTCGGTGAAGAACAGTGCCCCCGCTGTAAAGAATTCTTCACTGCCAGCTATTACTTGGGAGACGGCCTGCTTATTCAGGCCAAATGTCTCAGCTGCGACCTAAAGTGGCCGTTGCCTAGCGTTGTCTGAGTAGGAGAGTTGATCTACGCCGAAGGTTTACCTATCGGCGTTTTTCTTTTACTTCAAACGCTAGCACTATTTGGGTTTATCTGCTAAAATCATTTTCAGTTTATGCCTAATAAAAGAGATTACTATGAAATTCTAAATATTCCAAAGACCGCTTCTTCAGAAGAGATTAAGAGGGCTTACCGGGTTTTGGCACGCAAGCATCATCCGGATGTGGATAAAACTGCTGGTGCTGAAAGCCGTTTTAAGGAAATTAACGAAGCTTATCAAGTGCTTTCCGACTCGCAAAAAAAAGCCGCCTACGACCAGTTTGGTCACGCGGCTTTCCAACCCGGCGCTGGAGCTAGCGCCGGCGGTCGCGGCTACTCCTATTCTTATAGCCCGGGGGTCAATGTTGATTTTGATTTCGGCGGTTTCCGTGACCCTTTTGAAATTTTTAACGAATTTTTCGGTGGAGCTTCACCCTTTGGTGCAAGAGGCCGTCGAGGTAGGTTAACTGGAGAGGACTTGCACTACGAAATCACTATCCCTTTTGAACAAGCTGCTTTTGGTGTTGAGAAAAAAATCGAAATCCCCCGTTTTGAAGTTTGTTCCGAATGTTCTGGAACTGGTGCTGAAAAAGGCAGTAAAAAAAGCGCTTGCCCTACTTGCAACGGACGCGGACAAACCCAGCAAACAACAGCGTCTATTTTTGGAAATCTGGTGACGATGAGAACTTGTCCCAACTGTGCTGGTGAGGGAGAAATTATCGAGAAAAAGTGTCCAAAGTGTAAAGGAGCTGGCCGAGTAAGAAGTGTCAAAGAAACAGAAATTAAAATCCCCGCTGGAATTGATGATGGCGACACCGTGCGTTTTTCAGAGTTAGGAGGCGCCGGTGAAAAAGGCGGTGGGTATGGCAACCTCTACTTAACCGTGCAGGTAGTCCCTCATAAAGATTTCAAACGAAGCGGGTTTGATGTTTATTTTGAGCAGCCCATCACTTTTGCACAAGCTGCTTTAGGAGATAATATCGAAGTCCCAACTCTTGATGGTAAAGTGACTTTGAAAATTCCTGAAGGTATTCAAACTGGAACCGAAATTCGCATTCGGGAAAAAGGAATTAAACACGGTAGCTACCGAGGCGACCAGTACGTGCGGGTTAAAGTGATTACTCCCAAAAACCTTTCCGCCAAACAAAAAGACGCCTTCAAAGAACTCTAGTTAAAGAAGAAAAAGAGCAGGTCATATTTCGCTGATGCGAAACAGAGGACCTGCTCTGAGCGGGGCGGTTGTTGTCAGCCGAGGTAGGCACGCTAACAACCGCTCCTAAACCAGACACCAGTTCATCGCGGCTGCGATCTGGTGGTTGGTCTATTGTTGGCAGCGCTGTGGTTTTCCCCTGACCCGAAAGTCAAGCAACGCTGCCTAAGTCATAAGGGTCCTATCTAGGTGCCCGAACAACCAAACCATGTACCATGCGCTCGCGCTTAGGTACGTGGGGATCTCTCTTGGACCCGACAGTGGGACTTGAACCCACGACCTGCTGATTACGAATCAGCCGCTCTACCAACTGAGCTACATCGGGTTTGGTGACGGCGACAGGATTCGAACCTGCATACACCGATTAAGAGTCGGGCCTCTCCCAATTAAGTTACGCCGTCTTTTTTACTCCGAAAACTCGGAGGAATCTCTCTGGTAGCGAGATGGTGGCCCACTGTTGGCGGCCGTTAGAGGGTTCGAACCTCTACTTTCTCCTTGCGAGAGGGGCTGTGCTACCAATTACACTAAACGGTCGATCCTTTAACCAGCTAAGTATTTTAGCGGGCAAGCAGTGATTTGTCAACCTAAAACCTTTTGTCTCACACCCGATCCTTGGGTAACTGGACGAAAGCCCTTCGTTTGACAGTCTTGTTTTCTACGTACGATAATTAGTTTAACTGCTCTACTTTGGCCAAACGCAGCCATAAACGTGAGAAAATTTCTTAAAAAATGTCTTCCAGCCCTACGCTAACCATAACTCTCGGCTTGCTACTAGTTATTTTGGTTTCAATCCCAGTTATTAGCTTAAACTTAAAATCCGTCCGAGAACCCACTGGCCAAGCAGCGGCTAATACTCTTATTGTTGGGTCAGGTGGTTACTCAACTATACAGGCAGCAGTGAACGCCGCCGCAGATGGCGACATTATCCAAGTTAGAGCTGGTACTTATAACGAGCAGGTCAAAGTCACTAAACCATTAACGCTTCAGGGTGACACAGGAGCGATCATTGACGGTCAGTGCTCTCGCGAAAACGGCATTGAGATCGTCCAGGAGCGAGATCTCGAGATCGGCGGTCCGCTCTACGCTGACGTTTCCAACATCACCGTTTCCGGTTTTGAGATCAGAAACACACGCCGCTCCGGTGTTCATATCGGTAACAGCGATGACTTACCGATGTCAGTCGCACCCCATGATACTACCATCCGGAACAATTACATCCACGATTTTAACTGTGACGGCGGAGGCGACCATGACGAGGCGGGAGTCGCCTCTTATTTTGGCGGCGCGAGAACCACAATTATGAACAATACTATCCGTTTCCGCCACAATCTTTCCGACACTGCAGACGGGCAGCGTTCCATCTCGGATGGTATTTTCTTCTTCTCGCGCAACATCAATCCGTCCGGCGGCGGACACATTATCACCGGTAATCTTGTTGTCGGGGGTTGGGACGGCATCGGCGGCTGGGGCGAAGATCAGAAGGACGGTGTCTTTGACCAAGACACGCTGGTTGAGAACAATACAATTAGAACCTGCTCCGATGATGGAATTTCGGCAGAAGGCGGCGGCCAGAACAATCGACTGCGCGGCAATAATATTGCCGGGTGTCTTGCGGGTATTGCCATTGCCTCGCCGATTTCAGGCCCAACATATGTCGAGAACAATACTATTGACTCCACAGGAGGCCAATACTGTTTCAAAGTCGGCAATCCTTCAACGGCAACCGCTCACATTATTGGCAACCGCTGCACAGGTTTTAAAGGTATTCAGCAAACCGATCCCCAGCATGCAAATCTGGTGGTACGCAGCAACTGCTTCAACGTCCAACGCTATGTCTTTGAATTTCCCTACGGACCTTCATCCGGTTTGGACTTTGACGGGGATACGATGTTTTCCGGCGGCACGCCTTTTAAGTGGGATAACGTTTTATACTCGACCTTGTCTGCCTTTCAAAGCGCATCCGGTCAGGAAAGGACGGGACAGGCCACGTCTAGCTGCCCGCTAAGCGGTGGAACAACACCGCCCCCACCGCCGCCTCCAAGTAGTAAAGTAGGGGACATTAACGGCGATGGAAGCGTGAACATCTTGGACTTGTCAGTGTTATTGACCAAGTGGGGTACTACCGACGCAGCTGCCGATTTAAGTAAAAACGGCAAGGTGGATATCATTGACCTTTCAATTCTCCTTTCAAAATGGGGAAGTTAAATTGGCAAAATAGACAGTGAGAATAGTAAAATATAAATAATGTCCTTGAGCACATTTTTAGAAAAATACCGAAGCGCAATTAACCCGCCTTATAAAAGTAAAGATCTATTACCTATCTTAGGGACAGTTTTAATTCTTATTGCCATTCCTATAACTGCCTATGCGGTGTTAACTTCTAGAGAGCCTTCTGGTAAAGCAGCAACGACCCCAACTTTAAGTTTGTTACCAGCTGCATCCAACGTTAACCAAGGAGCGTTACTAACTGTTGAAGTTTGGGAGGAAAGTCAGACCCAGCCGGTAAATGCGGTTCAAGCTAATTTTTCTTATGATGTTACTAAGTTTGATTTTGTTAGCGTTGATAATACGACAAGCGCTTTTGGTGTTGAGGCAGAAAACACCGGAGGCAACGGTAGTGTATCTTTAGCTCGAGGAGTTGCCTCAGTTAACGGACAGCCGCCGGTACCTGTTATAGGTCTTAAATTGGTAACGAAAGTAACTTTCAGAGCTAAACAAAGCCCGGGCGCTAGCTCAATGAGCTTTACAGCCGGCTCGGCCATTGTTCGCAGCAGCGATAACGCCAATATCTTGGACGCAACTGTTGGCGCCACTTACACCGTAGTTAATCTACCGCCGACGGTTAATCTTACTAGCCCGACGGCAAATGCCCTTGTCAAAGGTACGGTTAGTGTCTCGGCTACAGCTACAGATGATACCAGTGTCGCTAGAGTCGAATTTTTGGTAGACAATATCCCCCAATCCACCGACACTACTTCTCCGTACAGCTTTTCCTGGAATACTGCTAACTTCACTGATGGTAGCCATACTGTTTCTGCCCGGGCGTTTGACGGTTCTAATGGTTCGGCAATTTCTAACTTAACCGTGACAGTTGACAACGCCTTGCCGACAGTTTCCATTAGCACCCCTGCAAGCGGAGTTCAGGTCAGAGGAACTCAAACTGTAACTGCAAGTGCTAGCGACAATACCAACGTTAGTAGTGTGGATTTTTTGGTCGATGGTACCGTGCGCGCTACTGATACAAGCTCTCCCTACTCCTTTAGCTGGAATACCGCAACCTTTTCCGACGGAGCCCATACTTTATCTGCTCGGGCAACTGATAGTGCCGGCAATATTTTTACCTCCGCTAACGTTTCAGTTACCGTTGACAACACCTTACCAACAGTTTCCATCACCTCTCCAACAAACAGTGCTATTGTTCGCGGAAGTATAACTATTTCTGCTAATGCTTCGGATGGTGTTGGCCTGAATAAGGTCGAATTTTTGGACGGAAGTAATGTGTTAAACACAGACACGACTTCTCCCTACAGCTTTAGCTTAAACACAACTAGCCTCTCAAACGGCGCGCATTCTCTCTCAGCCAGAGCAACCGATAACGCCGGCAACCAAACAACTACTTCAGTAACGGTTACGGTTGATAACCAAGCCCCATCAGTGCCCTCTGGTTTGGTAGCAGCACCGACTAGTTCCAGTCAGATTAACTTAACTTGGAGCACGAGTACTGATAATGTGGCAATTTCCGGCTACGAGGTTTACCGCAACAATATTTTGATAACTACTGTTACTACCACTGGCTTTAACGATACTGGGTTAACCAACCAAACCAGTTACAGTTACTTTGTAAGAGCAAAAGATACTGCTGGCAATCTATCTAGCGCTTCTGCGACAGTCTCGGCTACCACTGGCAATGTTGCTGATCTGAACGGCGATAGTATAATTAATATCTTCGATTTATCAATTTTGTTAACCCGCTGGGGAACAAATAATTCAGCAGCGGATTTGAACAAAAACGGCACAGTTGATATCTTTGATCTAAGTATCTTACTATCTAGGTGGGGAACTTAAAGCTTTTATGAATAGATCGAAAATTTTCCTGTTAAGTTTTTTCCTAATCCTCTTTGCACTAGCTGCCGTTGCAAACCCATCTTCGGTAAGAGCTGCCGCTACCTTGTACCTTTCACCGGCAAGTAAGACGGTTAACAACGGTGAAAACTTTGCAGTTAGTGTCTATACCAACACTGGTGGAGACCCAGTCAACGCTGTCCAAGCTAATCTAAGTTATCCAACTGCTACCCTGCAGTTTATTAGTGTTGATAGTTCTGGCAGCGCTTTTGAAATTGCTGCGGAGACTAGTGGGGGTAGTGGTTCAGTTAGAATTGGCAAAGGAACTTTAACCCCCAAGACTGGAGTGCAGTTGGTGGGAATTGTGAATTTTAAAGCAATTGCAGCGGGAACTGCTTCGGTTAGCTTTGCCAGTGGTTCAGCGGTCTTAAGAAGTACCGACAACGCCAATATACTTAGTGGTCCTACTGGAGGAACTTACACAGTTAATAACCCGCCCTCTTACAGTCAAGGTAGTTATTCTTCAGGTCAGACACCCACCTCCCCACCACCGTCAGGCTCAACTACACCGTCCACTTCTGGATCAGATCAGTCGACGGGTCAGACAACAACGCCAACCACCTCTTCTAGTAGCGATGGGGGGTCTTCAGCGAGTGCAAAGTTTCTCGTCTCGATCAAGTTAAAAGATGAACTGGGAATTGCTCTTAGCAACGTTAAAGTAAAAATTCCCCAACTTTCTAAAGAAGCGATTACTAATAAGGACGGCGAAATAGCTTTCACCGATGTGCCTTCCGGCAAATATAATCTGGAAGTAGAAGTTGCTGGCCAAATCGTGAAACTAGAGCTAACAGTAAAGGAAGATGTTAAAGAAGTCACGGAACAAAATGCTAGCGGTGAGAACGTTGTTAAGAAAGTTCCACAACCCCAAAAAGTTGAGCTGACAGTTGCCGGCACTTATATCGAGGAAAGCCGTATCATTAAAGCCGTTTCCCTTATCTTGGCTGTGGTACTGGCGATAACGTTAATTCTTGTCACCGGACGCTGGATCCTTAAGAGAAAAAACGCTTCTCCAAATGCTCCAAACGAGTGAGGGTTGACCGCCAAAAAAGTTAGTGTTAAGATTGGCGGTAAGAATTTATAGTTGGTTTTACACTGGGAATAAAATCCCTTTTTTTATTATTAAGGAGAAACGTGGCGTTAAGAACTGAATTTGCAGCTGCCCTAAATCAGGCCGCCGCTGAGCGGGGTGTTAACCCTGAAGAGGTGGTGGAAATTATTAAAGAAGCGATTAAAGCTGCCTATCGCAAAGATTATGGTGGCGAGCTCGAAGAGTTAGAAATTGATTTAGACACCGAACATGGTGGAATCCGGGTTTTTAAAGAAGGTAAGGACGTAACTCCCGAAGGCTTTGGTAGAATAGCCGCGCAAACTGCTAAACAAGTTCTTTTGCAAAGAATTAGAGAAGCGGAAAAAGGGGCCATTCTTAACGAATACGAGCGCAAAGTTGGGACTATTGTCAACGGTATGATCCAAAGACTAGAAGGACCGACGGTGGTTGTGGATTTGGGTAAAGCCGAAGGAATTATGCCGCAGCCAGAGAGGGTCCCCGGGGAGGAGCTACGCTTAAACCAACGCCTGAAATTTTACATCGTCGGTATTAAGGAGAGTCAAAGAGGACAAGATATCATTGTTTCCCGCTCGCATAAAGGTTTGGTTGAAGGTTTGTTTAAACTTGAGGTGCCTGAAATCGGTTCGGGAATGGTAGAAATTAAGGCTATTTCCAGAGAAGCTGGTTCCCGAAGTAAGGTAGCGGTTGCCTCTCGCCAAGCTGGAGTTGACCCAGTTGGGAGTTGTGTTGGCCAAAAAGGAGTGCGGGTCCAAGCTGTAATTGCCGAGCTCGGTAACGAAAAAATCGACATTATTGCCTATAGCGACGACCCAGCGAGGTTTATCGCCGCCTCTCTTTCTCCGGCCCAAGTCGGCAAAGTAGCTCTTGATGAAGAAGGAAAAACCGCCCATGTTGAAGTTCCGGAAGACCAACTTTCTTTAGCAATTGGTAAAGACGGCCAAAACGTTCGTCTGGCTGCTAAACTAACCGGCTGGCGTATTGATATTAAAGGTGCAGAAGGCTTGGTTTCTACCAAGCCTGAGAAAGAAGCTTCAGATGCGGTTAAAGAAGAAAAGATTGTTCAAGAGGGAGCCAAAACCAAAGCTGGAAAAAAACCCGCCAAGGCTAAAAAGGTAAGCAAAAAAGACAAGGCCCAAGCCAAAGTAGTTAAGGAAGAAACTGTGGTTGAAGAAACTAAAGAAATAGCCGAGAGTGAAATGACTGAAGAGGATAAAGCTCAAGTAGATGAAGTAGCTCAAGCTTCAACCGACGTTTCAGAAGAAGCTTCTGAAGAAACCGAAGAAAAAACTGAAAAAAGCAAAGGCTAATGGTAAAGAAACTAAGTGGAAAACAAGAAAGTAGCAGTAAAAAAGAATACTTTAGCACGACCCCCAGTTGTAACTATCCTGGGTCACGTTGACCATGGAAAAACCACCCTTCTAGATTACATCCGTAAAACTAAAGTTACTCAAGAAGAACACGGCGGTATTACTCAGCATATTGGTGCCTACCAAATTGTTGACAGGGGTCAAACGATTACCTTTATTGACACACCTGGCCATGAAGCCTTTTCCTCGATGCGTTCTCGAGGTGCGAACGTCACTGACGTGGCCATTTTAGTAGTAGCAGCTGATGACGGAGTGATGCCACAAACTAAAGAGTCAATCGCTCACATTAAAGCTGCAAACGTGCCCATGATTGTGGCAATTAACAAAATGGATTTACCAACCGCAAACGTTGACAGAGTTAAGAAAGGTCTGTCAGAGACAGGAGTTTTAGTCGAAGGTTACGGAGGAGACGTAGTTGCCCTGCCAATTTCGGCAAAAACCGGTCAAGGAGTGGACGAACTTTTGGAAATGGTCACTTTGGTGGCTGAATTAGCTGAGCTTAAAGACGAATCTGACCAACCTTTCGAGGCCGTAGTTATCGAATCTTCTCTTGACCGATTTCGTGGACCTCTAGCTACCATTTTAATTAAAAAAGGGAAACTTAGAGTTGGCGACGAAATAAAAACGCTGAAAGCCGCCGGCAAAGTCAAAGCCCTTATCAGCACCACCGGTGAAAAACTCAAGGAAGCGACAATTTCTCAGCCAGTGAAAGTTTTGGGTTTTGAAAAAGCTCCAGCAGTCGGCGAGGTCGCGACTATCGGTAAGAAAGAACTTTTAGTAGAGCAAGAGGCTCCGAGGACCAAAAGGCCCCTTTTTGAAGAACAAGCGGACGGTTTGAGCCGGATTAATTTAATTATTAAAGCTGATGTCGCCGGCTCATTAGAAGCAATTACCGCTGCTTTGGAAAACTTAAGTACTCAGCAGAGCAAAGTTAACATTATCAGCCAAGAAACAGGCGACATTACCGAGTCCGATGTACTTCTTGCTGCCTCAACTGGAGCGATCATTATTGGTTTTGGGGTTAAACTTCCCAAAAACGTTTCCGATCTAGCTGAGGAAGAAAAGGTAATGGTGCGCTCTTTCGACCTAATTTACGAGTTACTCTCCGAGCTTAAAGAAGGGTTGGAAAGTTTGGCCGAAGGTAAAAAAGAGCAGGTTTTAGGCAAGGCTGATGTGATTGCTACCTTTGATACCAGCTGGGGTAGAATTGCTGGGGTAAAGGTGGTTGAAGGCCGGTTGGCCAAAAATGACCGCATTAACCTCTACCGAAACGAAGAGAAAACCGGCCCTTCTCGCATCAAGTCTATAAGACATCTCCAAGAAGAAGTAAACCTTGCCAAGGAAGGGGGAGAGTATGGGCTTTTGCTTGATGGTAAGGTTGAGTTTGCGGTCGGTGATATAATTGAGGCGGTTTCCTGACCCCTATAATTGACATCCTGAGGCTTCGATCGAAGGATCCAAATAATTTATGCAAGTTAATGTAACAGGCTTTCAAATTAAAGAATTGTTTGAAAAATCTAAAAAACCCTTGGTAATTCTGGGAGAGGGCTCCGATACTGATTTAAGTAGTCTGGCTGCCGCATTAGTGGAGATTTTTGAGAGTTACAACAAAAAAACTTTTTTTGTTGGTAAGTCTCCTCTTCCGGAGGCAGCCAAACCTTTAGTAAAACCAGAACAACAGAGAGAACATCTTGACCCAAAAAGCTTGGTGATTAGCTTGGATTGGATAGACAACCAACTCTCTAAAGTCAGTTACGAGGTTGAAGGTAAGGAGTTTAACTTGATCATTACTTCACAAGGTAAAAAGATTGACCCTACGGAGATTAAGTTTGCCTATCGTGGTCAAGATTGGGATTTAATTGTTACTGTCGGAGTGAGAAAATTAGAAGATTTGTACAAACTTGGTATCGACGAAGACTCTTTCAGTCGGACCCCAAGTATCAATTTTGATAAGAACTCTCTCAACAGTAGTTTTGCCAAACTTAACGTCGTCAATTCTGATATTGACAGCGTTTGCAGCAGGGCAGCCCAAGTTTTTAAAGAGGCAGCCCTTACCTTACCAACGAGAGCTGCTGAAACCCTGCTTTACGGAATGAGAACAGTTACCAACAACTTTACTAATGTAACCGAGCCCGCTACTTTTGAGGCAGCGGCTTTTTGCAAACGTTCGATGATCCCCGGCATGATTAACAGCGAGTCCCAACCGGCTAGTGGTGAAAAAGAGACAAAGGGTGAACAGCCTGCAGAGTGGGTATCACCCAAAGTTTTTAGGAGTGGACGAATTTCCTGAGGTTGTCAGCTGAAGCTGGAATTGGTATAATTATCTTAAATAAATGACTTTAGTAAAAGAAGACAAGCAAAAAATCTTAACAAGCTTTGCCCAACACGAAGGTGATACTGGCTCTCCTGAAGTTCAGGTGGCTTTGCTTACCGAAAGAATTAAGCGTTTGACCGAACATCTCAAGGCTCACAAGCAGGATGTTCACTCCCGCCGGGGATTATTGCAGATGGTTAATAAGCGCCGGCGCATACTTTTGTACTTGACAAGAAAGGACCCTGACCGTTATAAGTCGATAGTACAGAAATTAGGGTTATCAAAATAAATTTATTATCGCCTTGCGACCACTCCGTGGGCTAAAGTCGATAGTACAGAAATTAGGGTTATCTGAGTAATTAAAATTAAAAAGGAGGAATAAAGGGAGGGTTGCAAGCTGATGTAACCAAGGAAAGATTTGTGCAAATATTTTTTTGGTCACGTTGGTTTGGCAGCCTTTCCCCAAAAGTAAAATAATGACAGAAAAATCAGAAAAAAAAGACACACCTGTGAAAAAGGAAATTAATTGGGGTGGGCGAGCTCTAAAGTTCGAAGTTGGGCGTTTCGAAACCATGGCGGACTCTTCTGTTATCGCTCAGTACGGCGATACAGTAGTCTTAGCGACAGTCGGTGTTGCCGACCCCCAAGAAGATCTAGGCTACTTTCCGCTTTCAGTGGAGTTTGAAGAAAAACTTTACGCTTCTGGAAGAATCTCCGGTTCCCGCTTTGTCAAAAGAGAGGGCCGCCCGACCGAATCGGCGATTTTGGCAGGACGCTTAATCGACCGTTCCATCCGTCCACTCTTTCCTAAAGATTATTTTAACCAAGTTCAGGTTATTGTTACGGTGCTTTCCTACGACATGGAGACTGATCCGGACAACCTCGGGTTACTGGCAGCTAGCTGTGCCTTGAAGCTTTCCAGCGTGCCTTGGAATGGACCGGTTGCCTCGGCTCGCGTTTGTTTAAAGGATGGTCAGTTCATTCTCAACCCCACTAAGAAGGAACTGGAGGAAGGTGAACTTGATCTGTTAATAGCTTTCAACCAAGATAAAACCATTATGATTGAGGCAGAGAGCACGGAAGTTCCGGAGAAAACTATTTTGGATGCAATCGCTTTTGCTCAAAAAGAGGTCGAGCCAATCTTTAAACTGATCGAAGAGATGTACACTGCTGTTGGTAAACCGGACCACAGTTATGAGGTTAGGCAGATTGACCCACAAGCAAAAAAAGAGATTGTCGACTTCGTTAAAGAAAACTTCAAGGAAAAACTTTTCAACCCAGAAAAGGCCGCTCGGGAAACTGCTGCGGACGAGCTAAAAGAAGAAATGTACGCGGCCTTTGAAGGTAAACTTTCCAAAGACGACATGGCGGAAATTTTTGATGAGACAGTTAAGAAAATGGTTCGGGAGGCAATTGTCGATGAAGAGAAACGACCTGACAACCGCGCTCTTAACGAAGTCCGCCCCATCGAGATTGAAGTTGGTGTTTTACCTCGAACGCATGGGTCGGCACTTTTCAAACGCGGGGAAACCCATGTTTTGACAGTCGCTACCCTTGGTTCAACCTCTTTGGAACAGTTGATTGACACCATGGAAGGGGAAGAAACTAAACGCTTTATGCACCATTACTACTTCCCACCTTTTTCCACAGGAGAGGTGCGCAGGCTTGGAACTCCAGGTCGTCGGGAAATCGGGCACGGGGCTTTAGCGGAAAAAGCTTTAGTCAACGTGATGCCGCCGACGGATAAATTTCCTTACACAGTCCGTTTGGTTTCGGAAGTGATGAGTTCGTCCGGCTCAACTTCCATGGCCTCAACTTGCGGTTCGACACTGGCTTTAATGGATGCTGGCGTACCGGTTAGTGCGCCGGTTTCCGGTATTGCCATGGGTTTGGTAACAGAAGGAGAAAAGTACAAGATTTTAACCGACATTCAAGCTTTGGAAGATTTTTATGGCGATATGGACTTTAAAATTGCCGGAACAGAAAAAGGTGTCACGGCTATCCAGCTTGATGTTAAAATCGACGGTCTTAACCAAGAAATGATCAAGGAAACTTTTCGGGATGCAAAAGCTGGTCGCGATCACATCTTGGGTAAAATGCTCTCGGTACTTCCGAAAGTTCGCGAAGATATGTCCCAATACGCCCCCAAAGTTACGGTGATGCACATCTCCCCTAACAAAATCGGTACAGTTATCGGTACTGGCGGAAAAACCATTAACAAAATTATTGAAGAGACTGGTGTGGAAATTGATATCGAGGACGATGGTACGGTAATGATTTCCGGCAGCGATCCGGAAGCAGCTGAAAAAGCGATGAAAGTTATTGAAGGCTTGACTCATGAGCCAAAACCAGGTGAAGAGTACGTGGGAATAGTGAAAAAGATCATGCCGTTTGGGGCTTTCGTAGAAATTTTGCCGGGTGTGGAAGGTTTGGTACACATTTCCCAAATCGCTCCTTACCATGTTGAAGATATCAATAAGGAAGTTAAGCTTGGGCAGAAATTCAAAGTGACTGTGCGAGAAATTGACGAAAAAGGGAGACTCAATTTAACTCGTAAACACGGCGACTAGTAACCTGTCTTACATGCAAAATACTGATGCGCTAGGGAGCGTTATTGAAAAAATTGCCCTTTGCAGGAGATGCTCTTTATACAAAAACGCAGGTCACGCAGTTCCCGGAGAAGGCAACCCGCAAGCTAAAATTTTTTTCATTGGAGAGGCCCCCGGCTATTATGAAGACCAAACTGGAAGGCCGTTTGTTGGTCCAGCCGGTAAGCTCTTGGAAAGAACCTTGGAAAAAGTGGGTTTACAAAGACAGGAAGTGTTTATTGGTAATGTTATCAAACACCGACCACCGGAAAACCGGGACCCACTTCCCACTGAGATTACCGCCTGCGCTCTCTGGCTAGATCAACAGCTAGCGATTGTCCGTCCGAAAATAATCGTGACCTTAGGACGCTTTTCCATGGCGAAGTTTTTGCCGGGAGCAAAGATCTCTTCGGTACACGGGGTGCCCAAGAGAGTTAGAGAGTACATTGTTATTCCTATGTACCATCCAGCGGCTGCTTTACGTAGCCAAGGTCTGATGAGTGAATTTACAGAGGATTTTGTAAGAAACCAGGGACTTTTAAGCAACCCGGATTTAGAAATAACTCTTGAAAGTGATAATTCCGATGCGGATCCAAACCAAGGTAGCCTTTTCTAGCTATGTCAAAAAAACCAAAACAAAAACAAAATTTTCAAAAACCCTCCCCACCACAGCGCTTTCAACAAGTTTTAAGCAAAACTAAGACGTTGGGTAAGCTACCCGGTAAGACTTTGCGCTTTATTCCACTTGGTGGTAACGGTCAGGTCACCAAAAACATGTTTGTTTACGAGTACGAAAACGACATTGTTTTGGTAGATTGCGGTATGGGTTTTCCCAGCGAACAGTTGTACGGGGTGGATATGGTTATCCCTGACATTTCTTACTTGCGAGACAAAAAAAATAAAATCCGTGGTTTGTTAATTACCCACGGGCACGAAGACCATATTGGCGCCATACCTTTTCTGATTGATCAACTGTCTTGCCCAATTTTTGCTACTCGGTTAACTGCCGGTCTCATCCGCAACAAACTGAAAGAGGTAAATAAGTTAAACACCACAACCTTGAACGAAGTGCAGCCTGGGCAAAAATTGCGTTTGGGAGTTTTTAGTGCCGAAGCTTTTCGCGTTAGCCATTCAATACCAGATTCAGTCGGGTGGGCTCTTCAGTCACCTTTAGGTACTACTATTCATACTGGTGATTATAAATTTGATTGGACTCCGCTGGACGGCAAAGTCACTGACGTTGATACCCTGACGGAATATGGTTCCAAAGGAGTTTTTGCTTTAATGAGCGACTGCTTGCGCAGCGAAAAACCGGGCAACACGCTTTCTGAGGCTGCAATTGGCGAAAAGTTTGAAGAGGAGATGGAGAAAGCCTCCGGACGAGTTCTTATCACTACATTTGCCTCAAATATCTCCCGGGTGCAGCAAGCGATTAACGCCTCAATAAAATTCCACCGTCGAGTTTGCGTGATCGGCCGCTCCATGGAAAATAACGTCTTGACTGCGCAAAATTTGGGCTATATGTCGATCCCAAAAGACCTTTTGGTTAAGCAAGAGGAAGTTAACCACATTAACGACCGTAACCTCACTTTAATCGTCGCTGGCAGTCAAGGCCAGCCGGGCAGCGCCCTAAACCGTATCGCCAACAGCGATCACAGTTTTGTTTTCATCAAGAGCGGGGATGTGGTTATTTTCTCCTCCGACCCGATCCCGGGCAATCAAGACGCAGTTTACGAGATGATCGATAACCTGTCCCGGCTTGGTGCTAATGTACGCTACAGTGATATTACCAGTGATTTTCATGTTTCCGGACACGGAGCTCAGGACGAACTAATTTTGATGCTTTCTTTAACCAAACCAAAATACGTAGTGCCAATTTCCGCGATGCACCGCATGATGCGCCAGTACGCGCTTCTTGCTGAAAGTACTGGTGTTCCTAAGGACAACGTTTTTATCGTTGATGAAGCTGGTGTGATTGAATTTAACTCAAGCAGTGCGAGAGTTGTTGGAGAAATTCCAACGGAAAACATTTTTGTTGACGGAATTGGAGTTGGTGATGTCGGCGATGTGGTTTTGCGTGATCGTAAGGTATTGGCTGAGGAAGGAATTGTGGTGGTGATTTTGACCGTGGATAAAGTGCGCTCAACTCTGCACGGAGAACCGGATATTGTCTCACGTGGTTTTGTTTACATGAAAGAGTCGGAACAGCTGATTAAAGAAGCAACTGAGACTGTGAAAAAAACTTTGGGCAACGGTAACAGAATTAAAAACTGGTTAACAGTCCGGGAAAAAATTACCAATGATTTGGAGAGGTTTCTTTACAAAAAAACCCAACGCCGCCCCATGGTCGTCCCAGTAATCGTCGATGTATAAATTTGCTACCTTTGCTGCCAAAGGTAGCACCAAACTGCCGCCAGAGCTGCGCTGCTAGAAAAAATTTAAGTCGCTCGTGTACGTTGGACAACTCGCACTGAGTGCTCAAACATGTCCCAACTTAACATCTCGCTTTATTAAATTTTTCTTTAACGCTGCTCGCAATGGCGGAGTAAAATTTTAAAAAGATTAAATTTTCTTGATATAGCTCTCAAGAAAATCCCAAGCTACCAGCTGAATAGTCGTTAGACTATTGCTGAAGCGCAGGATCCACAGTATTTAATCTCCGGTAGGAGATAGTAAATACGAGGATCCTATAGTTTGATAATTGTCTGCAATTACAGAGCGCGAAGCGATCTACATTCTTATAGATTAGTCAACTTCTAACCTATAGAAGTTGACAACACTTTGCTTTTTTGCTAATCTTTTGAAACCTGCCGCCTTTTCTCGCTTTTACCAATCCCCGGCAGGCCAGTATGGTGGTATAATTTTTAAAGATGAGACGTCGTGCCCTGTATCGAAGTCCTATAAAACTCCGCCTTAAGAAAAAAACTGTTCAAACTGTTGGCGGGTTGATACTGATCGGTTTTGCCGGTCTTTCTCTTCTAGCTTTATTTGGAGCTGATACTGGTTTTGCCAAAACTTTACGCGACTACGAATTCGAATATGTTGGTTGGGCCGCAGTTTTTCTGCCAATTGCTTCAGCACTACTTGGCGCTTTTTTACTAAGAGTGGGGCTGCCTTTCACCAACGCCAACAGCGCGGTCGGTTTTACCTTATTTTTAACAGCAATTGTTTCTTTTACCGCCACCTTCTTACCGGGCCAATCTGGTTTAGTCGGCAACCAAATCGCTAATTTTTTAAGTAGCTTTTTAACTACAACTGGAGCTGCCTTTATACTTTTTATTACCGCGACCATCGCTTTAGTGGTTACTCTCAACACCTCGCTCTCAACGGCCTTTGATGCTATCGGTAAATCTGCAAGCTTTTCTTTTAACACCGCCAAAACCTTGGCCGGCAAAAACAAAGAAAAAGAAGAAGAAAAAAAGGAGTTACCTTTTGCAACCCGTGGTATGAAAGTTAATGAAGCTAAGAAAGAAGAAGAACCAGCGATCAGCACCGCGGTGGTCAGCAACTTGCCGGGGGATTCGCAAATTTGGGAATACCCCCCGCTTGATCTGCTGACCGATTCCATTGGTTCTAAAGCAGAGAGAGGAGACTTAAAACAAAACGCTTCCATCATTGAAAAAACTTTAGAGAGTTTCGGAATTCAGGCTCGGGTAGTGGAAGTCAACATGGGCCCGGCCATTACCCAGTACGCGATTGAAATTGCTTTGGGAACTAAGTTAACCAAAATTACTTCGCTGGCTAACGATATCGCCTTGGCATTAGCCGCTCCCACCGGAACAGTGCGGATCGAAGCACCAATCCCGGGAAAGTCTTTGGTGGGTATTGAAGTCCCGAACATTACTCCGGAAATCGTTCCTCTGAAAACAGTTCTAGCTTCCGGTAACATGCAAAAAGCAAAATCTAAGTTAACTCTCTCCTTAGGGCTAGACGTTTCTGGCGGCCCGGTGGTTGCCGATCTTTCCAGAATGCCGCATGTGCTAATTGCTGGTTCTACTGGAAGCGGTAAAAGTGTGGCTATTAACGCTTTTATTTGTAACCTGCTTTTCCGGGCCAACCCTTCTGAAGTAAAAATGATTTTGGTGGACCCCAAAATTGTTGAACTTTCGGGTTGGAACGGTATTCCTCACCTCTTGACACCAGTGATCACCGAGCCGGAGAAAGTACTCTCCGCCCTCAAATGGGCAATTACCGAGATGGGACGTCGTTACAAAGCCTTTGCGGAAATTGGTGCCCGTAATATTGACCAGTACAACGAAATGAGCGGCTTCCAAGCATTGCCTTACATTGTCATTATTATTGACGAGCTAGCTGACCTAATGCTCTTTGCCCCGGTTGAAGTTGAAGATGCAGTGACGCGCCTAGCTCAAATGTCTCGTGCCACCGGAATTCACATGATTTTAGCCACTCAACGACCGAGTGTTGATGTTCTTACCGGTCTGATTAAGGCCAATATTCCGTCTCGTATTGCTTTTAACGTCGCTAGCCAAATTGACAGTCGGGTCATCATTGACCAACCCGGAGCAGAAAAACTACTTGGTAGGGGTGATATGCTTTACGTTCCGCCGGATGCCTCTAAAGCTGCCCGTATCCAAGGAGTTTTTGTCTCTGAGCCGGAAATTAATAAACTTAAAGAATTCTTGAAGAAATCCGGAGTTGAACCTCAGTACACGGAGGAAGTTACAACCATGCCGGTTAACAAGTTTATAGGACGGTCTAGGGGTGGAAACGGTCAGGACGAGTTTTTTGAAGACGCCGTACGTATTGTTTGCCAAACCGATCGAGCTAGCGCCTCACTTTTGCAGAGGAAATTAAGCATTGGTTATGCCAGAGCTGCTCGGATTTTGGATGAGCTTGAAGAAGCCGGTGTAGTTGGGTCCCCCGACGGCGCTAAACCCCGCGATGTCTTAGTTAAAGATCCGGAAAGAGTTTTAGGAGGAGAGCAAGGGCAGACTGAAGGCTAAATTCTTCGTTGACAAAAAGTTAAAAGTAAACCATTATTAGCTTGTTATGAAGGCAAAATTTTCTATAAAAGAAAACGGCAAAGACCCCTTTGATATGAACTCAAAAGAAGCTGACCAAATTCATTTGGAAGGCGGCAGTTTTATCGAAGTTTCAACCGTTGCTGACGGTAACGCCATGATTCATGCCGAGGGGCTTTCTATAAAAGAAGAAGGACAAGAACTAGACAAAAACCCAGAACCAATCGATATCCATCTCACTCAAGGAGACAAAGTCGAGCTCTCTACTCCCGATGGTAAATCTTCTTGGGAAATTACCCTGGTCTCCACCCAGTCCTAGACTCCCCACTTTAACCCAACCCTTTACCAATAGTTCTAAATACGCTAGATTAGTAGCCAATGACGCGCTAGAATGTAATTTTGAAAAATTCTAGCTTTATTAAATACGCGCGACGTTTTAATCAGAATTAAAATGAAAAGTTTCGGGCAAATTCTCCAAGACGGTAGGAAAAAGAAAAACGTTACCTTAGAAGAGGCGGAAAGTTCTACCAAAATTCGTAAAAAAATTTTGGATGCTTTAGAGAAAAGTGATTGGGAAGCCCTTCCACCAACCACCTTTGTTAAAGGCCTAATCAAAAATTACGGCAAATATTTGGGGCTTGATCAAAACGAGCTTTTAGCTTTTTATCGCCGGGAGTTTGTTGAGAAAAATGAACAAAAAACAGTTTCAGTACCAGTTGATCGCGGCCGTTTTCGCCTAACTCCACAACTTGTGACCGTCGGTACCATCGGATTAGCCGCAATTGGAGTTGGCATCTACCTTTTTTTCCAATACCAAAGTTTTACTGGTTCACCGCTTCTGGAACTGACAGAACCAAAGGATAATACTCGTGTTACCAGCCCAGAAGTTAATTTGGTTGGCCGGACTTGGTATGATGCCATTTTGAAAGTTAACGGTCAGGAAGTACCTCTTTCCCCGGGCGGTGCCTTTTCCCTATCAGTGGGTTTAAACCCGGGGATTAACACTCTAACCGTAACTGCCGCCAACCGCTTTGGTAAAATCTCTTCCCAGAGAAGGACAATTGTGGTGGATCTTTCCAGCCAGAAAAAAGAAGAAGCCGCGGCCGCGAACGTTTCTGTAACTATAAAAGCAACACCAGAATCAATTAATTTACTGGTGGAAGTTGATGGAAAGAAAGAGTTTGATGGAGTGCTAGTAGCCGGTTCAGAAAAGATTTTCAATGGGTCGGAAAGAATAAGGGTGGTTACTAAAAACGCTGGGTCCACTCAAGTGGCTTACGCTGGAGTTGAAGAAACTCTTGGTAAACCAAGCGAACAAGCGGAAAAAGTTTACACTAAGTTACCTTAACTGCTGAAATTTGGTATGCTATTAACGAATGGATTCTGCCACTTTTTTAACTATTGTTCTTGTCCTCGTTAGTTTAGTCCTCATTGGCGTTGGTACCTACCTCATTTTAGTTCTCCACGAAGCCCGCCACTCTTTAAAAAGAATCAATCATATTCTGGATCGTGGTGATAAAGTTTTAGGCTTTGTGGAAAATAACGTTGTCCGGCCGGGCAGTGGTTTGGTGACTATTGCCCACGTGATTAAAGAAACATTAGCGTTTGTAAAAGATATTCGAAAAACAGTTGAGCCCAAACACGAGCACCATAAGGAGACCGAAGGTGAGTGATAACGACCACGAGGGACATTTTTATAAAGGTTTATTTTATGGTCTGGTAGTTGGTCTGGGTCTAGCCTGGTTTTTAGGAACCAAAGAAGGTAAAAAAGTCAAAGACGAAGTTTTAGAACAGGGAGAGGCTCTACTCGAAAAAGCCGAAGGTAAACTAGAAGAAAACCTCATAGACACTGTCGAAAACCCTCAAGAATAATTTGGAAAAAAGAAAAGGGTGGTTTTTAAGTTCCACCCTGGGTATCTCCAAAGACCGCGTTAAGAGTTACGTCTGCCGGCATTTCGACGACAAGGGAGCTCAAGATTTCGGCCCACCTCTGCGCGAGTTCTTGTTCAAACTGTTCCCCTGCCTTCAGTACAGCCTGACCCCAAGTGTAGCAGTGGGTGATTACTTCCTCAAGAGAGTAACCAGATCGATCGGCCGCTCTTCTGAATAGGTCAAGTGTCTCTTGGGGGAAGTCCATAATTAACCGCCCGCCGTTGATTGTGGTCTTTTCCACCCGCTCTCCTGTCAAGAACAGCCTAGCTGATACGTCCAGTGCCACAGCTACCTCCTTAATTCCTAAGGCCATTATACTTTATGGAAGCAACGCGATATAATTTTCCAAAGATTATGACAGCGAAGGAACTGCGGGAAAAATATTTGAAATTTTTTGAGAGCAAGGGGCATACGCGGATCCCTTCGGCTTCTTTGGTGCCGGAACACGATCCATCAGTTCTCTTTACCACCGCTGGTATGCACCCACTAGTACCGTATCTTTTAGGTCAGCCACACCCTGGGGGCCGTCGTTTAGTAAACGTGCAAAAAAGTTTGCGGACTGACGATATTGACGACGTAGGAGATAGCTGGCACAACACTTTTTTTGAAATGTTGGGCAACTGGTCCCTAGGTGATTACTGGAAGGAAGAAGCAATCACTTGGTCTTTGGAATTTTTAACTAATGAGTTGGGATTAGATAAAAACCGCATTTCGGTCACGGTTTTCGGTGGTGATCCCCAAATTCCTGGAGTGACTGCTGATGAAGAGTCAGTGGCGATTTGGAAAAAACTTGGAATCCCTGACGATAGGATCTATCGACTCGGTAAAAAAGATAACTGGTGGGGGCCAGTTGGAGAAGTTGGTCCATGCGGGCCGGATACCGAAATGTTTTATGATACTGGCAAAATGGAACACGGTAAGGTGTGCCGACCAGGTGAAAATTGCGGTAAGTACGTTGAAGTTTGGAACGACGTTTTTATGCAATTTAACCGCACTAAAGAGGGAAAGTATGAGCCGTTGGCCCAAAAAAACGTTGACACCGGCATGGGAGTAGAACGTACCATAGCCTTGCTTCAAGGTCGGGATAATGTTTATGAGACTGAACTTTTTGCGAGCGCGATGCAAAAAATTAAAGATTTGGCACAAGAATTTCAAGAAACTTCTGGAAGAATTATCACCGACCATCTGCGTGCGGCTACTTTTTTAATTGCAGATCACGTTACGCCTTCCAATGTTGAACGTGGCTACGTTCTCCGTCGTCTGATCCGACGGGCGATCCGCCATGGGCGATTGATCGGAATAAACGGTTCCTTTACTGCTAAGGTTGCCGAGCAGTTTGTTGATACCTATAAAGAACAGTATCCGGAGATTGCAGAACACGTTGAAGATATCTATAGCGAGTTAAACAAAGAGGAAGAAAAATTTCAGAAAGCACTTGCCAGCGGCTTACGGGAGTTTGAAAAGCTTGGGGATAAGATTACTGGACGCGAGGTTTTTCGTCTTTATGAGTCTTTTGGCTTTCCGCCGGAGTTAACCTACGAACTTGCCAGCGAAAAAGGGGTTCATGTGGATCGCACCGAGTTTGAAGAAGAACTCAAAAAACATCAGCAAGTAAGTCGAGCCGGTATGGAGAAAAAATTTGCCGGAGGGTTAGCAGACCATACTGAAATTACCGTGCGAGGGCATACTGCCACCCATCTCTTGCACCAAGCTCTACGCGATGTTTTGGGAAACCACGTTTATCAGACTGGCAGTAACATTACGCCCGAGAGAATCCGTTTTGATTTTTCGCACGGCGAGAAGCTGACAAGTGAGCAAATTAAAAAAGTGGAAGATATTGTTAACCAAAAAATTAAAGAAGACTTACCAGTCCACCGTGAGTTGTTGACCCAAGAGGAGGCAGATAAAAAAGGTGCGATTGGTCTTTTCCGCGAAAAGTATGGCGATAAGGTTAGTATTTACGAAATCGGGGATTATTCCACCGAGTACTGTGGCGGTCCGCATGTTGAGCACACTTCACTTGTGGGCAATTTCAAAATCGTTAAAGAAGAAGCTCTAAGTGCCGGCCAACGCCGGATTAAAGCAATCTGGGGGTAAATTAGTTGACAGTTTTTTGGGGATAATTCAAAATAGACTTAGGAAAGTAGACTGTCCAAATGCAAGAGCCTAATAAAGATTTCCAAAGCCTACCAAGTTCTTTGCCGGATTTAGCCCCACCGCCACCACAGCCGTTACCTACGGAAAAACCATCGGAGCCACAAGAGAAGGTTTATCCGGCAGGCCAGCAGCCTCCACAGAAGAGAGCACTTAATTGGAAAATTCCCCACCCAGGCTTGGTAATAGCGGTTGTGACTGTGCTTATCGTTACCCTCATCTTTGCTTACGTGTTTTTGTAGACTGCCAGCAGAACAAGCTTTACGCTCTTATCCTCGTAATGGTACAATAACCCATAATACCTGCCTGCCATGAAGTTTATTCCCAAACTAATCCCAAGTTCTAAAAAACATAAAAAATTCGTTGTTCTCGAAGTTGGTTTAGGACGAGTTAATATTGCCATCTTTGAATTTACTGATGACGGGCCGAGATTTGTTGGCGTGGGCCGCCGCAGTTTTGGTGCAACGGATACTATTCTTGACGCCACTTTGGAAGCAACTGACGCGCTGGGTGCGATTGTTGACGAGTTGCCGAGGGCTGCAATTGTTGGAGTTTGCGGGGGCCGTCTTGCGGCAGTCACCACCATCGCCAAATACAACCGGGAAAACACAAAAAAACCCGTCGATAAAGACGAACTTTCCTCAGTTTTACAGAAAATCGCCGCGCAACCGAAAAAAGATTTAAAAGTTTTCTTTTCTACTGTGAGTGGAGCTAAAATTGATCAAGCCAAAGTCGCTAATCCACTCGGCATTAAAGGGGAGAAAGCAGAGATAAGTTGTTTTGTTGCCTATAAACCACCTGAAGAACTCGCGGTTTACGACCAGGTTATCGAGGAGCTGGAAATCAAGCCGCTTAAGATTATGCCCGTCGGTTTTGCTGTTTCTCAGATGGTCGCCACAAAACTCCCCAGTGAAACCTTAATTTTAAGAGTTGGGGCTAACCAGACCGAAGCAGCTCAACTTCACGAGGGCCACTTAGTGGGCATAACCAATTTTGATGTTGGAGGGCAGGAGCTTGAATTTTATAACTTTGCAGTCGAAGCTCTTTTGGAAAAACAAGACGAAAAAGAGCGTTCAAAGGCTTTTTGGTTGTACGCTGACAGTGATAACGTGGATTTGGTAGCTGTTAAAAAGAGGATCAAAGAAGTTGACTGGGCAAAGAAATTTAATTTAAGCAAAGAGTTCGAAGTTACATTAGCCGAGGGAGAAAATAATTTTGGCCCGGCCGATCAGGGACTGTTAGCTCTGTCCTTACAGGAGGTAATTTAGATGCGGCCTTTGGAAATTGACCAATCAACAACTCTCTCCCACATTCTTAACGAGTTAAAAACAACTACTGAGGATGGTTTGGAAATAACCAGTGTCCCCGGTGAGAAAACTATCCTGGATAATCCAGTTAATAGAAGTGTAATTGAAAAAGCCGCCAAAGAATTTAAGAAAGAGGTTGCACTACCGGCCTCATCCGAAGGCGGCCCAACCCTGACCGAAGGTGAAAGTACTGCACTTGAACCGGACGATCTGGGTTTTGTTGAAGGAGAAGACGTAGTGGCCCGGTTGCCAATGGAGGAAGTTCCAAAAGTAGTCCAACCAGTTACGCTCGGTCAAGATGAGGTAGAGAGCAAAACCCTATCGCCTGTTTTAGAAAAGAAACGTTTAAATCTAAAGCTGCCGGCGTTTTTCAAAAACAAACTTCTGGTTGGGGCTGCTGGCGTAGTTTTGGTTTTAGGCCTTTTTGGCCTTGGAATAGTTGTTTTACCCAGTTCCCAAATAACTTTAACTTTATCAGCTGAGGAAAAGGAAACAGAGATGGCTGTCACTGCCGACCCGAAGCTCAAGGAAGTTGACGAGGAGGGGAGTAGTTTGCCGCTTGCGTTTCAGGAAGTTACTAAAGAAACAACAGAGGAACTAACCACTACTACTAAAAAAACAGTCGGCACGCCCGCAACTGGACGAGTAACTATTACTAACGAGGACATCGCCCCCAAGCAGTTTTTGAAAGGGACGATAATCACCCCAGTTTCTGGAAGTAGTGCTACTTTTAAACTTGACGCGGATGTTGCACTTGATGCCGCGCCTTTTGGTGGAGAAGTGACTGCGGGTGTCCAAGTAACAGCCACTAAAGTTGGTGAGGAAGGTAATTTACCCGCCAACACTGTTTTCAAAGTTGGTGCGGAGAGTTCACCCTTGGTTTCCGCTAAGAACGATTTAGCTTTCAGCGGAGGTTCTACTAAGCAAGTTACAGTAGCAACTTCTGCGGATCGGGAGACTCTTATGAATAAAATCGTGGAAACTCTTACAGAAGAAGCTGAAAAAGAAGTACTCGAAAAAGCTTCTGATAGTTTAATCCCTGGAGATGGTCTGGCCGTGCAAGTAACTAAAGAAACTTATACCCCAAAAGAAGTTGATGCAGAAGCCGACAAACTGAAAGCAACGATTGCGGTTAAGTTTACCGCGAGTCTAGTAAGAAAAGAAGACCTACTTAAACTATTAGTTAAGAAAGTTGAAAGTGAAGAAGAGGGTTTTAAGGTTGATGAAGAAAACTCGCCGGTAAGTGCGATAATTGTTACGAAAGACGTAGATGGGGTTGTTAAACTCAACGCCAAGATCAAAGCAAGACTTCTGCCTACAGTTGGTGAGGAAGAAATAGTTGACAAGGTTGCTGGTAAAAGTTTGGGTGAAGTGGAAAGTTACTTAGAAAGCCTAGAGAACGTTTCCGGCTATGAAGTTAACACAACACCAGCCCCATTCCGCCTCTTAAAAATGATGCCTTTTATGAAAAGTCGCATTAAAGTGAGTTTTGAAAACCCATAAGCTATAGATAAAAATGCAAACCAAATGGATCCGTGCTAAACCACTCTTTTCGAAAATCTGGTTCTTTCTAGTCTTTCTGTTTTTATTAGTCGTGATACCTCTTATCGTCGTCTCGGCTTGGTTTAATTGGGCGACTGCCCCGGTTAGTAAGGAAGGTGAAGAAAAAATCTTTGTTATCGAGCTCAATGAGGGAGTTTCCAGCATCGGAGAACGTCTTAAAAAAGAAGGCTTGATACGGGATGAGTTAGTATTTAGCTTTTATACTCGTTTTTCTTGTGAGGGGGTAAGCTTGTTTGACCCGCTTTCCTTACTAAAGAGACAAAACTGCCTGAGTGAAAAAATTCAGGCCGGAACTTTCAAATTATCACCTACCGATGATCTAGCAACATTAGCTGGTAAATTGACGGAAGGCAAACCCTTGGACACTTGGGCCAAAATCCTTGAAGGGACTCGCGTGGAAGAAATCGCTAAAACCTTAGCCGAAAAGTTTCCTTTTAGCCAAGAAGAATTTTTAGCTCTTGCCCAAGAAGGTTATATGTTTCCCGATACTTATTTATTTAAGACCGAGTCAACTGCCAAAGAAATTGTTACCAAAATGCGAGAGACTTTTGATTTGAAATTTACCCAAGAGCTAAAAGATAAAGCCGCTGCCCAAAATTTAACTTTAGAAGAAGCTGTAATTTTAGCTTCACTGGTTGAAAGGGAAACTCGATCTGATGACGAAAGACCAGTTATCGCCGGAATTCTTTTGAAGCGTTTACGCGAAGGTTGGCGTTTGGAAGTGGATGCAACTATCCAGTACGCCTTGGGTTATGATGAGATAGGTAAGACTTGGTGGAAGAAAAGTCTGACTACCGAAGATCTGGCGGTGATCAGCCCTTACAACACCAGAACTCACAGCGGTTTGCCCCCGGGGCCGATTTGTAACCCTGGACTGTCTGCCCTGAAAGCAGTCGCCGAGCCGGTCGAGTCGGAATACTATTTTTATCTCCACGACAAGGAGGGAAAAGTCCATTATGGCCGCACCCTCCAAGAACACAACGCCAACAAAGCCAAGTACCTTTAAGTAAAAAGACCTAAGATTTCAGATGTAGGGTACCCCACGTCTTGGAATTTGGGGGTTGACAAACACCGGAGCATTAATTATTATAGCTTCGTAATTGAATATTTTTTGAGGCGTACTACGCTACGCGTACGTTTTGTGTTGGTAAACTGTCTAGTTTTAGCTTTCCAAAGAGCAAGGCGCGGAGCGATTTATCATAAACTACAGCGGCGAAACGCTGGAATCATTCTTGAGGGTAACACTGGCTAATGGCAACTTTGAGCCGAAAAGTTTTTGGGACTGAAGGGCACCCATACCCCCTTACCAATTTAATCGACCTCCAAACTAACTCCTACAAATGGTTGTTGGAAGAAGGTATTAAAGAAATTCTTGACGAAGTTTCTCCGATCGAGGATTTTACCGGCAAAACCTTCTCCCTTAAATTTCTAAGTCACGCTATCGGCGAACCAAAATATTCTCCCGAAAAAGCAATTGAAAAAGGGGCTAGTTTCTCAGCCCCAATCAAAGTTAAATCACAGCTTTTGAACAAAGAAACCGGCGAAACTTTAGAACAAGAAGTTTTTCTTGGGGACCTACCCTTAATGACCGATTCTGGAACTTTCATTATCAACGGGGTTGAGCGGGTAATTGTTACTCAGCTCACCCGCTCTAGCGGCATCTTTTACACAGCAGACACCGACCCCACTACGGGTCGGCTACTTTATCATTCGGAACTGCGTCCCACTCGAGGCAGTTGGTTGGAATTTGAAACTGCCAAAAACGACGTTCTGACTGTACGTATTGACCGCAAACGGAGAATTCCAGCGACCACTTTGTTGCGTGCTATTGGTTTTGCCACTAATGAAAAAATTACCAATCTCTTTAAAGATGTTGACACAAATAGCGATCATCAGTATATCCAAGCAACTTTAGCGAAAGACTCAACTTCCAATCCGGACGAAGCTTTCTTGGAGATTTACCACAAGATGCGCCCCGGGGATCCGGCCATTTTGGAAAATGCTAAAGTATTGCTTGAAAATCTCTTTTTCAACCCCCGCCGCTATTCTTTGGGTAAAGTCGGCCGTTACAAGGTTAATAAGCGTTTGGGTTTGGAAGTTTCCAACGACCCAGCCCATTGGATCTTAAGCCCTGATGATATAACTGGCTCGCTCAAGCTTCTTATCGATCTTAACAACGGTAACGGAGAGGCTGACGACATTGATCATCTTGCTAATCGCCGAGTACGTAGCGCTGGAGAATTAATTCAGAACACTCTGAGAGTCGGGCTTTTGCAAATGGAAAGAGTGGTCAAGGAAAGAATGTCCATCTCAGCTGATATCACGCTCGTAACTCCGGTTTCTTTAATTAACGCCCGACCGATTGTGGCTCGACTGAACGAGTTTTTTGCAGGGAGCCAACTTTCCCAGTTTATGGATCAAATCAACTCTTTAAGCGAACTTGAGCATTTGCGCAGACTCTCCGTGATGGGACCAGGTGGTTTAACCCGGGAGCGAGCCAGTTTTTCGGTTCACGACATCAACAATTCACAGTATGGACGAATTGATCCGGTGAAATCACCGGAAGGGCCAAACATTGGTTTGATTACCCATCTAGCACTAACCTCGCGAGTTAACGAGTATGGATTTTTGGAAACACCTTACCGCAAAGTAGTTAAGGATAAAAGCGGTAATCCACGTGTAACTGATGAGTTAGTTTGGTTGATGGCCGACGATGAAGAAAACTACAACATTACCCACGCTAACGTAACTATTGATGCCAAAGGGGTTATTACCGACAAACGTGTACCGATACGTTACAAAAGCGCGTTTACCACCGGTCCAACTTCCTCGGTTGATTTAATTGATGCAGTGCCTTGGCAAATCGTGGGTGCGTCTTCCTCCTTAATCCCGTTTCTTGCCCACGATGATGCCAACCGAGCTTTAATGGGAGCTAACATGCAGGGACAAGCAGTACCTTTGGTGCGGTTGGAAAGTCCAGTTGTTGGTACTGGTACAGAATATGCGGTTGGTTCCAACATGGGTCGGGTTATTAAAAGCCCAGTTAGCGGTAAGGTTACCTTTGTTGACGGGAGTCAGATCGTCACCACCGGCGATGACAAAAAAGAATACAAACTACCGATCACCAAGTTTCTTAAATCCAATCAAAATACCTGTTATTCTCAACGGCCAATCGTCAAAGTTGGCCAAAAAATTGCTAAGAATGAAATTGTCGCCGACGGACCGGTAACGGAAAACGGAGAGCTCGCACTAGGTAAGAACATGTTAATTGCCTATATGACTTGGGAAGGTTACGGTTACGAGGACGCAATTGTTATTTCTGATCGGTTAGTTAGGGAAGATGTCCTGACCTCAATTCATATCGAAGAGTATGAAGCTTCAGTAACCGAGACCAAACTTGGACCTGAAGAAACCACGCGGGATATTCCTAACGTTGGGGAAGAGGCTTTAGCCAACTTGAGTGAAGACGGAGTTGTTTATACGGGTGCGGAAGTCGGCCCGAACGATATTTTAGTCGGAAAAATCACTCCCAAAGGAGAGACGGAGCTAACTGCGGAAGAGCGGCTTCTGAGGGCGATTTTTGGTGAAAAGGCCCGCGAAGTGCGAGATACTTCTCTACGTATGCCCCACGGAGAACGCGGAACAGTGATCGGTGTCCAAATTCTTTCTAAAGAGGCTGGGGATGATCTAGATCCGGGCGTGCAAAGGTTAATCAAAGTTAAAGTGGCCCAAACCCGCAAAGTTACGGTTGGGGATAAGTTAGCCGGCCGTCACGGTAACAAAGGAGTTATTTCTAAAGTGGTACCGGCTGCCGACATGCCTTATCTGGAAGATGGTACGCCAGTGGACATTATTATTTCGCCGCTCTCGGTAATTTCTCGTATGAACTTAGGACAACTTTTGGAAACCCATTTAGGTTGGGCGGCAAGTAAACAGGGGTTTAAAGCAGCCGTTCCGGCTTTCGGCGGTTTTGATGAGAGTATGTTATCGACCGAACTTAAAAAAGCCGGTTTGCCTTCTGACGGCAAGGCAACTCTTTACAACGGTAAGACCGGGGAGAAATATGATCATTCGGTAACAGTTGGGACTAACTACATTTTGAAATTAGTGCATATGGTTGATGAAAAAGTCCACGCCCGTTCGACCGGCCCTTACTCCCTAGTCACCCAACAACCGTTAGGTGGAAAAGCTCAGATGGGAGGCCAACGTTTGGGTGAAATGGAGGTTTGGGCTTTGGAAGCCTACGGGGCAGCACACATGCTGCAGGAAATGCTAACTATCAAATCCGACGATGTTATTGGCCGAGCTAAGGCTTTTGAAGCAATTGTTAAGGGAACGGATATTCCGGAGGCGACTGTTCCCGAATCTTTTAAAGTTTTAGTTAAAGAACTAAACGGTCTTGGCCTCAAAGTCGAGCTTTTGGGTGCTAAAGTTGAAGAAACTAAAGAAGAAACTCCCGAAGAATTGAAACAAGAGCAAAAAATTGAGGAAGAGGCTAAAGAACTGGCCGAGGCTGCTGGCGAAGAGATGATTACCACGGCTGGTGAAATTGAAGGGGAGGAAAATCCTGAAAAAATTGACGAGATTGTCGAACCAACTCCACAAGAAGTTGAAGCGAAGGCAGAAGAATAACGCGCTATGAGGTAATTTTGAAAAATTCTGAAATCGGCATGCGCGCGATATTTTGTCTAGGAAGCCAAAATGAACGAGATTAAAGATTTTAAAGCTTTAAGAATAATTTTAGCGTCGAACGAAGACGTCTTAAGTTGGTCGCACGGTGAGGTTACCAAGCCGGAAACTATCAACTACCGTACTTTCCGACCGGAAAAAGACGGTTTGTTTGACGAAAAAATCTTTGGGCCAACTAAAGATTGGGAATGCTATTGTGGTAAATACAAACGCATCCGCTACCGCGGGGTTATTTGTGATAAATGTGGGGTGGAAGTAACTCAATCTAAGGTACGTCGTGAGCGTATGGGACACATAAAACTCTCTGCTCCGGTTGCCCACGTGTGGTTCTTCCGCGGGTCTCCCAGTAAACTCTCACAGCTACTGGATATCACCCCGAGAAGTTTAGATGCTGTCATTTACTTTGCCGAATACTTAGTTGTCGACGTCAACGAAGATAAACGTGAGGCAGTTTTGGAAAAATTAGCCAAACAACTGGAAGAGAAAAAAGAAGAAATCCACAAAAACTTTGAAAAGATGCTCAAAGAAGCAGAAGCTTCCTTCAAAGGGGAAATCAAAAAAATTGACGTTAAAAATAAAGAACAAAAGGAAATCATCGTTTCCGAAATCGAGTTGAAATCTAAAGCCAAAGCAGCTGCCTTGCGGGAGGAAGAATCCCAAGAAGACGCGCATCTTGGAAGCATCTTCAAAACTCTCGGTGAAAAAATTAAATCTTTGACCAAACTTTCCCTCCTTTCTGAAGAAGATTACTACCGCTTCGCGGAATACGGCATCGACGATTTTGCTAAAGTAGGTATGGGAGCAGAGGCGCTTCTTGAAGTTCTCAAAAGTATAGATTTAGCCAAGCTTGCTCAAGAACTACGGGTGGAAGTTCAGAGCTCTACCGGACAAAAGCTGCTTAAAGCCACTAAACGCCTGCGGGTGGTGGAAAGCTTACGTGGCGCGGAAATAGACCCCTCCTGGATGATCATGAGTGTTCTGCCGGTAATTCCACCTGATCTGAGGCCGATGGTCCAACTTTCCGGCGGTCGTTTTGCAACCAGCGACTTAAATGATCTTTACCGACGAGTTATCAATCGTAACAACCGTTTGCGTCGTTTGACGGAACTAGGCGCACCGGAAATAATTTTGCGCAACGAAAAACGCATGTTACAAGAGTCGGTTGATGCTTTAATCGACTCTTCCCAAAAACCTTCCACCCGAACTGTCGCAGCCAAACAACTGCGTTCTTTGTCAGACATGTTGAAAGGTAAACAAGGTCGGTTCCGTCAAAACCTTTTGGGTAAACGGGTAGATTATTCAGGCCGTTCAGTAATTATCGTGGCGCCGGATGTCAAACTTAACGAATGCCACGTGCCCAAAGAAATGGCCCTAGAGCTTTTCAAGCCTTACGTTTTACGCGAGTTAATTTTTCAAGGCTATGCGCCTAACGTTAAGAGTGCCAAACACGTTTTGGAACGTAGAGATGTGGAAGTTTGGGACATTTTGGAAAACATTACTCGTAATCACCCTGTGCTTTTGAACCGTGCTCCCACCCTTCATCGGCTTGGAATACAAGCTTTCTTCCCGGTTTTGACTGAAGGAAGCGCTATTGGTATCCACCCTTCAGTTTGTGCTGGCTATGGAGCTGACTTCGATGGTGACCAAATGGCGATCCACGTGCCGCTTTCCAAAAAAGCTCAGGAAGAAGCCCTCACTTTGATGATGACCACCAACAACTTACTTCGCCCTTCGGATGGCGAGCCGATTATGACGCCGAAACACGACGTTTTCTTGGGCTGCTACTACTTGACGCAAATGGATGAAGACTCTGTACCGACTAAAACTTATGATGCGGAAGACGAAGCATTATTAGCCCACGCTGCCGGTGTTTTAGAGTTGCACGAACCAATTAACCTTTACAGCAAGGGCGAAAAAATTAAAACTAGCGTAGGGCGCATAATTTTCAACCGCGCATTACCAGAAGAAATGCGCTTTGTTAATAGCAACGTTAAAGGTGGCCGGCTGAAGGATCTGATTGCCAACTGTCTTTCCAAATTTGGTCAAGACCGCACAGTGCAGCTAATTGACGATCTTAAACAGACTGGCTTCCGCTACTCCACCCAGTCTGGAGTTTCAATCTCAATTTTTGACGCGGTAATCGCTCCCGAGAAAAAGAAGTTGATTGCCGCTGCGGACGCTAAAGTAGAAGAGATTGATCGGAACTTCCGCCGTGGACTAATTACCCAAGATGAAAAACTGCGGCTGAGTGAAGAAATTTGGGCGTCTCTTACCAACGAAATTGACGAAATTACTTGGAATAATCTGCCCGCAGCCAACTCTTTGAGAATGCTTCTTGATAGTGGAGCCCGAGGCTCTCGGGATCAAATTAAACAACTGGCGGGAATGCGCGGTTTAGTGGTTGATCCTCTGGGCCGCATCATTGAACTGCCAACCAAAACCAACTACCGCGAAGGTTTAGGGGTTTACGAATACTTTACTTCTACAAGAGGCGCCCGCAAGGGTTTGGTAGATAAAGCTTTGAAAACTGCCGACGCTGGCCACTTAACCCGACGTTTGGTGGATGTTACTCATGATGTCATTATCCGCGAGGAGGATTGTAAAACGACCGAGGGCATTATTTTTGACAACGTGGGTGATGAAAAGAAATTGGGAGAAAGGCTTTTGGGCAGAGTGTTAGCTAGCGACTTAAAGGGCGAAAACAACAAAATTTTAATTAAAAAAGGCCAACTGATTGATGAGTCTCTCTTGGAAAAGGTGGATTTGAAGGGTGCCAAAGAAGTTTTAGTGCGCTCACCATTGACTTGTGAGACTAAATACGGCGTCTGTCAGCTGTGTTACGGTCACGATCTAGCAGCCAAAAAGCTGGTGGGGATTGGAACCCCGATTGGGGTGATTGCCGGCCAATCGATTGGGGAGCCCGGCACCCAATTGACGATGAGAACCTTTCACCTAGGCGGTATTGTTGGTCTGGATATTACTCAAGGGTTACCGCGGGTGGACGAAATTTTTGAGGCTCGCGTGCCAAAAACCGCGGCAGTTATTACTGAAATTCCAGGGCTAGTGGAAGTTGTTGAAGAGGAAGATGCACGGGCTGTAAAAGTCACTGCCGAAGATAAGAGCGGGAAAATTGAAAAGGAATACGTTATTCCGGCTGCAGCCGAACTAAAGGTTAAAGACGGAGATTTGGTGGCTGCGGGGGATGCTTTAACTGCCGGGCACTTGGACCTCAAAACCCTTTTGGAGACTAAAGGTATTAAAGCTGTTCAGACTTACATTATTTCCGAACTACAAAAAGTTTACGAGTCTCAGGGAGCTCCGATTAACGAGAAACATTTTGAAACAATTGTGCGTAAGATGAGCGAAAAAGTCCGCATCGAAACTTACGGCGATACCAAGCTATTGCCTGGGGAACTGGTTGATAAAGTTCGCTTTGCCGACGAAAATTCCAAAGTTTTAGCAGCCGGTGGAGAACCAGCCACTGCCTCGGTGGTCATTTTGGGTATTACCCGAGCAGCCCTTTACACCGAATCAGTCTTGTCAGCTGCCTCTTTCCAGGAAACTATCTCCATTCTCACGGAAGCAGCTACCAGTGGTAAGGTAGATTACTTGCGGGGCTTGAAAGAAAACGTGATCATCGGTCGGTTAATCCCAACCGGTGAGCGCGCGCGGCTGGGAACTGTAACTTTGCAGGAAGATGAAGAAAAGAACGTGGTCCCGGCTGAAGAAATCGAAGTCGCCGTCTCCTAAACCATTTTAAGTCATTGCGAGCGTAAGCGTGGCAATCTTTTCTGCTATAATTCCCTTGTATCTAGCTAAACGTAATTTAGTTAAATGTTAAGAAATTAGTATGCGTTTGATATTTTGTCGAAGCCGCCAAAATGAAACTTCTTTTAACTTCAAATGGTTTTTCGAATAAGTCGATCGCCAACGCACTGAAAGAACTTGCTGGTAAAGACTTTCCCGAACTTAATTTAATTTTCATTCCAACTGCAGCAAATATTATGGACGAAAACAAAACTTATCTGATTGATGATCTTTACAACTGTAAAAAGCTCGGTTTTAAGCAAATTGATATTGTCGATATTGGCGCTTTACCTGTGGAGATCATCAAAAAGCGCTTGGAGAAAGCCGATGTTTTAATGTTTGGTGGTGGGGATACTTTTTATTTACGCGATTGGATCTGGAAAACAGGGTTAAGAGAGTCATTACCAAAACTTTTAGAAACTAGAGTTTATGTAGGTATTAGTGCAGGAAGTATGGTCGCAACAGCTAATTTATCTTTAAGTGACGTCAAGAAGCTTTATTACGAACACATAAGGGAAAAAGATATTGATGAGAAAGCGTTGGGCTTTGTAAATTTTCTTTTCCGCCCGCACTTAAACTCTGCTTATTTTCCTAATGTTAATGTTGAGTTTTTAACAAAACAAGCCAAAGAAACGATCCTCCCAATTTATGCCGCCGATGACCAAACTGCTATCAAAGTCGATGGAGAAAAGGTCGAAGTTATTTCTGAAGGTGAGTGGAAGCGATTTAATTAGATTATTTCGATTTTTTTGATTGTTACGGCGTTTAGGGGTTTATCGCTGCTGTCGGCTTCCACTTTAGAAATTTTTTCCACTACTTCGTAACCTTCAACTACTTCTCCGAAAATCGTGTGCCGGTTGTTTAGATGAGAGGGGTTAGAGACTGTAATAAAGAACTGGCTGCTGTTCGTACTCGGACCGGCGTTAGCCATAGCCAAAAGTCCTGGTTTGGAAAA
The DNA here is from genome assembly GCA_036514715.1 of Candidatus Nanoarchaeia archaeon. Lineage (GTDB taxonomy): Bacteria > Patescibacteriota > Microgenomatia > Woykebacterales > RBG-16-39-9b > DATBWR01. The sequence continues at coordinate 985 of DATBWR010000016.1, read as the reverse complement.
AGTTAAAGAGGGTTCAAATTCATCTTCAAACTGATAACCGGGCCCACCGGTGCCATTACCCACCGGGTCCCCACCTTGGATCATAAAATCGGCAATCACACGATGAAAAGTAAGGTCGTTGTAAAAACCTTCTTTAGCAAGAAAAATAAAGTTACTAACAGTTTTTGGGGCTTTATCGCCAAAAAGGCCAACGATAAAAGTTCCCTGGCTAGTCTCAAAGCGAGCTTTTTTACCGACCCGCTCATTTTCCGGTAAAACTGTCGGAGCAGCCGAATAAGTTTTTTTGTCCACTTTAGTCTCCTGATTACTATTTTGAGGGTTAGCAAGGTTTTCGGCAAGGTTGTTATTGTCTTGGGAACCGGCTGTTGCCAAGGTGAACAGAACACCTGCGGTTACCAAAAGACCACCCAAAATCCACGGTAAATTTTTCACGCCAATAAATTTACACTAAACAGCTTAAATCGTCAATTCCTTGCAGTTTCGGTGAAAACCCTCTAATCTAAGAAAGAATGAGTACTTCTTCTGAGAAGAAAAAACTGCTGCTACTTATCTTTCTTGCCTTGCTCTCGGCGGCGGTTATCCTTTGGCTGATTTTTTCCCAAAACAGTGAGCAAAATGCTCAACTGGGGAGCCAAAACCCATCTACTTCTTCAGAGACAGTTTCTACTAACTCCGCGCTACAAGCAGTAGCTGATGATGAGGCCTTGATCAAGATCGCTTTAGAGGCCAAAACCGGAATCCCTGAAGATATGCTTGTTGTTAACCTTAGCCTGAAGGATGGTGATTTTGCCAAAGGTTCTGTAGGCACAAAGGGAGAGGAAACCGGTGGTGGGTATTTTTTGGCGGTTCGAGACAACGGGAAGTGGCTAATAGCCTACGATGGACAAGCGAACCCAAACTGTGAAGAGGTAAATCCTTACAACTTTCCGGCTAATATGGTACCAGAGTGTTTAGACAGCAACGGTAATTTAGTAACTAGATAATT
>DATBWR010000015.1:0-27534 GCA_036514715.1 Candidatus Nanoarchaeia archaeon | reverse complement strand
CACTGGTGGTGAAGTGGGGCTCTGCTTTCGCTTTGCGAAACGGTGCGATTTTTGCGGGCGAACAACAAGGAACAAGAATCAAAAGCACAAGGCTCCAAGATTCAAGTTCCAAGAGCACTACCGCAGGGAGGCAGAAGCCGAGCCGAACCCCCGACGCGGACTGCTGACCCAATCGCCGCTCAGCACGAGCCTGACGTCGAAGAAGCAGAAGTCCAGGGCGTCGCCGAACCCCTCACCAGCCCTCGGCCTGTAAAAGGCTCCGGCTGCGTCGATACCGAGGTGCTCGTAAGCAGTCAGCCTGTCTTCTCCGTCCGTGAGGATGATGCAGGCGACTTCGAAGGGGCCAAGAGCCCATTCGGTCTCGCTGTACATCACGTGTCCTCGGCGAACGCTGCGACCCCGATGTCGGAGTCCGGTCTGAGCAAAGATTGGCCAGACCGTCTGTGGCCCAGGCCTCAACTCCCTCAGACGCTCGTGGGCGGTGGCCGTCGGAATGCCGTGAAGCTGGCAGCCCCACTCGCTTTCCAATTGCCGGTAGAACTCGTCGTTGACCAGCTTGAGCCGGTCTTCGGTGAGAACACCTTCGCGGTAGTTGTAGGTGTGACCCTTGTAGATCGCCATCTCAGCTACCCGTGCCCACGCCTTAACTGTCGCCTCGGCATAGGTTTCGCCGACAGCTCTCCAGTCCGGAACGAGATAGGGGTTGACTGCGTCGTCGACCCACTCGTCCACACCACGACCTTGCAGCAGAGCGATGAAGTCCTCCAGCCCCTCGTGAAAGAGGCCACCGAAGTTGTTGCGGAGGATGTCCAACCTCTGTTGCCAGGTCTTCCTCGGGAAGCCTGCCTTGTAGACGTACTCCGAGTCGGTGTACTCTTCGTCCCCAAAGGGAGTGTAGGAACCCAACATCTTCCGCAGCTCGTCGAGATCGACGCCTGCCGGAAGGTTGAGGACGAACTTCATCAGTTCGTGCAGCCGCTCCTTGTCACCAATGAGCGACTGAGCACGATCTCTGGGGAGCTGGGTAGGGATACCCTCGAGGAGAGCACCTCCGAGCTCCTTGACTTGGCCCACCGTGATCGTTTGGGCAGTCTGTGTCATCACAGCAGTCCCATCCTTTCTTGATAGTCACTGTTAGCGGTCAGCGACCAAACCGTTATTCAATTGTGCCTGTAATTATACACTAATTTTAAGGAAATTGCAACTATGGGATATGTGGCCCTGTCTAATTAATACTTACTCAAAGTCGTTTGGATAAACCCATTAAACTCGAGGAGCTTTAAACTTCACTCATGGAAATTAAATTCAAAGAAAAGGGCCCAGCTAAAAGCTGAACCCTTGAGAAGAGGTTCTTCTCGTTAATTAAGCTGCGCCAAAAGGTAGAGGGGTGTGCCCTGCCCCTTCCCGATAAGCTATCACGTCTTCCCTTGGAACGAGAGTGAGGCCGAAAGCCCTACAACCGCGCATTCGCCTCTCCTCGATCAAGCTAATGATTGTTTCAGTAGGCAGACCCAACCGATCCGCAGCTCCTTCTACGGAGTAGTGGCCCTCAAGAACTTCCAAGGCTGGACGGGCTGCTACGACCATTTCTCTCTCCTTACTAAATCCCTCACCGTTAATTTAAGTTTAAAAAATTACCAAAGGGGAAAAACAGTCTGGAGTTTAAGTAAATTTTTGTGATACGATAGAAATTGCAGGGCAAATTTTTTGGAAGCTAGTTAACCAGATCGGTTTTAGCCACAACAAGCGGTAACTCGGCAATAGTTTTCCCGTCAATAAAAATTTTCACTAAATAGTTTCCCATTTGCGGAAAGACGGTATTAAGAACATCGATTATAAAGTTAAAGTTTTTTGCTTGCGAATTTTGTGGCAAGGATACTTCCCTCTCCTGCGGCTCTTTCAAGATTGAAACTGAGTTTTCTGAAACAATATCTACTGCTAACCTAAACTTTGCTTTGGAAGGGGAAATACTTCCCACTAAAGTAAATTTAGGGTGGCTAACCGGAAAAGAAGGCGCGTTAATAGTTTCAAAAACGCCAATAATATTGACTTTCCGTTCGATCGAGAGAAAAGCCTGGTCACACAATAGTGCGTAAATTAGTTTCATGGTAATACTTTAACCTAGCTCTTTGCGAGGCTCCACTATAATTTAGTCAATTAAGACCTATGCTGGGCCAGCTTGGATTCGAACCAAGGACCCCCACTTTATATTCGCAAGAAAATATCTTGCTTCATATATCCAGCTTATCGCACCCACTGTAATCCGACCAGTTAAGGTCTATGGTGGATCGGGATGGATTTGAACCATCGACCCCCACTTTATAAGAGTGGTGCTCTAACCGCTGAGCTACCGATCCAAATCGGTGCTCAAAGCAAGATATAGATCGCTTCGCGCTCTGCGTCTCAGACGACTTAAGAGTGGTGCTCTAGCCGCTCAAGCTACCTAACTTACCCAACCCAGAAGCAACAAGATTATACCATTAGTTAGTAAACTCTTGGCAGAACATCTTGCCATTGACGCCGGCATCGATAACCCCCGCGCCCAACTTGCCAAAACTTTCTCTCAAAATATTCTCCCGGTGCCCAGGAGAATTCATCAACCCTTCGTGGGCGATTGAAACTGAGGGAGCGTAGGCTAAATTTTCCCCAGCGGAAACATAATCAATCTTCGCCTCATCCATCCGTTGAAAAGGGTCTTTACCTTCAGGCGTGTAGTGCGAAAAGTAACTACGGCGAAACATGTCTTCGCAGTGGGCCCGACCCACATCCCGAAGAGGGTTGTTAAAAAGTACTGGTTGCAGACCAACTCTTATCCTCTCTTTATTCACCAGATCCAACATCTCTTTCTCTGACTCCGGATCAGGCTTGATCTGCACTGTTGACGGGATGTTTAGTTCTTGGATATCTTTACTGTTGGGGCTGGCGGGAGTAACAATATAAACCAGGTTTTTGTACGGAACCTTACCTAACCATTCTTCAATCGTCGGAACAAAGTTAGTCCCTTTAACTACTACATTCTGACCCCACCAAGAGTTTTGAATTGGTTCCCGAAGCCAAGGCTTAACCGGCAGGGTCAAAATCAAGAGCATTAAAAGGCTAACCAAAAATAGCCCTACCAATACTGATGGGATTATCCCTAAATATTTGTCGAAGGTTGCGACCAATTTTGATTTTTTATAGAGGCCTGCTATGCGTCTATGCAGATAGGTAAACATTAAGCTCAGAACAATTTCGCCGAAGATTATAATCAGGAAAAACCCAGCCACCAAGCCAAGGTTTTCATTAAGATTGAACTTATCACTCAGAAAACCTCCTGCTTGTGAATAGTAACCAGTAGCTAGAATGAAGGAAGTAACCGTAGTAATGACGTTTAAAATCCCGCCCACTAACCCAGTACGCAAACCTTGCCAGATTAAATAAATTATTAGGAAAAGAATGGCCAAATCAACAAAATTGTACATTGTTCAGATCCCAAGCTCGGCGCGAGCTTCGCTGCTGATTTTGGAAAGATCCCAAGGCGGATCGAAGGTTATTTTCAAATTAACTTTGCCAATACCACTAATTGCACTTACTTTTTCACCCACTTCCTTGTTAATTATTGAACCCAGTGGGCACCCTGGAAAGGTTAGTGTCATGAGGATAAAGACGTCGTTTTCCTTAACCTCGATTTTGTAAATTAACCCTAAATCAACAATGTTTATCCCTAGCTCTGGGTCGGCAACGCTACGCAGTTTTTCTTCAACCATATTTTTAGTCACCATTTAATAACTGATTGTAACAAAAGAGGAGAGAGAAATATTTAAGCAGAAGGAGCACCAGACTCAAGAACCTTTTTAACTTCTTCCACAACTTGAACTGGGGTATAAGAGACCTTGAGAAGGTAGCCGTCTGCTCCTAACTCGAACCCTTCCTTAATGATTGTTTCTTCACCTAGATTAGTTAGAAGCAGTACTGCAATCTTCTTAGTAAGTTCGTTTTCTTTTAAGGCTCTCAAAACGTCAATGCCGCTCATTTTGGGAAGCATGATGTCAAGCAGGATGATGTCTGGGTGCTCTTCGCCGGCTTTAAGTAAGCCCTCTTCACCGTCAGAAGCGACCACTACTTTATAACCGTTGTTGGTAAATTCGCGACGATAAATCTCACGCACCGATTCTTCATCGTCAACCACCAGAATTTTCTTAGAGTAAGCCTCCATACCTATGCTTTATCGTAGCTCCTAAAGGATTAGCTGTCAATTGCGTGGCGGGTTGGAAAAGGATAGTTTATTCAAAATGAAGATATTGTATGGCAAAGTACATTATTACCAATCCAGCCACAAAAAAGACCATCTGGTGCCATTTTCTCTCCTTCAGATAAACATGGTTTAATTCAGGAATAATATTGGTCGCTGCAATGTAAATAAACATACCCGCTGTGAAAGCCAAGATCAATCCAAGATACGTTTCTAGAGCTTCGGCAAAAAACAAAGCTAAAGCAGCACCAACCATGGCCGTTAGGCCAGATAAAATATTAAACCAAATAGCTTTAGCTGTCCCCAAGTTACTTCTCAAAAGGATAGTGAAATCAGAGATTTCTTGGGGGATTTCGTGAGCAGCTACTGCCAAGGCTGTGGTGATACCCAAAGGAACGCTAACTAGGAAGCTGGTTGCAATTGCAAAACCGTCAATAAAGTTGTGAAAACCATCGCCTAGTAAGATCAAGCTAACTAAACTCTGCTTTTCTACTTCGTGATGGTTTTCATGGTCATGGGGGTGAAAATTAATAATAAATCTTTCCAAAAAGAAAAAAAGCACAATCCCCGCTAAACCGGCCAGAAAGATATTTGGGTCGTCATTGGATTCGTGCAAAGACTCTGGTAAAAGGTCGAGAAAGGCTGTTGCCAGCAGAACACCTGCCGCAAAAGCAAGTAAGTGAACACCGTGTTCCCCTTCCCAAAGTCTCTTGCGTAAGAGAATTAAACCACCAAGCAACGATAAAATGCTGCCAATAAAGGTAAAAACAAAAACGTAGGTAATTGTCTCTGGAGTAACCATAGTTGAAACAGACCATTCTAAATCGGGTAACCAAATTTTGCAACTGTTAACCTAATATCTTATTTAGGAAAGCAGCTCTCTTAAATCGAAGGTAAAATCGGCCAACTTGTCACGTCTAGCCTCTATTTTGGTTCTGTTTTTTATTAGCTGGGTAATAATGTTACGATCAAGAGGTAGGTTGATTAAACTTGCTCCAACAACAGTGTCGTCCCGCAACAAAAGCCTAGCTAACTTCTTTTCTTTGACTCCACCTCTCTCAAGAACTTCTGTATTTTCATCGACAACTGGATCTCCAAGGAAAGAAAAGTTGCTTTCAAAAATGTTGATTGAATACATGCTGGTGGTTTCAAAAGGTTGCCGATCTCCAGCCATATTAGCACCAACTATCCTGCCTTGGGCCGAAGAGTTCGCCCAATTACCTAAGGAGTGGTAGGCCCCTATAATTGGGTCGTAAAATTCAGCCACATCTCCGGCTGCCCAAACATCTTTGACTGAAGTTTCTAAAAACTCGTTAGTCACAACCCCTTTTTTAATTGTCAATCCAGAATCTTTCAGATAATCCAGATCTAAGTGGATACCGATACCTACACCCACAATATCAGCAAGGATTTCCTGGCCATTATTTAATTTCACTCTCTCAAGATGATCGCTGCCAACAAACTCAACAACCTCAGTCTCCGGTAAGACAGTGACTCCATGCTCGGTGAGAATTTGCGAAAGTAGCTGGCCGGAATTTTCTCCCACAACAGTTTCCCAAAAAAACTTTTCGCGGATAACAGCAGTTGTTTTAAGCTTGTTAATGACGAAGGTTTGAACCAAGTCAATACCGATAAAACCACCACCAAAAACCGCCCCTTCTTCGTTCTTGCTTAGTAATTCTTTAATTTTTTTAGCGTCTTGGAGGGTTCTTAGGTAAACCACCTCGGGAAGAGCTCCACCTGGGATATGCAGTTGGTTAACCTTGCCACCTGAGGCAATAAGCAGCTTGTTGAAACTAAAGATCTGGCCGCTCTGAGTTGTAACTAGTTTGTTGCTCAGATCAACTTTCGTAGCTCTAACTTGGGTGAGCAAACTGATATTTTTTTCTTGGTAGACCTCTGAGGTGCGTACGTAAAGAGATTCCAGAGTATTTTCGCCTCGCAAGTAGTGGGGCAAAAGTACCCGAGAATAGAGTCTCTCCGACTCTTCTGTCAAAATAGTAATTGAGCTTTGGGGATCTTTAGCACGTATGCCTTCCGCTGCGGTGGTGCCGGCAATTCCACCGCCAATAATTAGGTAATCGACTTTAGTCATTGAGGGCTTTTTTTAGAACTTGGAGAGATAACAGCGCACACTTCAATCTACTTGGACCGAGATTGGCTCCGAGCATCTTGAGTATATCATCTTCGTTAATCTTTTTAACTTCACCAATGGTTTTGCCGATAATCTCTTCCGTCAAAAAACTTGCCGAGACTTGGGAAAGAGCACAGCCGTTACCTGAGTACTTTGCCTGCTCGATTTGGCCATCTTTAACTTTTATTTGAAGCAAAACCTCATCACCGCAAAGAGGGTTTACAAGTCTGGCTTCGATATCAGGGTCCTTAATCGAACCTTGGTTAACCGGGTTAGCTAATCTTTCTAATAAAACTTCGCGGTAGAGGCTGTTTTCAGGCACGCATGATCTCCTTAGCTTTTTCAATGGCGGGTCTAAGTCGGTCAATTTCTTCTTTGGTGTTATACAAAGCAAAGGAGGCGCGAGCAGCCGCATTAATTCCCAAGACTTTCATCAATGGCTGGGCACAGTGGTGACCACTACGCAGGGCAATACCTTCTCCATCCAAAATTGAAGCTAAATCGTGAGGATGGATCGCAACTTTGCCTTTTTTATCAACAATATTAAAGGAGATAACCCCAGCTCTTTTTTCAAGCTTTTTTGGTCCATAAATAACCAAGTTTTTTATTTCGGAAAGCGCCTTTTGTGCGTAAGCTGTCAATTCTTGTTCGTGCTCGCGCACCTTTTTCATTCCAACTTTGGCTAAGTAATCACAAGCAGCCGCCAACCCAATGGCGCCAGCAATATGAGGTGTTCCTGCCTCAAACTTCCAAGGAATGTAGTTGTAGGTTGATTTTTCGAAGCCCACCTCTAAAATCATATCCCCTCCTCCTAAAAACGGCGGCATTTCTTCCAATAAGTCTTTGCGTGCCCACAGAACCCCAATTCCAGTCGGCCCGAGCATTTTATGGCCAGTAAAAACGTAGAAGTCGCAACCTAAGGTTTGGATCGAAACTGGTAGGTGCGGAACAGCCTGAGCACCATCAATCAGAATTCGGACGTCAGATTTGAGATTTCGGATATCTTCGATAATTTCCTTGACTGGATTAATTGTCCCGAGTACGTTGGAAACATGGGTTAAAGCGGCAAGTTTTGTTTTGTTTGTTACTAGTTTGTGCAGAGACTTTCTCCAACTTAACTCCCCATTCTCGTCAATTGGTATAAACTTTAGCTTGGCACCAACTTCAGCAGCTAAAATTTGCCAAGGTACTAAATTGCTGTGGTGTTCCATTTCAGTTAGCAAAATTTCCTCGCCTTTTTTAATATTTTTCCGTCCCCAAGCGTAAGCGACTAAATTAATCGCCTCGGTAGCATTACGTGTAAAGATTATTTGGCGGGCATCTCCCGCGTTGACAAAATTAGCTACTCTCTTGCGGGCCGCCTCATACCCTTCCGTTGCTTCTTCCGAAAGTTTGTGAACCCCGCGGTGGACGTTAGCGTTGCTGGTTCTATAATAGTCAGCAATTGCTTCTATTACTGCTTTTGGTTTCTGACTGGTCGCGGCGTTGTCAAAGTAAACTAATTTTTTACCGTAGATTTGTCGCCCTAAAATTGGAAAATCACTACGGATTTTTTCAATATTTTCTAACATGGCGTGGGTATTTTAATTGTCTGAGGACCAAAAGTAAACTAAGGGGGTACTTAGTCGGGTTTAGTTATAGAGTAGGTGAAACCTTCTTTATTAGCAGATAATGTGTAGTTTTGATACCTAGTTCCGGGTCCTAGATCAGTGTCGTTGGTTGGGCTGTAAGTGTACGGAGTGTTGTCAAGCGGATCAAGAGGAATTCTAGTCATATAAACATTAAACGGAGCTTCACAACCCCCGCCAGACCCAGTCACCATACAATTAATCTGGGAGGCAGTTGGGTATTCGCGGTGGTCAGCAAAGTACTCTTCTAACGCTAAGGAAAATTTATTTAAATCACTTTGCCGCTGGCCGTTTCGGGTTCGCTTTTGGGCTAACGAGTAGGAAAAAGCAGCAATTGCCACAAGAATAGCGATAATGGAAATCACAATCAAAAGTTCGATTAAGGTAAACCCCTTCGGGGACTGCTTTCCAGAAGACTGGAAAGTGAAGCCAGAGTTGGATTTATTTTTGAAGAATTTGGGCACCTGTTTAATTCTAGGCATTCTTTTTGACGAATGCAACAAAGTTCTCGGAGAGTTCTTTTAACTTTTCTCTAGTTTTCTCGTCAGTGCAGTTTCCTTTTTCATCGAACTTCTCGTCGGCATTACTGATATAAACTTTTGAGGGCATCAAGGCTAGATTAAGAGTATTGGCAATTGGGTAAAAGGCAATTTGCGCCCTGACTGTACCAAAAGCACCATCTGAGGCACCAAAGAGAGTGATCGGCTTACCAGAGAGAATATCAGGAGCAAATTTCTTACGAGAGAGCCAGTCAATTGTTGTTTTTAACACCGAACTAATCGAGTGATTATATTCGGGACTAGCGATAATTATTCCGTCGGCTTGGGCAATTTTTTCTCTTAAAGTCTTAATTCCCTCTGGTAGCTGAATTTTCTCTTCCAAATCTCCATCGTAAAGAGGAATATTTAGTTCTTTCAGATCAACCTCCTCGACTTCGGCCCCAGCTTCTTTTGCAAACTGCAAAACAAGCCTCAAAGCCATTTTATTGTAGGAACCAGCTCTTAACGACCCTGCAAAACCTAAAATCTTCATCTATTTTGTATTTAGTATAAACCCGCCATTGCGAGCAGCGTTAAAGAAAAATTTGACAAAGCGAGGCATTAAGTTGGGACATGTTTGAGCGAAGCGAGTTGTCCAACGTATGCGAGCGACTTAAATTTTTCTAGCAGCGCAGCTCTGGCGGCAGTTTGGTGCTACCTTTGCTGCCAAAGGTAGCAAGAATTAGATCTCAATGAAAACTTCTCCATTCTCTATTTTTACGTCATAGGTAGTCAGTGGGGCGGCAGCTGGAGGAACAGTGTTGGCGCCGGTTTTAATATTAAAATGGCTACCGTGGCAAGTGCATTCTACTTCCGCCCCATGTAACGCGTAATTTTCACTGATGATACAAGCCTCATGTGTGCAAACATCGTCAAGGGCAAAAACTTTGTCCCCGGCTCGTATAAGGGCAATTTGAACACCCCCAACACTAACTGCCTTAACTTCTCCTTCCCCTAATTCCTCTAACCGAGCTACTCTTTCAGCCATATATACCCCCTTTAATTAAATCTTAAAATTTTTATCCAAAAATGCGAGCATTTTTCCTTTTTCTATCTCGGGCAGAGCTGGAATAATCCCAGCAAAATAACCTTGAACGATCATTCTTTTTGCCATACTTTGAGTAATTCCTTTGGATTGTAGATAAAAGATTTGCTCAGGGTCTACTGGGCCAACAGTCGAAGCGTGACCTGCTTTTACCTCATTTTCATCAATTTCTAAGGCAGGAATTGCTTCAGCTTTGGCTTTTTTGGAAAGCAATAAAGCGTCTTCGCGAAAATAAGTGTTGGTGTTTTTAGCACCTTTTTTAATCTTGACCAACCCGTAAAACCTACCTTGAGCTCTCTCGGTTAAAACGGATTTTATTAAAGTATCACTAAAAGTATCAGGAGCAATGTGGTCAATACTAATATTAACTTTAAGTTCGTCTTGGTCAGCTAATAATAAGGCACCAAGGATTGATAACTTTGCGCCTCTACCAGCTAACTTAGCGTCGATATTAACCTCACCTGAACCTAAAGTCCAAACCAGCGGCAAAACCCTTTCTTCGTTTTCTTTCAAGGTTAGTGAAATATCTTTCATGAAGAATTATTTTAAGTGATTGTTTAGGAAAGTGAAAGGCCCGTCGTGGAGTTTCCGGGAAGGAAACTTTGATCCAACGAACGGGCCTAACTGATTGGCTGCTTTGTATGAACTTGCAGCCTAGGGAGCTTAGAGTTCCCTGTTTGCTTTGGAAAGCAGTTTTGGTGGTGTTACGAGCTTAAAGGGTCCTTTGTCCTTTGCTCAGCCACCGCTAAAAGCCTTCCTCCTTTCCTGCTAGACCCCGCGGGGGCAACGTCCAGTAGAAGGTCTGCTCCTATTAAAACGGCCCTGTTCGTCTGGGTCAGACACTAGAAATAGGCCTTCGCTTATCCGAGGGTAAGTGACACCAAGCATCACGTGGGTGAAGAAGGGTCTAACCTTTCTCGAGCGCGCCCTCTGATCGACCCCGACAGCACCGTCCTAACCTTTCTTATGTTGCTTATTATAGCGCGAAAATTTCAAGCAGTCAAGCGGTTATAGGTTTTTAACCGACTGCACCAATCATTTCCAGTTGGATGAGGCGATTAAGTTCAAGAGCATATTCTAAGGGAAGTTCTTTGACAATTGGTTCGATAAAGCCGTTGACAATCAGGCTGGTAGCATCGTTTTCATTAAGACCGCGGCTCATAAGGTAAAAAAGTTGATCTTCGCCGATTTTAGAAACTGTGGCTTCGTGGGCAACAGAAACATCTTCCTCGTCAATCTGCATAGTGGGGTAAGTGTCGGATCGAGATTTATCGTCAAGAATAAGAGCATCGCACCTCACGTTAGCCTTCACTCCCCAAGCTCCAGGGATAACTTTTAGCAAACCACGGTAAGAAGTCCGTCCACCGTCTTTGGAGATTGATTTTGAGATAATTGAGCTCGTAGTCTCTGGCGCCAAGTGAATTGCTTTACCACCAGCATCTTGATGCTGGCCGGCCCCGGCAAAAGCAATGGAAAGAACTTCACCTCGCGCTTTTCGTCCGCGCAGATAAACCGACGGGTATTTCATGGTGATTTTCGAACCTAAATTGCCATCAATCCATTCCATAGTTCCCTCTTCCTCTACCATGGCTCTTTTGGTGACCAAATTGTAAACGTTATTGCTCCAGTTTTGGATAGTAGTGTAGCGGAAGCGTGCCCCTTTTTTAACAAAAATCTCGACAACTGCTGCGTGTAAGGAGTCTGTGGTGTAAATTGGGGCAGTACAACCCTCAACGTAGTGAGCCTCTGCCCCCTCGTCAACAATGATTAAAGTACGCTCAAATTGGCCCATACTAGCCGCGTTGATACGAAAATAAGCTTGCAGCGGAATGTCAACCTTGACGCCGGGCGGAACATAGATAAAACTACCACCGCTCCAAACTGCGCTGTTAAGGGCGGCGAGTTTATTATCAGCTGGTGGAATGGCCCGACCAAAATATTCCTTGAAAAATTCCGGGTATTTCTTCAAAGCAGTGTCAGTATCGAGAAAAATAACCCCTTTTTTCTCCCACTCTTTTTTAATCGAGTGGTAAATTACTTCGCTATCATATTGGGCTCCAACTCCAGCTAAAAAGCGTTTTTCGGCCTCAGGAACGCCGATTTTATTGTATGTATCTAAGATTTCCGGAGGTAAATCTTCCCAGCGCCGGCTTTGTTTATCCGTTGGCCGAACGTAATAATACATTTCGTCGTAATTTAGTTTGGAAAGGTCCGCTCCCCAAAGCGGCTGTTTTTTAACTTGGAAAACTTCGTACGCCTTCAGACGAAACTCTCTCATCCACTCACTTTCCGCTTTTTGAAAGGAAATTTCTTCAACAACGTCGCGATCCAGCCCTTTTTTAGTTTTAAAAACAGAAATATCGCGCTTTGCAAACCCGTATTTTTCTCTGTAGCTTTGGTTAACGTTAACTAAATTTGACATAACCACCTTCCTCCACTTCCTCAGCCAGCTTTGCATCTCCGCTTCTCACAATTTTTCCGTCTACCAGTATATGGACAAAATCCGGTTTTACGTACTTCAAGATACGTTGGTAGTGGGTGATCAACAAAATACCCACCTTTGGGCCTGAGGTTTTGTTTATTCCAGCGGAAACTACTTTTAGAGCATCGACATCTAGTCCAGAGTCGGTTTCATCAAGAACTGCGTATTTAGGTTCTAAGGTAGCGAGTTGTAGCACTTCTACTTTTTTCTTCTCTCCACCGGAAAAACCTTCGTTAATTGAGCGGGTTAAGAATTTTTCATCGATTTTTAAATTTTTCATCGAATTTTTTACTTGATTTTGAAGCTGTAATGCAGTTACTACCTCTTTTTTAACGTTTTTGCGTGCAGTCCTTAGTAAGTTAAAAACTGAAACTCCAGGAACAGCCACTGGATACTGCATAGCGAGAAACAAACCTAAACGGGCTCGTTTATCCACTGACAAGTAGGTAATATCTTCTCTGTCCAAAATAATTTGTCCGGCTGTTATTTGATAACGAGGGTACCCCATTAGCGCGAGAGAAAGTGAGGATTTACCCGAACCATTCGGACCCATAATGGCGTGAATTTCACCCGGCTTAATTTTCAAGTTAACGCCGTGGAGAATTTCTTTACCTTCCGTGGAGACATGGAGATTGCGGATTTCCAGCATAGCCTAAGCAAGTTATCACACCACGAAGCTAAATTCAAGGAGAAAAGAAGAAGCCGAAGTATTTCTACCCCGGCTTTGGATCTCACCAGAAAAGAGTTCTCGTCTTACCGTAGTGCTCTTCTGTCGATGCAATCGAATAGAAGATAAATGAACATACCAACAAAACTATTGCCGGAATGAAGATGAGACCCATGCTTATCTCGCCCCAGTTTCTTACAAAGTGGCGCACTACCTGGCCGTTTTCTACCGTGTACTTTTGGTTAAACTCGTAACCAAAAGGCGATTGGGTGTAACGGTAGTGGCGGTAAGCCACGTCGTCGTCCTTTAGCAAGTAGGTTATTGAGTTCCCTCGGACCGCAACGAAGACGTTCTTGTCTTGGACAGTTTTTAGAAAGTCTGCCCGGTTGAGTTCTACGTCGCCGCCCAAAACGCTTTCGACCGGTGTGAACTGAACCGGCAGGAAAGAGTCTGTCTTGGTTGTTTGAGGCGCCCAGGGGAACAGCTCAACCCAACCAAACCCAGCCATCGCCACGAAGAGTGTCAGCAGAGCCACCATTATGGACCTCTTCACTGCTTCGCGGCGGCTTACCTGCAACCTTTCTTCGAAGGTCCTAACGAGAAACATGTACTCCCTCCTTTTCTTAAGGTAATTATAGATCTATAAGTCAACTTAGTGGGGTAAAATTAACTCGATTGCGCTATTTCCTCAAGAGACTTGTTAGAAACTGCCGAGAAGTTAAACTCGGCCGCATTCCAACCTTCTTTTACAAAGCTGTCGGCGTGTTTGATCAAAAGCCAAGCGTTTTTACCACCAAAGCCACGGGTTTTAACCAAGGCAAACGAACCCTTGAGCTTTTTGCCTTCGAGGAAAAACTTTAATTCCCCTTTTTCTAACCCTCCGAGCATTACTTTTTCTCCCTCTTGTTTATCTTTAATTTGTTTCCGTACGCCTTTAGAAATCTCAACTTCTGGGTAGTAGTAACCTTCATCCCAAACCATGACAGTTCCGGCTCCATATTGGCCTTCTGGAATTGTCCCTTCAAAATGGCGGTAATCAAGGGGGTGGTCTTCAGTCTGCATCGCCAAACGTTTAACTTTGTTATCCAGCGATGGACCCTTAGGAACTGCCCAGGAAAGCATAACTTTATCGACTTCTAGACGGAAATCATAATGCAAGGCAGTGGCCTGGTGTTTCTGAACTACATAGACGAGTTTGTCGGGATCAATGTCGTTGGAAGTAAACGGTTCTGGAGTCTCGTTTTCCCTACGCATCGAGCGATATTTTTCTAGTTTTTCCATAAGTTAATAATACTTATTTTACTTCTGATTTAAACCCGCCATTGCGAGCAGCGTTAAAGAAAAATTTAATAAAGCGAGATGTTAAGTGGTGGCCTGTCTGACGAACGGAGTGAGGAGTTTGCCCACGTACACAAGCGGCTTAAATTTTTCTAGCAGCGCAGCTCTGGCGGCAACATTGGCGTTACCTTTTTTGCAAAAGGTAACAAAAATAATTAGGGATAGATCTGATTGCCTTCCTCGTCTTCGAGGAAAATAGCCATGACTGGGCAGCTTTTGGCTGCATCAATAATTTTATCATCGTCAGCTCCCTTTGGATCTTTGACAACTGCTTTAAGTTCGCTATCAAGTTCAAAAACTTCCGGGGCAATCACTGTACAAGTGCCGGCTCCGATGCAAAGATTGCGATCAACACGAGTTTTCAAACTAGGTTACCTCCCATACCACCTAATGTTAAAACTTTCTTGCCGGTTCGTCCAGCCGCTGAAAAAACTCTGCTGACTACTTTTCTAATGACCGACTGTTGGTAAACAGCTAAGTAAATGACCACTGCGTAAATTATCCCGGCAATAACATCAATAACGTAGTGTTCACCCAAGTAAACCACTGACAACCAAACCAGAAATGGATATGGTAAGAAAAGTAAACCAATTTTCTTTCTAAAGGAGAACAACGCCAGAAAAGCAAGAGTTGGGTAAGCTGCGTGTAAACTGGGCATAGCCGCGACTGGGTTTGGGTTCAACTTGTTGTAAATTTGCGAAAAATCCCATCCCCAACCAACTTGAGCGACTACGTAATCAACGACCTTATGAACTTCAATTAAATGAGCTTTTTGGGAAGCCCACCAGGGCGGGGCAGCTGGAAAAAGTAGGTAAGTAGTGAAGCCGGCAAAAGAGAGGGCCAAAAGTGCGATTATAAACTTCCAATAGGCCCTTCGGTCTTTAACCCAAAGGTAAAAGGCTACCAAAAGCGGTAGAGGGAAGTGCAAAAAGTCAATCAAGACTGCCCCAATATCCCACCAGGCAATTTGTGCGGGGTTAAAAAAGAGCCTTTGTAGTTCGACGGTTGGTATAAAGCCAAAAATTGATCTCTCTAAAGAAACTAGATCCCCAACGTGAACACCAAAGCCAGCAGTATCAGCAAAACCCCGCAACAGCTCGTAAGCTAAAAGTAGGGCGATAAACGGCACCCAATCTTTTAAGAAGGTACGCGTCCGACCCACAATTACGGCCCCAAAAAGAAGGATTACGAAGAAGCGGTCAGGGGTAATTGCCATGTTACGGCTGAGCATAAAGCCGATCATGATTACTAGATACCCAACAAGTAGCAGGTTGATGAGACGGTTTCGGTTAGTTAGCAGGTTTTGCAATTTAAATTTGCGGACTACAGCAAGCATTGCTTAATTATACAGTATTTTACCAGATGCCAAATTTTTGCAGGAAAACTTCTAAGATGTAACCGCTGTCAAGCATCTTTTGAGCATTATCTTTACCTATATATCGCCAATGCCACGGTTCGTAAGAGTAGCCAGTAACCAGCTCTTTGCCTTTAGGGTAACTTAAAACATAGCCAAACTTGGAAGCGTTATTGGCTAGCCACACACCAGCTGGGCTGGAAGCGAAGGCTTCACTGAAAGGGCTGAGGCCGGGGTTAGTTAAGTCTACGGCTGTTCCCAACTGATGTTGGCTATGGCCTGCTCTTGCACTAAAATTTTCGGCAGCCTTTAAGCCAGCACTAGCCACCCAACTATTGAAAACCAAAACTTGCTGGCTATAGGAACGATAAGCTGAATTAACTGTTAAACTTATACCTTCAGCGGCTGCTACCTCGAACATTTCTTTCAAGGTAGAGGCTGCTTCGCTTCTCAACATCGACCCACTAGTTGCAGAAACCAAACTGTTTAAAGAAACCAGATCGCCGGGTACGTAATTAGAAGATAAGCGGATTGACTTGTTAATCAAAACAAGAAGGTTATCTCCTTTATCAGTGGTGATAATTGTGCCAGTGGGAATAAACTTTGTACCTAAGATTTGTTCCTCCATGATGACGAAAGCGGAAGCGCTTGCTGGTTTCTGGAAGATTTTACTTTCGTTAGAATGAAGGCTTTGCTTATTGTTAACTGTGGTGGTAATTTTAGGCCTTAAATACTCTTCCACGGCAGGCTTTTCCAAGAGAGTGACTAGGAAAAACAAACCTAAGGACAAAAAAACTGTTGTGGGGACAGAAATTAGCCAGTATCTCATTTTTCTAGCTTCAATCTTTTTCTAAAAATAAATAGGCTCGGGAGTGAAACTAAACTAACGACAACTAAAATTGTCTGAAACTGAGGGTTTTGGTACTCAAATTTAACCTTACCTTTGGCTTGCACTAACATTAGACTAGGGCTAACTTTGTAAATTTTAAGTTTCTTATCTTCTTGGAAGGCTTTCCAATTAGGACTGTAGCCAAATTTAACTAAAACAGGAACTTCTTCTTGAGAGGCAGGCTCAAAGGTAAATTTGGTCCAGTTCTTATTGTTATCTAAAATTTGTACCTTGCTTTCTACCCCAAACGTCGTTTCCTTCAAGGTCTTTTCTGGGTCAAATACCAAGAGTTCATTAAATGTATCTTTAGTCCACCATTCTTCTAGCTCTTCTGACCAGTTAGCAAATACTGGCCGAATTTTCCATTTAGGTATTTCTACAAAACTCTGTCCCTTTCTAGGTTCTAAGTAAAAATTTTTATCGTCTGAGACGGCAACGAGGTCCTCTAATGCTTCTCCGTTTTCTAGCTTAAAAAGGCTACTTATAGCGAACAAATCTAAAACGTCTGCTAACTTACTTTTATTAAGAAAATAATCTTCAACTAGCTTACTATCAATGTGCTCGTAAGCATCTGGCCGCAGGCTTTTAATCAAGGACCCTAAATAGGGGCCGTTGGCAGTCGCGTCAGTAAACAGCCCGTAGGCCCAAGGCAAACCTTTTTCACTCACCAACTTACTCTGTACCGCATAGACCAACGGATAGCTTTCGGTACGTCGGAAAGTTTCGAGAAAACGGCCCTCAACCCCGAAATTATTAACTTTTACGTTATCAACCGACACCAACGGAGTTTTCAGGAAAATAAAGCCAACAGCCAGTACTAGCGGCGAAAAAATAAGAAGATTGGCTAACTTTAATTTTTTGGTTTTTTCAGCCAAAAACAAAGCTACCAAGACAACGAGCAGAAGGTATTGGTAAACCTGAAAACGGTAGAGGTGAAAATTATAAACTTTTTCAAATAAAAACCCTTCAGACAAATATTTTTGGACCAAGCTATCACCTAAAGTAGCCCAACTTAAAAGAACGGTTGCGGCTGCCAAACTAATACCAACTTTATTTCTTTTATTTATAAAGGAGATTAGAAAGCTAGCTGAGATTATCAAACTTAGCAGGTTTGGCCAATCTAAAGAAACTGGGTGGGCGGAAACGCTTAAACCGCCGTAATTTAGCAAAAAAGGCACCCAGAAAAAGCTGGTTATTAGCGCTGTAAAAATCAGGTGGGTCAAAAGTGATTTAGCAAGGCTCTTGGTGAAAAAATCAGTTAACAACTTACCAAACAAAAAGAGCAGGGAAAACAGTCCAGCTACTAAGTGCGTTAAAATTACTGCTGAAAGCAACACTGTCGGTAGCAAAACCTTACCTTGCTCTAAGTTCTTGATTGAACCTAAGTAGAAAAAGACAAGCGGCAGGGAGACAAAACTCGGTAGCAGTCCGATTTGTGTCAAAGCTTTAAGGTTAGCCCCCAAATAACCGGGTAACACTAAAATCAAGGCCAGCAGAAACGAAGTAATCACTAGCTGCTTTCCCCTTTCGTTAGTTACGGAACGGGCAAAGTAATAAACGCTGAGCGGTAGAACTATTAGAGAAAGAACGATTAATAACCCCACCGCCAGCTCAATTCCAAAAACAAAACTTAAGTTAGCGGCCAAATAATGAAATAATGGTGGATAAGAAACACCCTGTTCAAAACCAAGTAAAGTAAAGCTGTTCCAACCTGAAAAGTTTGGCCATAAATACTCCTTTAAATACCAAATCAAGTTTAAATGCCCGGGAGCATCATAAACTTGAAGGCTATTAGATAAAACATAAGCTAGGCCGATCAGCCCAAACAAGGTTACTAAAATAAAAAGAAAGATTATTTCTTGATTTTTTTGTAAATATTTGATCATTTCCGACGATTTTTTGAAGCTGTTATCTCAGCCTTTTTAGGATATTTCTTGCTTTTTCCCCAAAAATACTAAAATAATACCCTTTATTATCTAGCACCAAGTCGTAAGGTTTCTCATAGCAGCGTCTTTCTCCACCGAAACTTTTTTTAAAGGTTGTTACCCCTGCCCAAGGATCTTTAGGGCTCTCATCCTTGGCTACTCCCCAAAAATCGTAGAATTTAAATCCAGCCTCTTGAGCATCCGCAATCGCCTTCCAGACCATTAAATAAGGAGCCCGCAATTTCGGAGCTTTGGAACTGCTCGCAGCATGTAAATAAGTAGCTGTTTTTCCAAAATAGATTACAATCGCGGCTGAAAGTACTTCGTTGGACAACTTACCCGGCCCATAAGTAAGATAAAGTTTGGCTTGGTCGGCTCTTGCAAAGCTTAAAAATTGCTCTCTGTAGTAGTCAGGTTTATTGACTAGACGAAAGTGGTGACGAGCCGCAGTTTCAGCAAGTAACTTATTAAAAATTTCAATATCACTAGGCTTTTCACTCACTTTCACAGCTACTCCTTGTCTCTCAACCCAACCAATATTGTAGCGGGTGGATGCACTTAAGCCTTTTTTTAGTTCGTCTAAACTTTTGTCCAGGTTCAGAATTAAAGTGCACTGCGGTTGAGTGTAGGTAGGAGACTCTTTAAGTTCAAATTGTTCAATTAATTTCAGTTGTTGGGAACCAATTTCTCGGGCGTCAAGCCGCACAAAACTTACCCTCTCATCTTTGCCTAACTGACCCAGAAACTTAGCCAGCGAAGGAAAGTCCTCTTCCCAATCGTCAATGAAAGGCCCACCAGGCACGTAGAGGAAACTTCCGGTTTTACTTGCCAATTTGACCACCAAACAAAGTCCGGAAAGTTTATTACCCTTCATTTTACCCAAATACCAAACTTTATTTCCCAAAGACTGATGAAACTTACCAAAGGCAGAAGACTGCAAAAAAGAGGCTTGTTCTTTCTCAGCCAAAACACTGTCCCAGAGCTTAAAATCGTCGATTTCTATCCAAGCGTTAGTCATCTTAGGGGTTCAGGGAATTTAACAGCTCTTGCTTACCGATTGTTGCCAAACCAATAACCTTATCAGCAGCACCGTAATAGACAAAATATTGACCATTTTTTTCAATTGCGCCACCAGTAAACACCACATTAGGCGTTATTCCTACTTTTTCGTAATCTTCTTCAGGACTTAAAATCGGCTTTTCGGATCGATAAAGAATTTTAGTGGGGTCCTTAAGGTCAAAGATTATCACCCCTAACTGATATCGATGGTCTTGATCAGCGCCGTGGTAAAAGGATAGCCAACCTTTTTCAGTCCTAATCGGTGGGGGGCCTATTCCCACCCTCTCTGAATCCCAAAGGTTACTTCTTGGCGAGAAAATTTTCCTGCTCTCTGCCCAATCCTTAAGATCTTTAGAGTAAGTAAAATAAACATCCGGATAAAGGCGGTGGTAGAGAATAAAGTATCCGGCAACTTTTTCCGGCAGCAAACAGGCATCTTTGGTATCCAAATCAAGCAGCTTTCCCTTCCTTTCAAAACTTTTGAAATCTCTGGTGGTTAACAGGTAGGGACGTACCTTCCAGGGCGCTGGGTTAAAAAGTGATGGAGCAAGGTTTTTCTCGCTAAAACCGATTGCTGGGTAAACACTAGCAGCAGTATAAACAACATAATAAGTATCATCAATCTTGGTAATGCGGGCATCTTCAACACCCAAGCGCTCGTCTGGGTTTGCGGTCTCGCTCTCAAAAATTGGGTCAGTCAATCTCTCAAAGTCGATACCGTTACTGCTTAAGGCTAAGCCAAAACGAGATAAATTATCACCACCTATCGCTCGGTAAAGTAGGTGCACTTTTCCGGCAAACAGGGCAACTCCAGGATTAAAGGTAGCTTTTATCTCCCACCAACTCTCCGTTGGTGCCAAGATAGGGTTGTGTGCAAAACGGGTTAGTTGCATTTTTGAGTCCTCGAGAAAATATAGATCGCTAAAGCGTTCTGCGCTTGAAGACAATCTTCGACCGCATACAATGAATTTTAGGTTTTTCTACTATCTTCATAGATTGGTTATTCAACTACCTTTAGGTCGATATACCCAAAGTATAACAATAACGGTGGATCAACTTAAGTAATCAAGGTAAAAAATGGTAAGATATTTTAGTCAAGATGTCTGCCAAGACTATCCTAAACTTTGCAAAATTTCATCAAGAAAAACTCACTTTAGGGCTGGTAACGGTTAGTTTCGCCTTTTGCGCAGTGGTAATCCTCTATTCCTTATTGCCTCCAAAAATCCACTTGAGTGGCTTTTCTACCAACTATGAACTTGACCAACCTTTAACTGCTAAGGTTTTAGGACTAACCGCCGCCAACTCCGTTGAAGTTAAAATTAACCCAAGTTCTGAAGTCATCTTAAAGAAAGCTAAAGGCTTTAATCCTTTTTTACAAACAGTCAGCCTCGTTCCTAACGACCTCTTGCAACCGGAAACCACCTACGAAGTTGAGGTGGTGGCTAAAAACTGGTTCGGCGTCAGAAGCGTTAAAAACCTCTCATTTAAAACTGCATCTCTACCAAAAGTTCTTTCGGCTAACACCTCTCCTTTTAAAGAGGTTTCGCCGAAGGCAATAATTATTTTCGAGGTTGATAAAAGCCTCTCGGGTGGAAATTTCACCCTTACTTCCATACCGCAATTTGAACATAAGCTTAAAACCGTAGAAAACAAAGTAGTGGTGACCCCAACTGACAGCCTAGAACAAGGTGGGGACTACCAAGTTTCGCTCAACTTCGGCTCCAAGACTCTTGGCTCCGAAACAATTTATGAAACTAAATTTTCAGTTATCGACCCCTTAGAAATAATCTCCTCTTCCCCTACGAACGGGGCAACAACTGTAGCTAAACAAAGCCCACTTATCTTCAACTTTAATAAGGCCCTTAAAAAGGAAACTTTAGCAAGATCCTTTACTACTGATCCACAAATTACCGGAACCCTCCTGTGGAAAGACGACCAAAGTCTTGAGTTTTCACCTTCGGCGCCTTTAGCAACCGCCACAACTTACGCAGTAACTTTTTCCGAAAGCCTTGAGGCAGCGGATGGATCGATCCTCAACGTTCCAGCTGTAATCAGCTTCACAACTGCAGGAGTCGTCAAGGTCCTGAGTATTTCTCCCTCCGGCGGGTACGCGTCACTAAACTCAAGCATTACTGTGGACTTTGACCAACCAGTTGATCAGCCTTCCACCCAAGCGGCTTTTTCGGTTTCCCCGCCTCTGAATGGTTCTTTCAGTTGGAGGGCTAACACCCTAATCCTCAAGCCAAATAACCTCGCTTTGTCGACTACTTACCAAGTGAAAATAGCCGCTGGTATTAAAAGTATTGGCGGAGAAGATAGCACTCAAGACTTTAGTGCTAACTTCACCACCACTGGCGAAAGAGTCAAAACTATCGGTAAATCAATTCAAGGCCGCCTCATAACTGCTTACTATTTTGGAACTGGTCAGAAGAAAATTTTGTTGGTTGGGACTATGCATGGGTCTGAATCCAACACTGGGTCGATGTTGTCGCAGTGGGTCAGTTACCTGCGTTCTAATCAAAACCAAATACCCTCTGACCGCACTTTTGTTATTATCCCTTACGCTAACCCTGACGGACGAGCCTCCAACAACCGCTTTAACGCTAACGGCGTTGATTTAAATCGTAACTGGGGCACAACCGACTGGCAAGCACTAACCTACTGGCAAACTAATTCTTACCCATCCGGAGGCGGTTCAGGGCCGTTCTCTGAACCAGAAACTCAAAGTTTGCGCGATTTAATCGTTTCCGAAAACCCTTCAATAACGATAACTTATCATTCCGCGGCCAATCTAGTAATTGGGGATGGGGCTGCTAATAATTTTGGTGACTGGTACGCCAATCTTACTGGTTATAGCCGCAGTGTTTCCACCGGGGAAGAAGAGGCTGGCTGTACCAGCGCTTTAGGTTACTGTATCACCGGTACGATGGAAGAGTGGATGAGCCTAAGAGGTAATATCGTGATCGTGGTGGAATTTATTTCAGCAACTTCTTCTGAATACAGCCGCAACTTACCTGCCCTTAAAGGCTTACTAACCTACCTGCTTTAGAATTCAGCCGCATCAACGTCGTTCTGTTTCAACTCAGTCTCGTAGCTATCTAAATCAGTAGTGTCCAGCTCTTGAGAGACTTTGTCCAAATCTGCGGTCGAGTTGACGCTAGTCGAAGAGTCTTGAGTGGGCGTACTATCTTCTGGTTGATTGGAGTAACTTAGAATAAAGACTGCTGCGGCAAAAATAACGATAATTACCACCACCCCAATCACAATCAGTAGGGTGTGGCTTTTTTCCTCTGAAGGGTTTTGGTTAGACGGCTCTTTAGTTGTTAGTTCCGGTGCTCTTTCTTCCATTTAGTCTCCTGCTGAGCTAGTAGCGCTTCGACTAGCGCTAGCTGCAGATTTAATAGCGACGATAAAGTTTTTAATCGCTTCTCGATAATCTTTCAAAGCTTCGATCACTAGCTTCATCTCAGCCCGGAAATCCGCTAGTTGTCCCTTGGGATCATCCCCGCTGCAGTCGAAACCCTCCGCAACTGTTTTTGCAGAAGCAACTGCTGCCTCAAGCTCTGCTTTCTGGGCCTCAATATCAGCTTTCAGTTCCTCATAATTACTAACCACTATTCCCTTCGGAACCAACTTCTCGTTATAAAAATTATCAACTCTTTTAGCAATTCCTAAGAAGATATCAAGGTGGCGGCGGGAGCGGTTGGCTAGATTAACTGATCTACGCTTAATAATTTCTTGCCTTTTCTCACAAACTCGTAGTTTAACGTCGGTTAAATGTTGTTTTATTCGAGCGGCCATGCTGGCGATGTGGTCTTGGCGCTCTTTTTGACGAGCTTCGAACCGCTCCATAAGCTCTTGGCGCTTAGCCTCAATCTGTTCATGGCTATCACCATCATCTTCTCCCTCATGAGCCAAAACAGTAACTGTGGGAGCAAATAGAGTGAGTAGAAGGGGAAGAACTAGTAGTAGTTTCCTCATAATGATCTTTATCAATTTTGCCAATAAAACTTTTTCTTGTCAACCAAGAACTCTGCCGACAATATTTCTCACCGGCACGCTACCTACCTCTAAACTGTCAACCTTATTATCCCCAACTACCGTAATAGCGTTATCGCGAACCTCAGTAATCCTCTTAACCATCTCTTTGCCCTCTTTTTCGAACACCACAACCTCTCCCGCTTGGGGTTTGGAGAAAAGGTAAGCCCATTGGAATACCCAAACAGTCTGACCTGGTTTTAAAGTCGGTGACATGCTGTGGCCGACAATTTTGTAGCGTGAGAACGGGAAAATCACTTATAAATTACAAGTTCCCCTTCTGTGGGGTAAGGTGATTTGACTCGAACCGGCTCTAGTCCTTTACTTTTGTAGAAAATCTCGGCAAATTCAAGGGTTGCACTCATCAGTTCGTTGCAAGCTTCTAGATTAACTTCCTGACGAACTTTAGAGGCAAGTTTCATGATTTTAAAAACTTTCTCGTGCAAGAGAGGTAAATCTTGGTAATTTTCAGCTTTAAAATAGTCCCCCCAAATTATTCTTACCTCACTCTTGAGAAGTTCGGCGTGTTCTTCCTTAACTTTTTGGAGGCGGGAAAGTTGGTGAACAAATTTCTTTTCATCCTCATTTTTCAAATCTTCGATCATTTTAGTCATTCTTAGAACCGTATGAGCGGCCATTTGGGCGTTGTGCGGATCGTAAATACCACAAGGGACATCACAGTGGGCGTAAGCCACTTTGGGCTGGAAAAGGCCAGTAAAGAACTTCATAGAACCTCCTTTATTTAGTTTAGGTTTAATCTAAAACAATAATACTACTGGTGGAAAATTTAAACAAACAGGCTGGTTTTACTTTTTCGAAGATACGCCTTCCTTAATATACTCCTTAATTAAGGATTGATAAGGCACATTAATCTCGTTAGCTTTCTCTTTGACTCGGTTTATAAGGTGTTCTGGAACACGAATCGAAATCGATCGGCTAGTAGGTTTAAGATTGGGAAAACTTACCTTTTCAAAGTCAGCGGGTTCGTAATATTCTGATAGGTCAAGTTTACTCCAGAATTCTCTTTCTTCATCTTCATTTTTAAATTTTGGTACCTTAAGTTGTTTTTTCATACAATGGTCTCTCTTTTTTGTTAACATCACGAGCTGAAATAATTCTGATCCTATCTTCCCTTTTGGTGAAAACTATGTAAAGTAATCTTTCCTTACTAGTCTTTCCCAATAAAATAAATCTTTCTTCTGTGTCAGAATGCACAAGATCTTTAAAACTAACCTTACCGCTATCAAAAAACACCTCTTCTGTTTCTTGGTCGGAAACTCCGTGCTTTTTACTCTTACCAATATTGCCTTTATCCCATTCAAATCTCAGCGTCTGCTTGTCAATTCTCATTCAGATGTATATACTATACGACACAAAAACTGGGGTTGTCAATTGGAAATTTAAACAAACAGCCAAGTTTTTAAGCAAAGTGAAAGGGCCCGTTCGGTTTCTTGCGAAACTTTAGGGGCCCTTTGCGGACAGAGACGTACACTCCCACCTTGGCTTACCTTGATCCAAGTTCTCCGGATGATTGTCGCACCACTGAATGTTGATGGTGGACAGATCTTTAACGTTAAGGTTGCTAAAGAAGGTTTTCACCTGTTCCATAATGGCTTCCTTCTTAGTAGGGTTGTGGGCTCTGACAGTGAAAACGAGGGTCGACGGGTAGTAGATGATGTCGAAACTACCCTCGCGGTCACCAAACAGAACCTGACCTTCACGCTTATCCTTGAAGAGATCGTAGATACCAGGCAGTGGGGTGGGTGCGGAGCTCTGCTGAGCCGAGACCTGAGACTTGGTTGAACCACAAGCAATGGTGCCAAACGCCAGGGCGGCAACTACAAGGAACAGAACTAACCTACTCACCTTTCACTCCTTCTAGTTCTATTGTGCCTATATCATATCACACTATGGGGTTAAAGTCAAGCTAGAGGTCACACTCCCAAACTGATTTTTGCTGCTCCAAATTGCCCGGGTTTTGAGTGCAATAATCAATATTCAATTTATCTACATCTTTAATACCATATCCCTTAAAATAGGTTTCAACATTTTTTTGTACTGTATCCTTGTTGGCAGGGTTTGCAAGTATAACTGTAAATACTCCCGTTGAAGGGTAGTATTGGATGTAAAAGTCTTGAGTGCTAATAATTATTCTTCCAGCTTCCCCTTCACCTAAAACTTTTTGGAACCGTTCAGGGTATTTTCCTGGTTGTGATTTAGACACCGCCAAGAAAATAATTAAGGCTGAGACACCTAATAAAATAAGTCCTGAAATAGCAATGATAAGTTTTGAATTCCTATTAAATATTTCTTTCATCTTGCAGCACTAAAGACCTCCGGCTGTTGGCGGTATAAACGGTCCTGGGTAACATTGATCAGGACCCCAGACTATATTATTAATTTGGTACCAGCATTCCCAAGGATCCGCTAAAGTCCCTCTTTTTGCTCCATAATTACCCGACGGCACAAAACCATCATAGGTATAAATAATTCTACCTGGATACGGTTTGTTAGCTGGTTTAGATCCATCTGGAAGCGGGTGTGCGTTTGAACAAATTGGTACCGCGTTTGGCCCACAATGCCAAGCAATCCATTGAGCAAAGTCCGTCTTATCACTGTGAGTTTTGAAAAAGCACGTTAATTGGCTATCCAAGGTAGAACTCGACCCATCAAGACAACCCATAATGCCGTACCCGTCAGTAGAATAGGCACTCTCATTCTTCCAAACATCCACCACCGCTGCCGGGTTCCAACCAGCATCAATGGAGCGGGTTACTACTTTCTGCAGTTCAGCAGCAGGGGCAGAAGGTGGGTTGATAAGCTTTACATTTGGGTCTCTGATACTTATGGCGACTCCTAAATCTCCCGGTGGGCTACAATCTTGGTTAAAAAGCGCAAAATCACCACTTGGGTAGGCAGGGTCGCTATCAAGCTCAACAAGCAATACTGAACGGTGGGAAATAACTCTCCACCAATGGGTCTTCCCACTATCCCACTCGGCTGAATACGCCACTTCGTTGCTACCAACATTCACCCCAACTACACCAGAATCAACGAAGTTTCCTTGAGCCCATCGAGCTGCTGGGTCAGAGAGTGTCGAAACCTGAACATGATAACCCTCAGCTAAAGGAGCACTTTTCCAAATAAAGGTTATAGTTACTTCCTTAGAATCTATACAGCCTAAATTATCATACCTTAAACCAGTTGGAATTGCTGGTGTCCCAAACCCAAACGAGTCGTCCGGATAAGCGGTAAAAGCCCTAGTATTACTGTGAATACCAGCAGCTGGCTTGCTGCAAACTTGCGCAAAGACTCTCCAAGCATATGTATGACCTTGAATTAGTGTTATCCCACCAGCTCCGCTATAGAGACTGCTGTAATTTACCGAAGCGCTTAGACCCACAAATTTGCTTACTCTTCCGGTTGTAAAGCTGGTATCACCATCGGTTGCATCATCAAAATCGATCCAAAATCCTTCCAAAGGTGAGTTTGGCTCATAACCAGCAGCATCCGTCCAGCTCCAGTTGGCTGTTCCCAAACTTACCTCAGCTTCATCTGCAGGCGACCGTAGAGTTGGCGGGACAGTTGGCGGCACACACTCTGGTTGGACCCCACAACCTTCTTTGGTGAAGAAAGGACCGTTGGCTGGGCCACTATTTTTTCCAGAGTCGTTAGAGGCAAAAACCCGCCACATATAACTAACGCCGTTTTGAGGAGTAACAAAATTCTGGGGGTTGGTCGCATCAATTAAGGGGCTATTTTTGTCCCAAGTAAAGGCGGTGCTGGCATTGCCTTCAAGTTTCATATGCAAGAAGTTGCTGGCCCAGGTGGCAGCATTAGTGACATCCAACCAGTAACTAGTTGCTCCACTAGCCGCGTCCCATTTGAAGGGCACTTGTGGCTGGCCTTCTAGACAACCGATAGTCCCAGCGAAACCCAGGTTCTGTGGAGCAGCCGGAGCTTGGACCTCAGGTGGAGCCTCTTCACAGGAGAAGGGTTGGACTGTCGGGTGGGGTTCAGCAGAGTAATCCCCACCAGCAGAGTTGAAGGCCCAGATCCGCCATTGGTAGACTTGGTTGTTGGCCGGTGCCTCTCCTTGTTGGGTCAGGCTGTCTGGAGACCAGGTAAAGGAGGTGGCTCCAGAAGGCAGGTTCTTGTTAGTGTAGCCGTCGCCAAAGCCGTTAGTACCTTTGGAAATGTTGATC
>DATBWR010000014.1:0-7542 GCA_036514715.1 Candidatus Nanoarchaeia archaeon | reverse complement strand
TTAGGGGTTTATCGCTGCTGTCGGCTTCCACTTTAGAAATTTTTTCCACTACTCCGTAACCCTCAACTACTTCTCCGAAAATCGTATGTCGGTTGTTTAAATGGGTGGGGTTAGAGACCGTGATAAAGAACTGGCTGCCGTTAGTGTTGGGACCAGCGTTGGCCATAGCCAACAAACCTGGTTTGGAAAAAGTTAAAGAGGGTTCAAATTCATCTTCAAACTGATAACCAGGCCCACCGGTGCCATTGCCGGCCGGGTCCCCACCTTGGATCATAAAACCAGCAATCACACGGTGAAAGGTAAGGTCGTTGTAAAAACCTTCTTTGGCGAGGAAGATAAAGTTGCTGACAGTTTTTGGTGTCTTGTCACCAAAAAGGCTAACGATAAAAGTTCCCTGGCTAGTCTCAAAGCGAGCTTTTTTACCAACAAGCTCGGCCTGTGCTAAAATTGCCGGTGCTGCCGAATAAGTTTTTTTGTCCACTTTAGTCTCCTGATTACTATTCTGAGGGTTAGTAGTGTTGTTGGCAAGGTTAGTGTTGTCTTGGGAACCAGCGGTTACCAAGGTGAACAGAACACCTGCGGTTACCAAAAGACCACCCAGGATCCACGGTAAATTTTTCATCTTTAAGATTTTAACAAATAAAACTTTAGATTAAAATATATGAATAGTTATTCATATATTAACTCCTTGACAGTTTGATTAGAAAACTTTTACGCTAAGAGAGCATGGAACCTTCCCCAAAGAAGAAAACAATTTTCATCTTCTTGCTTGTTCTGCTGGGCGTTCTCCTAGCAACGATTGTCTTGTGGCTAATATTCTTCCGAAACAATAACCAAGAAGCTTCTCAAAAAAGCGAAAAAGTTTCTACCTCTTCAGCAAGAGTTGCTACCAATTCTGCAATTGTGGTCGATGACGAAACTCTCATCAAACAAGCCTTAGTTGCCAAAACCGGTATTGCTGAAAGTATGATCGCGGTTACGGTTAGTCAAAAGAATGGGAACTTTGCCAAGGGTTTTGTCGGTACTCAAGGAGAAGAAGTTGGCGGGGGCTACTTTCTGGCAGTCAAAGTTGACGGAGCGTGGTTAGTTGCTTACGATGGTCAAGCCAACCCCAACTGTGAAGAGGTAAATCCTTACAACTTTCCGGCTAATATGGTACCAGAGTGTTTAGACAGCAACGGTAATTTAGTAACTAGATAATTTAGCTTATGAAAGGTTTTACCCAAGATATCAGAGATAAAGCTAAGGCAAACTCTTATTTCCGCCAGGTTTTATCTACGGGGGCCCACACCCAAATTGTGGTCATGAGCATTCCGGTCGGCGAGGAAATTGGTAAGGAAGTCCACCCGGATAACGACCAAGTTCTTTATTTCGTCGAGGGGGAAGGTAAAGCAGTTTTAGCGGGTGTTGAAGTAGCTTTTGATGAAGACGATATTTTCTTGGTCAAGGCCGGTACCCGGCACAATTTTATTAACACCGGCAACAAACCTCTGAAAATTATCACTGCTTATTCTCCGCCACACCATCCGCAAGGAACTGTCCACAAAACCAAAGAAGAAGCAGAAAAAGCCGAGTATTAGATCTAAATTCCTTGACACAACCATCTTCGCAGCATAAAATCTACCCTTATGGGTATTCAGAAACTTGCTTCCTTTGCTGCCAAAAAAGCTTGGTGGACTATCCTTTTTTGGATAGTTTTAATTGCCGCTTCCGGTTTTGTTATTGCCCGTTATCTGGAGAGCGCTCTAACCACTCGGCAAAGTATTTCCGTAGAAACCGAAACCGAAAAAGCAGAAAAATTGCTTAACCGTCTTGACAACCAAGAGGCTATTGTCGAACTGGTGATTGTTAAATCCGACCGTTTTAAGGTTGATGAGCCTGAGTTCCGCGATTTTACTCTAGGGGTTCAGAGACAATTGCAGGATTTGGAAAGCGAGGTTGTTAGCGGAACAGTTTCCTTTTATCAAACCCAAAACCCAGATCTTGTTTCCAAAAATCAAGACGCGGTTATGGTTGTCGTCAACCTGAAAGGGTCACTAAGTGCGGCCCAGAAGCAGGTTGAAAAAATTAGGGAAGTGGTCAAAGAAAACGACAGAGAAGAGGCTTTTTCGGTTTACCAAAGCGGTACGGCTAGCGTCAATAAAGATTTCCAGGACCTAGCCGAAAGTGATTTACAAAAGGCAGAGATTATTGGGATCCCAATTGCTCTAGTAATTTTGGTTTTGGTTTTTGGGGCAGTAGTAGCAGCTTTTCTGCCCGTAATACTCAGCTTTATCTCAATTGCGCTAGCTTTGGCAGCCAGCAGCGTTTTTGGTCAATTCTCCAACCTTTCCTTTTTCGTGACCAACATGATTACCATGATGGGTTTGGCAGTCGGGATTGATTATTCACTTTTTGTCGTTTCTCGTTTTCGTGAAGAAAGAGCCAAAGGTTTAGAAAAAACCGCTGCCATAGAGAAAAGTGTGAAAACTGCCTCCCGAGCAGTTTTCTTCAGCGGAGTTACGGTCATTGTCGCTCTGGCCGGCTTGCTTTTAGTGCCTTCAAATGTTTTCAGGTCGCTCTCAGTCGGAGCGATTTTCGTGGTCATGGCAGCGGTTTTTGCCAGCCTCACTCTCTTGCCGGCCCTGCTTTCAATACTTGGTGATCGAGTTAATTTCCTTTCAGTACCGTTCTTTGGAAGAGCCTCTCAAGAAATTGGCACAGGAGGTTTCTGGCGGAAGATAGCAGCACTTGTCATGCGTTTTCCGGTTCTGAGTTTAGAACTTTCAGCCGGGCTTTTAGTTTTAGCCTCGATCCCCTTAGTGGCGATCAACATTGGTTCTTCCGGAGTGGCGACCTTACCAGAAGATTTGCCGTCAAAGAAGGGCTTTGAGATTTTACAAAACGAGTTTTCCGGTGGATCAATTTCACCAACAACAATTGTCGTTGACGGTGCGGTTGGCTCGACTAATATCAAAAATCTGCTTACTGATTTGGAAAGGCAGTTAAATGAGAGCTCCTCAGTTGGGTCAGCGCGGGTGCAAAGCTATCCGGACAAAAACTTAGCAGTAGCCGAAGTAATTTTAGACCCTTCGGTTGATACTGAACAAGCTATAAAAGAAATCCGCTCTGGAAAAATCCTCAAAAGTCTTTCGGAAAACGGAGCAGACGTTTTTGTCGGTGGGTCAGAAGCCGAAAATTATGATTTTACACAGATTATCAGAAACTACACCCCTTGGGTTTTTGTCTTTGTCTTGGGTTTAAGTTTTCTCTTTTTAATGTTAGTTTTCCGCTCCATTATCGTACCGATAAAAGCCTTGATCATGAACCTGCTTTCCGTGGGAGCGGCCTACGGACTGCTGGTTTTGGTTTTTCAAAAAGGAGTTGGGGCTTCCTTTTTCGGCTTTCAAGAAGCTCCGCAGATTGAAGCCTGGATACCACTTTTTCTCTTCGCAATTCTTTTTGGTTTGTCTATGGACTACCATGTTTTTCTGCTTTCCAGAATCAGGGAAAGGTTCACCGAGACAGGCAGTAACGATGAGTCAGTTGCTTTTGGGGTCTCAACTACCGGACGGTTAATCACCGGAGCGGCTCTTATAATGGTGGCGGTTTTTGCCGGTTTTGCTTCCGGCAGTATGGTGATGTTCCAGCAGGTTGGTTTTGGCCTGAGCGTAGCCATTTTGTTTGACGCTACTATTGTGCGTTCGGTTTTAGTGCCCGCCAGTATGAAGCTTCTGGGTAACCGCAATTGGTACCTACCTTCTTGGCTAAAATGGCTTCCCCGTATCGGAATTGAAGGTTAAATCTTCCTTGACACCTACCAGTCGCAAGCTTAAAATTCGTTAACCATGAGTAAAGACGGCAGGATTTGGCTCTCACACACTGGTCTGGAAGGTTTGGAGCGTTGTCCCAGATGTTTTTGGCTGCAGTACCGTAAAGGCATTAGACAGCCGGAAGGTATCCAGTCGCGTTTGGCCAACCGCTTTGACACGGTTTTGAAAAATTACGCTTCCATTTATCGGGAAGTCAACGAAATGCCCCCACTTCTTGAAGGTAAAGTAGAAGGCAGTCTCCAAAACCCTTTTCAGGAAAAATATTTTATTGACATTGATGATAAATACGGTTTCACCGGTAGGTTGGATGAATGTCTGGAAAACGACAAAGGGGAACTGACTCCGCTTGATTTTAAAACAGCCAGTTCCGATCCAAGGGAAAAGGAAATCTTGGCTGCCTACCAATCCCAAATTGACGACTACGTTTTTCTCTTGAAAGAAACCGGTAAAAAAGTTACCGGGCAGGGTTATTTAGTCTATTTCTTTCCGGAATTAGGCAAGAAGCTGCACGAGGGTTTTCCGATGATCGTCCACGTGCAAAAACTGAAAGGGGACCCTGCCAAAACTACCGCCAGGATTGCTAATGCCATCTCCGTGCTTGAGGGAGATGTGCCGGAATCAGCACCCGAGTGTGAATTTTGCAACTACCGCAAAGACGTTGCCAAAATCGGCCGGCAGCTGCAAGAAAAAATTTCCAAACCTTCTTAAACTACCGACCACTTTGTTCTATACTTAAATTACATGCTCAATAAACTGCTCGCCACCTTAAGAGATGGGAGATTACACATAAGGGCTCTTCCTTGGTTGGTCGCCTTCGTGTTTTTAGAAACGATCTTTGTCTGGCTGACGATTTTTGTGATGGTGGACCCGCAAAACTCTTTTGATGTTTCGGTTACAAACTTCATCCACCAGTTTTCCAACCCGGTTTTGGATAAAATCATGATCGTCATTTCCCTGCCGGGTGAATTTCCCATCTCCGGCCTGGTTTTAATTTTCTTTGGTGCATGGCTTTATCGGCGCTACCAAAACAAAGGCTTGTTGCTCGCTACCACCTTAACAGGGTTTACTTTAGTTTCTGAAGCTTTTAAAGTTTGGGTCTCTCGCCCCCGACCTGAAATTTTCTTGACCGAAGGCTACCGGCTGCCCTCTGATTTTAGTTTTCCTAGCGGACATGCCAGTTTCTACATTCTTGTTTTGGGGTTAGCCCTTCTTATAGCTCTATCTGAATTTAAACTGAGAAAAGAAAGGAACCGTCTGGTAATAGCCGTTCTGCTGGCGATTTTATCAGTGGGCATCTCGCGAGTGTATCTTGGAGTGCACTGGGCCACTGATGTTTTGGGCGGTTATTTACTCGGACTTGGCCTTTTGGAAGTTTTAGTGATTGTCTACTACCTAACTAGCGCACGAAAATTTTGGCTGCTGAGGTAAAACCGGTAACTTGGGAAGCGGTTTTGCCGGGGAAAGTTTCCACTTTTAGTTTTTGCGCTTCTTGCAGCTGCACTAAAATTACCCCTTTGACTTGGCCCATGGCCGCGACCTTAAGGTTTTTCACAAGAGTCATGTTGTCCCACTGCTTGCCGGTCTGATCCTGATAACTAAACTGGACCAGTTCGTATTTGGTTGGCGTGTCGCTAGTTCCAACCGTTGCCGGGTCGGGTCCGTTGCCGACCGCGGCAAACTGAGCCTCATCTCCTGACCAGTCACCAATGGAAATTTCGATTGCAGTTGGGTCCAAGTAGTTATAAACAAGGGCCAAATGATCTCTCCAATAACTGCTTTGTTCCAGTCCTTTGTAGCCGTTAGTGTTTTCGCGAAACCAGTTACCCACCATTTTGCCGTCAATATCATAATCAATTTTGCCGGCAGTTGGCTCGACTGTGCGCGGATTTTTATCAATCAAGAGTTGCTTAATTTCAGAGCTGACGTAATCGTAAGGGTTGGCAGTATAAATTTTCCAAGGATCGCCCTCTGAATAACTTTTCGGGTTGGCAAAGCCACTCAAGGGT
Organism: Candidatus Nanoarchaeia archaeon; assembly: GCA_036514715.1. Lineage (GTDB taxonomy): Bacteria > Patescibacteriota > Microgenomatia > Woykebacterales > RBG-16-39-9b > DATBWR01. The sequence continues at coordinate 1,724 of DATBWR010000014.1, read as the reverse complement.
TTTTCCAAGTCCCAAACTGCAAAATCCAGAGTTTGGCCGCCAATTCGGCCAATAAGTTGTCCGGCCTTCACGGCAATTTCCGTTTGTGCGTAATTTTGGCTTTGCAACTGGGGTACTTGGTCCAAGATGGTTTTATCCAGAGAAGTAACCAAATCGTAATAAGTTAAAAAGGTACAGGTGTGAGTAAAAACCAGACGGTATTCTACCGGACGTTTCTCGCCAGTATCAACGTTAAAACCCCTCTGGCTTATTTGGCTCAAGATCCCGTCCGCCATAGCGTAAACCGGGTAAGTATCGCGAGCTGATTTAAAATCAGTCGGGGAGAAATACCAATGGTCAATCGGGGTAACGTGCGCGCCTACCATCAGACCGTAAGGAAGAATAATAGCAAAATCTTCTTTGTTCATGGGTAGGGCTCCAAGTTCCACCGGACCAGTACCCTGACAATTTGGGCTAGCCCCAATACGCTCTGCAGCCTCATTAAGAGTCATGCCTTGTTTTTTTAGAACTTCGCTTTGGGGGACGTCTTTATAAGGATTATTCTGCTTGGAAAGTAATAAAAAGGCAGCCGCCGCGATGATAATTACGACTACCGTACCGAGAATAAGCAAAACCTTACGGTTTTTAAGAAAGGCGGGCATTAACAAAATTATCGGTTACGAGCTAAGTCCTGTCAACGCCTCGCTAACTGCATCTTGAACGTTAGGGAGAAGAGTAAAATCTTTAAGTTTGTCAAGGGTGACCCACTCCGGGATAGTTTTCTCGTTGGCTTGCAAGCTGCCGAAGTATTCCCTGACTAAAAAGACCCGATGATAAAAAGTGCGTGGCCCACCCTTACTTTCGATAGTAGCGTGGTATTTGGTGGGCAATTCGATCATACTTTTGGCAACTGCTTTAAGGCCGGTTTCCTCAGCGAGCTCACGGATTGCAGCTTCCTTTGCGGTTTCGCCTTTTTCAATTACTCCGCCGGGTAAACCCACAATTCCAGTCAAGTGTTTGGCCGCCTCTCCATGTTTCACCACCAACACCTTAGCGGCCTTAAAAACAACTATTCCCACGCTGTTAATGACCCCTGTCATAGAAGGAATTATAACTCTAGACATTAGTAAGTAAAGTGTATTTTGTCTACAAAAAGAAATGCCCCGCAAGGTCAAAGACACGTGCGAGGCAACCAAGGCTTGAGTAGTTCGGGCGGTCAGAGTTGGCCGGCTTGTCTCCAGATCCAGGCCCGCCGGTCATCGACGAAGATCGCAAGTAGGACCCCGGCGATGATAACCTGGGCGAGCGGTGGGATTGACACGTCGTATAGGTAGGTGAGCACGGTGCCTGAGAAAGCGACGTAACCAACTATGAAGGTCCACCAACCGAAGCTGTGAGGCCCTTCCGCTGGATGGTCCCAGTACAGCTGCCGGTCTTTGATACTCAGCAAGAACAGCGCGAGCAGGATCGCGCCGGTCAGCTGCCAGTGGCTGATGGTCACGACCAGTGAGAGCCAGATGGTGCCCACGAGTATGGCTATGTAGAGCCGGCTGAGCAGGAAGTCGTAAGCTCTCCAGGTTGGGACCCAGTGCTTGAGTGACAGGATGTTTCCCATCGTCTTTCTCCTTTCTGAAATACGAACTACTCGCTTGGTGAAGTAATTTTACCATGAGTGTAAAACTAAAGTCAACCTATAGTATCTTGACCTTCTTGGAAAGGTTGGTGTATAATGACACCCGCCTCTA
>DATBWR010000013.1:0-77174 GCA_036514715.1 Candidatus Nanoarchaeia archaeon | reverse complement strand
GTTTTCAATTGAGGTCTTATTGGAAGAAGAGGAGGAGCTATTTTCGCAGTCAACCTTGATATTTATATCTCCACTAGATTTTTCATCAATAGTCACTTGGTCAGCCGGTACAACCTCAGTAACACCGTTTTTGGTCACTGTGCAAGTTCCGACCCCAGTGCTAGATTGGTCGGTTTCGCCTTGAACAGACTTATTCACATCGACCTTGACTGAATTTTCTCCATTTTCGTCTTTGTCAGCAGCTTCCTCAGTCACCTCGGGCTCTTTGGTAGAGCTTTTTTCGTTAACTAAAAGAGGGTTGGGGATAGTTAAAAGTAAAAGAAACCCAAAGATAAAAAGTATCGGGAAAGATTTTAGAAAGACTTTGCTGTCCAACATACTTGTGGGATTATCTCTCAAGTCTTTAGATAAGTCAAAATTAAAGATTGCTTGGCTTTTCAGTGTATAATAATGAACAATCTTGTGGAAAGGAGACAAAAATGTCAGACGGGCCCCCGCCTTCGTCTGAAGTTAGTTGCCAGGAGGTTAGAGAGAAAGCTGATGCTGTTTCCGCTGCCATCAACCGGTTTCGTGAACGTCAGATAAGTCCCCCTAAGGCTTTGCGGCCATTGCTATTTCACTTGGTGACTTGTGGTGACTGTAGAGCCCAGATGCCGCGTCTGGTAAAAAACTACAAAGGATTTCCTCCCAGACCAGATTTTGACCGGCTTCTGGCACAAATAAGGGTTGTTTAATAAACAGCCCTTTTCTTTTTTTGATACCTTTTGAACCACTTTCAAAAAACCTCCTTAGCTGGTAATATTTCTTTGTAAAGGAGGACCTCCGCTTACTTAAGGAGCGTGCCGTCCAAAATGATTCTCTCCGATCGCGATATAAAAGACTACATTGCCAGGGCCAAAATTAGTATCACTCCTGCTCCAGACTTTGAGAAACAACTTGGCAGTTGTTCGGTTGATTTTCATCTAGGCAACACTTTCAAGATTTTTAACCATTCTAAATATCCTTACATCGATCCGCGCAGCCCGACCCTTTCTTCGGAGTTAATGAAAGACATTAACGTTCCTGTGGGTGAAGCTTTTATCATGAGGCCGGGAGAATTTTGTTTAGCGACAACAGTAGAGAATTTGAAGCTTGACAATGATTTACTTGGAAGGCTAGAAGGAAGAAGCTCGTTGGGGAGAATTGGGATTATTGTCCATTCAACCGCAGCTCGTTTTGACCCGGGTTGGGACGGGGTGCCGGTCTTGGAACTGGGTAATATCGGCGTTTTGCCCGTTGCCTTGTATCCGGGAATGAAAATTTGCTCATTTACTTTTGAACAACTTTCAAGCCCAAGCCAGGTACCCTACACCAAAAAGAAAAGTGCCAAATACGCGGGTCAAAAAGGACCAGATGCTAGCCGAATTGCTCAGGAATTGAGTAACGAACCTGTTCGTTACGTTAAACATGGTAAAAAGTCGGTGAGGATTTAAAAAAAAATGGTTCTTTCTGGAAAGACGATCAAAAAATTAATTAAAGAGGGTAAGGTAAAAATCAACCCTTACGAGCCAGGTGCTGTTGGAGCGGTAGCCGTGGATCTACATTTGGACGAAACTGCGCTCAATCCGGACAACGGAAAAGAAGTTAGTCTACAAGATTTTCACCTTTCTTTGGACGAATTTTATCTAGCGCAAACCCTAGAGTTTGTTGAGTTGCCGCCGAACCTTTTGGCGAGGATTGTGCCCAGATCGTCACTAGCTCGTTTAGGGGTGTTGGCAACTTTTGATGCGGATATTCTGCCGCCAAATTACGCTGGTAAGCCAATTTTAACCCTCAAAAACTTGTCCAAAAAACCAGTTTTACTCAAACCCGGGCTTGCGGTTGCGCAGATTATGTTCGAACAAGTAGACAAACCCGTAGAAGGGTATAAAAGTCGGTACGACCACAAAAAGATTGAGCAGTCTAAGCTTTGCGAGGACATTGATAAGATGAAGGAGAAAGTCTAAATGTCGATCCGAACAGAAAAATGGCCCATACTTTATGAGAACATCTTGCGGGTTGGGGACCCGAAACAATCCATTGGTGTAGTTACTTTGTGGACAGAACGGGATGTGATTAAAGACTCGCTTAATAAGAAGGATTATGCGGCAGTAGGTAATTTATATTCCCCGGCTGGCATTAACCACATGATGCGCAATATTTTTGCTAACCCTTCGATCCGACATTTAATAATGTGGGGAAGCGACATGTCTGGGTCTGGTTCATCTCTGCGTAACTTTATGGAAAAAGGCATTGATGAAGATTACAAGATCGTTGACGCCGCTGGCGAAATTGAAAAGGAAATTCCTCGCAACGTTGTCCAAGAATTTAGAGATAAGGTGGAATTAATTGATATGCGGGGTAAACCCAAAGAAGAAGTGGTAAAACGTGTGAAAACTTTCAAAAAAGAGGCGCCCTTTCGGGATAAAGCAGAGGTCTTTCCGGCCGCCCAAAAGCAAGTTAAGACCTGGCCTTCGGAACAAGTAAGTTTTCGGATCGAAGCCCCAACTGTTGCCCAAACTTGGCTGAAGGTTTTGAACATGGTAACCAAGTACGGTCGAGTGAAATCAACTCGTTATTCGACCACCAACGAACTTAAAGAGATCATTAACCTCAACGCTATTGTTACCCAGGAGGATCCGGACAACGAGTATTTTCCAGAGTATTTACCTTTTTCTACAGCCGAGCTTAAAGCTTACTACCCAGAATGGATGACTGCCAGACGTATTCCCGGTACGGCTTACAATTACGGGGACAGGATGCGCAATATGGATAGTATCAATCAGATTGAAGAAATTAAGAAACTACTACAGAGCCGGCCGGACAGCAAAAAAATGATTGCCTCTTTGTACAACGTGAAAGTGGACTGGGCAGCGGCTAACACTGGCGATACACCTTGTATTACTCAAATCATTTGCGGAGTGCAGGATAAAAAATTATTTATGACCGTGCACGTTCGTTCCCAAGATATGTTTCACGGTTGGCCGCGCAACATGTTTGCCGCCCGTAAACTGCAGAAAGAAATTGCCGATTCCGGCGGTTACCCTTTAGGGAAACTGGCGATGATTACTCACAGCGCGCACATGTATTCTGATGATTGGAAAACTGCGGAACAAATCGTTGAAGATTGGTATTTGAAAGAACTTAAACATAAAGCCGGGTATCGGTTTGACGAGGACCCACGGGGAAACTGGTTGATTGATGTTGACCGGGAAAATGAGTTAATTACGGCTAAGCTTTTGACAGCGGATATGGCTACGGAACTAGCTTTTTTTCACGGAAAAACTGCCGAAGAAGTTGCCTACCAAATTGGGGATTGGGAGCTAGTACCCCTGACTTCTCACGCTGAAATTATCGGTATTGAGCTAGCCAAAGCCGAAGTAGCTCTCAATCAGGGTTTAATTTACCGCCAAGATCGACCGCTTGATTTTAACCAAAAGTTTGAGGCAGAAGTAGTGGTCAGCGAAAAAGTTGACACTCCGGTTCGTTACGTTAAAAAAGGGAAGAAATCAATACGAGTTTGAAATGTCTAGAAGTCCTACTTGGTCCTAAGTTCCTCCGAACTTGATACTTAATACTTCATACTTTATACTCTCCCCATCATGCATGGGCGGATGGTGGTTTTTGAAGGAATAGACGGTTCGGGAAAGTCAACGCAAGTCGACCTGCTTTTAAATTACCTCAAAAATAAAAGAAAAAAGTTTAGTTACTATAAATTTCCCCAGTATGAGGCCACTTTTCATGGCAAAACTGTGGCTAAGTTTTTACGAGGAGAACTAGGATCAATTAACCAAGTCAACCCCTATTTAATATCGCTGGCTTATGCCCTAGACCGAGCCAGCGTCAAAGATGCTATCTATAGAGACCTAAATAAAGGTAAATTAGTCATTTGCGATCGCTACGTTTCTGCTAGTCGCGCCCATCACGGCGCGAAATTTTCGGCTGCCAAACGGAAAGAATTCTTAAAATGGCTAGATGAGCTTGAGTACGACATAGACCAAATGCCAGTTGAGGATTTAACCCTTCTGCTAGATATCCCTGTCAACGTTTCTTTTAACCTGCAAAAGAATAAGAAAAAAGATATTCACGAAGCCGATAGCGCTTACATGGAAGAGGTTCGGGAAGTTTATTTGAACTTGGCCAAGCGTGATAAACATTGGGTAGTGGTCAACACTGTTGAGGACGACCAACTGCGTTCTCCAGAGTCAATCCACCAAGAAATCCTCTCCATCCTCAAAAACCGCCATTACATCTAGCTAGCGGTTGACTTTCTCTGGTATACTCATTTTCGTACTAATTACACACACCTGAGCTTTTAAAGTCCTCTAGTTGCGAAAGCTTTTTCCAACTAGCTTTCAGGTGGAGGTCAAAAAGGACTTAAACTAAATATGTCGAAGTTACCATCTCTAAAAGAATTACTTGAAGCTGGTGTTCATTTTGGACACGAGTCACGGCGCTGGAACCCAAAAATGGCACCCTATATTTTCGGAACTAGGGAAAAAATCCACGTTATTGACCTAGAAAAAACTGAAAAAGCTTTAGAAGAGGCAGTTGATTTTGTTACCGACCTAGTCTCTAAAGGTGGCACTTTAGTAATGCTCTCAACAAAGCGTCAGGCCCAGGAGATTGTAAAAGCAGAAGCCCAAAGAGTTGGCGCTTTTTATCTTACTAATCGCTGGCCTGGCGGTTTATTCACTAATCACGACGAAGTGGCCAAAACAGTGGCAAAAATGACTGAGCTCGAGGAAAAGTCCAAAGATGAAACTTACACTAAACGCGAACAGCTCTTGATGGTCCGCAACTTGGAAAAAATTGAGCAAACTTTGGGTGGAATTCGCGGTCTTGAAGGTTTGCCTGATGCTATCTTTGTCGTTGACTCTCGTAAAGAAAACAATGCGGTCCTTGAGGCTAGAAAAATGGGAGTGAAAATTGTCGCGATGGTGGATAGTAACAGCGATCCAACTAAAGTTGACTACCCAATACCCTCCAACGACGATGCTATTCGCTCCATTTCTTTGATTGTCAAAACCATTGCGGATGCCTACGAAGAAGGTAAGGGGTTAGCCGAGAAGAAGAGAGTTGCCGATGAGAAGAAAGCAGCTAAAGAAGAAGCCAAAGCAGCCAAAGAAGCGGAAGATGAAGCTGTAAAGGTTGAAGAAGAAGCGGCAATTGAAAAAGCCGAAGAGCTCGAAAAAGAGGCAGTCCGCGAAGAAACGGAAAGCATAAAAGCTAAAAACGAAAAGTTGATCAAGGAGGAAGTCAAACCATGACCGAAATTAGTGCTGAAGAAGTTAAGAAGTTAAGAGAAGAGACTGGTGCGCCTGTTATGGACGTGCGCAAAGCATTACTGGAAGCGAGTGGTGATCACGAAAAAGCTAAGGAAATACTTAAAGCCAAGGGTGAAGCTTCTGTTGCCAAACGCGCAGAACGCGAAACTGTTCAAGGTGTAATTGAAACTTATATTCACGCTGGCGGCAAAGTGGGTTCAATGGTTTATTTAGCCTGCGAAACTGATTTTGTTGCCAAAACAGATGAGTTTAAAACTTTGGCAAAAGAACTATCTATGCAAGTTGCTGCCATGAACCCAACAAGTGTAGATGAACTTCTACAGCAAGAATATATTCGAGATCAGGGTAAAATTGTTAAACAGTTGGTGACTGAGGTTATTGCTAAAACTGGTGAGAATATTCGAGTCATGCGTATTGCCCGTTTTTCCCTCGGAGAGTAATATCTAATCTATGGAGCAGTTAATTGCTGGAGCACGGCAAAAGATGCAAAAGGCGGTTGAGCATTTGCTAGAAGAACTTCTAAGCGTTCGTTCTGGCCGCGCAGCCCCAAGTTTGCTTGAAGGCATTAAGGTTAGTGCTTATGGTAATCAGATGGCCCTTAGAGAGTTAGCTGGAATTAACGTTCCTGAGCCCAGGCTTTTGGTGGTCCAGCCTTGGGATCAAAACAACACGGATGCGATCGCAAAAGCAATTCGGGAGTCCCAAATGGGTTTTAACCCCATTGTGGAAGGCAATATTATCCGCGTCGCCGTTCCAAGTTTGACTGAGGAGAGACGGGCCGACTTAATTAAAATTGTCAGTGAAAAAGGTGAGACAGCAAGAGTTTCCATACGTTCGGTTCGCCGTGAAGTAATGGAGGAAATTGACAAAAGTGAGAAGGCCGGAAAAATTTCCAAAGATGATGCCAAACGCCATTCGGAAGCTGTCCAAAAGTTAACCGACGAGATGGTTGGGGAAGTTGACAAAGTTTCGAGAAACAAAGAAGCAGAGCTAAAGGAAATCTAGATGGATCTAATTATTCCTGTACTAATTGGAATAGCAGTTTTAAGTTTCCTGGTTTTTGTCCACGAGGCCGGGCATTTCCTGGCAGCTAAACTTTTTGGTGTGAAGGTTGAGGAGTTTGGCTTCGGCTTTCCTTTTCCGGGTAAGATTTGGTCAGTAAAAAAGGGTGAAACAACCTATTCGATCAATTGGTTGCCGGCGGGTGGTTTTGTAAAACTTTATGGGGAAGAATCTGGCTCTGCGCGTGGCCCTAGAGCTTTCACTTCAAAACCGGTTGGTGTGCGCATTATTATTGCTGCTGCCGGTGTGATCGTCAACATAGCTCTGGCGGTCATACTTTTCACCATTCTTTTGGCGGCAAGCAGTTTTAAGGCCGATTTTGATTTGCAAATACCAAACCAATTTCCTTTTGGTAAACAAACCAATTATGTCCTGATTACTGGCGTGGAAGAAGGTTCTCCTGCCCAGATGGCGGGCTTGAAGTTCGGCGACAAAATCTTGTCTCATGATGGTCAGCGTGTAAATTTCGTTGAGGACCTTCAAGACCTAGTTGAGGTAAATAAAGGCAAGCCCCTTAGTTTACTAGTCGAAAACATCAAGGAAGATAATCAACTTCGGGTGGTGAACGCTGTACCGAGAATTGATCCCCCAGAGGGTCAGGGAGCCCTTGGATTAGGTTTAGCTCAGGGTGCAACGGTTGCCTATGAAAGTTTTGCTGAAAGGCTTTTTTCCGGAGTTTTACACTCAGGCAATATGTTGCAGTACCAGTGGGTAGGAATGAAAACTATTTTTGGTAAGGCCTTTGAGCAAGGCTCCCTTGAACCAATTGCCAGTCAATCTTCCGGACCAGTCGGAATTGTGGCAGTCTTAGGAGTAATTGTGCAAAATGCTGGTACTGAATCGGTGCGAATTCTGTTAACTTTAACTGCCTTCATTAGTCTGGTTTTAGGTGTGGTGAACATTCTGCCGATTCCCGCTATGGATGGGGGAAGGTTGTTCTTTTTCGCCCTTGAAGCAGTGCGGGGCAAAAAAGTTAGCCCTAAAGTAGAGAACTTAGTTCACAGCATTGGTTTTGTAGTCCTCATTTTTCTTTTCCTCCTCATTACTTTCAACGACGTAGTCAAAATCTTCACCGGCCGCATCTTCGGTTGACCCCACTTGATACTTAATTCCCGCTAATTTATACTTTCCACTATAACGACCAGAATGTTGTTTCTGAGAAACTATTAATTAATATTACGGTCGATATTTTCGATAAGAATCAAAAATGAGACAAGGCAGCCTTTTTGGAAAAACTTCTCGGCAGGCTCCAGCCGAGGCAACGGCGATTTCCCACCAATATTTAGTTCGCGGTGGCTTTATCGACCAGTTGATGAGCGGGGTTTACACTTTTTTGCCTTTAGGCTTGCGCGTCCTCAAGAAAATTGAAAACATTATTCGGCATGAGATGAACGCTCTCGGCGGCCAGGAAATTTTGATGCCAGCTTTATCCCCAAAGAATTTGTGGGAGGAGACTGGCCGTTGGACCACGATTGACCCACCTTTATTTAAATTCAAAGACCGGCACGACAAAGAAATTGCTTTAGGGCCAACTCATGAAGAAGTAATCACTGACCTTGTGCGCAGACGGGTCCAAAGCTACAAAGACCTGCCGTTCTCCCTTTACCAAATCCAAACTAAATTCCGCAACGAAGTGCGTTCTACCGGTGGTTTATTGCGCGTGCGAGAATTTTCCATGAAAGATCTTTACAGTTTCCACGCAACTCAAGAGGATTTAGACAACTTTTTTGAGAAAGTTGTTAGTGCGTATGAGAAAATCTTTGCTCGTGTAAATCTAAAACCGATTATCGCCAAAGCCTCTGGTGGGACGATCGGCGGAAGTGTTACTTACGAATTTCAAGTACCGACTAAAGTTGGAGAAGATACTGTCTACGTCTCGGATGAAAACGGTGAAGCTTATAATAAAGACTTACTTGAAGAAATTTCTGAGGGTAAAAAGGGTAAATTTGAGCAGATTCAAGCGGTCGAGGCCGGACAAGTTTTTCAACTGGGAGCCAAGTATTCTGAGGCCATGGGTGCAAACTTTGTGGAAGCCGACGGAACCGAAAAGCCAATTTTAATGGGTTGCTACGGAATTGGTTTGGGGCGGTTGCTGGCCACAATTGTTGAAGTTTTTAACGATGAAAAAGGCATTGTTTGGCCTGAGAGTGTTGCTCCGTTTGCGGTCCACTTACTTTCTTTAGGTGGAGAAAAAGAAGTTACGAAAGCCTCTGAAGAAATTTATGAAAAGCTTTTGAAAAAAGGTACTGAAGTTTTGTTTGACGACAGACAAATGAGTGCCGGTGAAAAACTTGCCGACAGTGACCTGATTGGTATACCTGAGCGCTGGATCGTCAGCGAAAAATCTCTTAAAGAAGAAGCAATTGAAGTCAAAAACCGCGGTGAGGAATCTACAAAACTCGTAAAAATTACCTCTATATAGTTTAAGTAAATAGCTTGATTATTAGTCTAAATTAACAAAACTCTACAGTTGACTAATACTAATATAATAATTATATTAGTAATTATGACGAGGGTTTCAAAGACACCATTAAAGAAGTCCGTTTGGAATCAGGTTAATGAAACATTTGCTCAAGTTTTAGCTTCCAGTAATCAAGCTCAGATTGAAGATTTTTTGCAACGTTTTCTCACTAAAGAAGAAAAAGGAATGTTGGCCAAAAGATTGGGTCTTTATTTAATGATTGTAGGTGGGTATTCAGAAACAGAAGTTAAAGAGGCCTTAAAAGTCAGTTACGAAACCTTTCGACAAGCTAAGAACTATTTAGATTCCTCAGATGAATTCAGCAAATTCTTGTCCAAGACAGCAAAGTTTTCAAATAAAGATAAGACGAGCAAATTACTAAGATTTGTTGAAACTGCACTAAAAGCTAAAACTAACACTCAGGCACGGGCAAAACTTTCTTCAGGAAATTTTTAGAAAATGAAAGAGGCTCGGTGTGCGGCGCGACCACTAGTGTGGGGGAGAGAACACACCGAGCCTAAGGTAGAGAAAGGGCCGACTGTTAAGGACAAGCTGAAGACACAAACCTCCAGACCCGTGACAAATTAGGTTCTTCTTGTCCCGACCCTCGCTCACGTTTTGGTCCTGATGGAGAAAGGTTTGAGTTGATCTCTTGCGCTCCTCCTTGAGCTTACACGTACCGCTTTCCCTGCTGCGGCTTAAGATACACTCAACTAAACTTTCTCCACCAGTAAGTAAATTATAACTTATCCTTTTTAAGTAAACAAGCAACCCACTGTCGGAAGGTTGACAAACCCATAGTGAGAATAGTAAACTTAATCCACTAAAAACTCAGAGGAGGTGGATCAGAAAAGTGTCCTTACTCCCAACCAAGGGAGTCAAGGAGGACGAAGAAACGCAAGGATTAGCGTATCCCAAAGTGTTCTCTGACAGTGCGGGGAGGGTTGGAGTCAATTTCGGGCTCGGTAAACTGGCTTACATCTACCCTGACTACGGTCTAGGGAAGACTGTCCGCCAGATCCTCGCTAAACAGGAACACTAGAGTTAAAAGCTCCCATTGATCAATCTTTCAGTGGGAGTTTTCTTTTGGCTTGTTTGCTAATTGACTTGTTAATTACTTAACAATAGAATGAAAAACACTGAATAGATAAAAGGAGGTGAATTTTTTATGACCGAAGGACAATGGAATGAGCACTCCGACCACATGGAAGGACACATTACCTGGCCAGCTACCAAAGAAGCTATTGTCGCGGCTTGTAATGGGGAAGATGTTCCCGCTGAAGTTCTCGATGATGTGAAGAACAATCTCGCCGAAGGCACTTACAACTCTTCAGACGAGGTAAAAGCAGCTTTAGTTCATTAAATTTGACTTTCAAAAAGGAAAAACGGCTTCGTGCAACTTTCACCGAGCCGTTTTTCTATTGGTAAGAGAAACGACTAAATTTGTTTTTCCTGCCGAAAAAGAGTAAAATGCCTCGATGGCTCGCTTTGTTGATTTGCACACTCATACTGTCTATTCCGACGGTGGTTTAACGCCGAACCAACTAGTGGTTGAGGCAAAAAAAGCCAAGCTCTCGGCAATTGCGGTTACTGATCACGATAACACTAAAGCCACTGAGGTAGCTACCCTGAAAGGTCAAGAGCTAGGGGTTGAAGTTGTACCAGCAGTGGAAATTACTGCCTACATTGACTCACGTAACGACCTGCATATTCTAGGGTATTTCATTGACCCGAGAAACCACATTTTACAGAAAAAACTTGAATTTTACCAAAAGGAAAGGGAGAGAGTAGCCAAGGAAATAGTTGAGAACCTCGAACAACTTGGCTACAAAATTACTTTTAAAGATCTTAGAGATACAACTAAGGGTACGATTGTCAAACCGCACATCGCTAGTGTAGTTATTAGTAAAAAAGAAAATGAAGAGAAGTTAAAAAAAGATTTCGGGGAAATACCCTCAACAGGGGGCTTTATTGAGAAGTATTTAAACCCGGATGGCCCTGCTTACTCGCCACGAAATGCAGCCACACCAAAAGAGGCGCTTGATTTAATTCACGGAGCTGGTGGTTTGGCAGTTTTGGCACATCCCTGCTGGAACTTAACTGAAAAGATTAAAAGCCGACTTATTTTTGCTGATCACTGGGTCAAAACTTTGGTTGGTTTGGGTTTAGATGGCATCGAAGTTTGGGCTCACCGTGACAGTGTTGAAGATACCAAAAAGTGCGTGGAGCATTTTGAAGTTCTCGCGGACAAGTACAATTTAGTTAAAACCGGTGGGAGCGATTTTCACGGTTTTGGAAGCGCTGGGAAAAATTTAGGGTTTGAAGATTTTTACCTGAAAGTGCCTTATGAGGTTTTAGAAAACCTAAAGAAAAGAGTAGCAAGTAGAAAGTAATAGGTAATAAGCAAAAGAAGTTTTATGAATGGTTGTTTGTTTTGCAAAATTATAAAAGGCGAGATTCCGACTAAGTTCGTTTATCAGGACAGAGAAATTGTTGTTTTTGCTGACATTAAACCAAAAGCAAGGGTACACTTACTAGTAGTACCAACCCTGCACATAAAGAGCTTTTTAGACTTATCAGTCAAGAATTTTTCTCTGTTGACAAAAATGGTAAAAGTGATACAAAGATTAATAAGAGAGCAAAAAATTGGAGGCTCGTATCACTTAGTTATCAACGGTGGGGCGAGACTTGAGGTGTCGCATTTACATTGGCACTTGCTAGGCGATTAGTTGTAAGGTCAGGAGGTGTTTTTATTCTAAATGACTATAGTTAGAGCGCAAGAGGGAGAACCAGTTGAGGTTCTAATCCGAAAATTCAATAAAAAAGTTCTGTCCGACGGAATTCTCAATGAACTCAAAAAACGTGAGTTTTACGAGAAGCCTTCTGTCGTGCGCAAACGTGAGGCCAAAGAGCGCCGGCGTCTGATGATGGCCCGAGCCAGAAGAGGCGAATAATATGGCGCTTGACGTTCGCGCCACCGTTGAACCTCACTACCCAATTCGACGATCCCAAATTATAAAGACTGCTAAGGTCACTTTAGAAAAAATTGCGCCTACCAGCGATACAAGTGTTGCTATTGCTATTATCGGCGATCGAAAAATGCGCGTTCTTAACAGGGATTTTCGGGGGCAGGATAAGACTACTGATGTTTTAGCCTTTCCGTTTGATGCCCAGAGTCAGGGGAGCTCTGGTTTTGTGAACCCCCCGAACTCTGAAGTACTTAATTTAGGGGACGTGATTATTTCTTACCCGCAGCTCTTGGTGAGAGCAGCCAAAGAAGATATGCTTGTTGATGAGATGTTGAACTTACTTGTAGTGCATGGGATTTTGCACCTGTTTGGTTACGATCACGAAAAGCCTCAAGAAACTTTTGCCATGGAAAAACTGGAAGAGACAATCCTCAAAGAAATTTCCGTTCCCAAAATAATCTAGAAAAAGAAAACCGCTTCCTTATTTTGGAAAGCGGTTTTTGGTTTGCGGAACACTCTTTTTAGAAGCCGACGGGGATAGCGATTCCTGGCCAGGAGAAGTGAGTGAGCATCCTCCTGATTCTGAGCAGTGGGCCGGGTTCGTAAACGCACCTTCCGTAGGACCCTTCTGGTAGACGGAGAACCTCATCGAAAGAAGTGATCACGTCGTAGTCGCTGTCTTCGTAGCTTTGGACACTGGCAATACGTACGTCGAAGTCACCACGTTCCATGGTTCGAACCCGAAACCCAGGTTTTGGTGTGGCAGCTTCGAAATAGTAGCTGCAGATTGCTTCCCAGCAAATCACCTGTCCGCAGCTAATATCGTGTCCATCGTCATCGAAGGCAACCAGTTCTTGCCCCCTGGTTGGGTAGGAACTCACCCAAAGTCCAGAACCAGACTCCTTGAGCCCACCTACTAGTGACATTCTTTACCCTCCTACTTTCTTCCTGTTTATTAAGGCAATAATAACATACAACCAAGCAAAAGTAAATCCCATAGTATCTAAAGATATATGAATAAACATTCATATATTTGTCAGAGATTGAAAAAAACTAAACAAGAAGCTAATCTTAAGAAGATGAAACTGGTAGTTGGTTTAGGAAATCCTAGTGCCGAATATGCTGGAACGCGCCATAACTTGGGTTTTGAGGTGATTGATAAAGTTATCTCCGGAACTGTAGCTTCCCCAGAGGTTAGTAAAAAGTTAGAAGCAATTATTTACAAACTGCCTGATACGATTTTAGTTAAACCCCAGACTTTTATGAACCTTTCTGGCCGTTCTGTAAAGGCAACTTTGGAGTTTTACAAAATCACACCCAGCGAAATGTTAGTGGTTCATGATGATGTGGATTTGGAACTAGGGGATATTCGTCATCAATTCGACCGCTCTAGTGCCGGTCATAAAGGAGTGGAGTCAATAATTGGCGCTTTGGGAACTCAAGAGTTTCATCGCCTGCGTCTAGGTGTTGGCCGACCCGCCAGCCCAAACATTGATGTTGAGGGTTTTGTCTTGCAGAAATTCACCTCTGGAGAAAAAGAAACCGCCGCTCGTTGTATCTTACGCGCGGCCGAAGTTGTACAAAACTGGCTCAAGGAGGCTTGACTTCTTTAAAGAAAGACCGCTTAAGGATTTAAGCGGTCGTTGCCCTTTCGGTAGCGGTAGTGCATTAGGCTTCCGAAGAACAGGAAGGAAACTGTTATTCCAATTGCCATGATGGCAAAAGGAGCGATCATGTCGTTCAAGGTGAGAGTTGAGCGCAACTCTCTAGTGACTGGCTCCTCAACGAGTTTGGATTGTATTGCTTGGGTAAGGAAGAGGACCGTGCCCAGCACTACCAACCCAACTCCCAGCGTCCCTTCGGTAATGATTAGAGGAAGGGTCGAGAAGAGTTTTTTGACCCACCCAAACTCTAAGTTCATTCCTCCGAAGTGTCTTGCGGCGTCTGCTACGTGTGACACCTTGAAGTTACCTCCCTCCTAGATAATTTCTTACTAATATTATAAGCCTGACAAGCAAGCGAGTGCAAGAGAATTTTGCTAGATTGGTATAATTAAAAATCTTGGAGGTGTTAGAAAGTCTTAGATAGAAGTTCAAGTCAAGCTAAAAACAAACCAGAAAGCCCCACAAAATCCAGATGGGAGAGCTTCACTATTTCCCAAAAACAAGAGATAACTTTCTCCGATATTGCCGATAAGTTGACCAACTTTGGTTACGAGAATGTTGGTCGTTCCCAAGTGGTGGAAGAAGGCCAATTTTCCATACGGGGCGGTTTACTTGACCTTTGGCTTGAGCGTTATAGAGTTCCGGTGCGTTTGGACCTAATCGGTAACAGTCTCGAGGGGATTTATCTTTTTAATCCGTTAACCAACGAGAAAATTCGTGAATTGAAAGAGTTGATTGTCATTCCGTTTAAATCCTTACCGGATCTGGAGAAGGTTTGGCGAGGGCGAAAAAGCGAAAAGTACGAGAAAATTTTCCTTTCAGAGATTAAAGAGGGTGATTATGTGGTTCACATTGACTACGGAATCGGCGAGTTTACTGGTTTTAAAAATGTACACCTCGGGGGTGTACAAAAAGAGACGGTTAATTTAATAGTGGAATACGCTAAGGGTGACCATCTCTTTGTACCGGTTCACCAAATCGAAAGATTAACCAAATACATCGGCGGAACCGGCAAGAGGCCGGCCCTCAACAGCTTAGGAACTGCGGTTTGGGAGCGTACCAAACAGAAAGTTAAAGACTCGATTATTGAAGTAGCCCGTGATCTGCTCGAAGTTTATGCAAAGAGGGAACTAGTTAAGCGAAAAACCTACTCACCAGATAGCTCCTTCCAAAAAGAACTTGAAGATAGCTTCGAATTTCACGAGACTAGCGGTCAGTTAAAATCAGTTGCCGAAATCAAGGAGGACTTGGAAAAAAATATCAAACCAATGGACCGTTTGTTAGTCGGAGATGTTGGTTTTGGAAAAACTGAGGTGGCTATTCGAGCTGCCTTCAAAGTGGTGGTTGATGGCCGTCAGGTGGCTATTTTAGTACCAACCACAATACTGGCTGAGCAACATTTCCACCTTTTCAAAGACCGATTAAAGAAATTCCCTATAAGAGTAGAATTATTATCCAGATTTGTTGATAAAAGAAGGCAGAGAGAGGTAATTATCGATGTAGAAAAAGGAGTAGTTGACATCATTATTGGAACGCACCGGCTTTTATCAAAGGATGTTAAATTTAGTAATTTAGGACTGTTGGTTATTGACGAAGAGCACCGTTTTGGAGTAGTTCAAAAGGAAAAATTGAAAAAGGTCCGTGCTGAAATTGACGTTTTGAGCTTGTCAGCAACACCGATACCCCGCAGTTTGCAGCTGAGCCTAACTAAAATTCGTGATATCTCGCTACTTACAGACCCGCCGCTGGGACGTCTGCCAATTGAGACTAAAATTGCCGAGTGGAACGAAGAGTTAATTAAAGAAGGAATTAGCCAGGAGCTTGCGCGCGGAGGACAAGTTTTTTATTTATCAAACCGGATTGCGACCCTACCAGCTAAGAGTGCCTTTATTAAAAATCTTTTCCCTAAGGCAAAGGTTGCTGTTGCTTCCGGACAAACTGATGAAAAAGAGCTGGAAAAGACAATGGATGCCCTTTACAGTGGGAAAGTTGATGTTTTAGTTTGCACAAGCATTATTGGCTCAGGTCTTGACGTGCCCAACGTTAACACTATTTTAATTGAGAATGCACATAAGTTTGGACTAGCGGATCTTTATCAGCTACGGGGTCGGATCGGCCGGGGTGAAAAAGAGGCCTACGCTTATCTTTTTTATCCAAAAGGGTACAAGCCTGAGGGGGCTGCTGCACAACGATTATTGGCTATTTCCCAAGCAAAGGAGCTGGGTAGTGGTTTCAAAATTGCCCGAGCGGACTTGGAAATTCGCGGTGCGGGCAATTTGTTGGGTACGGCCCAGTCCGGCAACATTTCTTTGGTTGGCTTTGAACTTTACGTCCAACTCCTTGCTCAAGCCGTCGAACAGTTGAAAAATAACTCTAGCCCACGAAGTGGTACGCAGGATTCTTGACACAGAATCCTATAGTTTGATAAAATGGTTTAAAACTTAAAGGAGGAAGGAAATGGCTGCATCCCTACTTGTAAAGTCCGAAGAGGTTATCTTGAACCTTGATGGGCAGGAAACCGTAGTTTTTGGCTTCCGAGGACAGACGCCAGGTTGGATTGGAACCTTACAACAACTTCTTGACGGGAAAACTCTGTATACCTGGAAGGGAAGTGAAGCCTTGCGTCTTTCCCGTCGAGTGGGTAGGTTCTTTGCTGACGTCAACCTTCAGTACGGAACCAAGTTCCTTCTCCATAAATTCGAGGAGAGTGGTAAACTTTACACACGAATGGCCTCTAGATGAAGGAGGAGACAGTGGACGAACCGTGGCGCCACTTAGAGCAGAGGTTGGGGCGTGGAGACATCAACGACATCTTGGTACATCTCAGAGGCTGCCCAGCCTGTGAAGAACGGCTCGAAGAGTTTTACCAGGAATACTTGGAGGGCCATTCTTGCGATGTGAGGAAGAGAGGTTTCAAGAAGAGGGATTTCTTCTTTGCGTTACACAAAGCACGGAGATTGAGTGTTCCTACGAGAAGCCAAATCGAAACCGAGTCAGTCTAAAAAGCTAACTCGGTTTTCCTTTTTAAGACCAGGTGTAAGTTTTGGGTTTGTGGGGAGGAACTACTTCTTGGTGAGGGTTTTTGTGTATTCCCACAAAGTTGATGTAACCGTCTTCGTGGACTTCGCAGTAAGTTCCGACACATTCCTGCCCATAATGATGGGTGTTGTGAATTAGCCCGCCGTAGCGGTTCCAAACATAAGTGCCGTGAACCTCAACTCGATCACCGATTTTGACCGGCACTCGGTAGGCACGTAAGAGGCTGTGGGCAATTAAAATAGTGTGACCAGAGTGGACTTCGATGACAAAACGCTGATGAGGGGTAGCGCCAATATCATCCGGTAAAATCTTAATGACCTTGCCACCGGCAGTGAGAGGAACGTTATTGATTTTTTGGGCAAAAGCACTTTCCGTAGTGATCACAGTTTTAAGTTTAAAGTAAAAAGTAAAAAGTTAAAAGGGCAGAAGGATTTGAATGGGTTGTTTTGTTGGGGAAGGATAGCTAAAATAGTTACTGCCTATGAGTTTATATCGCAAGTACCGGCCGCAGACTTTTGGGGAAATTATCGGACAGCCGCACGTTAGTGAACCTCTTTTGAAGCAACTCACAACTGGCAAAATTTCCCATGCTTATCTTTTTAGTGGTCCTCGGGGTACTGGTAAAACCTCCACTGCCCGTATTTTTGCAAAGAGCGTTAACTGCCAAAAATATCCTGATATGACTTTCGGTGAGCCTTGTAATAAGTGTGATAACTGTAAAGCGATTACCCAAGGAGCTTACCTTGATGTTTTGGAAATTGACGCTGCCAGCAACCGGGGCATTGATGAAATCCGCGATTTGCGTGAAAAGATTAGTCTAGCTCCAACTACCGGACGTTTCAAAGTTTACATTATTGACGAGGTACATATGCTGACCTCGGAAGCCTTCAACGCCCTGTTGAAAACTTTGGAAGAGCCTCCGGAGCACGCGATTTTTATTTTGGCCACCACAGAAGCCCACAAAGTTCCGGCCACAATACAGAGCCGAACACAAAAATATAGTTTAAACTTACCCAGCGAGGCGGATAGATTAAAAGTTTTGGAAAAGATTAATAAATCTGAGAAATTTGGCACATCACAAGAAACTCTAAAATTTCTAGCAAAAACCAGCGACACCTTTCGCGACTGCATTGTAAATTATGAGAAAGTAGCTTCTGTTAACCCCAAAGCAGAGACTGCGGAAGTTGAAGCAATACTCCTAGTAAGGGAGAGAAAGGGAGATTTTGATTATTTAAAACTGATCAGGGATAAGAAAACCAAAGAAGCAATTATCTGGTTGAATAAACACGATTTGAGTGGGGCGGGCGACTATAAATTGTTTACCGAGGTATTTTTCTTAGAACCTTTAAGAGACATCCTTCTTATCAAGGTTGGGGTTTTAACCGAGAGTCAAGCAAAATACGCCCCAGAAGAATTTCGGCAACTTCTAGAACTTGCCAAAATTGATAGGGAAAAACTGACTTCTTGGATAAATATTTTCACCAACGCAATAGCCGAATTGAAAGATTCTCCCATACCACAGCTTCCTTTGGAGCTAGCAATTATTGAAGCTTGCGACTTTAATGAAGAACCTGTTTCTGAGGTTACGGTTGAGAAATTGAGGCAGGAGGAAGAAGTAAGGAGTGAAAAAACCCAGGAGCCCGAGACAGCCCTTTCCAAAGAGAAAGAAGGTAAGGTCAAGGAACCGATTAAAGAGAAGAAAGAAAAGGTTTTGGAGGAAGATGTCGAAAGTTTGCGCTCTAGTTGGCCACAGATCCTGCAAAAGGTTAAGCCGCACAACAATTCTGTTGAGATTTTTTTAAGAAAAGCTACCCCGATTAGTGTGGAGAGCGGTTTAATTACGCTTGAGGTAGGTTACGGTTTTCACAGAGATATGCTTGCAGAAACCAAAAACAATGAGATTTTAGAAAGAGTTTTTTCTGAAATACTTGGTAAACCTGTTAGAATTAAGGTGGTAGTGGGGGAGAAAAAACCCCAGAGCAAAGTAACCGGCAACCCTTTGGACGAAGCTGATCCAGTGGAAGTTTTTGGAAAATTAGTTTAGGAGGTTTTATGTTTGATAAAGTAAAGCAACTTTATGAATTAAAAAAACAAGCAGACGCTATTAAAAGAGAGCTTGAAGCTGAAGTTATCGAGGTTGAACATAACAACGTAACTGTACGCATCAACGGCAATTTGAAAGTTACCAACTTAAGTTATGAAGAAGGCACTGATAATTCCAAGATAAAAGACGCGATTAATAAAGCCATCGAAGAAGCCCAAAAAGTAGCCGCCAAGAAAATGCAAGGCATGATGGGAGGGCTGGGTGGCCTTTCCGATCTCCTCAAAGGCTAAATAATTTCCCATTTGTTATATAATTGCTGGAAAACCCAAGCAGGAGAGAGGTCGAATGGAGAAAGTACGTAACCTTATCCTCGAAGTGAACTATTTGGTGGGGGTACTGTCCCTAGTTTCAATAATCGTGTTCTTTCTTTATGGGGTTGGGGTGCTACCTCGTGTTGCTTTGTTGATCTTCGTTGTCGGGATAACACCGTTGGGTGCAGCTATCCTTTACCGAGTTTGGAAGACCGTCTTGGATATCTTTCGCTAACGCCTTAGCCTTTTACTGGCTTGAGGCGTTTTTCTTTGGGAAAATTTTTCCGCAGATCAATAAATACTAATATATACATTATATTAGTATTGTTGGAGGGGGTGACAGTAGGCTTTGTTATTGGTAGAATTATTTAAATGCAAATTCCAAAAAGTGTTGCTAATGTTATTGCTGAGTTTGAAAAATTGCCTGGTATCGGGCCCAAAAGCGCCCAACGTTTGACTTATTATTTACTTCACGCTCCTAAAGAACACGCGCAAAGTTTAGCCGTTGCAGTTGGCCAACTACGCGATAAAACTGTTCTGTGCAGTACTTGTTTCAACGTTGCCGAGGCTGACCCTTGTGAGGTCTGCAGCTCAAAAATCCGCGACCAGAGCATCATTATGGTTGTGGAAGAGCCACTGGACGCGCTGGCAATGGAGCGGTCCCATTCTTTTAAAGGTCTTTACCATGTTTTGCACGGGTCTATCGCCCCACTAGAAAATATCGGACCGGACGAGCTTTACTTGCGCCAACTTTTACCGCGCCTCAAAAATGGGGAAGTGAAAGAAGTAATTTTGGCTACCAACCCTAATATTGAAGGAGAGGCAACAGCGATGTATATCCAGAAATTAATTTCTCCTCTTGGTTTGCGCGTTACTCGCATTGCTCGTGGTCTGCCGACTGGAGCTGATTTGGAATATGCTGACGAAACTACTCTCTCCCGCGCAGTTGAGGGTAGGGTTGAATTTTAGTTCTGTTATACTTTGCTCGTGACCAAGAAGATTGTAGATTCACCACGTGCTCTGCAATTTAAGAAAATTGTTGGTTTGGCGGGTTTTATTGGCAGTGGCAAGAGTACTGTAGCCGAGTTTTTAATTAAAAAAGGCTTTCAACACTTGCGTTTTTCCGATCCTATCGAGACAGAAATTAAAAAGAGAAAATTGCCTTTGAAAAGGGCCGTTTATCAAGATATTGGTGATGAATGGCGAGAGAAGTTTGGTTTGGACTACATCAGTAAATTGTTGCTTGCTGAAGCGGAAAAATCCACTGAAACTCACTTTGTTGTCGATGGTTTTCGCAACCCAGGGGAACTTCCACCGTTTAAAAGCTATCCGGGGTTTTTATTAGTCGGGATTTATGCGGACCAACAGTTGAGGTTTGAACGCTTGAGAAAAAGAGGACTACCTCGCGATCCAAAAACTTGGGGGCAGTTTCAAGAACAAGAAGATAGGGATTTGGGTATCGGACAACCGGAGTTTGGCCAAAACAATTTAGCAGTTTTTGAAGCTGCCGACATTTTAGTAATCAATCGGGGAAAACTAGCGGAAGTTTTAGCCGAAGTAGAGTTGGTTTTGCAAAAGAAAGGTATAATTTAAACATGTTACTTGGGAAATTGCAGGAAGATATGAAAACGGCAATGATGGCTCGCGATGAGATAAAACTTTCGACAGTCCGTTTTTTGCTAGCTGATATTAAAAATTACCAGATTGAAAAGCAGCGGGAACTGACTGATGAAGAGGTTATTAGTGTAATTGAGCGGCAAGTGAAGCGGCATCGGGAAAGCATTGAAGGCTTTGAAAAAGGTGGACGGAGAGAGCTCGCCGAGAAAGAGAAAAAGGAACTCTCAATTCTCCAAACTTATCTCCCAGCGCAAGTGTCTGAAGAAGAGGTTCGCAAGGCAGTTGATGACGCAATAGAGAGCACTGGTGCAGCCACAATTGCTGAAATGGGCAAAGTTATGGGCGCTCTGTCTGGTTTACATGGTAAGGCAGACTTCTCCCTGGTTTCCCAACTCGTTAAAGAAAAACTCTCTTGAAACCTCTTTTGCTTGTCCAAAAGAAGTTTCCAAGAAAAGGACACCCCTGTTGCGCGAGCTGTTGAAGCTTTAGCAAAAATTCATCGGGACATCCTCGGGAACCGCTTCCTCTCGAATTTTTGCTAGTTCAAAGACGCTCGCTCCACAAAAGGGACCCCAAAAAATACATGCTCGGCGAGGGCGGTTTTGAGGGTTGCATCTAGTCTCCTTCAAGAGTAAAATTAGTCTTAAGTATAAGGGCACTTGATGCGCCGCACTCTGGTTCACGACCAGAGCCCGACGTGAAAAATATTCCGCCTTATTTGGCGGATAAATCTAAACAGGGAAAAAATCGCTTGGCGTTCAGGTGTCTTTTTTGTTGCCTGCCGGCAGGCAGGGGGAGAACAACTATGGTTAAAAAACTTTTGAAGCAAAATTATATGGTTAGTTTGTTTGGCCGCAAATACCGTGAAGGCGAAGTTAAACTCGCTGATCTCATCACGCGTCTTTCCGGCAGTATGACCTTTGTTTACTTGCATGTTTTAGCCTTCACTCTTTTCTTTGTCTTCCGGCCGTTTCAAATTGAGGTTTTTAATATTTTCCTGTCCCTCGAGGCTATTTTCTTGGCAACCTTCATTATGATCAACCAAAACCGCCAAGCTGAAATGGATGAAATGAGAGCGGAAGAAGAGGAGGAAGATACTGAGGAAATTCACGAAGAGATTGAAGATATTCAAGAGGATTTTGACACTCTGCAAAGAGATTTAGCCGAAGTGCGTCATCTAATCACCAAAATAGAATCCCGCTACGCCGGAACAGAGGCTACCAAAGAAGAAAAAACCTACACCCACTCTCTTCCCAGAAAGAAAAGCCCCAAACCGTAAAGCTTGCGCTTTAGTCCAGGGCTCACGCAGGTCAAACCGTCTTGGCTCGTCTGTAGTGTTTAAGCTGGTTGTGCTGTAGTTGCTTCTAAGATCTTCCATCCTCTGTACAAACCTACAAACAAGCCACAGGTTACCGCAACTGTCATTACTAGGGCAGATACCACATAGCGGTCAAAGCGGGGGTCAATGTAGTGGTTTATTGTCGCATACACCTTTTGGTTTACTGGATCAAGGCGATGCTCAAGTAGAGTGTAGCTTGATCCAACCGGAACAGAATAAACTGGTACAACCACTCGGTAAAGGTCCGTGACCGACCCACTGTCAGGGTTTTTGGCCCAGTAAGTGAGTTGGGTGTCATCGGAATTTCTTACCACCGTTACTTTTGGAAGGCCTAGGGCCTTGAAGTTGTCAAGGCCCCCCACATCTTCAAAGCTAGCGGCCTCGCCAATGTGAAGATCCTTCTCCAGTTTGATTTCCGCACCATTTGGGACCCAAACATCGATGGCGAGGTTTGTGTGGTCGTTCCTCGCCGGCCCGGGAGGTCCCTCCACTGCCCAAATAATTAAGTAGGCGAGAAAAGGGCTTATCAGGACCACGGTGATGAAGAGTACCCAGAGCTTTTTGTCAGTGCTTAGATCGTTCCACCGCTTCAGCATGATTCTCTTCCCTTCTTTAATTTGCCTGTATTTTACCTCTTGGAGCCTGAAAGTCAAGAAAAGCAATTATTTTCTGCTATAATTTTCTCATGGCTGAAATTTTCTTGAATAATGTTTTGACCCGCAAAAAGGAAAAATTTACACCAATTACTTCTGGTCAGGTGGGTATTTACACTTGTGGACCAACTGTTTACGACTATGCCCATATTGGCCACGCTCGGACCTATATATTCGCCGATATTCTGCAAAGAACTTTGGAGTACAACGCCCTTGTTGTAAAAAGAGTGATGAACATCACTGACGTTGGCCATTTAACCAGTGACTCAGACACCGGCGAAGACAAGATGGAAAAGGGTGCAGAGAGGGAGAAAAAAACAGTTTGGGAAATTGCCGATTTTTACACTAAAGACTTTTTTGACATGATTGAAGCTCTAAACATCAAAAAGCCGGAAATTGTTCCTAAAGCCACTGACCATATTAAAGAAATGATCGAATTGATCAAAACTTTAGAAGAAAAAGGCTTTACTTATAAACTCGCCGATGGGATTTATTTTGACACTTCAAAGTTTCCAAAATACGGAGAACTGACCGGCCAAACATGGGAGGACATGCAGAAGAATTTGAGAGCCGGCGCCCGGGTTGAAATGGTTCCCGGCAAAAAACATCCAACTGATTTTGCCCTGTGGAAATTCTCGCCGATAGGTGAGAAACGGCAGATGGAATGGGAAAGTCCTTGGGGTAAAGGTTTCCCCGGTTGGCATATTGAATGCTCGGCGATGAGTATGAAATATTTGGGAGAAAGCTTCGATATCCACACTGGTGGGGTGGACCACATACCAGTCCATCATACCAATGAAATAGCTCAAAGTGAGGCTTCTTCCGGCAAACAGTTCGTCAGGTTTTGGTTAGAGGGGGAACACTTACTGGTTGAAAATGAAAAAATGTCTAAGTCGTTGGGCAATTTTTACCGTTTGGCCGACCTTGAAGCCAAAGGTGTTGATCCGTTGGCGTTTCGTTATCTAGTCCTAACCGCCCATTATAGCACGCGTTTAAATTTTACCTGGGAAGCTTTGAAAGCAGCCGAAACCGCCTTGAAAAACCTTTACCGCGAAGTTTCCGGCTACCAAGGCGAAGCTAGAATTGGTTGTGCAGAGTTCGAAAGCCGCTTTCTTGAAGCAATTAATGACGATTTAGATACGCCTAAGGCTTTAGCGATAGTTTGGGAGCTGGTCAAAAGCGACTACCCAGACAGTGCCAAGTTGAAAAGTTTATTAAAGTTTGACCAAGTTTTAGGTCTTGATTTGGAAAACCAAGCTAGAATTAAAGTTTCGGCCGAGGTCGAGAATTTAGTTTCTGAAAGGGAAAAAGCGCGGAAAGATAAAGACTTCGTAAAGAGTGACGAAATCCGCAAGCAGATTGCCGAAATTGGTTACGAAGTTATTGATGACCCGGCCGGACCCAAATTAAAAAAGATTATCTAATAAAAATGCCAGAAAAAGTTGTTGAATTCCAAGATAAACAGGGAAGAAAAATTGTGGGCACTTTAATTATTCCGGATGGTGAAGGCCCTTTTCCGGCAGTTATCGTTTGTCACGGCTTTAAAGGAGATCGGAACGAAGTTCATATCAAAGAAATTGCGGAAGAAATTTCCAAAAAAGATATCATAACTTTACGCTTCGACTTTGTAAAAGATCCAGGTGAGAGCCTGTTGCCGTTTGAAGAAATGACCGTTTCTTACGAACTGGAAGTTCTTGACCAAGCAGTTAATTACCTAAAAATTGTACCACAAATTGACTCAAGTAAAATTGGTTTAACTGGCCACTCTTTGGGGGGTCTAGTTGTTAGTTGGTACGCTGCGGAGCATCCGGAAATAAAATCGTTAGTACCACTCTCCGCGGTTTACAATTTTGTACAAGCTTTTGAAAGTCATTACGGAGAATGGGTGCAAGAGGCACGTGAGAAAGGTGTTGGAAATGTTTTCTCTTCCAGAACACACCAAAACTTAAAACTCAGAAGAGAGTTTTATGACGATGGAGCAAGTTATGATACGAACAAAGTAGTTGAAAACATAAATTGCCCGGTGATGGTCCTTTGTGGAACTGATGATAGGTTGCTTTCTCACAGCCAAAATTATCTAGATAGACTGACTGCGAGCGACAAAACATTGAAGATAATAGAAGGTGCGAACCATGTTTACTCTAACCCCCAGCACTTAGAAGAAGTAAAGACAGCGGTGGCAGAGTGGTTTGCGAAAACATTGACAGACAAGCAATAGTTTGCTATAAATCAAGACAATGGTTAGTTCTTCTCAACTCCTTCTCAGTAGAGAGCTCGTTAGCGCGAGCTACCTTGGTTTGGGAGAAATGTAAGAACTCTTCTAGTTTCGAGCAACTAAACTCCCCGAAAGGGAGTTTTTTTGTGCTTTGAAAGAGATTGGTGTTGGAGAACGTGACTCCGAGCCGAGTAATTATTGGTTGAGAGAGACCAAAAGGAGGAAAGTATGTACCTTAACCTGAAGGCGATTAACGTCAACGGTGGAGTCGGAGCAGATGACGGTTTCGGTATGACCCAGGCAACCGTCCACCTCGATCGTGTAGTTCTGGACGGAACTGTTTCGTTAATGGGAGTCGCTCACTCGCATGATAGCTCAGTCGACGCAATTTGGCGGGCGGTTAAAAGTGCGGTTGGCCGCGAGGAAAGCGACGACTGGCTTCTGGAAAAGTACCTCGTCGACCAAAAAATGAATAGTAGTCGTGGCGGTATATCTGGTGTAACCAGAGTGAGGATTTTGGCCGGCCTGCCGCTAAACCGTCGTAGAAGGTACTGGGGAGAGTCTCCTGTCTCGGATCCGTTCGTTGCAGCAGCCATAGCAATGCTTAACGCTATCAACAAGGCTGTCGTTGTGTCAGAGATCCACAGAGAGGAAAGAGAGGCCGTAACTGCGTGAGAGAAAACCTTGACCTCAAGCCCTTGCATTTCCTTCTTAAGATGCAAGGGCTCTTCTTTTTTGTTAAAATTAACCTTAAGAACTAACTGCCTATGTCCGTCCGTTTTTATCTTAAAAAGTCCTTCCAATCTTCACGAGGGTTTACTTCTTCTGAGAAGCAGTCCCGAGCTTCTGAGCGAGGGTTTACCCTTTCGGAAGTTCTTATCGGCACCGCTATTTTTGCCATTATTGGCATTTCTATTTTGGGAACGATCAACCTTTTCGTGAAATTCTCCCAACAAGCCAAAGATAAAATCCAGGCTCAAAACCTAGCCCACCAAAAAATCGAATTTATTCGCAACTTGCCTTACGATGATGTAGCCACAGTCGCCGGTGCAATTTACCCACCCGGCAACCTTCCAGACCAAGAAAATATCACCATCGACGGAACAGTTTTCAAAGTTTATACCTCAATTAGTTACGTAGACGACCCTTTTGACGGTAATGCTGAAGGTACTATACCAGGCAAACCTCAGGATTTTTGGTCTTATGATTATAAAAAAATAACTATTACCGTGCGTGACAACAACAACAAATTTCTAGCTCAAACAAGCACTAACATGGCTGCCAAAGCTGCGGAAACTGCCAGTAATACTGGTATTTTGTCTTTGCGGGTAGACAATTCAGTGGGTGATCCGGTCGCTGGCGCAGCAGTTCACGTTACCAACCCCAATCAAGTGCCGCCAGTTGATATCAATACTTTTACTGATATCACCGGTTTGGTACAGATACCAAATTTGCCGCCAAGTTCAGATAATGATTACCACGTTGAGGTGAGTCTAGGGGGTTACGGAACTGATTCGACAAACCCAGCCTTCCCACCAGACAACCTAAATCCTGTACAACCGGACTTTAACATTCTTGTCCAGCAAATTACCTCAGTAACTTTGAGTATCGATGTTTTGGGGAGTATGCAAGTTACCGTAACTGACACCAGCGGATCTGCCGTTACTGGTTTAACCTTAAATGTGCTTGGAGACAAACTCACTTACACCGCGCCGGATACTCACAAATTCAATCAAAACCTCGACACCGATGGAGTAGGGGTAGTTAACGTTAGCAACGTAGAGACAGATAGCTACAGCATCAGCGTTCCCTCCGGTTATTACATCGTTTCCACAGCGCCTTACCAGAAAGTCAGCGTGCCGTCAGGAGGAGCGGTCAACGTAAGTATGGTGATAACCACCGATAGCTCTCACCCAACTGTCAGTACAATGATGCCGGCCTCGGGGGTTAATAATTCAACTGTTGACTTCGTAATCACCGGTACTAACTTACCAACAGGTACAACTGTTGTTCTACGCCTCTCTGGTCAAGCAGATATTGCTGCCACCGGAGTTACTAGCGCCAGTGGAGACACTGAACTAACTGGGACTTTTGATCTAACCGGTGTTCAGACAGGAACGTGGGATTTAATTGTTACCGACCCTTCCGTTCGGGTAGTTACTCAAGTCGGGGGGTTTGTTATTAGCGCACCATGAGCAAGCTAAGAAATTTTCACAACAAAGGGTTTACCATAATCGAAGTTCTTGTTGCGATCACAATTGGGTCAATCGCTATGATTTTTATCACTCAGTTGATAAGTACTGGCTTTTTATACCATTTGGTGGGTTTCAGTAGCTTCAACGCCCAAGCTGATGCTACCGCTCTTATTAACCGAATGGCCAAAGAAATTCGCCAAGGTCCTGGGGTAGTGGCAGCGACTGATCAGGGTATTACCATTTTGGAATATTTAAACGTTGAAGACGAGGCGCCTTACCAAGTACGGTTTTACTTAAACGGCACAGATCTAATACGCGGACAGATTCCACCAACCGGTACTGGTCCAAGTTACACTTACGATCCAGACAGTGAAACTTTTAGGACGCTGGCTACTGACGTTAAAAACGGAGCGGGCGCTATCTTTGAGTATTACGATCAGGATGGAAATTTGTTGAGTGCCCCAATTGTTACTGGTAATATTACTTTAGTGAGAATGACTTTAAGTTTGGGTGATGCTAGCCTCAAGACCGATTTTACCGCCACAACAGAGGCACAATTGAGGTTCAAAAAGACCAACCTTTGATTATGTTTAAAAACCTGCCAATTTCCTTTTGGAAAGAGAAAAACTCAACTGGGTTTATCCTAATCGGTGCAGTGATTATTTTGGTAATTGTCTCGGTTTTGATCAGCATCATTTTTGGTTTGGTTTCACTTTCCCTTAGGAAAGCAGATAGTAACAGCCGCCAGATTTCGGTGTTGGATATCGCCGAAGCAGGGATAAATTATTACTTGTGGCATCTTGCCCACGATCCTGATGACTATTGTGACGGTACTGCTTGTGTGGGTGGCCAAGCGGTTTACGGGCCCTACGAGCACAATTACACTGACAGCTCAAGTAAAGTTATCGGTACCTACACTCTCTGGATTGTTCCCCCGGGAGTAGGTGAAGGTGGGAAGGTTACTCTTTGCCACACACCTCCTGATCCAGACGTAACCATCGAAGTTTCTCCTTCGGCTCTTCAAGCCCATTTGGACCATGGCGACAGTCTTGGAGTCTGTGGGGCAGGAGCCGGTAATAACGGCAGTAACCGAGTTACCGTTGAAGCGCGGGGCGATATTAACGACGGCAATGAAAACCGTGCGATCGTGGCTGAATTGGGCATACCTTCCTTTGCTAACTACTCAATCATCGCCAATGATACGGTCAACCACCTGAGAATCGGGGAAGGGACCGAAACTTTCGGACCGGTTCACAATAACGGTGGGATTAGGTTTGATGGGGCCGCGCATGCTTTGGTGACCAGCGCAATGACGACCTACGATGACCCGGACCACGGGGGCGGTAACGAAGATGGGGTTCATACCCACCAGCCTGATCCTAACGATGTTTTTCTAGCTGGTCGGCAATTTCCCGTGCCGCCGGTAAACTTTGCCGCAGTGACCACTGACCTGCAGGAGTTAAGGGATTTAGGACAAGTTCCAGGTGAAGGTGTCTACTACGGAAATTCAGGAAGTCTAGGCTATCATATTGTTTTAAGGACCAACGATACTTTCGACATCTACCGTGTTACCAACGTTCTTAGTCAAGGAAGCTGTAGTTCGCCGCGCGAAAGCATCAGAATCAGCCCTCCAGGGGAGGTTCTTTTGGCTAACAACGTGCCTTTTCCTTCCAACGGAGTGATCTTTGTTGAAGACAAAACCTCTGATACAACCAGACTTTGGCTCGACGGACAAATTAATGGTTCCCAGGTTACAATTGTGGCCGCCCACATTGGTGCTACTCCTGCGCAACAAAAATCAGTGATTATTAATAACGACTTGGAATATACCAATTATGATGGTACTGACAAGATTGGCGTGGTTGCTCAAAGGAGTGTTACCGTTGGTTACGCTAGCGAAGGAGCCTTTTCTGGAAGTGCTGATAACCAGGAACTGAGGATTGATGCAGCGCTACTGGCCCAAAACGGTCGGGTGGGGCGCAATTATTACTCAAGCTCTTGTGGGACTAGTTACACTCGCAACATTATTACTGTCTACGGCTCAATCGGCACCAATCTTCGCTACGGTTTTGCCTACACCGATGGCACTGGCTATCAAACCAGAAATTTGCTTTACGACCCTTATTTGACTCTAGTTCCGCCACCACATTTTCCGACCACCGGAAGTTACACAATTCTTTCGTGGAAGGAGAGATGAAGTTGTTGTTAAGATCATTTGCTGTTAAAATAGACTTAAGTTTTGAGTATGAAGCTGCCCTATGGTTGATCTAAAAAAAGCTAAAGACATTGATCTTCTGACTGAGTCGGAGAAGGCGGTCCGGCGTAATAAAGCTACTCCATTTTTAGCTTTGTTTGGGTTAATCATTTTCCTAACAATCGGTGCTGGTGTGGGTATTTTTCTTCTTAAGGCTGGTGCGGAAAGTGAGGTTCAGGAGCTAGAAACCGCCTTGGTAGCCAAAAACCAAGAGTGGCAGTCTGTTGCCTCAGCAGCAGCGCAACTTTCCGCTGTCAAGAACAAGCTAAACTCATACGTTGCTTTCCAAAAAAGTTACCCCCTTCCTAACGTTTATCTGACAACCCTGAAGAAGTATCTGCCGACCTCTGTAACCCTTATTTCGCTGGACGTTGATAATTTGGGCAAGACAACTCTGCAAGCCTCAGTGGCAACAGCCGCCGACGGTTATCAATTGTATGACGTCTTGGTAAGAGAGAAAAGTTTTTCGGATGTGAAATTAGCCAGTATTACCAAAAATAGTGAGGCTGAAGATTACTTAATTAATCTGAGTTTGACGATCAAGAGATGAAAAAATTAACTGAGATTTTAAAAAAACCCCTCGCCCTAATTATTGGAGGCTTAGCAGTTACAATTGTAATCAGTCTGTTAGTTGCGACACTCTTTATTTTACCGCAGGTTTCAGATTGGAACAAAGCTCAGGAAACAGTTGTCACAACTCAAAGTAAAGTTGACTCTTTAACAAAAAACATTAATTTGGTCAGGCAGTCAAGCGGAACTGATCTTGAGGGATTTTCAGAGTTGCTTAGTTTATTTTACCCTGAGGAAGGGGACCACCTGCATTTTGCCACGCTCAATGAAAGTCTTGCCGCTAACTTCGGTGTAGAAGTTACCAGTGTAGCCATTTCTGCTGCCAAGCCACTGATCGCGGCTGCCTCAACGCCTTCAGTTGGTCCGGCCGCTGGTGCAGGAGTCGCGTCCTTAGACTCTTCGTCTACTTCTTCAAAATCCTCACCTCAGCCAACCACCAAAGCTTCCTCAAGTGAAATTTACTTACAAATTTCCTACCGGGGAACATACAGCGCTATTGAGGCGGTTCTTTCTAAATTGGAAAGTTTAGATCGGGCTGCCGGGGTTAGTAAGGTGACTGCTAATCAAGTTGCTTCAACTGGCGAAGTAACTGTGAATGTGGTGTATGTTTTGCCGCTCTCATCTAAAGGCTTAAACACTGCTAGTGCCGAAAGTGTTGCTAGCTTATCAAAAGCCGACAAGGATTTACTTGAGAATATTGAGAAAAAAATCGAATTTTCCGCCAACCCTTCAAACTTCCCGCTAGGTAAAGCCGATCCCTTCCAATAATTTCGAAAAAGAAAAGAGACCTCATTTCTGAAGTCTCTTAGAAAGTTCTCTCGTGTTCTCTCAACCGCTTCCAGCTATAGTAACGACGATCCGTCTCTTCTGGGTCAGTAGTTTCAAGCCACTTTGACCGTGCTTCTTTCACCGCTTGTTGAGTTTCTGCAAGAGTTGTCGGTAATGGTTCTTCCTCCACAGCCTTTACGATGACTACTGCCTGTGGGATGGCCTCAGCTGCTGTCAGGGCTGTTTCTTCCTCGACCTTGTCTTCTTCCTCAAGTTCGAGAACTGTCACGCTCTCTAACCTTACCGCTTCCAGATTGGGTTTCGGAAAGAGGGTGAGAGAAAACCCCAACCTACCCATCAGGCTGAGAACAGACACCCCTGGCTTCTTTGGGGTAGAGTCAACGACGTAGACAGGTGGAAGTATGGAACTGTTTTTTGGGTGCTTCTTTTCCCATTTCTGTCTCTTTTTGCGTCGGGCACTTTTACTGCTGCTACGAGGCACAGTTAAAGTTCTCCCTTCTTTCTTTTAAGCCCTGTTTTGGGCGGTATTTTTGTTCTTGGGATTATACCTGATTCGAGCTTAAGTTGCAACCTAAGGAGAGGAAGAGGGTAAAATCTACTAAGACCTTGCTAGGTTCTTTCTTGACAAGCGGTAGAAAGCTTGAGAAAGTTAAAATGTAAGATATTTAGGGAGGAGGTGACTTTTTTGTGGATCAGAAAAAATTAGTCGCTTGGCTACTGGTTATCGGTGGACTTAACTGGGGCTTAGTGGGTTTAGGTTATTTCCTCAACACCGATCTCAACGTAGTTAACATGCTACTGGGCGCTTGGGCAGCGGTCGAGAACTTGGTTTATGTGGTGGTAGGACTCGCTGCTCTCTGGAAAGCGTACGTGCTTGTCGGGGGTAGTAAGTGACCCTCGGAATTATTCATAAATTTTCCATTCTTCTTTAACTCTTGAGTTTTAAGAGATAATTAATTTCGTGCCGCTTCTTATTCCGGAAGCGTTCATTGCTATTTACGAAAAGAACCGCAAAATATAGACGTTAGAATTTGTGAAATAAGCTACGGAAACTTAATTTTCAATGTTAAGTAATATTCCCAAATCCCAAAAATTAATCGTAATGTTTGGCGCCATGATCGCCTTACTTTTGGCGGCTTTAGACCAGACAATTGTCGCGACCGCAATGCCAAAAATTGTCGGTGAGTTGAAAGGCTTAGAGCACCTAAGTTGGGTATTTACCTCGTATTTGCTTGCTTCTACGGTAATTGTGCCGATCTACGGAAAACTTTCCGATATTTACGGACGCAAACCTTTTGTTTTGGGAGCAACGGCTCTCTTTCTGGTGGGTTCGATGTTGAGTGGTTTATCCCAAAACATGACTCAGCTAATTATTTTCCGGGCTATTCAGGGTTTAGGCGGTGGAGCAATTTTTGCCAATGCCTTCGCCATTGTTGGCGATTTATTTCCGCCAGCCGAGAGGGGGAGGTGGCAGGGTTTGTTTGGCGCGACCTTTGGTTTAGCTTCTGTTGTTGGGCCCTTGCTTGGGGGTTGGATCACTGATAACGCTTCTTGGCGGTGGATTTTTTACGTGAATGTTCCCATTGGAATTGTCGGTTTAGGGGTGATTTGGTTTTTAATGCCAAAGATTGTTCCGGATATTAAAAACCGAGTGGTTGATTACTTAGGTGCTATTTTACTTTCCCTTGGTCTAGTAAGTTTGTTGTTAGCTTTAGTTTGGGGAGGCAGCCAATACCCATGGATTTCGTTGGAGATAATCTCTTTGTTGGTAATGTCTCTAGTGAGCTTCTTAACGTTTGTGGGGGTTGAAAGGAAGACAGAAGAGCCAGTACTGCCTTTGGAACTTTTCAAAAATCCGATTTTTTCGGTCTCCTCAATAGTTATCTTCTTAACTGGAATTGGCATGTTCGGAGCGATTTTGTACGTACCTTTGTTTGCCCAGTTAGTTTTAGGAGTGACTGCGACTAATTCGGGAACAATTCTGACGCCCATGATGTTGGGAATGGTGGGGGCAAGTATTGTTTCTGGACAAGTTGTTTCCAGAAGCGGCCGTTATAAAGTTTTAGCCATCTTGGGTTTGGGAATAGCTGCCATAGGGCTTTACCTTCTCTCCGGAATGAGCGTCAATACTACTCAATCTGGGCTGGTAGTTAGGATGATTTTAACCGGAGTGGGTTTGGGGGTGACCTTCCCGATTTTTACCCTGGCAGTCCAAAACGCCTTTGACCACTCAAAACTTGGGGTGGCAACTGCCTCGACTCAACTTTTCCGTAGTGTCGGGGCGACAGTAGGAACCGCTATTTTAGGGGGAGTCTTGAACAGCTCTTTAGCTGGCAAGTTTGGCAATTTAACTGCCGATCCCTTTGTTCAAATGGTTTCTAAGATAAACCCAGAGTTTGATTTAACCAAAATTGACGCTAATAAACTGCAAGGTTTACTGGGCGGTGACGGACGAGCCGCAATTGAGGCCCAAATTGACCAGTTGCCGGCAGTTTTACACACGCAAGCTGCGGCTGCTTTCAGTGACTTTGTGAACAAGTCTAAAGAAGTTTTTGCTTCCTCTGTTGATCAGATTTTCTTAATCGCTTCGGTAATAATCGCTATTTCTTTCTTAGTTTCGTTCGCTCTCAAGGAGGTTCCTTTGCGCAAAACTCATGAGGAAGATGTTTTGGAAGAAGCGGGTAAAGAACTAGCGGTGGAAGAGGCAACAATTCCTGCCGAGGATGAGCCGGAATTAGAATAAAAACAAGAGAAAGCTGCTTTCCGAGGAAGAAAAACATCTTGAACCACTCAGCTTGTAAAGTTATACTTATTTTATGAATGTTAAAGATTGGAAAAAATTTCTCATTCCACCCCTAGCCCTTTACGCAGTTATCTTTCTTTTTATTTCGGCGCTTATCGGCGCCAAAATTGATGCGGAAGCAATTTGGGTTTGGATAGTTAACCTTGGCATCTCAATTGTTGGTTTGTACATCGCCACCAATTATGCTAAGCCGGAAAATTGGCGGCAAGGCTTGAAATTCGGCCTTGTGTGGTTAGTCATCTTTTTTGTTCTTGATCTTGTTTTGACTGTTCCCTTTGCCGGTAAAGACTATTTTTCTGATTGGAAATCCTACATTCCGTACGTTTTAACAGTCGCCATCCCCACGTTTTTAGCTAGCCAGCAAAAACCCCAGCAAAGCTAATTTTAAATTTGTTTTGGAAAAAGAAAAGGACCTTGAAAGATTTCAAGGTCCTATGGGGCTTGGCTCTCCAACGCGGCATGAGCTGTAACTAGTATAAGGCTTTGGATCCGGCCAGATTCCAACCTCGGTTCCCGGTGGTAAGAATGTGCTCCGCTGTATGGATTCTGCAAGAGCTTTTCTAACCCGGTCGATACGTGCAACGGTCGTTACTGGATCGGCTGCGGAGAAGTGGACGAGGATCTCGATACCCTCCGTGTTCTGTGAGTCGAACCAAGGGTGCCACTGACAGGCGACGGATTCGATGGGTGCCTCGAAGGCCTCGCTGACGATCTGCCTCCACTCGTAACTGAGACTGGTGCGGTTTGCCACACCAATGCTCTTGGCGAAAGCCTCGCCAAGGCGTACCTCGATTACAGGCATGATTTCCCTCCTTTTTGGTTGCGGCAAGTGTAGCACAAATAGGTTTAAATGTCAACCTATAGTCGTTGAATGTCCTGAGCGGCTTGGTAACAAGTCGCTTTTCTTTTTGCCAGAATTTGAATCCGCAATAGTGGTAAAATAAGCTCGTGGATTTTACTTTAATCAAAAAGCCTTTGGCCTCTCTTCCAATTGTTATGTCTGTGGGAGCTTTAACTCTGCCGTGGATTTGGCTTTTAGTCTTTGGTCCAGACCCCTCTGGAGATGAGGGAGGAGCTGCCCATATCTGGCAGTTATTTATGGTTGGCCAAGTGTTCGTTATAGCTTTTTTTGCAGTCGTCTATTTACCACAGAAGCCAAAACAAGCTTTAATTATCCTAGCAGCCCAAATTGCTGCCTTTCTTGCCGCCGCCGCTCCTGTTTTCCTCCTCGAATTGTAGATTTCTTTTCCCAACAAATATATGAATAAGTATTCATATATTTAACAATTTGCTTTCCGAGCCAGGAAAATGTTATTGGAAAACTGTTTCTTTAACTTTTTGAGGAAGGATTTTGAAGCTTGTTTAAGAAATTTAGTTCCTATGCAGATTCAAGGATTTTTTCTTTAATCTTAGGTTTGGCACCTAAAACTTTTGAGGCATTAAGTATCTCTACACCAAGTAGGGCACCCTTTTTGTCTAACTCTAAACCTACGCCTGGTGCGATTTCTTTGTATTCCTCTTCGGAACCTTCTTTAAGAAAGAAGTAAAGAACATCTGCTTTTTTGTCGTAAGAAATTTTTGGTTTTTTCATCTGCTTATCCACCTTCCAGATTTTATTCTTTGTGTTTTGTCCTTTTCTTCAATCGGATGAATAGTAACCAGCTTGATTCTATCAGAAAATTTGTCAAATGGAACAACAACTGTTCTGAGTTTACCAAAATACTCTTTTTTACTCAAGGCCACAAAATGATTTGTTTGAGTATCAAAGAAAACCTCTTCACGACCTTGATAAACATCTTTCGGTAAATTGTAAGGGATCCCTCTTAATTCTATACGCTCGACTAAGTGGTCGGTATAAACAACTTTCACTGTGCGTATATTATGGCATAAATTTCTAAAAACTAAATTTGCTTTCCTAGGCAGGAAAAAGTAGTTAAGACTTTATTCTTTAATTAATTTGTTAAACTCGTCAATTGAAATTTCTGCCTGGCGCAGGATTGCCCTTTGAGTTCCAGAAGGTAAATCACGGGGATGTATAGCTACGGAGATTGGTCTGCGAACCCCCTTCTTAAACAAAATAGTGTGAGAACCAGTCTGTTTACGTATAGAAAATCCTGCTTTTTGCAGGATAATAACCATCACTTTTGGTTTGATTGGGGTTAGTTTCATTCAACGAGTAACAAGTAGAGATTTTTCAACCTCATCTGGAATATCGATTCCTTCTTCTTTAGCAACCTCGACCCAACCAGCCATGGCGTCTTTTATTTGCTCTAGAGCTTCATCAATAGTTTTTCCGTAGGAAATACAGCCGGGTAGAGAAGGGACGGTAATAGTGAAGCCGCCTTCCTTTTCCGGTTCTAACTCAAAAACTATTCCATTGCGGATAACCTGAAGATGCTCCATTTGGGGTTATCTTAACATCCAACCCCAGTTAAGTAAAGTTTCTAAAATTTGCTTTCTGAGGCAGGAAGATTAGAGAACTATCTTCTCTTGTGGAAGTACTTGGTATTTGTTATAGTTTCACCATGAAAGTCTTGAACTACACGGTTTACTTACAAAAAGCTCCTGATGGTGGATATGTTGTCTCCGCGCCGGCACTGGCGGGTTGTGTTACTCAAGGCGAGAGTCGGCAAGAAGCACTAGAAATGATTAAAGATGCAATTTCAGTCTATATTGCCTCTCTGAAAAAACACGGTGAGAATATTCCAACTGATACCGCTGAAATAGAGAAGGTCTCCGTCTCAGTTTAGATGCCCAAGCTTTCCCCACAAAAACCTCGTGAAGTAATTTCTAAACTTAAGAAAATCGGTTTTATTGTTGACCATATTTCCGGTAGTCATTACCTTTTGCTTAACCCAAAAACCAGAGCCCGTATCCCAATTCCGTTTCACACCAAAGATTTGAAAACAGGGACTTTGCGCTCGATTATAAGCCAGAGCGGTCTGACAGTTGAAGAGTTCCTCAAAATAAAGTAGTCTACTCCCAAAAATTGCTTTCCAAGCCAGAAAAAAGTAAAATTCCTGCTTTAATGGGGAAAAGCCGTATATACATCAAGCATCAAGCTTTTAACGCAGCCTATGAAGCAATAGAAGGTAACTCAGAAGCTCGTGTAGACGGATTTGATGCTCCAAAAAAATATCACCACGATCCATCCAAACTGGATAAATTTAGGGACTTCTCAAAGTATCTTGTGTGGGCTAGTGAGTTATATAGTGCTTCGAGCAAACTAACCAGTCAACTGAGAACATTATATGATGAAGCAAGATACGCAAGCTCATCTTTTTATGTACTAAATAGCGAAGGTACTTTAAAGATTATTTTAGTAAAACTTGATGGGTTTCAACTAGACTTAAAGGATTTACATGACGATATAGCTGAATTCCAAGCGTGTATGCTTGCCACACACATAAGTGAAAAACAGGCGGAGATAGAAGCTTTATCTGACGAACTAATGTACCTATCCTCTTTAGAAAACAGACTTGCCGATATTTGTAATAGAAAGTTGTATGAGATAAGCTCATCAAGAATGGGTTTTTACAGCCTTTTTGTGTCAGTAATTGCCTTATCTATAGCCCTTTTTAGTTAGAAAATTAACCTGTAAGTTCTTTGGCTTTTTTGATCAGTTCTTCCAATACCTCTATATTTATATCTGACAACGAGTTAAAACCAATGCTGCTTCTGCCGACCTTTACTTTGCCAAGTTTGTCCTTGTATTCCACAAGGTTGAGTTTTTTATTAACTGCATTCACGTAAACACTTATATAGTTTTTCTGCAGGGT
Organism: Candidatus Nanoarchaeia archaeon; assembly: GCA_036514715.1. Taxonomy (GTDB): domain Bacteria; phylum Patescibacteriota; class Microgenomatia; order Woykebacterales; family RBG-16-39-9b; genus DATBWR01. The sequence continues at coordinate 40,104 of DATBWR010000013.1, read as the reverse complement.
GAGTCCGACCATAAACCACTCGACGTTCTCTTTTTTCGAATTAATGTAAGTCAGATCGCCATAACCAATGATTTTCTGCTCGCTGCCACTCCAGAAAACCCCCTCCCACATAACACGCGATTTTCCTGCCATTACTTTGGAAATTAACTCGTCGAGCTTTTTAATATCCTCCCGTTTATCTTCGGTTAGAGAAGCGATATAGTCGTTGGGGTTGGTTTTAGTTTTTTGCATAGCCAAAGTGCATCACAAAAGTTTTTTGGCCCAAGTTTTTGCTCGGTCGAGTTCACTGGGGGCGAGGGGGCCTTTTGTCCCCTCCACAATAAATCCTTCCGGCTCGGCTATTAAGATACCACCCTTACTTTCCAGACTTTTAGCTATTCGGGGAGCGGCAAACCCAAAAATTCCCGTTACTAGCTGTGCCAAGGCAGATAACCACCAACCGGCTTGTTGTTTAGCCGAAATTCTGGTATCAAAGGAGACGACTTTGGTGTTTTTCAGAGCACCGTCGGGAATTTTATTAAGAAACTCTTGAAGAGGTTTGGTTGCCTGACCGCCTTGGGTGGGGGAGCCAACAACAAGAAGATCAATACCCTTTAGCTTAGTGTGGTCTGTCTCTTTTACAAATTTAAGTTCTCCGCCCAAAGTTTGGCTAATCGCTTGAGCAATTTTTTCTGTATTTCCAAAAGCCGAATCGTAAATTACTAAAGCCTTCATAGCCTCACCATTCTAATCCATCTCAGAAACTTTTTCATTCGACAAAGGTGAGGGCTACACCGCGCTTGTTGGCGCGGCCGGTTCGGCCAATGCGGTGAATATAGTCATCGTAAGTTTCCGGCAAGTCGTAATTAATAACGTGGGAAACATTATCGATATCGAGTCCTCTGGAAGCTACATCAGTAGCCAGTAGCACTTGAATCTCGTTTTCTTTAAAACTCCGCAAGGTGCGCTGACGCTGGCCTTGAGAACGGTTGCCGTGAAGCGAGCCAACCTTAAAACCCCTCTCGGTCAGAGCTTTGTCGAGCTTCTCAATGCCGTGTTTGGTGCGGCCGAAAACCAACACTTTGTTGAAACTTTCTTTAATTAACAAGTCGTGAAGCTGGTCCACTTTTTTAACCGGGTTAATAACTCTAATTACGTCCTGATCAACATTCTCACTAGTTGGTTGAGTTTGGACGGAAACCGTCACTGGGTTGGTAACAAAAGCTTGCAGCACTTCGCGCACCTTCCCGTCAATAGTGGCGGAGAAAAACAAAGACTGACGCTCTCTTGGAAGCAGGGAAATAAAATATTTAACATCATTAATAAAGCCAATATCCACCATCAAATCCACTTCATCCAGTACTATGGTGCGGAAGTTCTGCAAAAAGAGCTTTTTCTGTTCAATTAAGTCTTTTAACCGACCCGGCGTACCGATAACTACGTTGGGTTCCCTCTTTAAATCCCAAATCTGGCGGTTCATGCTGGCACCGCCGATAACTACAGTAGAAAAAATTCTCATACCAAAGGCAAAACTTTTAAATTCGTCGTTAATCTGAGCGGCCAGTTCCCGGGTGGGAGTAATAATCAAGGCTTTCTCAGCGCGGTTTTTAAAGATTTTATCAATGATCGGGATCAGGAAAGCAGCAGTTTTACCAGTGCCGGTGTTGGCCAAACCAATTAAATCCCGACCGCCTAGTATGGGCTCAATAGCCTTATCTTGAATAGGGGTGGGAGTAGTATAACCGTGGCTAATAATGTTGCGTTTTAAGTTTTCATTGACTGCAAAATCACTGAAAGAGTTGTGTGGTCTGTAAGCTTCGTCAGTGGTAACATCAGAGGCCTTTTTAATAAAAATATTGATATCGGCGCCAATTAACTTACTTTTGGCCGGGCCGCGTTGTGCACCGTTAAATTTTCTGGCAGTAGAGAAACCACCATTGTGAAATGGTCGGTGAAATTTACCCCGGTTTGAACCGCTGCGGTTCCTCGAAAACCTCGAATTGTTGGGCCGATACATAATTTATGTGAAAGAGAAATCTAAGTCGCTAACGCGCCTTGCGTCTAAGAAGACTAAAGACTCGTGCTCCGTTTGTAAACAGAACAAACTTTACTTAGGAGCAGTTCTTTACAAAAGGGAGAATAAAGGAGTAGAAAACAGCTCGTATTCTAATTCAACAAAGAGAGTGTAGCATACTTGAAGAAAGAAAGCAAATTACTATCGGTTGAGAGAGCTTCTTTTGTAAACCTTTCTGGAACCTGTTAAAATTGCAAGCTATGCTAAAAGTTGGCAGAGTTGGAACACAATGCTGCCATTTGAGTTCAAATTAAGAATCCCCAAGCCTAAAAAAGCCCGTGAAATAATAAATAGAGACGTGTTCGGAAAAATCCTAAATTCTTCTGTTGTTGGATAAAGACCCATAGTTTGCTATTGAATATCGCGGTAATCGCTCCCTTAAAACGGAGCTTTCAAGAAAGGGGATGGCCAAATGGCTACCCAAACACCCTGGGGCCCGTTGAAGGCGTTATTCGAACGCTTCGACGAGCACAACTTCGGTCGGACAGAGATTCAGCGACTCGTTGAGAACGCTGACACTCTTGTCCAAATCGGCAACGGCACGCTCACTCGCGAGGTAATCAACCAGATTATCAAGCAGGTGATCAACCCGTTCGCCAAGGAGAAGGTTGAGGTTCGCTACTTCTACCCGGAAGGCTGGAAGCCAACCAGTGTGGAAGAACAGCTCTCGGTCTTACAGGGGTTCTACCCTGATCTCGACGGCTCGCACGTCGTCGAAATTGCAGGGGGAATCATTGGCCCACTCGACACCGACGGACTGTTCGTTGTCCCGAAGCCCAGCAGCGTCGCTGCGAAGCTCGGTATCAACGATCCGTACGGAGCGGGCTACGGGCAATTGCTCGAGGCTGCGGTGCTCACTCACCTCGCAGGTCAGCGGAATTTTCACAACTACCGCGCCGGCGAGCTGACACCCGACCGGGTGAGGGTACGACAGTCAACGGCAGAGGCGCTGCGCAAGCTGGAAGAAGCGACACCCGGAGACTTCCTGGTGTTTTTCGCCCAGACGGGCAAGAAGTGGGGTGGGTACAGTCCTCGCAACGCTCGCTGGGAAATGGAACGCGCTGCGTCTGAGTTCGCACTCCCGGCCTGGTGTGTGGGGAATATCCTGCTCACCAATCCGAACCGCCTCGACAAGTTCGAGCACCTGTGCATTGATTGCCCCGGTGACGAGTACAGGTTCAAGCCTGTCGGCGAGTTCGAGCTCTGCCTCTGCTTCGACTTCGACAGCGACGAGCTGCACTTCGGCCGCGGGTTTGTTGTCCGCGCTAACGGGAGCTACGGCTCTGCGTCTGGCTTCGCCCGGTAGTGTTCTTGCAGCTTGAGACTTGAATCCTTGAGATTCTTGATCTCTTGCTTCTTGAACTTCGCAGAACATTCAGTTGGATCAGGCCCCGACTTGCTAACCAAGCAAGACCCGGGGCTTTTCCATTTCTATTATCTTTTACTTTACCAACCAAGCAATTTTATTTATAATCCGTTATGGAAAGTAGGCTAATGTACCAAAGGTCAAGGTCTTTGGTCGCCAAAATCTCTTTTCTTCCCAAAATAAGTCAGAGTTCTAAATCTCAAGAGCAAGTGGTTTCAGAATTTGGTCTGGTGGAAATAAACGCAATAGTAGCCAGTACCGGGTAACACCACCAAGTTACAAAGCTGGAAGTTTTGGATACAAGCACGGTTCTCAGCTGGTTTCCCTAAGCAAATCTTTTGAAGGTTTACTTAGGAGGAGGAACGACCTGAAAGGGTCGTTTTTCTTTGAAGAACCTGTACGCGTAAGTCCCGTTTCCTCCAATGGAGTTAGTCGTCCTCGTGTGGCTCTTTCTGTTGCAAAAGTTGAACAATCTTGGTTTCTTCTTCGCTTAGATCTTTTTCGGGTTTTTCCTTTGCTAGCGCTTTCACTTTTTTGTAGAGATCTTCACCAGCCAAGGAAAGTAGAGATTTTTTGTCAAGTTTTTCTCGTCTTTTGCCTACATAGTCCCCAACAGTTTGGGTAGTAGTTGTTGTGCGGAAGTTGCACGCAGGGCTGGCTATAGTGTGCGGTCTGCTAAGGAAATTGACTATAAGAGCATGTTGTTAAAATAAGTGTTTTTTGCTATATTATTGCTGCTATGAAAAAGACTGAAACTTTAGAAAAAATAAATACTTCCAAACAAACTTTCAAAAGTAATAAGACTGCTAAGGATTTCTACGGATTTTTGAAGGATGTTAAGATTCCCGAAGGTAAACTTGAGGAAGAACTAGATAAAGCTAAAAAACTGCTCCACTTCTAATCTATTCCGGTGAACGTACTACTTGATACCCACTCGTTAATTTGGTTTTTATCCGCTAGTTCTAGATTAAGTGATAAAGCTAGGGAAGTTGTGTTTTCTGCCGATATTGTTTTCTTACCCACAATTGTTTTATTAGAAGCTTTTCACGTTAGTAAAAAGTTAAATTTCGAAAAAGAATTTAGGAAATTTCTTTCTGACCTACCGTCTGCAAAGTTTCGAACCCTCTCATTGGATATCAATATCGTTAATGACTACATAAACCTGGAAGATGGATTGGAAATTCACGATAGAGTAATTGTTTCTTCTGCAAAACTCCTAAATCTTCACGTTGTGACTAAAGATGCAAAAATTTCAGATATTTATGAAAAAGTCATTTGGTAAATTCAGAAAGTGGGTTTAAGTGCTGAAAGTTGGCATTGTTGGCTTACCAAACGTGGGTAAATCCACTCTTTTTAACGCCTTGCTAAAAAAGCAGGTTGCCCAGAGTGCAAATTACCCATTTACGACTATTGAACCCAATATTGGGGTGGTTGAAGTTCCCGATGAACGTCTTGGAAGGTTAGCGGCTGTTGTTAAAACTGAGAAGATTGTGCCGGCGGTGGTGGAATTTGTCGATATTGCCGGTTTAGTCAAAGGGGCCGCAACTGGTGAGGGTTTAGGCAATCAATTCTTGAGTCACATCAGGGAAGTTGACGCTCTTGCCCACGTTGTCCGCGCTTTTGTTGACCCCAACGTAGCTGTCTCCGGAGTTGATCCCAAATCAGACATTGAAACAATTAACACGGAACTAGCTCTTGCTGATCTTGAAACAGTTGAGAAAGTAATCTTTTCAGCTGAGAAAGATCTTAAGGCCAAAGAAAAAGATGCTGAAAAAAAACTCTCTGTGCTGAAAAAGCTCAAAGAAGGTTTAGAGCAAGGGAAACTAGCTAAAGAGGTTGAGGTGGATGAGGAGCTGGCGGCTGAGCTACCGTTAATTACTTTGAAACCAGTAATTTACGTCTTTAACGTGGCTGAAGGCGCTCTCAAAAAGGAAGTTGCTAGTGGTTTTAGTCCTGAGGTTGTTATTTGCGCTAAAGTTGAAGAGGAACTCTCAGAACTTACAAAACCTGAGCAAAAAGACTATTTAGCAGAACTGGGTTTGCGGCAGTCAGGGTTGGAGCGGTTAATTGCGGAAAGTTACAAATTGCTGGGGTTGAGTACTTATTTTACGGCCGGGGAAAAAGAAGTGCGAGCTTGGACCGTTACTGTTGGAACTAAAGCTCCACAGGCTGCCGGTGTTATTCACACGGATTTTGAAAAGGGCTTTATTAAAGCCGAGGTAATAACTTTCGAAAAATTAGTAGAAGCAGGTGGTTGGCAGCAAGCCCGGGATAAAGGTTGGGTGCGGTTGGAAGGACGCGACTATATTTTTCAAGACGGCGATACAACCATCTTTAAATTCAATACTTGAAACATCTAAGCTATTTAAATTCAACGTTTAATTTTTACTACTTCTTTGCTTGTCCAAAGAAGTAGCCAAGAAAGGACACCCCTGCTGCGTTGGCTGTTAAACTAAGCAAAAAATCATCGGGACATCCTCGGGAACCGCTTCCTCTTGCTTTTTTGCAAGTTTAAAAACGCCAACTCCACAAAGGGGACCCCATTTTAACGGTGACTAATCCAAAGGGCGGATTTTCCAGAAAAAGAAGCGGTTCATTGCTGAACCGCTTGGTTATTTTGACCTCTCCTCAGATCTCTTACCACCTCAAAGAATTCTGGCGTACCGAAGTAGTAAAGGAGGTACAGAGCGATACCTCCAAGGATTACTAACAGCCAGCGCCAAGTTTCGGCTAGGTCTGTGGCTAAGACACCTAAAACCATGATCCAAACCGACCCGGATATGCCAGTGGTGCGTAGCAGATACCAACCTGTCTTAGGTTGTGTTATGAATACTACCAAGGCCATGAATTCTGCTAGGAGCATTACTAGAAAGCGCTCCGGCAGAAGGTAGATGTGGAATAGGCTAAAAGCGATGAGACCACCGTACAACAACAAAACTTCAAGCAGATACTTTTTCATCTCACGACCTTTCTAGGTTCTCGCACCCAACCTCTGAGGACGAGGACCAATGCCACTACGGAAAGGACACCGGCGATTATCGGTCCCCAAACCATGAATTTGTCAGGGCCGACTGCTTGTTGGAAGACGGAAACGCCAGCCAAACCCACGATAAGAACGAGCACAAAGAAAAGTGCTACCTTCACGATCTAACTCCTTTAATTTTCAATTTTGCGTAAATGATAAATCTTTTTGGAACTTTTTGCAAAAAGAAAAGGCCGTTACCGGATTGATAACGACCTTGATCCGCTAGTTTCGAACTAGACGGTGACCAGTTCTTTCTCCTCTTCGCTCCCAAAGCCAGTGGATACTAACACTTGGCCTGCTTGCTTGCTTACGTAGGTTTGGATGTACCTCTGGAGAGCAGCTTCGACCCGCCACCACATTGCCAAGCTTCGACCACGGTTTTTGCCTTTGTAGTCGTCGTTGTAGTGCATCAAGCTTCGGACCGTGTGGACATGGAGACCGAAGGCTTTGGCTATACACCTTTGTGTAGCTGCGACCTCTAATGCTCTGCGGCGTTCTTTCGGCGGATGTGTACAACGGCCGTGCCGGCGCGCGAACTCGTGAAGCCAGCCAACTACGCAGTAGCGGTAACCTCCCACTCTCCACGCTTTGAAGTGATCAGCGATGAGCTCGTCTGGCCACTCTTTTAAGGCAGCTCGTAAGAGCTGAGTATTGACCATTTCTCCCTGCCTTTCTTGGTTTTGAATTGGCTCAATAATAGCTTGTTGTAGAAGGATTTGCAAACTTTTAACTTTTGACTTCTTAGTCAAAAGCAGTCGTTGACGAAGTCAAGGTTTACTTTTGACTTTCGCGTTAGCGAATGCAACGATTCTTATCGTAACTTTGAATTTTTAGTTTACACACAAACGTGCTTGTCGCTTGCAGTATGTTATGCTATACTCGCAAACGAAATTGCCTTTTCAAACTTATGCTTAAAAATTACGAATTACTGGTTGCATTTGGCGAAGAAACTTCAGAGGCCGCGCAGAAAGAGTTGATTAAAGAAATTTCCGCGACAATTGAAAAAAGTAAGGGTCAAGTTGACCAAGAGGAAGCTTGGGGTAAGCGAGCCCTTGCCTATCCAATTAAGAAGAACAAAAATGCTTACTACCACCTGGTAACCTTTAGCGGCGAAGAGAGTTTACCCAAAATTCTTACTGATACTTTGAGAATTGAAGAGGCTATTTTACGTTTTATTGTTATCGTAAGGCAAAAGCCGAGTAAAGTTAGTAAGAAAAAGTTAAAGGTAGCCACAGTCAAGAAATTAGATGAATTAGTGGTACGTTAAGGGAGGAACAAAATGTCGACACGTTCATTAAACAAAGTTATGTTAATCGGAAACCTCACTCGGGATCCGGAAATGCGCTACACTCCTAATGGTGCGGCGGTTTGTTCTTTTGGTATAGCTACCAACCGCAGTTGGCAGCCAACTGATGGTGGTGAGAGAAGAGAAGAAACCGAGTTTCACCGTATTGTTGCTTGGAATAAACTAGCTGAACTTTGCAGCCAACTGCTTTCCAAGGGCCGCAAGGTTTACATTGAGGGTAGACTGCAAACCCGCAGTTGGGAAGGTCCGGAAGGTGAAAAACGCCAGGCAACTGAGATAGTTGCTGAAGACATGGTTCTACTAGACTCCAGACGCGATTTTGCCTCCGGAGCTGATACTGGTGAGGAACGTACTGAGGAAACCTCTTCAGTCGGTAGTGAGTCTCAGGAAGTTGCCAGTGGAGTGAAAGAGACTGAAGGAAAAGAAGAAAAAGAGGAAAAAGGCAAGAAGTCAAAGGGTAAAAAAGAAGAAAAAGAACCCGCTTCGAAAGATGAGGCGGAAGAAAAACCTAAAGAAGATAGTGACGAAATTAACATTGACGATATTCCTTTTTAATTATGTTGGAAAGAACTAGAACACGAAGTGAAAACCTTAAACCTGCTCGGAGAAAATACTGCCTTTTCTGCAAAGAAGAAATAAGCCCAGATTTCAAAGACGTTGTTGGGTTGCGCCGTTTCGTAAGCGATCGCGGGAAAATTGTCGCCCGCGCCCGAAGCGGAGTTTGTTTTAAACACCAGAGGATTTTGAGCACAGCCATAAAACGCAGCCGCTACCTGGGCTTACTTCCGTTTACAGTATCAGTCAGATAGTTAATAATGAGTGAATCCTTCCCAAAAACCCTTATTGTTGATATTGGCAGATCTTGGACTAAAGCCTTTCTTGTCAGCGTCGATAAAAACAACCTCATTATCGAGAAAAGACAGAGCTTGCCAACTTCCACTGGAGACACCCCCCTTTCTTACAGCGAGCTAGTAAAAAGTTTAAAAGCGGGTAGCGAAACAAAAGTGATTTTGACCGGCTCTTTGGCTGAAGCAGAGGATTTAGCCAAGAGCCTCTCGGTTGTTTTCGTTTCTGAAGAGGCTGCCAAAAAAGCTCTTGGGAGTTATCTCGACAACCATGGCTTTAAAAAACCGGTCGTACTTGATGCTGGTGATTACTCTTACTCAGCCAACACCAAGGTTGGCAGCTTGGGGGCTTTTTTAACAACTGAAGTTAGCGAAGTTGATATTGAAAATTATTTTGGCAACAAGTCCTTGCACCCTCGCGCAGTACCGATATCTCAGGCAGAACTTGAGTTTGAGGAAGCCTTCTTGCGCTTAAGCTTTGCCAGTAATCGAGAGTTTCTTAACGCCCGCGGAGTAGTTAACACGGTTATTACCGGCTCTTTTATTTCTTTAGCGCCTAACAAGGCGAAACTTGGTTTAATTATTGCCGACATCTTATTTGCCGGGCGTGTAGCTCAAGTCAAGGTTGACACTAAATTGTTTGCTCATAGTTTCGGGGCGCTAGTTGCTCATAACCCAAAATTTGGCGATCTGGAAACAGATTTTTTGCAGGATCTGGGTGCTTTTATTTCTTTTGGTGGAAAGGGAAGGGTAATGCTTGACTGGGGTTACACGGAAAATCAGGAACTCTCAATTGTTGAAAACGAAATTGCTTTGGTACCCACTAGCGCTCACCAAGAGGTTAAAGTCACCTTTCTTGATTCTAAAAATAAAGAAAAAATTACCCTGAGCGGTGGGGTGTTTGGGATTATGCTTGATGGTCGGCTCAAACCACTGCGGTTGGCCTTTGGAAGAGCGGAAAGCAGGGAAGCTGTGAAAGGCTGGGCGACTGCAATCGCAAAATTGGGGGTGATTGAATGATTTGTCCGGTTTGGCACCGTGTGAGCCTTGATAACCAGTTTGATTTGGTAAGAGAGTTCGTTGGAAAGTGCCAACCGTCAGTTAAGGTCGGTGACAAAGTAAACATCGAGACCGTAGTTGCCCACTGTGAAATTTCAGCCGGACAGCGTTTGGTAAAAGTTGCCCACGTGATTGGCGTTAGCCCCAAGAAGGTTAAAAAGTACCTGCTTCGTAGCGTTGGAGACCGCATTTACCAAGGTGAAATTATCGCCCGCAAGAGGGGCGTTTTGGGTGTTGGTAAGAGAGAGCTACGCTCTCCGGCCGACGGGGTGATTACTGACACCGACCAAAACGGTGACATTATTGTTAAATTTTTACCCACACCCTTTCGCTTGGTGGCTGGTGCTAACGGAGTGGTTAACGAGATAAAAGAAGATTACATCCGCATTAGAACTTTTGGTACTGAAATCAAAGGGGCTTCTGGGATTGGCAAGGCACGAGAGGGCCTAATTAAAATAGTTGCTAAACCCAGTGAGTTTATTATCCCGCAGAAAATTGATGCCTCTTGTCAAGGCAAAATTATTGTTGGTGGAGCCCATATCGATCGAGCCTCGATTGAAAAGGCTCTTACTGTTGGAGTTAGAGGGATTGTGGTTGGTGGTATTGATTACCGGGATTTTGTTAGTTTGGGGATCCAAAGCGACGTTGGGGTGACGATTATTATCACGGAGGGTTTTGGAACTGTGAGTATGGGTAAGGATATTTTCGAAGCTTTCAACAAAGCGGGCGACAGATACGCCTTTTTCAATGGTTTGGAAAAAAGTATTTTCATTCCGACTGAAAAAGAAATGGCAGTCACTTCCAAGGAAATAAAAAGAGAAGTTTGGCGGCAGTTGCGCGTGGGCGATTTGGTGCGCTATTTCCAACCTGATTCAGAAGAGTTGGTGGGTGTAGTGGAGGCACTTAGTCCTAAAGAAGAGGCTCTTAACTCTGGGCTGGAAGCGGAAATTGCCCAAATTAAGTTTCTCTCCGGCCAAAAGACCGGAGCGCCAGCGGCGAATTTAGAAATCTTAAGTTAATCATGGCTGAAAAAGCAAAACAATTCAATCAATTTTTTCCGAAACTGGTTGTCAGTTTATTCCTGCTTGGTTTGGGGATTTGGGTCGGGCGCAACGTTAGCCTGCCGTTTTTACCAGAAGGTCAGCCCAAGTACGACGTTCTTAACAAACTTTATTCTAAAGACAATGTTGATTTCGCACCATTTTGGCAGACCTGGGATGAGCTAAATTCCAAGTTTTTAGATAAGAAAACCTTAGAGGGCGACAAACTTCTGCAGGGTGCTCTCCGCGGGTTGGTTGAAGCAGCCGGAGACCCTTACACTTCTTATTTTGACCCTGAGTCTAACCAAACTTTTAACTCTGAACTTGCCGGCACCTTCGAAGGAGTGGGGATTGAACTTGGGGTTAAGGATAATCAACTAGTGGTGATCTCCCCCTTGGAAGGCTCACCTGCAGAGAAAAACGGTGTTTTGGCAGGTGACAGGATTGTGAAAATTGACGGGAAAGATGCCGCAAAACTGTCCATTGCCGAAGCTGTGAAGCTAATCCGCGGTAAAGCAAGCACCAAAGTAAAACTCGCTGTAGTGCGAGGAGAAGCTGACGCAGAGCATGAATTTGAGATAACGCGCGAAACAATCACCATCAAAACCGTTAAGCTTGTGGTTGACGGAGAGATCGGAATAGTGAGAATTAACCGTTTCGGCGACAACACTAATAAAGAATGGGACAGTGTTGTCAACGAAATTGCCACCAAAGGCATTTCAAAATTAGTTTTAGATGTTCGTAACAACCCGGGTGGAAGGCTGGACAGCGCAATTTACGTCGCGAGCGAATTTTTGAAAAAGGCAGATGTGGTGGTGATGCAAGAAGATGCTGACGGCAAGCGACAGTCTTTTTATTCTGACCGCGACGGACGCTTACGAGGCGTAGAGTTAGTAGTATTAATCAACAAAGGCAGTGCCTCGGCTTCGGAAATTGTCGCCGGTGCCTTAAAAGATCAGAAAAAGGCTAAGGTAGTAGGTGAGGCAAGTTTTGGTAAAGGCACAGTGCAGTCCGTGGTTGATCTTAAAGACGGGTCGGGTTTGCATATTACTGTGGCCAAATGGTTAACGCCGAGTGGCGTTTGGGTGCACGGTAAGGGTTTGGAACCAGATGTGAAAGTTGAGTTAACCGAAGAAGATATTGCTGCTGGCAGCGACCCACAACTCTCAAAAGCCAAAGAACTCCTCAAATAAAATTAAGTAAGAAGTGCGAAGGATGAAGTATGAAAGAGCAGGCTTTTTTCTTAAAAATATATGAATAACTATTCATATATCTTCTCTATCAAGAAAATTTCTTGCTAATTTGTGTTAGACTAGGATTGTCTTGCATTTTGCAAGAGCCCTCAAGCATTCTTAACAACCAAAAATCCTAAAAGAAATGAGAGGAGCAGGAAGTTGGCTAACGCAGCTGTTCCTGAGGTGATGGTCGACAGTCGGCCGTTCTTGGAGCCTAAAGGTTTGCAGTGTACTCACCAAGGAAAGGTGCGCGACACTTATGATCTGGGTAACAGGACCTTACTGATCGTTGCCACCGACCGGATTTCAACCTTCGACTCTGTTCACCCCAACGGCATTCCGGGCAAGGGTGGGGTGCTCAACGAGATGAGCACTTTTTGGCTGACCCATCCGTTGATCGGAAGGATTTGCCAAACCCATTACCTGCGCCCAGTTCTGGAATGGGGTATTCCAGCAGGGAAACGTGTGGTCAAGTGCCCGGAGATTGCTACAAGAGCTATGATCGTACGCAGAGCAAAGCCACTGCCGGTGGAATGCATCGTCCGCGGTTACATTACTGGCTCGCTCTACGCGGAATACAAAGAAAAAGGTGGTTCAGAGCGCGGAGTAATAATTGCCGGAAACCCTTACCAAGCTGGTTGGAAGGACTCAGATCGACTACCCCGTCCGGTCTTTACTCCCACAACTAAGACACAGGTAGGTCATGACCAAAACTTAACCAAAGAAGAGTTCTTGTCTGTCCTTGACAAGGACCAGAACGCCGCCGCTGTCTTACTGGAAGTAAGTATGGCGATTTACGACATGGCAGCCGAGTACGCTCTGCGCCGAGGAGTCATCATCGCCGACGCTAAGTTCGAGTTTGGGATCGACGAGGAAACCCGAGAGGTAATTCTAATCGACGAAGTCCTGACTCCGGACTCGAGCCGATTTTGGGACTTGAACGATTACGAACCTGGACGTCCTCAAAGGGCAATGGACAAACAGTACGTTCGCGATTGGGGAATTAAATCAGGCTGGAACCGCGAACCTCCTGCTCCAAAACTTCCGGCCGAAGTAGTTGCGGAAACTGCCGCTCGTTACCAAGAGATCAAGAAGCGGCTCATTGACTAATGCCGTTTCAGCAAGGCACATCTGTGAAAAAACAGTGTGCCTTTCCTTTTTTGGTGGGTTGACAGAAAGTCTCTGGGTTGTTTAGAATAAATTTTCAGTATGTGGGCAAAACTACCACAAACTGAATACATAGAGGAATAGCCCTTCGGGGCTATTTTTTTATGTCTAGAAACTGGAAACAGAGCGCGCAAGTGTTCTATGTCCAAAAAGGAGGAGGGACCCATTTTCGGAAGTATTGTTTCCGACGAAACTGGTAATTGGTTCGTGGATCTAAACGGTTTGGTCAAAAAAGCTGAACCACCATGGACGGAAGAAGAGATGAAAAGTTTCTGGGCCCAGGTTTGCAGTCTTATGCACTCTTACGGTGTTACCAACAGATATCCGGAGAAACCAACAGCTAAGTTGGTGAGGGCCCCCGAGTTTAAGGGTAAACGTCTATCGAGAGAAGCTAGTCGTGGGATTGGTCTTTCCAAACCAATTACAAGACTGGAGGGAACCTGGAGCAAGGAGAATTGTACGCGGTTCCAAGAGGAAGTTTCCACCCTGATGCAGACTCAGGGATTGGTTTACCTGGAAATGCAAAGGGTGTGGATCATAACACCCAAACCATTACCAATTAACTCTTAATGAAGGAGAGAGATTTGGTTGCTTCAAACGAGACTGAACCCCCGCCAATTACTGGTCATGCTCACGGGGATTGCGGTACTTGCGAAATCGCCCTTCTTTTCTCGATGGGGAAGATCAGTCTAGCCAACCAGAGAGAGTGTACACGATGTCAGAGAAAACATTGGCCAGAGCAGTTTGCTTCGTTGAGAAGGAGAGAGTTATTAAGGAGACTAGATGGAGAGGTAGCCCGTCTAGAGTCGGAGAGAGATAAAACCGGCCAATATCTCGAAAAAAGACTGGCTGAAATAAATACAGGAGGGGATCAAAGCTGATTGCATAAAAAGCGGTCAGCTTTCCTTTTTCTGCGAGTTTGCTTTTTGGTGTAAAATATAAGAAGCTCAAGATTTCGTTTGAACTTCTTCAATTTAGGAAAATAGTAGAAATGCTCGATAAACTTCGTCAAAATCCTTTGGTTCAAAAATACTGGTTGACTGCGACACTAGTTCTATCCGGACTTATTCTTCTTTTTCTTACTCTGGTAGTTGGTTTGATCTTAGGGATCAATTATCCAAATTGGTATCAAAGTTTGCCGTTTAAGGATTCCTTACCTGATTTCCTCAGGCCGACTGTAAGTGAAGTAAAAACTCCTGACGGTGGCACAATAATTCGGACAGTTGAAGAATCAGCTATTATTGACGTGGTTGATAAAGTTTCCCCGGCAGTAGTTTCTATTGTGGCTAAAACAGTCAGTTTTGATCCGGACCGCGGCTCAGTAACTGATCAAGAGGGGATTGGCACGGGTTTTATCATTGACCAAAGTGGAATTGTTATCACCAACAACCATGTGGTTTGCCAAAAAACCCTTGATTACGCAGTGGTGACTAAAGACCAAAAGACCTTTGACGTCAAAAAAATTGATCTGGATCCAGCCAACGACATTGCCATCTTGAAAATCGAAGGAAGCAGCCTGCCCGCTTTAGAGCTGGGCAGCAGCGACCCGTCAGTGCTTAAACCAGGCCAAAAGGTGATTGCTATTGGTAACGCTTTAGGGCAGTTTCAAAACAGTGTGACAGTTGGAGTTGTTTCTGGAGTGGGTAGAGGAATAACCGCTGGTGGTGGTGGTTGTCCAGGCCAATCCCGGGAGACTCTGCAAAACATTATTCAAACTGATGCCGCCCTAAACCCCGGTAATTCCGGAGGGCCACTACTGGATCTCTCAGGCAGAGTTGTCGGAGTCAATTTTGCAATTTCGGTTGAAGCCCAAAACATCGGTTTTGTCATTCCTATTGACCGGGTCAAGGTGATTTTAGATCAATACAAAAAGGACGGGCGGATAATTAAACCTTACTTGGGCATAGTTTACCAGACCATTGACCCGGCCGTAGCTAAAGTTCAGGGAGTACCCCAGGGAGCTTTTGTGCGCCGCGTTGCTGGCGGTTCTCCAGCCGAAAAAGCCACAGTTGTGGCCGGTGACATTATTACCAAACTCAACGACCAAAGGGTAACTGAAGATAATGATATTGTCACTATTCTCAACTCATTAAAAGTGGGTCAGAAAATACCCCTAGAGATCTATCGAGACGGGAAGGTAGTTAAACTAACCGCGACTTTGGAAGAAAACCCAGAATAATTTTGACTTTTCACTTTCTTCTCAAGAAAGCAAATCCCTAAGAGTGTGAAGGGTTTAATTTTGACTTGCTATTTGCTAGCATATAGTTAATGTCTTTTTCCTTGAAGAAGATTAAACTAAGCCGGTCAACCTGGTTCTCTCTAGTTTTAACTGTCTTGCTTTTCACCGCCATTGCTGCTACTCAATACGCTGCTCTAACTTCAAGAGACACTCGTTCCCAAGCCTCCTCACCCGTACCCACTGACCTTTATGTTTACACCACTAGTTGTTATCAAGGAGATCCGCGCGTAACCTTTTTTTGGGATTGGAACCCGCCTTACGCTGACGGTAGTTACATTGACATTGATGTCAACTCAAGTTTTGCTGACGATGGTCTCTGGTGGAACCTTTACCTTCCTGTTCCCCAAGAATGGTTCATTTGGGACAGGGACAACCCAATTGGCGGGGCAACTCCGCAAGACAGCTACACTTACTGGTGGAGAATTTACGCCTATCTTAATTCCGATCCCAACGGCGGCTCTCTTGCTTACCCGGCTGCCCCTACAATTACCACTCCCAACTGTAACCCACCCACAGTGGATATTAAAGCTAATAACTCTAACGGCCCAATTACCATTAGTTACAATACCAGTGCGACTCTTTCCTGGAGTTCGAGTAATGCAACTGGTTGTACGGCCTCTAACGGCTGGACAGGGTCTAAAGCAACTAGCGGTTCACAATCTACGAGTAATCTCACCTCGGCAAAAACCTACACTTTGGCCTGTAGCGGCTCAGGGGGGAGTGCGTCCGATTCGGTAACCGTTAACGTGACTTCCCCACCACCTCCGCCTCCTCCCCAACCAACAGTGGATCTTAAAGCTAATAACTCTAACGGCCCAATTACCATTAGTTACAATACCAGTGCGACTCTTTCTTGGGTTTCAACCAATGCCACTTCTTGTACAGCTTCTAATGGTTGGTCCGGGACCAAAGGCACAAGCGGATCTGAATCTACCGGTAGTCTAA
The DNA here is from genome assembly GCA_036514715.1 of Candidatus Nanoarchaeia archaeon. GTDB lineage: Bacteria > Patescibacteriota > Microgenomatia > Woykebacterales > RBG-16-39-9b > DATBWR01. Next base: position 23,824 of record DATBWR010000013.1, on the reverse strand, counting down.
CGGCCAGCAGAACCTACACTTTGGCCTGTAGCGGTTCGGGGGGAAGTGCTTCTGACTCAGTAACCGTTAACGTCTCCTCACCCCCACCTCCGCCATCACAGCCAGATTTGGCGGTTAGTAATTTTACTCTGTCGCCTACAAACCCAACTTCAGGACAGACGGTAACTGCCACTGTCAATATTGTTAACAACGGTAGTGGAGCTGCTTCTGGGACTTTTTGGGTTGATGTTTATTCCAACCAACCTTCAAGTGTTCCATGTCTAACACCCAACGGTCAGGCTTCCCGTTCCTTTAGTTCTTTGGGAGCAGGTGTTTCAACCGGTAATTTCACTTTGAGCTTCACCGCCCCATCTTCAGCGGGTACTTACACGGGGAGGGTTTTTGTCGATGCTGACTGTCAAATCGCCGAAAGCAATGATTCCAATAACCAGGCTACTACCAGTTATACTGTTTCTAGCTCCGGCGGCGGTTCTTCTGGAGGAGGCTCCACTGGGGGCTCAACCGGTGGTTCGACTGGGGGCTCAACCGGTGGTTCGACTGGAGGATCAACCGGTGGTTCGACTGGTGGAACCAGCGGTGGAACGGGCGGTTCGCAATCTTCGGCTCCTAAAGTTACGCCACCCGGGTCAACTGCGCCGAAAGCCACAAGTAGCGATATTACCCTTACCTTTGCTCCAAACCCCTTCCTGAAAGGTGGTATGGAAGTGACGATTAAAGTAGAGCAAACCGCTTTTTCCCAAAAAGCGATAGTGGAAAGCAAGGGTGGGACGCTAATCTTAAAGACCAACAGTCAGTTGGCAAAGAACACCAATTACGTCTTGAAAGTTTGGGCGAAAAATTCCTTAATGCAGGCTTTAGGTTTTACTTTCACCAACGATACTAAAGCGTCAGTTGCAGCCTTTGTGATGGGCGACTTTAATGGTGATAACGTGATTGATCAAACTGACCTTGAAAGAATGGTTCCGGCCGGGATGAGCAACGAAGAGGCTCTCTACGATATCAACTATGACGGCGTTGTTAACAGCGTTGATTATTCTTTATTATTAACCAACTTAGGTAAAAGAGGGTAAGGCTAGATAATGAGACTTAAGTTTAAACTTAGCTTAACAGCAATCCTAATTTTAGGTTTCGCAATACTCGCACCGAAATTTTCTTCGGTTTGGGCAAGTAAATTAATATTAAATCCACCTTTTTCTAATGTTGAGGAAGGTAAAGATTTGGAGGTTGAGATTGTTTTGCAGAGCGATGGGGAGCGGGTGGATGGGGTTGATGTTTCCTTGATGTATGATGCCGATTATTTAGAGTTAAAGGAGCTTAGGGAAGGAGGATTTTTTGGAACTTACCCTATCAAACAAGATGAGAGTGGTAAGTTAAAGTTAACTGCTCTAGCACCCAAAGATGGGGTTGAAGTTTTTGGAGATGTGGTGGTAGCGAACCTAATTTTTGAAGTACTGGACAGTGGGCAAACAAAACTTTCCTTTGATTTCGAAAAGGGGGGAACAAAAGAGTCAAATGCCCCGCTTCATGGTAAAGCAGAGGACTCTTTGGAAGGGGTGGTGGGTGGAAGTTACAACGTGGTCGCAACCCAGGAGAACTTGGAAAAAGCTCGGGCAAGGAAGGCCCGAGGAGCCCCCTCACCGTTAATTATTTTTATCCCACTAATGATTTTGATTGGCGTTGGGTTGTGGTACTGGTGGAAGAAGCGCAAGCCTAAGGAAGATGTCTATACACCAGAACCATTTCCCATGGACCAGCCACCTAAGGTTGGGTGAGGACTTTTCCATCAATTTCATAAAAAATTTTACCTCCCGGTTTTAGCTTTTCCTTGCTCTGTGCGAATAACACTTCGTAAAAACCCCATTTACTATTGCCACCAGAATGTAGAGCCACGTGTGGTTCCCAGTCTCTGATTTCCTCTGGCAGCCTATGCAAAGACCTAGTGGTGATGTAAGGCAAGTTGGCGACAATAACGTCAACGGGGCCAGTTAAGGGTTCGAGAAGCGAACCATGAAGGAATTGAACTGCTTTGGTGACACTGTGGAGAGCGGCGTTCTTTTTAGCAACCGCGAGAGCTGGTCTACTGATCTCGGTAGCAACGATTTTGAGTTTAGGATTTTCGGCTGTAAGGGTAATGGCGATACAACCAGCGCCGGTACCGACATCGACAATGGTTAGATTTTTGTTTTTAGTAAATGCCAAAACCTCTTGAACTAACATTTCAGTATCGGCTCGAGGAATGAGGACGTCTTTATTAACTAAAAAACGCCGGCCGTAAAATTCTTGATAACCTAAAATGTAGGCAACCGGCTCATTTTGCTCTCGTCTCTCCAGTCGAGATTTAAATTCTTCAGTCTGACTTTCGGACAATGTAAATTCCGGGTGGGAGTGGAGAAAAGAGCGGTCTTTTTTCAAAAGATCAGCTAGCAAAATCTCCTTTTCCACTAGGTCAATGTTTATTTGCTTCAAGGCATCAGCAATCCTCATAAGGAGCTTTAATCAGACGTTTTGGACGAATCTTCCTGATCGGCTTGTTGGATAGAAGTTAAAATCGGCAAGAGGTCACCGTCTAAAATCTTTTCGATGTTGTGCCAGCTCTTGCCAATTCTGTGATCAGTGATGCGGTCTTGTGGGTAATTATAAGTGCGGATTTTTTCAGCTCGGTCACCAGTCCCGACTTGCAGACGGCGGTTAGTATCAACTTCTGCTTTTTGCTCGGAAGCTAAAGCTTCGTAAACACGGGCCCGCAAAATGCTCAAAGCTTTTTCCTTGTTTTGAAATTGAGATCTTTCGGTTTGGCAAGTGGCGATAACTCCCGTAGGTAGGTGAGTCAGCCGGACTGCGGTTTCGACTTTTTGGACGCTTTGGCCTCCATGACCTGAAGCATGAAAAGTGTCGATTTTTATATCCTTTTCGTCGATATGGAAATCACGGTCTTCCAGTTCCGGTAAGACAGCAACAGTTGCTGTAGACGTGTGAATTCGACCGGAACTTTCAGTTTCTGGAACTCTCTGCACTCGGTGAACGCCGGATTCAAACTTTAACAATCCGTACGAGCCAAGACCAGAGACCCTGAAAACTACTTCTTTGATATTACCAAGACCACCTTCGCTAATCGATAGTTGCTCGACTTTCCAGACCTGACTATCGGCAAAGCGAGCGTACATGCGGTAGAGGACGCCAGCAAAAAGTCCAGCTTCATCGCCGCCGGCCGCTGCCCGAACTTCTACAATAGCGCTGTGGGTGTCGATTCCAGTTGAGTCTTTTTCATCGCCTGGCGATGCAACTGGGGTGAGTAAAGCCTGTTTCACTTCTTCGAGTCTGTTTATCTCCGCCTGTGCAAGGGAGGCTAACTCAGGATCGGATAGTAAGGCTTTATTTTCCGCAATTTGCCGGTCTAATTGTTCAATTTGCTGCTTAATATAGTCCATAGCTAAAGTAAAAATTAATACCTACTTTATTTTAACAAAGTTTGTGGGAAAGTGATTAGCGCTTTTCTAGGGCTTGGAGCATTTCTTTGAGAGTCTTGGGGCGATCGTCTTCTTTTTTCTCAAACTTATCTTTGGGTCTGCTGGCCTTTTTAGAAGACACAAGGCGCTTGAAACGCTCAACTCGGCCTTCGGTGTCAACAAATTTTTCTTGGCCGGTAAAGAACGGATGACAGTTACTGCAAAGCTCTACGCGAATCTCTTCCCGGGTTGAGCCGGTAGTAAAAGTGTTACCGCAAGCACAAGTAACAGTCGCATTTTCAAAATACGGCAAGGGTTTGAAAGCCTCACTTTTTGCTTGTTTGGCTTTGGGTTGCTGGGTTTGTTCTTCTGGTGCAATTTCTGTTTCAGGAACCTCAACCTCAGGTTTTTCAATTATAGTTTCAATCTTTTGGGTCATTTTGACTTCTTAGACAAAATATAGATCGCTTCGCGCCCTGCGCTAGCTTCGCTATCTTCGACCGTAATATAATAAATCTTAAGTTTCTCAGAAACTACCTTTTGGTCGATATAAACGTGAGTATATTAGCATAAAGTTTTGCTTCCAGCAAGCCAATTATGCTTTATGATGGTGCCGGTGATAGTGACCATGCATTGTTGGTGGGTGAAAACGACTAACCAGGTATATCCCCAGAGCGACTAGGACAAAACTAACTGGGAAAATTGGCTCAAGATTTTCTTTAAACAAGGTTGTTGCTAACAAAATCGAGATTATTGGTATCAAATAGCTGATGGTAGCATCAATGTGTACGGCTACCTTTGATAGAGCCCATTCGTAGACTGAGTAGGCCAAAAAAGAGGAGAAGATTCCAAAGAAGATTAAGGAACCTATATTAAACCAGCTAACGTTTGCTAACCAAGTCGGGTCTGAAAATTCCCACAAGCTAAAAGGCAGGAAACTAATTGCGCCAACAGTGAAAGATACTGCCGAAATCGTTGAGGGTTTGTAAGTTTCGAAAAGTTTTTTAGAGCCAACTATATAGATGCTAGCAGAAATAGTCGAAGCCAGTACCAGTAAGTCTCCGAGTAAGTTGGTTCTAAACTCCAAGCTACCAAAAAGTAAGGGATATAAAGCGTAAAGAAAAGCTCCCAAGAAAGCTATGCAAATACCCAAGATGTGAGAAAAATTAATTTTTTCTCTGATCGCAAAGACTGCTAGCAAAGAGGTTATAACTGGGCCCAGCGAAAAGACAAATGAAGCATCAATAGTTGTTGTCTCTCGTAAACCCAAGAGTAGTAGTCCAATGTGAAGGGTGACACCAAAGAAAGCAAATACGCCGATATGAAGAAAATCCTTTAATTTTAGTCCCGAGAGCTCAGACAAACCCATTACTATAACGGTAGCGATGGTAAAACGGATGAAAGCCAAGGAGAAAGGTGGGAGGGTTTCAAGGTTGACTTTTAGTAAGGGGACAGTAATACCCCAAATTACCGCCGTTGCGATTAGGGCTAAAATGGGCAGAAGTTTTTTGGTCATTCCGCAAGTAACTTTTGGAGCTGATCAAACTTTTCCGGTTTGATAATTTTGAAATTGCCTTCAACTGGCAGAAAAGTTAAAGAGTCTTTTAAACTGTTAAGAGCGGGGAGATCCCCACCCCTAGCTTTTTTTGTTAAGTTTAGGAGATCGCTTTCTGCAGGTAGTGGTTCAATAGCAATACCGCTCTCTTCAATCTTGTGATGAGAACCCTCTATTAACTGATAGTTAAGTAGCAGATGGATGCCCAAAAGTAAAGCATCGTCCGCCGTATAGGAAAGTTTGAGCCCCTCTTGCTCAAGGAGGTTTTGGATGTTGTCGCCCTTTTTGATAGTAACGTTCTTGGTAGAGTCTGGGTCGTTTAAAAGATCAAGTAGCGGACTAGCAGCAATTCCCAGTTGCGCCAACTTGCCTTGAGAATAAAGCTTCGAGAAAGTCTGCCATTGCTCAGGGGTGAAAGAGGTAAGAGCCGACCATTGACTCTTGTTAGAGGCAATTTTCTTTAAGAATTCGATTTGTTTTGGCGTTAACTCCTCCTTTTGGCTCTCTGACAGATCTTTCTTTTGCTCATTTTGCGTATCAGTAGATTCCTTTTCAGGAAGCTCTTCGTCAAAAAGGTTGGTTGGGTGGGGATTGATGTCAACCTTTGGTAGGGAGGCTGGCTGTAGAGATTCGTAACTTGGGGGAGACTGACTTTGATCGACAATTTGCGCTTTTAGTAACTCTTTCATCTCCTCTTGGTTTAGTGTCCTGACTGCCCCAGTTGCGTTTTGTAGTTCATAAAAAGGCGTTTGGGTATTGCCGAAACTGGTATTAGAAATTCGCCGTAAGCTCCATTCGTCATTGACCCTATCACCCTCCTTTAGGTCGGCAAGGGCAGCTTCAAGACTAGCTTGCAGGGGGTTAAGGTTGTAACTGTGGACTTGCTCAGAAGTTAGAGGCGGTGATTGAGGTAAGTTGGGAGGTGATTGAGTCTCCTTTTCAGAGGGTTCAACTTTATTGACCACCTTGTCTAACTCTTGCTGGACAGTTTCGGAAGAAGGGTGTTGGGAAAGTTGGCGTTTTATTTCCTCATTTATCTCGTCGTTAATCTTATGGCTTAAGTTTTCAACTTCAGTGGTCAGGTTAGCAAGATTTGCGTTGGTAGCCGTTACTTGGGCTGAATTTTTTGCAAGTTCTTCTTCCAGTCTAACCATAACAGCCACTGGGCCCATGTTCTGGATTTCGGAAGGGGCGACGCCAACGCTGGGAAGAAATTTTTCTTTAGCCAAAGAGACCACGTCAAAATCTACGCTTCCTGTGCTTTTAAACTGGGCAAGGGCTTTTTTGAAGGTTTCTAAATCGGAATTTGTTGAGCCGGCAGGTTCGGGCATACTTTACTTATTTTCTACTATCGAGCGTACCTGCGCAAGTCTGATTTGTTTTTGTTCGCCGCTCTTAAGGTCTTTAAGAGTGACCACCTTTTTCTCAAGTTCTTGGGGTCCAAGCAGAAGAGCGTAGGGAATGTTTTTACTGTCCGCGTACTTTAGCTGCTTGTCCAGTTTGCTTTCTGGGTCTAAGTAGATTTCTGTATTAATACCTTCATTGCGCAAGGCAGAGGCGGTCTCAAGGGATTGGGGAAGCAAATCTTGGCTAAAAATTGTTACTAAAACTTGGCTTTGACTTGATCTTGCTGGGAAAAGTTTTAATTCTTGGGCTGCTTCCATAATGCGATCTAACCCAAAGGAAAAACCGACTGCTGGTAGGGGTGTTTCGCTAAATTGGCCAATTAGTTTGTCGTAGCGACCGCCGCCGCCGACGGATCCTGCAGTGTAGCCTTCAACTTCAAGTTCAAAAATCAGGCCAGTGTAATAATCCAAGCCGCGGGCAAGGGAGGGATCAAAAGCGTATCTACCTGAGCTAATTTTAAATTTCGCAAGCAGGTCAAAAAGTTGGTTTATTCTTGCAGTTGGGGGACTGTCGGTAACTTTTTTAAGAATGTCTTCGGCCTGAAAATCGCTGTAATTTTGGTTCTTTAGCAAAAGCATAACAGCGTCCCGGCCAATTTTTGGAAGTTTATCAATGGCACTGATGACACTATTTGGCAGCCCAGCAAAAATTTCCCGGTCGTTAACCTTGAGGGTAAAGTTTTTGAAACCAAGTTCTTCCATTGCTGAAACCGTGCAGGCGATAGTTTCCGCATCCGCCAAAGCCGAGGCTGTACCGATAGTATCAATATCCGCCTGTACAAACTCGCGGAAACGACCTTTTTGGGGGTTTTCAGCTCTCCACACCGGTTGGATTTGGTAGCGTTTGTAGGGTTTGGGTAGGTTTGGGTAGGCGGCGATCACACGGGCTAGTGGAACAGTTTGATCGTAACGCAGAGCAACTTGCCTACCACCGCGGTCCTCAAATTCGTAAATTAATTTTTCTTCCTCACCATATTTGCCTTTGAGGACTTCGGCATATTCCAAAGCAGGCGTAATTAACGGTTCAAAACCGAACCGCTCAAAAGTTTGGGAGAGTTTATTTGTAATTGCTTGCCGGTTGGCCGCCTCGGTTCCGAGAAAATCACGAAAACCCTTAGGCGTCCTACCCTCAATTTTGCTCATAGTTTTGCAAAATATCGACCGTAATTTGAATAAATTTAAGTTTCACAGAAACTACCTATTGGCCGCTATTTTTGCCATGAGCGTATTATAGCAGAATAATTGATTTACATTTAGCCTCGTGCTAAGATTCTTGCCAAGAAAAGGAGAGAGTGATGAAAGCGTACGTTGTTTATCGAATGATGGGTGTTGGTTATTATGTTATCCTGGCGTCCTCATTTGAGGAAGCTGGTGAGATCTGTGGTGGGAGATATGTCGAGGATCGAGGAGTGAAATATATTCGCCTTTCTTCAGAAGTCTTCACAGAACCAGCTCCAGATGGTTTCGGCAAGATTTATAAAAATAAAGCCCTGACTGTACATCTCCACCCTGGTTTTAAGCAGGTCGACTTTCATATTGAAGAAAGACCTCTTTTGCGAAAGATATATGAATGATCATTCATATATCTTACCATTCGACAAATTTTATTGAGCCGAAGTAGTGGCAGTGGGTTCTTGGAGGGCAGTTTTTATTCTCAGGATAGTTTTAACGACAAAATTTCCTTTGTCGTCGATAGTTCCGGCAGCCACAACCCTGTCTCCAGCTTTAAGATCAATAAGAGCAATTGTCTTTTCCCCAGATTGAATTTTGGTGTCGGTACTGGTTGTTAAAGTCAAGGCAGGCAGATCTGCGCTCAATAAGTTCTCTAAAGTTAGGCTTGGGTCTTTGACCTCAACCACCTTCCCCAAAACCGAAAAAGTGGTTATTTGTTTAACTGTGTCGCGGACAATAATGCGGGCGGTTCCGGAATTACTTTGGGAGGAGAGCCCCAAAACCATGATGGTTTCACCAACCTTTATGTCTCCAAAACCGATTAACTTTTTACCCGAGGGGTCAATATTAAAATATTTCGTGTTGTCAGTCGTGTAAATAAGCCGTGAGCCTTCATCGGTGTTGACTAAAAAAGCCGTACCGTTGATAGCAGCAACTGTACCTTCCACAAAACTTACTTCGCCCTCTTTTTTGGTTGCCGAGGAAGTAGCAGTGGTGCTAGCGGTCGCAGCTTTAGCTTCAATTTCTTCCAGCCTTTTTTGAGCATTTTCACTAAAATCCTGTGAAAAAGCTAACTTCGGGGTAATCAGAACGGAGAACATTATTAAGCTGGTAGCCAAAAGTTTTTTAGTCATCTTAAAGAGAACTCAAATCTTCATTTAGAAAAAGCACCTCCCGCGTTTCGTGAACCGAACTTCCACTTTTTGGATCGTAGACCACTATATCAATAATGTTTTTCCCCTCAGTTAGTTCTAGAGTAGTCGAAAAAGTTTCACTGGAAGCGTCAATTATTTTGGTTTCGGATGGTCCGGTAACAGTTACCACACTTTTTATTCCCGTGCTACCGGCCACGGTCAGAGTTTTTTGTGAAGTTGCTAGGTTTTCGGTAGGGGTGTTAATGTTAAGGGAAAGAACGTTGGGTTTTTCACTTCCTTTCTCACTGGTTCCATCGTCCTTTACTAAAACCCAAAAAAAGGTAGCCAGAAAGAGACCAATAAGCAGGCCAACAAACAGAAACGGTAATCGAGATGGTGTTGGTGGAGAATCGTTTTCCACGACAACTAGACTAACAAAGTTTAGCAAGTTTTTCAACAAACGAACTTTTACGTGTTACTTATTGCGTCTTGCTTTTCAAGTTGTTAATATTTCTTGGCGATGGATATAACTTACCTAGGACAAGCCTCATTTCGCATTAAAGGTAAAACTGCCACTGTAGTTTTGGATCCTTATTCTGATGATATCGGGATAAAGTTTCCCAAAGTTGAGGCGGATATTGTCACTGTCTCTCACGAGCACTACGATCATAATGCAGCTAGCCTTGTTGGTGGAGAACCGTTTGTGGTTAGGGGACCTGGTGAGTACGAGGTCAAGGGTGTGGAAATTTTGGGGGTTGATAGTTTCCATGATGAAAAGGGCGGAGCAGAGCGGGGTAAAAACGCCATTTACAATCTAAAAATCGATAAAATTAACGTCTGCCATCTGGGTGATCTCGGACAAAATTCCCTAACTAACGAGCAAGTTGAAGAGATCGGCAATGTTGATCTTTTGCTTATCCCCGTTGGTGGTCACTTTACAATTGATGCTTCTGTTGCAGCCAAAGTTGCTAGTCAACTTGAACCAAAAATCATCATTCCGATGCATTTTCGCGATCCACAAACTAAAATTACAGAGCTCGAAGGAGCGGAGAAATTCTTGAAGGAAATGGGTAAAGAGAATGTGCAACCAGTTAGCAAATTTTCTGTTCACGCGGATAAGTTTCCAGAGGAAACACAGGTAGTTTTAATGCAAAAAGGTTAAAGCAAATATGGCTGTCAAACCTACAGTTAAAGGTGATACTAAAATTTCGCTCGAAGGTAAAATTCCTCCGCAGAACGTGGAGGCCGAACAATCGGTTTTAGGCAGTTTGCTTATCGACCGCGACGCTATTGTAAAGATCGCGGAAAGTTTAAAACCCGAACATTTTTACCGCCCGGCCCACGCGGAAATTTACCGCTCCATTCTTACTCTTTACGAAAAAAGACAGCCAGCTGATTTAGTGACTGTAACCGATGTTCTCAAAAAGACTGACTCTCTTGAAGAAGCTGGTGGAGCTAGTTACCTGACTAATTTAGTAAACAGCGTTCCAACCAGCGCCCACGTTCAACACTACGCTAATATTGTCAAAGAGGCAGCCACAAAACGGGCTCTAATCGCCACTGCTGCCAAAATGACGGAAAGGGCTTTTACCCCTGATACTGAGGCTAAAGATCTGCTCGAACTTTCCGAACAGGAGCTTTTTGGTATTTCCCAAGACCACCTCAAACAAAACTTTATTCCCCTGAAAGACGCCCTAGCAGAAAGTTTTGACCGCCTGGACGAGTTGCACAAAAAAGGTAGCGGGATGCGAGGGGTACCCACTGGTTTTGGCGATCTTGATAAAAAACTTTCCGGTTTGCAGGATTCAACCTTAGTAATAGTAGCCGCTAGACCCTCCATGGGAAAATCTACTTTGGTAATGAACATTGCCCAGTATTTAGGGGTGAAGGAGAAAGTACCAGTTGGAGTATTTTCTTTGGAAATGAGTAAAGAGCAGCTCGTGGACTTAATGTTAGCTTCCCAAAGCGATGTTGATGCTTGGAAAATTACCACTGGAAATCTGAAAGAAGAAGATTTTGAAAAACTTTCCGAAGCAATGGGGGAGCTAGCTGAAGCGCCGATTTTTATTGATGATACGCCTGGGATTTCTATCATGGAAATGCGCACTAAGGCCCGCCGTCTGCAAATGGAAGAGGGGCTGAAGCTTTTAATTGTTGATTACTTGCAGTTAATTCACGGTCGGGACTTGGAGAACCGAGTACAGGAGGTTAGTGAAATTTCTCAGGCCTTGAAGAATTTGGCCCGCGAACTAAAGATTCCGGTGCTAGCTTGTTCTCAACTTTCTCGAGCCGTAGAAAGCCGCCAAGCCAAAATCCCGCAACTTTCCGATTTACGAGAGTCAGGTGGCATTGAACAAGATGCGGACGTGGTCATGTTTTTGTACCGAGAAGATCCGGAAGATTTCGAAAACGTTAAACTGTCGATCGCTAAACACCGCTCAGGACCTCTTGGTGAAATGGATCTAAAGTTCATCGGCGAGCGCCGCCGCTTCTTCCCAGTAGAGCGCGCCCGTGTCTAAAATGAAAACGTGCCTTCAAGAGAGAAAGACACGTTGGGTATAATCCAAGCTTCAGTTCAATCAGGGAAGGCAACCAGCGAGGTAGTAGTCTGAACACCAGGGATCGTTCTGATCTCTTTCGATAGGATCGGCGGAACATCCACGAGGTTGGGTGCTTCGAGTTCGACAATGATGTCGTAAGGACCCATGACCTCATGAATTTCGGTTACTCCAGGCACCTCTTTCAGAGCTTCGAACACCTTTTTAGTGTGTCCCGCGTCGGTAATGACGAAGACGTAAACTTTAACGGGCATTTTTCCTCTCCTTCTTTTGTTGAGGGAATTATACCTTCTTATTGCAAGTTTAGCTTCATTTTTGTATAATCTGGAAGTTATTTCCTGGGCAAGTGGCGGAACTGGTATACGCGTAGGTCTCAAAAACCTATGGTGGCAACACCTTGAGAGTTCGATTCTCTCCTTGCCCACCAAATATGATTAATGTTACGGATTTAAGAAGCGGGACCACCTTTCAAGAAGGTGGTAATCTTTTTGAAGTTCTAGATTATTCTCACACCAAAATGGGTCGGGGAACGGCTACCATTAAAATAAAAGTACGCAACTTACGCAGCGGTGCAACTACTGATAAATCTTTTATTTCGGGTGCTAGAGTTGAAGAAGCTGATCTAACCAAAAAAGAAGGCCAGTTTCTTTACAGAGACGCCTCTGGACCCACTTTTATGGACAAATCTAGCTTTGAACAATTTAGCGTTCCCAACAATGTCTTGGCTGGTGCCGAAAAGTTTCTCAAGGAGGGCCAAAGTTACCAACTTCTTACTTTTGGCGATCAAGTTCTTAAAGTAGAAATACCACGCACAGCCGATCTTAAAGTAGTTGAATCCCCTCCTGGTGCCCGCGGAGATACAGTCGCTAATGCTTACAAAGCAGCAGTTTTAGAAAACGATATGAAAATCCAAGTACCACTTTTTATAAAAGAAGGGGAGGTTATTAAAGTTGATACTCGGAGTGGGGAGTATATGGAGAGAGTTAAGTCGTAAATAAGGGGTTCTAATTAGTTAAGGAGAACAAAGATCGCTAGTAAACTGGTTAGGGTAGAGACAACGAGACCCTCTTTAAAGGGAATATTGCGTTGGATACTCATGTGAAACTCGTTGGGAATACGGATAAAGCTCCAGCGAGAAAAAAAGCTTTCTAAATGCTTATAGGTTCCTAAAAGAAAATCCGGAAGAGTGCCTAAGAAAGCCCCAAGCCAAATTAGGTACTGGTTCTCAAAACCAACCGAGAAAAGTAAAACCAAACTAGCCCCAAAGGCGTAGTCGATGATGATTGCAGAAGAGGCTTTCAAGCTAAAAGGTGCTTGAGGGGAGCCATCCCAATGAGGTATGGAGTCCAAAACAAAGTGGCTCAAGAGGGCTAGCGGCAAAGAAATAGTGGGTTCGGGAACAGCCTTGATAATGGCCGCACCGACTAGTAGGTGTGGTGTGGAGAGCATAAGTTTAAAAAATGGCCCTTGACTAGTGAGTTAGGTTTAAATTATATACAACTACTAAGTAAGTTTCAAATGGCTGCTTTTATTGATTTTCTTTCTAATAGTTTAGTTAGTGCCGTTTTACTCGGTTATATCATCGTCATGTGGATCGCCTTGACTGTCTGGACGGCAATGGATATCTTTAGCCGAACCAAAAACTGGTTTGTTCGCTTTGGTGCAATAGTTTTGGTAGGTTTTGGATCAATCTTTGGTTTCGTTCTGTACTTAATAGTCCGTCCACTTTCCACTATTGAAGAACAAAAGGTACGCGAAATGGAAGAAAAAATTCTGGAGAACCAGTCCCGAGCTTATGCTTGCCCAAGTTGTCTAGCGTTAGTAAGAGAAGATTTTCTGTTTTGTCCTTCTTGCGGACTTAATATTAAAAGAGAATGCCCCTCTTGTAAGCGGGGTTTGGAGGTTTCCTGGACCCAGTGCCCTTTTTGCGGAGCGGCCCTTGGAACAGTCGCCTTACCGACAATACAAGAAAGTACAAAGCTTTTGGGTGAAACCCCCAACGGTCCGTTTTTTAGTGTTTTTCGTAGGCTTTTTAGCGCTCCGAGGCAACCTTCCGAAATAAAAAGAAAAAGAGGACGCCCGAGGAAGCCAGCTCCTATCGGTCCGATTATCAAAAGACCACGAGGCCGCCCAAGGAAAAATGCAGCGCAGCCAGTCAGCATCTAGTTTAGCAACCCGCCTAAAGACTTTTCGCCAAAAACTCACTAGTAAAGGCCTTGATGCTTTTTTAGTTTCTTGCCAAGCCAACCGCTACTACTTGACCGGTTGGCAGGGGGACAGCGAGTCTGGTTATCTTTTGGTAACTGAGAGACGGGCTTTTATTCTTACTGACAGCCGCTACACCGAAGAAGTTGGGCGCAGGGTAGAAGGCTTTGAATTGGTAGAGTACAAGGGACGGTTGGCTGAATTTCTTGGCAACTTTTTTAAAAATCAGGAATTGCCTTGGGTTGGTTTTGAGTCCCACGACCTCTCAGTCTTTCTCTTTAAAGAAATTAAAAAACATGCCCGCGGTGTGAAACTTGTGCCTGTAGCGCACCTGCTTGAGGATTTACGAAGCGTAAAAGATCAAGAAGAGATAAAGCTTCTTAAGAAGTCGGTAGAAATTGCCGATGGGGCTTTTGCTTTCATCAAAAACAAAGTTAAAGTTGGTATGACAGAGGCAGAAGTTGCTTTTGAGATCGAGAAGTTTATGCGTAGTAAGGGCGCCCAAAAGAACGCTTGGGAACCTTTTATCGTAGCCTCTGGTCCAAACTCATCAATGGTTCACTATGCGGCTGGCGGCCGTGAGTTGAGAAAAGGTGACCAGGTTTTACTGGATTGGGGCTGTGTTTACCAAGGCTACTTTTGTGATACTTCCCGGGTACTTTTCTTAGGAGAACCCAACGCCAAGCAGAGGCAGGTTTACAATTTAGTGCTGGAAGCTCAAAGCCGAGGAATTGCCAAGGTTAGGGCTGGTCGGCGAGCTTTGGAAGTTGATAGACAAGCCCGTGACTTTTTGAAAGAGAAATCTAAGTTTGTTTTTGGTCACGGTTTGGGTCATGGTGTTGGTCTTGAAGTTCACGAAGCCCCGCGCGTTAACGAACACTCCACGACTAAGTTAGCTAGTGGCCAAGTTATTACTATTGAGCCGGGAATTTACGAACCCGGTTGGGGTGGTGTAAGGCTTGAGGATATGGTTTTGGTAACCGAGAAGGGTTGTGAGGTTCTAACCAACGCCCCAAAAGAGTTGGAAAAAGTTATTGTTAAAGTCTGAGGTTCTTTTGAGCGTGGGTTTGTGCTAAAATCAATTTCCAATGAAAGTAACTAGTTCTGATTTAAGTCTTGATAAAGTTGCTGCGGAAGCAGTGGCTATTCCTGTGCTCGAAAGTAGCTCTAAAGATAGGGTTGAACAGTTGGCTAGTTTTAAAAAGCTGCCTGAATTTAAACTTGAAGATTTTAGCGGCAAACTCTACGAGACCTTTCAAATTCCAGCAACAGAATCTACACCCTTAATACTACTTGTGGGAGTAGGCAAAAAAGAGGATTTTGACTCAAGAATTGCTAGAAACGTAGCTGGAACTGCAGTTCGTCGCGCTCTTAAATCCAAAGTCAAGACCCTGGTGTATGATGCCTCTCTTTACGAAAATTCGGCTCTTATCATCGAAGGAGTGGGTCTTGGGGAGTTTGACCCGGGAATTTACAAAACCGGTAAAGATAAAGCTGGCAAACTTGAAGAATTAATTATTGTCGGCAAAATTGGGGTAAGGGAGATTAAGGAGGCCTTAGATGTTGTAGAAACCGTCAACTGGGCCCGCCGTTTAATTAACGAGCCGGCCAATCTCCTCACCCCAACCCACATTGTTAATGAGGCCAAAAAAATTGCCCGCGATTACAAACTGGATATTGAGGTTATTAATGAGAAGGATGCCGTCAGGCGCGGTATGGGAGCCTTTGCCGGTATAGCCCGCGGTAGTCATGAACCTTCTTTTTTGGTAGCTCTGAAATACTCGGCTGGCAAAAACTATCCCACTCTTGGTGTGGTTGGCAAGGGAATTACTTTTGACTCCGGAGGTCTTTCCATCAAACCATCAGAAAAAATGCACGAGATGAAGATGGACATGGCTGGAGCCGCCGCGGTAATTGGGTTTTTGAAGTTAGTGGCGATCCTAAAACCTAAAGTTAACGTTGTGGGCGTAACACCGTTAACGGAGAATTTACCAGGCGGTGGAGCCCTGAAACCCGGTGATGTGGTCCGCGCGCTCAACGGTAAAACTATTGAAGTCCTCAATACTGATGCGGAAGGTCGAGTAGTTCTTTCCGACGCTTTAGTTTATGCCCAAAAGCTTGGGGCAACTAAAATCGTTGACGTGGCCACTTTGGTGGGTGCAACAATCTCAGCTTTAGGGTCAGAAGCTAGCGCAATTCTCGGCAACGATCAAGATTTTGTGGACCAAGTTGTTAAGGCCGGAGATGAAGCGGGGGAACGTTTGTGGCAGCTACCGATTTATTCGGAGCACAAAGATTTACTGAAAAGTGACATTGCCGATATGGCTAATATCCCACCAACCCGAGGTGCTGGGGTAATTGCGGGTGCGGTTTTCCTACAGGAATTTATTGCCAATAAAAACCCTTGGGCTCATCTTGATATCTGTGGAACTGCTTGGACGGAAACCGAAAAACCGTATCTAGCGAAAGGTCCGACCGGAGTTGGAATTCGTACACTGCTTGCCTTACTTAAGAGCTTTTAGAATAGAGGAGAAAAGAAACCATCACTGCACCGTATTTTCGAGGGCTTTTTCCGGAAGTTGTTGGTAACATTAACTTCCTTAAACTTTGGTTAGCTCAATTTACTTCCCAAATTGGGCTTAACGCTCTTTATTTTGTTCTCACTTTAAAAATTTACGAAGCAACCGCCTCCAACACCGCAGTGAGTCTTTTAATTCTTACCTTTACGGCCCCAAGTATCTTCCTTGGTTATATTGCCGGAGTTTACGTTGATCAACTTTCCCTGAAAAAGGTAATGCTTGCCACCAATTTAGTACGCGCGTTGGCGATACTATTACTGCTTATTTTTGGCAGCCAAATTTATCTGGTCTTTCTGATCGTCTTTGCCCTCTCAGTGGCCACTTTATTTTTTATTCCAGCAGAGGGCTCAGCCGTGCCTTCTTTAGTGGTTGGGAGGCAGCTGATCGCGGCTAACGGTTTGTTTTCCTTCAGCTACCAAACGAGTTTGGTGGTCGGGTTTTTGATTGGAGGATTTAGTTTGCGGATTTTGGGGGAACAACAGACAACTTGGGCTATTTTTGTGCTTTTTGTTGTCTCCTTGGCTCTAAATCTTTGGTTGCCAAAGAGTATCCGTTCTGAATCTTCAGCACGTGAGCAAAGTATTTTAAAACGATTTATTGGGGGAATTGTTTTCGTTTTTTCGACCAAAAAGGTTCGCGATTCAATCTTTTTCTTAACCTTAACAACAACGATTGTTTTTATGCTCGCCGCCATTGGACCAGGTTATGTCGACAAAGTTTTGGGTTTGGATGTTAAGTATGTGGCCACTTTTGTAGTTCTTCCAGCCACTGCTGGTATGGCCTTGGGGTCGTTTGTTTTGGGTCATATTGGTAACCGCTTTGACGAACGGAAGTTAATCAACTTCGGTTTGTTTGGCTTAGGGGTAACGTTTCTTTTACTTTCAAGCGTGGGGGAAGTTAATCTTGATTTGGCAGCAAGGATAATGTCTCTGGCCCTGCTCTTCTTAATTGGTCTAGCAAACGCTTTAATTACTGTGCCGACAACTACTAATTTCCAGAAGGCCACCCCAGAAAACTTGCGCGGTCGCGCCTACGGCCTGATGGGTACTTTTGTGAGCGGGGTAGCGGCTTTACCAGTGCTGGTTTCTGGAGCAGTGGGGGATATCTACGGAGTCAGAAGTGTACTGGTTGTTTTAGGTATATTAGTAACTGGGTTTGGAATTTATAGACTGAGACCAAAAGGATAACTTTCGCTTATGTATCCAATTCTGTTTAAAGTCGGGCCTCTTGTAATATATTCTTACGGGTTTTTCTTGGCGGTTGCGTACTTAGCCGCAACTTTTGTTTTTTACCGTGAGGGTAGAAAAAGAGGTTTTAATGAAGAAAAATTGCTTGATTTTTCAGTGGTAGCCTTAATTGCAGCGATTGTCGGCGGTAGGATCTTTTACACTCTCCTCAACCTTAAACTTTTTTCACAGGAACCTCTCAAAATCTTTGCCATTTGGGAGGGTGGTTTTGCTTATTACGGAGCCTTTATTTTGGTCTTTATCGTTTGTTCCTATTTAGTACGCAGGTGGCGCTGGGATTTTTTCCAAGTAGCTGATTTTGCAAGCCTGTCAGTTCTTATAGCAATTTTCTTTGGTAAGATCGGCAGCTTCCTTTCCGGCAACGATTATGGAAAATTAACCCTCTTGCCTTGGGGAGTAAGTTCAGAATTTTTGGAAGGAACCCGCCACCCAGTGCAACTCTATGAAGCCTTTTGGGCTTTAATTTTGTTGCTTCTTTTGTGGCGACTTTACCAAAAAAACTTAAAGAAAACTTTTGATTTACGTAGTGGAGCAGTCTTTCTTTATTTTGTCCTCTTTACTTCCCTGGGAAGGGTTGTTTTTGAGCAGTTTAGGGGCGATTCCAGTTACTTAGGGCTTTTCCCGATGGCAACTGTCTTTGCCTTTATGCTTGCAGGAACCTCTCTTTTAGTTTTATACTACTATCAGTTTCGAAATATAAGAGCCGACATTAAGACTGTCGGCAGATACATCCTAGGAATTAACTTAAGAAGATTTAGAAAACCCCAAAGACTAAGTGAAAGACAGTAACCGTGGACTTAAAACACTTTAAAGAAAAGTTATTAGCTGAAAAAGCAAATCTAGAAAAGGGAATCAAATCTTACCAGGCCAAAGACCCTTACTTTGACAACCGCATGGCCGAAAGTTTTGATGACGATATCAGTGAAATCGAGGGCCATGACCGGACAATCGTCACTGAAGCCGAACTGCAAGAAACTTTAAATAGAGTAGAAGAAGCGTTAAAAAGAATTGCCAGCGGTACCTACGGCAAATGTGAGAATTGCGGTCAGGAGATTGATAGGGCGCGTTTGGAAGTTATGCCGACTGCCCGCTTTTGCGCGAGTTGTCAACAGCAGAAAAAAGGTACATAATAAGGCTAGTCATGGCTCAGAAGATTTTGGTAGTTGAAGACGATGAGTTTTTAAGAGAGCTCTATCAAGAGCTTTTGACAGACGAGGGCTACGTTGTAACTTTAACAGTTGATGGTGAAGAAGGTTTCAACAAAATGAAGGAAGGAGGCTACGACTTAATTCTGCTCGATATTATGCTTCCTAAAATGGACGGCCTGGAGATTTTGCGTCGCCTGAGAGAGGACCCACCAAAAGTCAAAAACGGTACTGTCGTGCTGCTTACCAATTTGGGTCAGGATTCAATTATTAAAGAAGGCTTTGCTCTGGGAGCCTCTGGCTACCTAATTAAATCCGCCATGAACCCTGACCAAGTTCTTTCTGAAGTGAAAGTTTTCCTTAGTAAAGCCCCCTCAATCTCTTAATGCAGATTTTGAAGATAAAGATCAAGCCGAAAGTTGATCGACTTGATCAAGTTGTTAGCAGCCTAGTTAAAAGTCTAACTCGGGCCAAAAGTAAGAAGCTTATTAACGAAGGCCATATTTTAGTTAACGATCACCAAGTTGAACCTTCCTATCGGGTTGGTAAGGGGGATAGGATCAAGGTAGAAATCCCCGCCACCCCCCAAATTTCACTAAAAGCCCAAAACATTCCTTTAAAAATTGTTTATGAAGACTCCGATATTTTAGTGATCGACAAACCGGCAGGTCTTGTTGTCCACCCGACTTTAGATCACCCAACCGGAACGTTAGTTAACGCTTTACTAGGCCACCTCAAGGAAAGGAAAAAGGAAGATTTACGCCCTGGGATCGTCCATCGTTTGGATAAAGACACTTCTGGGCTTCTAGTAGTCGGCAAGACACTTTCAGCAACTGAGAATTTGAAGAAGCAATTTAAGGCTCGTACCGTAACCAAAAAATATATAGCACTAGCTTCCGGAGAAGTGGAAAAGGAAACAGGGTTGATTGATAAAAAAATTGCCCGCCACCCTAAATTTAGATCTAAATTTGTTGCGGGTGGGCAGGGACGAGAGGCACAAACTGAATATAAAGTTTTGCGCAGGTTTAAGAGCATGACTTTACTTGAGTTAAAGCCTCTGACTGGCCGGACTCACCAACTTCGAGTGCATCTTACCAGTATTGGCTATCCGATAGTTGGTGATAAACTTTATGGCGGTAGGGCTCTTTTGGATAGGCAGTTTCTTCACGCCAGCTTCCTCGCTTTTACTCACCCAGCAACCTTTGTTAAACTGGAATTTGAGAGTAAACTACCAGAAGATTTAGCTACTTTTCTAAAGAAACAAGAGCCCAAATGACCGCAGCTTTTTTCGATATTGGTTTGGTACTTGCCGCCGCCTCAGTACTCGCCCTGATTTTAAACCGTTTTAAACAGCCCCTGTTGGTGGGTTACATCTTAGCCGGTATTATCAGTGGTGCTCTCGGCTTACTCCACGAAGAAAATTTGAAAGGGATTTTAGAATTTCTCTCTGTCTTTGGCATCACCTTCGTCCTCTTCTTAGTTGGACTAGAGTTGCGTTTTAGGGAAATTAAGACCTATGGTCTAATTGCTTTAATCACTGGAGTTGGGCAAATAATCTTCACTAGTATTGTTGGCTTCTTGCTACTCACCGTACTTAGGTTTTCGTTTACAGAAGCTTTTTACGTGGCGATTGCCATAACTTTTTCCAGCACCATTATCGTTGTCAAACTTCTTACTGAAAAACGAGACCTGGACTCTTTGTACGGCAAAATCACTGTGGGTTTTCTTTTGGTTCAAGATGCGGTGGCGATACTAGCCTTAATTTTAGTTACGGCTTTGTCTGGAGGTAACGAGGCTTCTTATGCGAACTTTCTGTCAGTAGTAATTAAAGGAATAATACTGGTCCTTGCAACAGTGTTTTTGGCTCGCAACATAGTACCTTGGGTCTTTGCCAAAGCTTCAAAGTCACTTGAAGTTCTTTTTGTTCTTTCGGTTGGCTGGGTACTACTAGTCGCTTCCCTAGCTTCCTACCTTGGACTTTCCATTGAAATTGGTGCTTTTCTGGCCGGTGTTTCTCTAGCTAATTTGCCGGTTGAGCACCAAATCGCCTCCCGTGTCCGACCTTTAAGAGATTTATTTATTGTCTTCTTTTTCGTGCTGCTGGGAATCAGTTTTAGCTTTGGTAATGTCTTGAACCTTCTTCTCCCAATTACTGTCCTGTCAGTCTTTATTTTAGTGGGGAACCCACTAATCGTTTTGGCAATCATGGGGTTTTTAGGTTTCAGAAAAAGAACTTCATTCTTAGCAAGTATTACGGTTGCACAAATTTCCGAATTCTCGCTCATCCTGGTTGCTCTAGGTCATAAAGTAGGGGATTTAAGCCAGGAGATCGTTGATATGGTGACTGCAGTTGGTTTGCTGACTATTCTTGGTTCCTCGTATCTAATTACGCATGGTAGTAGCCTTTACAAGAAATTGTCCAAATACTTAGACATTTTTGAAAAAGCTGAAAAAATCGAAGAGATAAGAGACGAGGAAAAAGACTTTGAAGATCACGTAGTACTTATTGGGGCCGGCCGTTTGGGGTGGGAGATATGGAAGCAGTTACAACGCCAGGGTAAACAAATTCTGGTCATTGAGTTTAACCCGAGTATTGTCGCGGTTTTGAAACAAGAGAGAGTTAACTATCTTTTTGGAGATGTTACTGATCCGGATATTTTTGAAGCGGCTCATTTTAATAAGGCGAGTTTAGTAATTTCCACTGTTTTTGACCCCTCTGACACCTCAGAGCTGCTCGCGAGCCTTAAAGTACTACCGAGCAAACCCTTGGTTTTTGTTACTTCGGCCGATCGGGAGGGAGCAATAAGGTTTTATCGTGAAGGTGCAGATTACGTGATTATTCCGAGAATTCTTTCCGGGCACCAGGTTGCCCATCTTTTGACAAGCGAAAAGCTTACCGAGTTTCGTTCTGGGAAGGTACGGAAAGACCATTTGGAAGATCTACGGGAAGAAGTTGCCCAGTTTACTTAAAAGTTTTCGAAAGCATCCTTTTTTGCTAATGATCCGAACAAGAAGAGAGTTAAATATCGCCGGTCTTGACCAGCACGGATTAAGTGGCCGTCAGGACTTTGTTAGAAGCCAAAAGAGAAAACGTTTAGGACGTCTTTTAAAGCTGTTTGCAGTTGTTGTGGTTTTTGGGTTAGCGGTTTACTTAATTTTGACAGTACCAACATTAATTTCAAAATTGCGTAAACCCTTCCAAAATATACCAAGCAATATAGTAAATCAAAACAATCTAAATCTTGAATTTAGAACAAATTTATTACTAGGAGTACTTAAGGGCAATTCCCTTAAAGAGCTAGCTTTAGTAAGCTTAGAAAAAGAGCGAAAGAGTGTTTCTTTTTTAACACTCGAGCCTGAAACTAAAGTTTACCTTGGTTCTCAGATAGCTAGTTTTAACGATCTCTTGACTTTAAAAAACAAATCACTCAGTTTAGATCCGTTACTTGCGGCTTTGGTAGAAGACTTGGGATACCCGATTGACGGTTATTTAATTACTGTTGACGGAGGGTCTTGGGTAAACCAGAAGGGTATCGAGGCTCTTGGGGACAAGTCTTACACTCTGGAGTTTTTCCTAAACTTGTGGCAGACCAAAGAATATTTAAACACTAACTTAAGGACCAACTTGAGTATTGGTGATCTGTTTAACCTTACCAATTTCCTAAAACAACTTAAGCCCGACACAATAGCTTATCACGATTTTAAGAAAGCAAGAGACAGTGGGGGCTTATTAAATATGGAAGAAATTGACAGCCGTTTGGGAATAAGCTTAGCTGATCAAATTATTACTCAAGAGGGCGCTGCCGTAGAGGTTGTAAATGCTAGTAGAGTAGAGGGAATGGAGATTATTTTCAAAAGGTTGTTAGGCAACTTAGGGGCTAACGTTTTGCAAGTTTCAGTCAGTGGAGAAGAGGATACCAGCCGCCTGTTGTCTATTGATAAAAAAAATAACCTTTCTCTTAGGTTAGAGCAGATACTAAACGTAGAGGCAAAAAGAGTCGACAAAGCGTCGGATACTGCTGATGTAAAAGTAGTTATCGGTAACGACTTTGCCAAATATTTTGACTTTTGATTCCGATCAAAAGCAGTCGTTCGCGAAGCAAAGGTTTACTATTAAAACTTCTTTTGTTTCGGCAAAAGAAGTTTCCAAGAAAAGCCGACCCCTGCTGCGTTGGTTGTTGAACTAGAGCAAAAGTTCATCGGGACATCCTCGGGAACCGTTTCCTCTTGAACTTTTGCTAGTTCAAAGACGCCAACTCCGCAAAGGGGACCCCAAAGACACACCCGCAAGAAGATATAAAGCTTTAGGAGTTGACTTTTTCCCCAAAATGTGCTATATTCACCACGATCTCTCTCCTTTCTTCCGAGGAGAGGCCAAAATTAGCCTCTCCTAAAGACAGAGCTCCCTTCGGGGAGCTTTGTCACGTTTTAAAGCGTTTTTGTAAATATCAGCTAAGTTTGGCCTCGGCCAAAATATACTTTCGCTTCGCGAAAGACTGTTTTTCTTCGAAAAATTAATCTCTCCTAAAGAGAAGGCCTCCGCAAGGGGGCTTTCTCGCTTTTTGAAGCAGTTAGTTTGACAAGAGCCTCTTGTGAACGTGATAATTAATTTACCTACCTTATGATTCTTACCCGACGGCTTTACCGTCAGTTAAAAGACCTACTCGATAACCGTAGGCAGCTTTTGACTATCGTTGGAATTGTTTTTATCCTCACCGCTATACCAATAACTGTTTCCTTACTTAGGCAGGAACCAAAACTTAGTAGCCAGGCAGCTGCTAACACTCTTACTGTTGGGTCAGGTAGTTACACAACCATACAGGCTGCTGTCAACGCCGCCAATTCTGGTGATATCGTGCGCGTTTTGGCCGGCGTCTACAACGAGCAGGTGAGCGTCACCAAGCCGTTGACGCTCCTGGGCGAAACCGGCGCCGTCATCGACGGGCAGTGCTCTCGGCAATTTGGCGTGCTCATCGGCACACCGGGAGTCAGTGGCGTCGTAGTGCAAGACTTTGAGGTTCGCAACACGCGGGGATCGGGCGTTCGAATCGAGAATGACGACGACGTGTCGATGTCGCAGGCACCGCGCACCATCACCATCGACGACAACTACATCCACGACTTTTATTGCGCCGGTGGTGAGCCGTTCGGCGTCGCCGGCGTCTCCTCCTGGTATGGCGGCCCCAACATCACGATCACCGATAACGTCATCAAGTACCGCGGCGCTCTCAGCGATACGGCCAGCGGTCAGCGCTCGGATGCCGACGGCATCTTCTTCGGCAGCACGAATGCGCGCCCGTCCGGCGGCGGTCACTACGTCGCCCGCAACCGCATCGTCGGTGGCTGGGACGGCCTCGGCGGCGGCGACGAGGCGGAG
>DATBWR010000012.1:0-46000 GCA_036514715.1 Candidatus Nanoarchaeia archaeon | reverse complement strand
TCCATGGTCTGCAGAGTTGAGGCAAACTCAATGGCCCCGTCGGCTGTCGCGTCGCCGATGGTGTTCCAGGTTACCCCACCCCCCGGGCAAGAGCCCCAGCTGGGGATACCGCTGGCCCCAGCCCCTGATAAGAGACACTGGCTGCCGGTTTCGGTTTCGGCAACTCGAGTAACGACGCCATCAGCTGGGTTAGCGTAAAGAGCTCCGTTAGCATCGGTAATGTAGGAAGAAAAAGTAATCGTCCCGGAAGAGGTGATAGCGGTTGCACCGGTAATCGCTCCAGCGCCGGTAATATCAATTGAACCTGAATTTAAGATGTTGCCCAAGGTACTGCTAATGGTGATTCCATCGGTAATTGTACCGGCGGTTTCTAAGATCCGAATGGCGGAAGTTAGAGTCCCGCTACCAGTTTGTTCTATTAAGATACCGTCTGGTACTGTCTCGGCAGCGTTGGCATTGCCAAGGCGTAACAGGGTGTCCGGAACTGAAGTGTTGGTAGTATTATCCGCGTTGTTGATGTTAGCCAGATTAATGGTGGTGGCACCGGCAGCTGAGTTAGCAGTAAAGTTGAGATCAAAAACATTCACGGCCGCTTCTGTGGTTTGGGTCGAGCTAATAACTAGGTTTTCCTGAGCAGCTAAGGTCAGATCTACATCAGCGTTGAAGAGGGTATCAGCGTTGACCGTGACCGTGTCAGTGTCAGCGTTTCCAACCCCAATCGTGGTCGAGTTAATAGTTAGAGTAGTGCCATCGTCAGTGGTTAGAGTTCCGGAAGTGAAATTATCCGAAGTATCACTTCTTAAGAAGGAAAGAGAGTCAATTCCGTCAAGAGAGTCAGAGTTTAAGGCATAAGAGCTTGAAGCAATTCTCTGGCGGGGAGTGGCCTCACTGTCTACCCCAATGGTCACGCCTAGCCATAATTGGTCGTTGTCCGAGAATAGGGTGGCGGGGATCACCGGATCGCTTTCAGCAGTATCTCCTAAAACAGCTGAAAAGACCCCGTTGGAGTCAGGAGTAATGCTGCGAGTTGCAGACCTCCACATACAATCTTCACCAACTCCGTCACAATCTCCTTCAGTACCGCCACTAAGCTGATCCCAAATGCGGAAACGGAAGTTAGTGGCGGTGGTGATTGGTGTGCCACTGGCGTTAGTGACCCTGCCTTGGAAGGATAAAATTCTGGGTGGGGTAGCTGCTAGTACTAAACCCTCTTTAAGCTCTGCTAAATCAATTTTCTCTGGTTTAGGCGCGAAAAAGATCTGGAAGGTTCCTAGACCGATTAAAAGGGTAACGACCGCCAGGGCGGACCAATTGAGATAATCGCTCATGGGGTGGCCGCGGTAGGCATGCCACCAGCGCGGTTTTGCGATTTTGAACCTCTGCCAAAAATGTACACCTCGGGGGTGTACACCTATAGTTTTAGTTTGGTTGGAAATAACTCGTCTGACTGGGTTGGTGTTATAGACGACTTTCTCTTTGGAGAAGTTGAAAAAGGAACGTAAGCTGTAAAGGTAGCGATTAATTGAGGCTTCTGGTATCCGCCGTGATTTGAGGAACGAAACATATCTATTTATATCAAAAGGACTCACTCGGTTAGTGGTCGATTTGTCGATTTTGGAGAGATTTGGTCTTAACCAACGGAAAAAGGAGAACAAGTCACTTTTTTGACCCCGCAGAGAGTTGTTAGAAGCTCCCTGCCCGGAGAGCTCTTTAAGATAGTCCTCAACTAAATCTTCCTCATCCACAACCTCGCTAACTGCCGTGAGGCCTTTTTGGTAAGTAACACCTTTGTCTGCTGGAATTGGTCCAAACTTATAGCCTTTGGTTTCCAGCCAAGTAAGAAAGGCCTTAAGACTGAAGGAAACGCGGCGGATGGTAGAAGTGGAGAAGCTGCCTCCAAGGTTTTTAAGGACCTGTTCGAAACTTTCTCGGTTTATTGGGGAGGTTTCTGGCAGCTGGCTGATTAAACGCTTAAGATCCGAGGAATAATTGGCAACAGTAGAACGTGAGGAATTACTCTGTGAAAGGTAACTTATGAACTCATGTCTGAGGATTTCTAACTGCTTTTTTGTTAACATCGGGCAGAAATGCTAACTTAACTTTCTAACTGCTTGATAGACAAGGCAGTTATATAAAGAGCATAGCAATATATATAAGTAATTGTCAAGTTTAATTGAGTACAAAAGTTAACCTCTTGAAATTAGCCTTGAGGCTAGTTCAGATTTTTGGCTGTGGAAAGAAAATCTACGAAACAAAACTGCTTGATATGTGAAGGAGTTATAAAACCAGCTGTTTACCAGCAGCGTAGCCTTTTGTGTTATACTTTGCAAAACTTTAAAGGAGGGAGTGGGTGTTCATTCATTTGAAACCAAGTTGCATTACCGATCAGTTGCGAGACGATTCACGGGCGCTTTTGGCGGGCTTTATAGCCGACTGGGTTGTTCTTACCTTAGGGAAAGTTCGGAGTGGTAGGAAGCTTGAGGCGCAAGATCTTGAGAAGGTTGAAAACGCCCTTGAGTTTTTAGGAAAAGTCGAAAGCGGCGGCAAAAGGTTGTACGGAGGTCTTCAGTTTCCTTACGACCAAGAGGCAATTCAATTCTTCCTTTGGGCGCTAAGAGTTTGGCTAAACCTTGGGATCGAGGTACCTGCCACTATCGAAGAGGTGGAGCAGAAGTGCACTTCTTACCGAGGGACCTTAGAAGTGCTGAAAAGCCCTAATCCACCAACCAACGCCCTAGAAGAGTTATCTGGCTTCTTTAGAGAAATGCAGAGGTTAACACTTGCACTAGTTCCAGTCGCTAACATCTAACCATGGTCTCGAGAATACTCACAGAGGGTGACTAGAAGCACCCTCTTTTTATTGCTCAAAAACTGCAGCTACCTTCTGGAATTTGAAAAATCACCAAACGTATAATTTCTTGATAAATCAATTAGTTATAATTACAAAACAACCTACTTTCGCTTGGAAAATTCCCAACTTTAACCACTTACAGCCGAACACCCATACCCACTTTATACGATCGTATAAAGTAAGTAGGTTATGGTATAATCCATTTATGTCAGTTAGCGAAGAGATTTTAAGAGCTTTAGACCAAGGGGTTAGCTTTATACAAGAAGTGGATAATCTTAAATACCTACCATATAAGATGCTGTGGGGAACTGGTGTGCGAGAGTATCGTCGTAGTTCAGTGTACAATTCCTTAAGCCAGACCGTTAAAAAGAGGTTGGTGAAGAAGAGGATTAAAAACGATCAAGTGTACTTGGCGCTGACGGAGCTTGGGAGGAAGGTTTTGGAGAAAAGAGGGAAGAAGAGGCTAGATTTAAACCTAAATAAGTCTGAGGGCGGATGGGACGGGCTCTACCGCCTTATTTTCTTTGATATACCGGAGAAAGACAGACTAATTCGTGATACTTTACGGGCAGAGCTAAAGAAAATCGGCGCAAGCCCCTGGCAAAAAAGCGTTTGGGTGACCAAGGAAAACATTACCCAGCAAGTTTATAACTTTATACTGGAGAACAACCTGGAAGACTGTCTTGCTATAGTGGAAGTTAAAGAGATCTACAATCCGAGATTAAAAAACTGTTAGAGGAAAGTTAGGAGGAATTTTAACCAGAAGGCTGCTGTTTCTGGGCCCGGGCTACCACCCAAGCATTGTAGCGCTTGACTGCTTGGGTAAGGATGACAACCAGTACTACCAAAACTACTAAAGCAATTAATAGAGTTTTCCAAGGCAAAATCCAGAAAGTAGTTTGAGCAGTCATGGTTTTGGCTGGATTACCATAATTCAAAGTCACAGTTGCAGTGTAATAACCAACTTTGAAGCCTGGGTCGTCCCAAGCTATTGTAAACTTGCGGTCCGAACCGGGTAAGACGTTAGCAGACAGCTGGTTAACATCTAGAGCCGCTACCGTGCCGCCCAAGAGGTTTTTAATAGTAATCGTCCCTTTGGGTTGGACGTGGGTATTTCCGGAGTTAGTTACAATTGTGTCAAAGTTGACTTTAGCAGTCTCATAGCTTTGTTTGTCAGTGGTGAACTCTTTAATCGAAGCAGCTTCATTAACATCTCCAGAAACCCTAACTAGAATTAAGGATCCGACGACTGCTTCCAAAGCCAATCCCGTGCCCACTGCAGGAATCGGTTCGGTAGAGAAAAGAATAGCCCCGTAATGGCCACCTGGTTCAGCGTCAACGGGAATAGTAATATTAAAATTGAAAGCTTCGGATTTTTGAGAATCAAGAGTAACTGCCTCTTTAGTAAAATTAATCCATTTGGCCAAAGCGTAGGTGTCGTCGCCTTCACCAGGCTCTAGAAGCTCTGGTGTGCCGTCAATGTTATTCGATCGAAAATCAACTACTCTTGGGTAGAAAGTGTTGCTCTTAGCGCCCTTATTTCTAATCTTAATAATATCTTGAACGTTTTGACCCGGATCAACAGTAAACTCATAAAGTGGGGCACTAACTTCTAGGCCAATAGAGCTGGCTGAGGTGTCGGTCTGTGCTAGTAAACTAGGTGCAACAAGAAGTGAGCCAAGAGTAGCGAGGATAGAGAGTTTAGAAATGGTGGACAGTTTGTGCATCTCTTTAAAATTATACCTTAAAAAGTGCCGGTTGTAATGTGGGTCACAAGGTGCTGATAGGCTCCTGCAGGAGTTGTACCCGCTACCGAAGCCGAATGACAGACAGTGGTGACTTGTGCACTGACCGGGACAGTATCATTAGCATAACTTTGGGCGTTTGAAATCCCACTACCAGTGATCGCGCTGGCTGCCTCCGTTGTGCCAGAGTCGTCACAGCCGGTGCTGTCAACAATGTCTTGCGAACCAGTGGTATCGTTACTAGAGACCCCATATTCTTCGCTACCCTCATCAACATCGTTATCGCCAGCCGCATCATTAATATCATTAGCCCCGTCACGTAAGTTGCCATCTTCGTAAAGCCGGGAAACGTACCCGCTCGAGGCGTTGGTGTTAATGGTGTTCGTGTAGGAGCAAAAGTTAATGGCCGAAACCGATAAAGTTCCCAAAGCGCAGGTAGCTGATGAAAGTGAAGAAGTGATGCTCGGGTCAACGGTCGCCGAGACTGTAACCTGATCTTCAGTCATAATTGGTACTGCCATGCTGCCGGTGTCGCCAAAAGTGCCGCCAATATCAATCTTATTACTTCCGGAAGAACCCGGGTTGACGATCTGTTCGTTACCAGTTCCTTCCGTAGTAGCGTTGGTTCCGATTTCAACTACTACAACAGAACTACCGGCAATATACGTGGAAGCACCTGAAGGAGCGGTTAAAGTCAAAACGTCTGAGGCAAAAACAGCGCCCCATTCGGTAGCAGTGGCGGTACAGCCGCCTGCTTCATTATTCAAATCCTCATCAACAGCGTCATCCATCAAATCAATATCACCACAATCAATGGTACTGGTATCAAAGGCTGCCGGGAAAGTGACCGTGATAGTTTCATTTTCAATTAAGTTAGTACCAGCAGTCATCGTAAAGCTAATTAGGTGGTTAGCGGCAACTGAAACTTTGAGCCGGCTCATGGTGTCGCTCATTGCAGTTAGGTTACCGGCTTGGGTACTAGAAGCTAGAAAAGGGAAAACCGCCAAAACAATTAAAATGGCAGCGAGTAAATTCCTTAAAAATTTATGGGGCTTGAAGTTCACTTTATTCATTATTGCAGATATTTAAAAAGGCTGTCAAGTAAAATTAAAAAGTGCCAGTGGCAATATACGTTAAGATTTGTTGATAGGCCCCAGCCGCAGTTAAACCAGAAATTGAGGCTGCGTAGCAGAGAGTGGTGGTTTCTCCGGAGGAGCTGGTTGGATCAGTGGCATTGGCGACCGTTTGCGGGCTGGTTGTCAAACCACTGGCACTGTACGGGGAGTTGGGACAGTCAGTGTCTTGGGTAATTGCCTGACCAGACTCGCTTGTTGCTAAGCCATACTCCTCAGCTCCTGCAGTTACCGCTCCGTCGCTAACGTCGTTAACATCATCTGGAGAGTCTCTTAAGTTGCCGTCCTCAACTACAGTTAAGCTGTAGCCTCCCAAATTGGTCGTAACTGTGGCCGTGTGACTAGCGTTGTTGACTGCGCCAGTAGTCAAAGTACCTAGGTTAATTGTGGTAGCACTAAGAGTAAAGGTAATCGAAGGTACAAGAGAGCCGACACACTGGAAGCCGCTACAGGCTCGGTAATTGGTTGAATCGCTAAAACCAGGAGCAAACCCGCCGCCAGTGTCAGTCAAACGATAATTGGTCGAAGTTTTGGCTCCGCCGAAAATACCGAACTCACCTTCCAATTTGAAGTTAGTTGAACTTGAGGGAAAAGCTAAAGCTAAACCTTGGAAAGAAGCCAAAAGGCAGGTTAAAATAAGAAGAGATAGTGCTAACCGGGCAGGGTTACTCATTTTTAAGATGCTATCATCAAATGGCCGACTCTATTAAATTGTATAATGAATTTGCCTTTTTTGTCCAACCGAATTAAAATTGGCCAGATTAAAGATGACAAGATACAATCCTCAAGAAATTGAAAAGAAGTGGCAGAAAAAGTGGCAGACTGATAGGACTTTTGTGCCTGATTTAAGAAAAGCAACCAAGCCTTTCTTCAATTTGATGATGTTTCCTTATCCGTCCGGTGAGGGTTTACATGTTGGACACGTTTACGCTTTTGGCGGGGCAGATACTTACGGGCACTTCAAAAAAATGCAAGGCTACGATGTCTTTGAGCCCATGGGTTTTGACTCTTTTGGTATTCACTCGGAGAACTACGCTATCAAGGTAGGTAAACACCCCAAAACTTTGATCGAGGAGACCACCGAGTATTTCCGGCAGAAGCAACTCAAGAGGCTAGGAGCTCTCTTTGCTTGGGATCAGGAAGTGATTACCTCAGATCCAGATTATTACCAATGGACGCAGTGGCTTTTTATCCAACTTTTCAAGGCAGGTTTGGCAGTGCGCAAAAGCGCACCGGTTGATTGGTGCCCTTCCTGCAAGACAGTATTGGCTGATGAGCAAGTGGTCGCTGGTAAATGTGAACGCTGCAGTAGCGAAGTTATCCAGAGGGAGCTAGAGCAGTGGTTCTTTAAGATCACGACTTTCGCAGAAAAGCTGCTTACAAACTTAGATAAGATTGATTGGTCGACTACTACTAAGCAAATGCAAAAAAACTGGATTGGCCGTAGCGAAGGAGCCGAAATCGAATTTGAGGTTAAGGGTTTAGAAGGTCAAAAAATAAAGGTTTATACAACAAGGCCCGATACTGTCTTTGGGTCAACTTTTATGGTGCTTGCTCCCGAGCATCCGGTCGTTGCTTCAATCGAAAACAAAGAAGTTCAAGAATATGTTGAGGAGGCTAAAAACAAGTCAGAGATTGATCGTGAGAAAGAAAAGACCGGAGTGTTCAGTGGTCTTTACGCCCTTAACCCATTGACTAAAAAGGAAATTCCGGTCTGGATTGCTGATTACGTTTTGATGGGTTATGGAACTGGAGCGATTATGGCGGTTCCTGCCCACGACCAGCGCGACTTTGAGTTTGCTAAAAAGTATAACCTGCCAATTACTGAAGCGATTAGTGGAGGAGATGTTTCCAAGGAGGCTTGGGTAGGGGAGGGGAAACTGGTTAATTCAGGAGAGTTTAGTGGTGTAACGGTCAAAGAAGGCCAACAAAAGATATCAAAATATCTGGAAGAGCATCATCTTGGCCAAAGAACTACCAATTACCACCTGCGTGATTGGCTGATTAGCCGTCAGCGCTACTGGGGCCCTCCGATCCCTATGGTTTACTGTGAAAAATGCGCTGTGGAGGGAAAAAGTTGGTTCACTACAGCTGAAGCTGAAGTAAGAAGTAAGAAGTCAGAAGTCAAAAGTGAAAAGAATAAAGAGAAAAAAATTCCTACTTCGAACTTCGAACTTCGAACTTACGCGCAAGCGATGAAGGGTTGGTATCCGGTGCCCGAAGAGGATCTACCAGCCAAGTTACCGGACCTTGAAGATTACCAACCTAAAGGTAAGGGTGTCAGTCCACTAGCCACTCTGACAGAGTTCGTGAACGTAAAATGTCCAGAGTGTGGTCAAGATGCTAGGCGAGAAACTGATGTTTCTGACACTTTTTTGGATTCAAGTTGGTACTTCTTACGCTATCCAAGCGTTGGGATTGAGAGTTCGACTAAAAAAATCGGGGGTCATGAGGTTAAGCTTCCCTGGAACGAGGAGATCAACAAAAAGTGGTTACCCGTTGATATGTATATTGGTGGTAATGAACACGCAGTCATGCATTTGCTCTACACCCGTTTCATAACTATGGCGTTAAATGCCATGGGCTTCATCGATTTCGAAGAACCTTTTAAGAAGTTCCGGGCTCTAGGTTTGATTATCCACAAAGGTGCCAAGATGAGTAAG
The DNA here is from genome assembly GCA_036514715.1 of Candidatus Nanoarchaeia archaeon. Taxonomy (GTDB): domain Bacteria; phylum Patescibacteriota; class Microgenomatia; order Woykebacterales; family RBG-16-39-9b; genus DATBWR01. Next base: position 37,608 of record DATBWR010000012.1, on the reverse strand, counting down.
TCACGCGGTAACGTGGTCAATCCCAACGAGTATATGGATGCCTACGGTGCAGATGCCCTGAGAATGTATCTACTTTTTATCGGGCCCTTTGAGGCCGGTGGGGAATTCAATGATCGCGCTATCAGCGGAGTCTACCGCTTCTTAACCAGAGTCTGGAACTTAGTTACTGAGACTAAATTTAGCGACAAAGAAAATGAATACTTATCCGGCAGACTCAATAAATTGGTTGCCAAGTTAGGGTCTGATTTAGAAAATCTCAAGTTCAACACCGCGATTGCCGCCTTGATGGAATTTCTCAATGAACTTTATGGACACAAAGATAAGGTTTCGAGAGAAGTGATTAAGACCTACCTAAAATTACTCGCACCACTGGCACCTTTCACAGCCGAGGAACTTTGGGAGCAAATTGGCGAGAAAGGCTCGATACACACCCAAAACTGGCCAACTTACCAGAGAATAACAGAAGAGAGAATAACTTTGCCGGTCCAAATCAACGGCCGCTTGCGCTCAAGCGTTGTCGTTAACTCAAGCGACTTTCCTAACGAAGAAAAAATTCTCGAAATTGTTAAACAAAACGAAACTGTCAAGAAGCATCTTGAAGGCAGGCAGTTGGTCAAAACTATTTACGTGCAGGGTAAAATCGTTAACCTAGTAGTAAGATAAGTAGAGTGCTTGTTTGTTGACTGCGGGTTGTATATAATTTAAATTGATAGGGAGGGAATTTAGTCGAGGACAGCGCTTCTAATTCTTCTTTTCACGTTTACTTAAAGCAATTAAAAATGGCACGAGCCCGCGATAATAATTGGTTGCTTTCACGTTTAGATTACCTTTGGAGTAATTATTTTTCTGATGTTCCCCAAAAGAACAAAGTTTTCATCAAGTTTGGGCGAGCTGCTAAATACCGCTTTGGTTCAATCCGGATGCCTAGTCGGGATAAAAATAGCTACATTATTATCAACGGGCAGTTCCGTGATCCTAAACATCCCAGCGAAATTATTGATCACACCATTGCCCACGAACTAGTCCATTATGCGCAAGGCTTTTCCTCACCTAACCCGCGTCTGCATGCCTATCCGCACCGCGGCGGGGTAATTGATAAAGAACTCAATGGTCGTGGCCTCAAACATCTGGTCTTTATCTACAACGTTTGGGTAGTCCAGTATAAGAAATCACTAGGAATAGTAGATTAAAACGTTGATCTCTTCATTCTGCTCTCGCAGAAAGTAAACGCTCCCTAGGAATCGTAGACTAATTCCCATAAATACTTGCTTGTAGGCTATATAATCTTCTAAGCGAAAGGAGAGCAAAGTGAGCGAGTTCTTTTGGGGTATCGAAGGTCAGAGTGTGTTCGGCCCAAACTACTCCTTCTACCACCTCTTCAGCTTCTTTATCTTGACGCTGGCGTTGTTGAGAGTTGAGGAAATAAGGAGGTTATTGCCAGTAGTTCTGGTAGGTTTCGCTTTCGGTTGGGAAGTACTCGAGTTCTTTGGGTCTACCTTCAACTGGTGGCGTTACTTTGGAGATGAGAGTTGGCAAAACCGGCTGATCGGTGACCCGGTGAGTGACCTGATGGGAGTTTTGGCAGCCCGAACAATGATTTGGGCGCGGAGCTTCCAAGAAAATCTAAGCGGTGATGGTTAACAACCTTACCGCTTTTTCTTTTCCTCTTGATTTATTAACCAATTTTGCCAGATACTAAGGTTGATGAATGACCAGCCACTTTTCGCACGCCTCTTAAATTACATTGAAAAATACCAGCTGCCACTTATCTTAGGTTTGTTAGGAGTGGTTTTTATTGGTCTTGGTTTCCTTGGACCCAAAATTAGCCAACCTAAAAAAGAAGAGATAGTTCTCGAGAGTACTAAAGAAACTGAAGGTAAAAATATAAAAGTTGATGTTTCCGGAGCAGTCAAGAACCCTGGGGTTTATAGTTTAGATGAGGCAGCTCGGGTTTCAGATGCGATTGCTGCGGCCGGAGGCTTTAGCTTGGAGGTGGACCCTAATTGGGTAGCTAAAAACGTTAACTTAGCGGCCAAGTTGACCGACGGTCAAAAACTCTACGTCAACACCTTGGCAGATGCTTCCTCAAATACTTCAACCCAAATTCTAGGGACGCAAACTGCAAACAGTACTATCAACATCAACACTGCCAGTGAAGAGACGCTCGACACTTTACCTGGGGTGGGTCCGGTGACCGCTGAAAAGATCATTTCCGGACGGCCTTACCAAAAAACAGAAGACCTTTTAAACCGTAAAATCGTTGGCCAAGCTACTTACGAGAAAATCAAGGATAAGATTAGTGTCTACTAACGAAGTTAGCAGGATTAAAGCTAAGCCTATTAACCCCAAACTTGGTTTATTTATTTTCCTTACTCTAGTTTTAGTAGTTTCCAGAGTTACCGAAAACCTTTCTGAACCCCTTAGTAGAGGTAAGATTGAGTTTAGTGGTGAAGTGGCTAGCTCTCCCTATGTAAGAGGCAATAAGCTCCAATTTAGAGTTGGTAAATACTTGGTTAGTAGTGACTATTTAGAATTAAATTTAGGAGATAAGGTTAGAGTAGGCGGAGAAGTAGAAGAAGGTAAAGTCATCGCTTCCGAAGTGGAACGCTTACCTTTGTCAGCTTTAGAAACAACCTCAAGGAACGTAAGGGACAACCTAAGCAAGAAAATCTATGCCTATTTCGCCGATCCGCAGGCTAGTCTACTAGCAGGAATTACCCTTGGTTTGGACCAATTACCCAAGGATTTTAAAGAAAACTTGATTATCACCGGTACTATTCACGTGGTGGTAGTTTCCGGCTACAACATTGCTTTAGTAGGCGGCTTCTTTCTAGTCTCGGCTCCTTACATTGGTCGGAAAAAAGCCAGTCTCTTAGCAATCGCAGCTATCATCTGCTATACACTGCTAGTCGGTGTTTCTGCTCCAACTTTGAGGGCAGCGGTGATTGGAATTGTCACTCTTGTCGGACTTCTGCTAGGAAGGAAAGCCTTGGCCTTGTATTCTTTAGGTTTGGCAGGTGCCGCTATGCTTGTCATTAACCCAAATTTTCTAACCGACATCTCTTTCCAACTTTCCTTTCTTGCAACCCTTGGTATTATTGCTTTCACCAAACCTATTAGTAGCAAATTAACTAGAGTGCATGGTCTTTTCAGAGAATCCATTGCCACCACAATCGCTGCTCAGATTTTGGTACTGCCAGTGCTTTTTTACCATTTTGGTACTGTTTCACTACTGTCACCGTTGGTCAATTCTTTAGTTCTTTGGTTAATTCCATTAGTAACAATTGGTGGTTTTATCTTCTTAGTGGCAAGTTTTATCAACAATTTACTCGCTCAAGGCGTGGGTTTGATTTTGCTGGCGCCTTTATTCTTCTTTACTTATCTGGTTAATGAGTTTGCCAAACTCAAGTTTCTATTTCTAGAGATTGGAGGTAGTAACTGGCTCTTAGCCGTTGGTTACTACTCTCTTGTTCTCAGCTTCCTTTTGAGACAAAAAGTTAAAGCTAGGGGTGCAAGTTTGGAGGCAGTCTGAACCTTAGAAAAATTTGGCAAGAGAGACACCTTGGCGTTTGGCTAGTGTTTGTTTTAGCGCTGGTAGCAGTTTTAACCTGGTCGCAGGTCGTTTTAGCATCAAGTGGAGAGCTGTTGATCAAGTTTTACGATGTTGGTCAGGGGGACAGTATCTATATTCAAACTCCAGCCGGTTACAAAATTTTAGTTGATGGCGGACCTAATAATCGGGTGGTGGACTATTTGAATAAGGATCTGGGGGTTGGACAGAGAGAACTGGACCTAGTAATTCTGACCCATCCCCAGGAAGACCACCTTAAGGGGCTGATTGAAGTTGTGAGGAGATTTCCAGTTAAAAAGGTATTGGTCACTAACGCTACTCATACTACTGCTTCTTTCCAAATGTGGACCGATGTTTTGGGTCAGCAAAATCTCAAACCTGAGACGGTGGTTGCCGGCGATACCGTTAATTTAACAGACGGGGTTAGCTTTAAGTTCGTTTGGCCTAGACCCGAGATTGAGAGCCCAAAAGACCTCAACGAAGCTTCAGCAGTCTTCAAACTTACCTTTGGTGAGTTCGACGTTCTCTTGACCGGCGATGCGGATGCTAAAAACCAACCTTATTCAGGAAACATCGGTGATATTGAGGTTTTGAAAGTGCCGCACCACGGCGCGAAAACTGGCTTAAAAGAGGACTTTTTATCCGAACTTAAACCTGAGATTGCGGTTATTAGCTTAAGTAAGAACAACACTTATGGCCATCCGGGCGCAAACATTATTCAAATGCTCTCTGCTGTTGGATCAAAAATTTACAGAACCGATCAAAACGGCACTGTGCAAATTGTCAGTGATGGGGAAAAATGGTACACTCGGACGGAGAAGTAAGTTAAAGTTTAAAAGCAAAAATGATTAAGAAAGATATAGAAAGTATTATTAAAAAGGTTCTGGAAGAAGAAAAAATTCCCACGGAGGCTCTTTTGGTGGAAACTTCTGAACACGCTGATTACACAACTAACATCGCTCTTCGTTTGGGTAAGTTTGGTAAGTATCACACACCAATTGAGATTGCTAATTTTTTAGTGCGTAGCTTACCGAAATCGCCACTAATTTCCCAGGTTAAAGTTGCGCCCCCAGGCTTTATAAACTTCACTATTAACCAAAAAGAAACCATAAAATTACTGCCACAAATATTAAATGATATAGAAAGATATGGTTATTCAGAGATAAATAAAGGTAAGAAAGCGCGGGTTGAATTTGTTTCTGCCAACCCAACCGGGCCGCTACACTTGGGCAATGCCCGAGGCGGGCCGCTTGGTGACAGCCTCGCCTTTGTTTTAGAAGCTAGTGGTTATGAAGTTATCCGCGAGTATTACAACAACAATATCGGTAGCCAAGTTGATATCTTTGGAAATAGTTTGATCGGTTTGATTAAGGAAGAACTGGGGTTGGGTAAAGTTGAGTCAAATGAAAAAACTTATCAGGGAATTTTCATTGAAGAGTTGGCCTCTAAATTAATTAAAGAAATGAATCTTAGCCAACAAGCCAGTTTAGAAGAAGAGAAAGTTAAAGCTCGCGGTGTTGAAATTCTCTTTGAAGAGATTATCGCTACTTGCCGACAGATGGGGATTGAGTTTGACGAGATTTATCATGAATCAGAAGTTCAGAAAGAGCTCACGCTCAAGGTTATCGAAGAGTTAAAGAAAAAAGGCCTGACGAAAGAAAAAGAGGGAGCACTTTGGTTTGCACCCAACGACGAGTTTCTAGCTGATAAGGAGGCTGTTTTGGAACGCTCTGATAGGGGCCGTCCAACTTATTTTGCCGACGACATTGCCTACCACAAAATTAAGTTTGAGAATAAGCCAGACCTAGTTGTTAATGTTCTTGGCAGTAACCACCATGGTCACGTTCCGCGTTTGCTGGCAGCCATTAAAGCTCTTGGGGAGGATGTTAACAAGTACAAAGTAATTTTGTACCAGTATGTTAGGTTGAAGAAGGGTGAGAAAATAGTCAAAATGTCCAAACGGGCAGGTAATTTTATTACTGCCGATGAAGTTTTGGAGGAAGTCGGGAAGGATGCTTTCCGTTTCTTTCTTTTGATGCATGCACCCAACACCCACATGGACTTTGATCTTGATCTTGCCAAAGAAACCTCTGCCGACAACCCAGTTTACTACGTGCAATACGCGCACGCACGCATGAACAGTATCTTGAAAAAAGCTCCTGAAGGGTTGCCTGGTGCTAACTTAAACCTACTTAGCAGTCCACAGGAGGGTGCGCTAACTAAAAAAATTCTTCAGTTTCCTGAAGTTATCGAGGAAATAAGCACAAGTTTTGCGGTACACCAACTACCGTTCTACGCAATAAAACTAGCAGAACTTTTCCACAGTTTCTACGAGACCCACAAAGTTATTTCAGAAGATCCGGAGATGACCCAAGCACGTCTTACCTTAGTCCAGGCAACTAAAATTACCCTCGCTAATTGTCTTAAACTCATGGGTGTTTCCGCACCAGAGCGTATGTAATTGCTTTTGCTACTTCTTTTGCTTATCCAAAAGAAGTTTCCAAGAAAAGGATACCCCTGCTGCGTTGACTGTAACACTAAAGCAAAAAAAGCATCGGGACATCCTCGGGAACCGCTTCCTCTTGCTTTTTTGCTAGTATTAAGACGCCAACTTCGCAAAGGGGACCCCCAAAAACACATGATCAGAGAAGATTAGAAGGTAATAAAGCAGGAATGATATATGAATGTTTATTCATATATCTTTTAGGAAAAGAAAGCGCTCTAGAAGTGGTTACTCTAAGAGCGCCTTGGTTAACTGCCTTTCGACCGCTGCGGGTTGGTTCACTTCAGCTCGTCTTGAAAGCCGCTTTCTCCAAAGATGCCTGATCACAGTCAGTAAAAGCAGAGAAGTGGCTATTCCCGCAGCATCAATGGCGATGTCGGTAGAGTTGCTGTAGCGTCCTGGTACCCATCTCTGTCCAACCTCTGAGCCCAGTGATAGCCCCATGGCAATGAAGCTGGCAGCCAGCCAAGGGTTCAGTTTTGGGTAAGGAGCGGTAATTAGGGCCAGATAGACGCTTCCTGCGAAGGCTCCAAAAGCGGCAAAATGCCCACCCTTCCTGACCACCGTGTCCCAGAAGGCAGAGGAGTAGTGAGGTAGTTGCTGGTTCGGGTTGGCTACTGTATCGGGTGAGAGAGTGTAGTTCAAAATCGCGTAAGCAAGGCCAGACGCCAGCCCCAAAAAGAGTATGGAGCCCAACCAGGATTTCATCAAGTCAAGGCGAAAACGTACTCCCAGCAAGTCCCTTTCCTTTCTTGTAACTTTTAGAGAGCCGGTTGATTGGTTGAATTATACCTGTTTAGTTTAAATTTGCAAAGAAAAAGCACTCTGTGGTTGTACCGTGGAGAGTGCTTATAAAAGTCCGTGTCTGAAGGCTAGCCATGTCAAAAAACCTGCCCACCCGATTAAAAAAGTCGTCCATCCGAGCCTTGAGATCCAAATGCGACCGCCGATGGGGAAGTCGTCGTTTGTAGTGAGGCTGGCAAGATTAAGCATTAGATAGCCCAGGACGATTGCAACCACAGAGGGTGTAAGTAAATCGCTATTAATACCCGGGCTAAACCAATCTGAAAGCATTTCACCTCTCCTTTCTCCACTTGCGCTTTGAGATCTCGATAAGAAAAACTAGCCCAGCACCAACGGCAAGACTGTACCCGACAAGATTGGAACCAAAAAAGACGCCGGTAAGTACCGCAGCTGCGAGAAGCAGCCAGAACACCATCCTTAAGAGGTTCAACACCAAGCCCCCTAACCTTATTTCTCCTCTCTTTAGAGGCAAGTCTAGCACTAAAATCCTGATTAGACAAATTAATCTGTACAAAGACAACTAAGTAATGTTAAAATGGTCAACTGTTACTTTAGGAATTTTGGCAACAAACAAAGTTATCAAATTAACTTCAGAATTGCTAACACAGACATGCTTAAACCAGAGCTTTTGACATTAAAAAAGAATAATTTAAGGGTTTTGACGACCAACATGCCAGGGGTTGAATCGGCAACCATTCTTTTGTTAGTGGGATCTGGTAGTCGTTATGAAACTAAAAAGTTGAATGGAATTGCTCATTTTGCCGAACACATGTTTTTCAAAGGCACTAAAAAACGTCCGACTGCTGCCGAAATCGCCTCCCTGATTGACGGCCTTGGGGCTGAGTTTAACGCCTTTACCTCCAAAGAGTACACTGGTTTCTACATTAAAGCTGCAGCTACTCACTTGGAGTTAGCTACAGAAGTGCTTGCCGACATGCTTTTAAATTCAAAATTTGATCAAGTTGAAATTGACCGGGAGCGTAATGTTATTGCTGAGGAACTGAGAATGTACTGGGATACACCGGCCCGACACGTAGGTGATGTTTTTGAAGAATTGCTTTATGGAGACCAACCATTGGGGTGGGACACAGTTGGAACCCTAGAATCTCTAAAAAATATCAACAGAGAGGACTTCCTCTCTTACAACGCTAAGCACTATTTAGGCCCGAACATGCTTGTGGTTGCTAGCGGAGCGGTGACGCCCACTCAAGCTAATAAGTTAGCGGAAAAATACTTCTCTTCTCTTGCAAAGAAACAAGGGCCAAGCTTTGCCAAAGTAGAATTCGATCAGTCTGCTCCAGAAGTTAAACTTAAATTTAAAGAAAGTGAACAAGCCCACCTAGTTTTAGGAGTACGGAGTTACCCAATTGGCAACCCAGATCGCTACAAAATTAGTGTTCTCAACGCGATTTTGGGTTCTTCTATGAGTTCAAGGTTGTTTATCCAACTGAGAGAGCGCCGAGGTTTAGCTTATTACGTTCGCAGTGGGGAAGAAGAGTACTTAGACACAGGTTACTTGGCAGCTCAAGCCGGAGTTGACCCCAAAAATATTGAGGAGGCAATCAAAGTTATTTTAGGCGAGCTTGGCCAGATTGCCAGACAGGCTCCAAGCGCCGATGAGTTAAAGAAAGCTAAAGAGTACCTAAAGGGTAGAATGGTTCTTGCTCTTGAGGATAGCCAAAACGTGGGGATTCGCTTTGGTTTGCAGCAGTTGCTTGAGCGAAAAATTCGCACTTTGGAAGAAGTTAGCGATGAGATCGATAAGGTGACCGGCCAAGAAGCTTCCGCTGTAGCAAAAAAATTATTTGTTAACCAAGGTCTAAACTTAGCCATCATCGGACCTTTTAAAGATGAAAGCAAATTTAAATCTGTGTTAAAATTCTAATTGGGGTATAAAAATGGATCATGTGGTCGTTATAGTAAAACCAGATGGAGTCAAACGTGCCTTAGTTGGCGAAATTATCAGTCGTTTTGAAAAGGTGGGTTTAAAAATAATTTCAGTGAAAATGATTTCTCCTTCGCAGGAGCTAGTAGCGCGTCATTACCCTGAAGACAGAACTGAGTTTCTCAAAGGTATGGGGGAAAAGACCCTTAAAGTTTACGCTGACTATGGAAAAGATCCTAAAGAAGTTTTTGGAACTCTCGACCCCCTAGAAATCGGCCGCATGATCAACAATTGGAACATTGATTTTTTCACTTCTGGTCCAGTCGTAGCCCTGCTTTTGGAAGGCCGTCACGCCGTGGAAAATGCCCGCAGCGTCGCCGGTGCTACCATGCCTGTGGCAGCGGTTCCCGGAACAATTCGTGGAGACTTAGCCACTGATTCAGCAGCTTACGCAAATCCGGAAAAAAGAGCAGTCCAAAATCTAGTCCACGTTTCTGGTTCCCCAGAAGAAGCCAAGTACGAGGAAGACATTTGGTTTGCAGAAGGCGAGAAGCATTCTTACAAGCGAGCTGACGAAGGGCTAGTCTAAAAGTTAGTCGCGGCTGGTGATGCGGTAATTATAAGTACCAATCGAGTTGCAAGTGTAGGTTGCACCACCCGGCGGAGGGGTTTCCAGACGGGCAAAGAGTTCAAATCTTTGGGTAGAGACCCCGACATTTTGATAACAATATTGAGGGGTAGAAGCTAAAGTCTCGGCTGGCAAGTTTTTAATATAGGTCAATCCCCCACAGACAATTCCTCTTCTCTCGTTGACTGCCAAAGCCCCAGAGCCCCATTTAGCGTTAACTAAAGACCCAACTGAAGTACAGTTGCCTAAGTAGTAGCTAATATTTCCAGAACCGCTTAATGGAAAAGAGGCGTTGTCATTATAAAAACGTTGTAAGGCTTCAGCCACCGATTGGAGATCAGACTTTCTTTGGGCGTCTCGTGAACTTTTGCGGATTTGGGTGAAGGAAGCTAAAACAACGATGGCAAGGATAGCAATAATACTAATTGTCACCATTAACTCAATCAGAGTAAACCCTCGGTCGGAACCTCGGGACTGCTTCTCGGAAGAAGTAAACTCTTCCTGAGAGCTCTTTTTTAAGGAGTTGGGCATAGATTAACTATAGAATAACAATAGCAGATTAGGTTGAGAAGGTGTCAAATCAGGTAACTTGGTCGGGGTGATTGGATTTGAACCAACGGCCTCTGCGTCCCGAACGCAGCGCTCTGCCACTGAGCTACACCCCGAGATTTCTTAATCTCGGAGATGCAGAGCTTTTTTGACCCGCCTCTCAAAAAAGAGCCACACTCCGAAATCCGTTTAATTCTAGGCCATTTTGTGCTAAAATTCAAACCCGGCTCTTACAAGGCCCTGTAGCTCAATTGGATTGAGCAGTCCCGTCCTAAGGGAAAGATTGGGGGTTCGAGTCCCTCCAGGGCCGCCAGATGAGTACTCCAAAGTACAAACGCCGGTTTTGGCTTTTTATTTTAATAAGAACTCTCGCTAACAGCCTAATTATTGGCGGGATTATTTTTGCTTTGGTAAGCTTTTGGCCTTTTGTCAGTGCAGAACTCAAGTATTGGTGGGATAATTTTAGAGGCCAACAGTACGTTTTGGTAGGGGAGGGAGCACCTGAAACTAAAAGAAGCGGCTTCGGTGACATTCTGGCAGTGCCACCACCCATCCAAGTGGTTCCCTCCAGTACTGATTTCGGAGTGGTAATTGAGAAGATTGATGTCAATTCTCCAGTAGTAGCAGGCGTTGATAGTGGAAATTACAATGAATATATCGCCGCCTTATCAAGAGGTGTTGCCCATGCTAAGGGGACAGCCCTCCCAGGTAGTCGCGACCAAGCCAACAACAACGTCTTTCTTTTTGCCCATTCAGCCATTAACCCACTTCAAGCCAGACGCTACAACAGCGTTTTTTACTTGCTGAGAAAGCTTGAAGTTGGGGATCGAGTAGTAACTTTCTATAAAGGTAGGCGTTACGATTACATTGTTTACGATAAGCGGGTGGTGCAGGCAACTGACGTGCGTTATTTGACCGATGTTTCCAAAGAACCGATCCTTACTTTACAAACTTGTGACCCGCCCGGGTCAAGTCTGAGGCGTTTGATCATCACCGCTAAACTTGTTGAGACTGACCAACAAGCTTCCAGCCCTCTTGATGGGTGAGGCGCCTAGTCGAGGTCAATGGTATAGAGATTGGGCAGGGGATTGGCTTTCGAATTTAAGTTGATAGAAATGACGAGTTTCGAACCGCCTGCCCAGCTGTAAACCGAATTAGGATCAAAATCCCCAGTAAAAATATTAACTCGGTTAGTGCCATCAGTATCCAAGATACTAATCGTGTTTTTCTCGATCAGAATTAAGTTTTTGTTGTTACCCTGAAACCAAAAGTACTGGTCGGCCGAAGGTAAAGTAGAGAATTGAGGTTTTACGTTGGGTACAGGACTGGGCTTACTGTCGTAAACTAGAGCGCTCCCGTCGGTTTTAACGATCAGCACAGCAGTTTCATCTTTAGAGAAACTGACACTTTTGGCGTCTCTTGAAAGAGTTTGCGCTTCTTCCCCAAGATCCTTAAGTAGGCTAGAGAGTTGTTCAGAGACTTCTTTTTGCCAGGCAGCTTTAATTTCTTCAACTCTAGTGGTTACCTCTTCTGGGTTAGAGTTAAGCTGGTCAGCTTGTAGAAGGAAAGATTTGCTACTTTCAGCTTTGGGTATTTTGACAGTGGTAAGAATTTGGTCGCTGTCTGGCGACCAGACAAAAGTTGAACTCGAAAAAGGCAGGCTAGCGGTATCGACAACAATTTGTTTGGGCGAAGCGTTACTGAAAAAAAGTTGGGGGTCGGTGAGGTTCAAAACCCATAGGCCCTTTTTGTCGCCCGCTTGAATACCATAGACAACTTTTTTGTTGTCGGCAGAAAGCGAGGGGGAGTAAACGCCTTCAAACGTTAAAGAGGTTAGGGATGGGTTAGTTGGGAACAAAGTAACTCTTAGCGGAGTTACCAAACCTTCTTTTACCTCGATAACTTTTTCCCAAGTTTGGTAGCGGTCCTTTTCTACCTTTACTGTATATTTACCGGGTTTTAAATTTTCAAGACTAGTATCTGTTTCACCCCTCTTTTTCCCGTCAATAAGAAGACGGGCTTTATCGGGAGTAGTATCAATTTGCAAAATTCCACTACCACTTAATTTCCCGTCTTTGTCAAGGCGGTTGCCTTGAGCATAAATTACGAGAACCAGCCCAGCTGCTAAGACCAACAATATTAAAAATAAACTGCCAAGAAGATGCTTCACGGCACCATTTTAGCACAAAGATGAAGTAAAAAGTAAAAAGTATAAAGGCAAAATTTAAATTCAAAAGTAGTCAAGTTTTAGAAAATTTTAAAGTTTTAACTTTCACTTTTGACCTTTAAATTTTGAGTTTTGACCTATTTAAGTCAGGTTAGATCTAAAAAACTTTTTCTTCTTGACCGTCTTTGGTAAGGTGTTTATACTCGCAAGAGAATATGTTTTCGAAACGACTTGGTATCGATCTTGGAACTGCTAATAGCCTAGTTTACCTGGAAAATCACGGTGTAGTTCTCAACGAACCGACAGTGGTTGCTGTTGATGCTGAGGAAAACGAAGTTGTCGCAGTTGGAAATGAAGCCAGGGAAATGCTCGGCCGAACTCCTGAGGGGATTGTTGCCAGCCGTCCTTTACGCGACGGAGTAATTGCCGATTATGTTGTCACTGAAGCGATGCTACGCTATTTCCTTGATAAGGTTTGTGGCCGCTCCCGTCTTTTTAAGCCGGAAGTAATGATTTGTGTACCAGCGGGAGTAACTTCAGTTGAGCGCCGGGCAGTTTTGGACGCAACACTATCAGCGGGAGCCAAAACTGCCTATTTAATTGACGAACCGTTAGCTGCGGCAATTGGAGCCAAAATTCCGATTGCCGCCCCCTCCGGCAATATGATTGTTGATATTGGTGGGGGCTCGACTGAAGCAGCAGTGATCTCTTTAGGTGGGGTTGTGGTGCACAACAGTGTTCGTGTTGCTGGCAATAAAATTGATGAAGCGATTGCCCAATACATTCGCCGTAAGTACAATTTAATTGTTGGCGAGAGAACAGCCGAAGATATTAAACTAAATATTGGTAGTGCTACCTTGACCGACCAAGTACAGAAAATGGAAGTGCGCGGTCGCGATAGTATCACCGGTTTACCCAGAACCATTGAACTGACCAATCGGGAAGTAACCGAAGCAATCAAAACACCCCTTAATGCGATCCTTGATGCAGTCAAGGGAGTTTTAGAACAAACTCCACCAGAGTTAGCCAGCGATATTATTGATAAAGGAATTGTCATGAGCGGCGGTACGTCACTATTAAAAAATCTCGATAAGTTCTTTACCGAAGCCACCGGTGTGCCTTGCCACGTTGCTGATGACGCGCTGCTTTGTGTGGTAACCGGTACAGGTTTGGCTTTGGATAACATTGACCTCTACAAAAAATCCATCACCAAAAGATAGATTTCTGGATAAGTTAGCTGTAAGCTGGTAAAATACCCCTCATGCACGTTGGGATTGATGCTAGCCGTATTGCCCTGACAGAAAGAACTGGAACTGAAAACTACTCCCTCAACTTGATTGAGGCTATCAAACAGGTTGATAAAACTAATAAATATACTCTTTATTTTAACAATTTACCTCAATATTTTGAAATTAGCCAGACAAATTTTGTCACTCGTTATATACCTTTGCCAAGATTTTGGACCCAAGCTCGTTTGGCGCTTGAATGTCTGATTAAGCCTCCTGATATCCTTTTTGTTCCTGCTCACACCTTGCCACTTATTCATCGGCCTGGTTTGAAAACTGTAGTTACCATCCATGACCTAGGTTCAGAATTCCTCGCCGAGCACCACCAGTTTCCTCAAAAACTTTATTTAAACGCTTCCACCCGTTTTGCAGTGTCTTTTGCTACTGTTATCATTGCTGTTTCAAACTCAACCAAAAAGGATTTGGTCAAGCGTTTTGGAGCTGATCCAAAAAAGATCAAGGTAATCTACGAAGCGGTTGACCAGAATTTCTTTTCAACTAGAGATAGAGCGGAAGTCAGTGGAGTTAAACTCAAATATGGGTTGCGACGGCCCTATTTATTGTTTGTTGGAACTGTCCAGCCCCGCAAAAACCTTGAACTTTTAATTGAAGCTTTTTCGCAAACTGAAATTCGCAATCTTGATTTGGTTATTGCTGGTAAACCCGGTTGGCTCTACGAAGACATTTACAAGGCTCCTGTTAAGTTTGGAATAGACAGTAGAGTCAAATTTCTTGGCTTTGTCGGGGACGATGATTTACCTGCTCTTTATAGCGGAGCCTTAGCTTTTGTTCTACCCTCGCTTTTTGAAGGTTTTGGCTTACCAGTCTTAGAGGCAATGAGTTGTGGAACTCCAGTTATAGCTTCCAGAAGATCTTCACTTCCTGAAGTAGTGGGTGAGGCGGGCTTGCTTTTCAACCCAAGAAGCAAAAAGGAACTAATCGCTGCTCTTCTAAAAGTAGCCCGTGACGAAAACCTGCGCCGCGAACTAATTGTTGCTGGCAGGCAACAGGTTAAAAAGTTTAGTTGGGAAAAAGCTGCTCGAGAAACAGTGGCTCTTTTTGAAAAAATTTATGCCTAGAATTCTTAACGTTCGGTTTGACAACCTAACCCTTGAAGAAATTTTGGAAAAGATTAAAAAAGCTGTTGAGTCAGGCAAAAAACTACACATTATCACTCTAAACACCGAAATGATAATGACTGCCCAAAAAGACAGCGAGTTTAAGAAAGTTATCGCAAAGGCAGACTTGGTAATTCCGGAAAGTTTTGGTTTGCAACTTGCTTGGCAACACCAAAAAACCTCAAGTAAGGGTGGGGTTGGTAGGCTAATAAGTTTGATGGTGAGTGGTTTCAAGACTATGATAGGTAGTGGGTTGAAAGACCCGTTGGAAATAATTCCTGGAGCAGACCTGGCGACAATTCTAGCTGGAATGGCCCAAGAGTTTGGCTACAAGTTATTTCTTTTGGGAGGGCAAACTGGGGTTGCGGATGAGGCAGCAGCTACCCTGCGAGTGAAGTTTCCAAAATTGCAAGCTAAAGCTCTGGCCGGCGGAAACTTCTTTGGTGACTTCCCGCAAGAGATAACTGAGAAAATAAACTCCTGGGAAGCGGATATTTTGCTGGTTGCATTGGGCCATCCTCGCCAAGAAAAATGGATCGCTGCTCATTTATCATATCTTAATGTCAAAGTGGCCATGGGAGTAGGTGGGGCGTTTGATTTTCTGTCTGGGGCTCTCCCACGAGCTCCTAAGCTAGTTAGAAATCTGGGTCTTGAGTGGGCCTTTCGTCTTTTAGTTCAGCCGCGGCGAGCCAAGCGCCAGAAAGCACTTCTACGATTTCTTCGGGAATTACTTAGGAGTAAATAAATAGATTATCTTGAAAAGACTTTGGTTTCGAGAGTTTTTAGGCGCTTTTCGTGCTCATCAAGGGTTGTGGCGTGAAAGTCGGTGACGTTAGTGATTTTTCTATCTAGTTTACCAAAACCTTCATCTACTTTATTTCCTAAAGTTTCGATTTTACCGTCGATATAAGGTATGACTACCTCATGAAAACCTTCAGAAAATATCTCTAGCATTTCTTGGCGTTGTTTTTTGTTCATGTAACACAGACTAGCAAACTGACTTTAAGTTGGCAATATAGTTTAGCAAAGAAAAAAGCCCCCAAGAGGAGTCCTGAGGGCTGCTTGTAGAGGCTAGGCTTGACTGGGAAGGAATTCTTGCCAACCCCTGTCAAAAGAAGCTGCCTTAGCTTTGACTTCAGCTGCTTTGGAAGAGACACCAATCGCTATACCGTTAAGCAAAAGCTGGCCCACTTCATCAGCATCGTCGAAATTTATGGGACTCTGGCCAAAACTAGTCCCAGGCCGGACTATTACGCCGTTGGGTTGGATTCTGACAGAAACTTCTTCCTTGTCAGAAAACGGGTAAGCGATGACAATTCCGAACTCGATGATCAGAACAGGAAATTGGGGTCTCTGAACCCAACCAATCTTGATTATCTCAACTACCCTTTCCTTCTGGAAATCCATCCTGTCGTAGGCGAGCTTGGCTGCAGCTACAGCTGTAGTTAGTTGCTTGATTGTGACACTTGGTATGTAATCTCTGACCAGCACAGACCCCTCGACCTTGGGCTTCGTCTCCAGTGTTATTTTTGACATCTCCCTCTCCTTTTGGCGCAAAAACGCCTCTATTTCTAGCGCTTAACCTGCAACTAGTGCGTCGAAGTATAACAACTTATGCTTAAAAAGCAAATTCTGGCAACAAAAAAAGACCCTCCACCAGCTGGCGGATTGGGTCTAAGAAACTCTTTACAAATGGACGAGCCCCTACCAGGGCGTCATTACCGGATTTCTTGCACCGGACTTTGTGGCGGACTCACCGCTCTAGCCCCGGCAGGGGCTTTTGAACTGCCTCTATAGCAGAGGCAAGATCAGCTAACAACTTTGAACTTTTTGGACTCTTTCCTTTTTAGATTACTTAAGACTTCATGTGCGTCTCATGGGTGCCTCCTTTGGTCAATCACTAGCAAATTCTTTAACTGACTCTGGCAGAACCAACTTAGACTACTTGAGTAGGGACTTCCACTCGTTGTTTTTTGCAGTTTTGTATCGACCTAATGTAGTTTTTGAAAAACCGAACATTATTTGTAATGCGGTCGATATAATCTCTAGACGAGATTATGGCTAACTCCAAAAAGCGGAGGTTTACACAAATTAAAGAGGGATTAAAATGTTAAGGTACCCAAAAACCAGCTGCACTGTCTATTATTCTTAGTTTTCTAGCGCAAGCCTTAATAAAACTAAAGAACAAAAAAAGCTGGTCAACTCAAACCAGCCGTACATTCTCAAGCGGGCAGGCCAGAGTATTTTAAGATTGCCAAAATCACCTCGAAAGGAGGGAACAATCTAATAAAAGTATTTCACGACAGGTGCAGGCTTGTCAAGTCTATGGGTCGTAACATGGAAGATTTTGACCAAGAAGTGTAAAATTAAGCCTTGGTTAATTGTTTGAGAGCGCAAGAGGGTATATAATCGACCTCACGCGCTCTTACCTATCAAAGTGTGTTTATATATAAACTAATATAACAAAAATTACTATGGCAGAACCTAAAACCCAGATTTCTCAAACTTTAGAAAAACAGCACCCGGCCATCCGGGCGATCTACATGTCTTCTTACATACCCAGAAAATGCGGCATTGCTACTTTTACCAAAGATTTAACTACAGCTATCAACGCCCTCAACCCCTTTGCCTTAGCCGAAATTCTGGCGGTTACTGACCCAGCTGTACCAAACGGGGGTTATGACTATCCTTGGGAAGTTAAGTATCGTGTTCAGCAAGACGATCTAGAGGCCTACCGTGCTGCAGCCGACTATGTTAACTCTTCTTCAGCTGAAATTCTGTGTCTTCAACACGAGTTTGGCTTGTACGGAGGTGAGGGTGGCGACTACATTCTCGAATTTCTCAAAAGGCTGAACAAAAAAGTAGTCACCACGCTACATACTATTCCTGAGAAACCCAACCCCAACCAACTTGCGGTTATCAAGGACCTTTTCAAATACTCAAATGCAGTTGTGGTTATGGTTGAGCCAGTTGTCAGCCGTTTGGCAAAAGTTTACGGGGTGGATACAAAAAAGATCGCCATTATTCACCACGGTGTGCCGGATTTGCCTTTCGGTGGTAGTGAGCACTTTAAGCGTCTTACCAGATTGCGAGGTAGAGTGGTTATGAGTGCAATTAATCTGATATCACCGAACAAAGGATTAGAATACGCAATTTCTGCTGTACCGTCGGTTGTCAAAAAAGTACCTAATTTTCTTTTACTAATCATCGGAGAAACTCATCCAGTAGTCAAAAAGAAGTACGGAGAGAGCTACCGTCAGTCTCTTGCCAAAAGGGTCAAAGAACTGAAAATTGAAAATAATGTGCGTTTTATTAACCGCTATCTACCCTTGGAAGAGTTGACGGATTATTTAAGGGCAAGCGATTTGTATATCACCCCGTATCTAGATCCACAGCAGATTGCTTCCGGAACCCTTTCCTACGCAGTTGGAGCTGGTAAGGTAAGTATTTCTACCCCTTATCTTTACGCTGAGGAGGTTTTGGACAACAAGCGAGGGATTTTAGTGCCATTTCGGGATTCTAAAGCTATTTCCAAAGCAGCAATCGAAATTCTCAGTGATAGCAACTGGCGCCAAAGTTTGGAGCATGAAGCTTATCAATACGGTCGGTTGATGACTTGGTCAGCTGTTGCTCTAGCTTATTTTGACCTCCTCGGCCTAGTCTTAAAGGGGAAAATTTCTAACCTACATAAGAACGGAAGCGCAAGGGTTGGCAAGTAACTTGTTAACAAAGATATGGACCCGAACGAATTTCTTTCTAAAGTCGACTTCAAAAAACCTCCCTCACTTACCTTTCTTAAGAGGTTAACTAACCACACTGGTATAATTCAGCACGCCAAATTCGCAGTCCCAGACCGTAATCTTGGTTACAGTGTGGATGATAATGCTCGGGGCTTACTGGTAAGTGTTTTTTACCACCGACTCTTTGGCGGCGAGGAAGCTTTGGATTTAGGAGTGACCTATTTATCTTTTATTGATCACGCCAAAACCACAGAGGGCTGGTTTTACAACTTTTTATCTTTCGATAACAAATTTTTGGATCAGGCTAAAACTGAAGATGGGTTCGGACGGGTTTTTTGGGCCTTGAGTTATACGGCTTTTGCCGCCCCCCGCCGTGATCTCACTCTGGGGGCGAAGAATTTAGTAGCTGAAGTTAAAGGTAATATCCAGAAGTTAGAAGCATCCCGCGCCAAGGCTTACTGCCTAGCCGGCTTAACTTATCTATCTCAAATGGAGCCTAACAACGAGGAATGGAAAAAAGACATCATATTTTTAGCCGACAGTTTGGTCGAACTTTACAAAAAGAACGCGGTAGGTAACTGGCGTTGGTTTGAGCCCTATCTAACCTATGCTAACGGAATTTTTCCCTACGTCCTAACCCTCTCTTACCAAGCAACTTTCAATAATATCTATTTAGAGGCTGCTAAGAAATCCCTTGAGTTTTTGGAAAAGGAGACTGCGACCAAAGAAGGAATACCCTCACCTATTGGCCAAGGCGGCTGGTATTTTAAGGGTAAGAGGAAAGCTGCCTATGACCAACAACCATTAGAAGCAGCTGACATGGTTATTGCCAACCTTGGGCTTTATAAAGTTACTTTTGACCACAAGTATCAAGAGGCAGCTAAAAAATGGTTTGCCTGGTATTGGGGATACAATGCTGCCGGCTTAGAGATTTATGACGAGGTTACCCACGGTTGTTTTGATGGCATCAACCCTGAAGGAGTTAATTTAAACCAGGGAGCTGAATCAATTGTTACCTACTTAATGGCCTATTTAGCTTTCTCGGATATTGAACTCAAACTGGGTTGAAACTTCTTTTACTTTATCCTTTAGCCTTTATCCTTTATACTTAAATTGATGGATAAATCTGCCAAGTACGGTTATTTTTCCCCTGACGGAAAAGAATACATTATTACTCGTCCCGATACTCCCAGACCCTGGATAAACTATTTGACCAACGGTAAATTTACCTCACTGTGCTCAGCCACAGGCGGAGGCTTTTCTTTTTATATTGATCCTTCTTTTAACCGTATCACTCGTGGAATTCCCGGTGAAACTACTCTTAGTGATCGGCCCGGGCGCTATCTTTACGTTCGGGATAACGACTCCGGTGAATATTGGTCGGTTAATTGGCAGCCAGTCATGAAAGAAGCTGATTTTTGGGAAGCTCGAATTGGGTTGGGCTACAATAAAATTAGTTCCATTAATAGCCAAATCCAAATCGATGTCACTTACTTCGTACCGTTGGATGATAATCTTGAAGTTTGGGATATTAAAGTTAAAAATCTCTCGGAAAAGAAACGCAACATCTCCATTATCAGCTACGTCGAGTGGGTTTTAGGGGGGTTTTCCAAGGACTTAACTGACCGTAATTTCGATTCCTTTTTTAACGACGTTTATTTCAAAAACAATGTTATTTACGCTACGAAAAGACGTTGGGATAACCCTACGAAAAGGACCGCCATTTGGCCATACTGGGCCTACCTGACCGGCTCAGTTAAATTCGAATGCTTTGACTGTGTTAAACAGGATTTTATCGGAGAGTACCGTTATCTTTCCAACCCGATCGTGGTCGAAAAAGGTTTTTGTCGCAACGGTTACGGAGAAAGTGAGGAGGCAATTGGGGCCCTGATGAAAATTCTTGAGCTTGAGAAAGGAGAAGAGGTGAGTTTTCACCTGGTGTTGGGAATTGAAGAGGATATTGAGGCTGTAAATAAAAAGGTTAAAAAGGTTACTAAAAGAAGTTTTGTTGAAGAGAGTTTCAAGGCGGTGCAGAAGTTTTGGGGGGCTTACTTAGAAAAACTGGTAGTTAAAACTCCAGAGCAAAACTTTAACCTCTCAGTCAACGTTTGGAATAAATACCAATCTTGGGTGACTGCCCAAATGGGGGAGATGATCTCACTTTACATTGGTTCAGGCAGCTGGGGATTTCGTGATGAGTGCCAACACGTGTTGGGGGTGATGCCAATTGACCAAAAGCTTGTGGAAGAAAAATTAGTTGAACTCTTAGAACATCAGTACAGTGATGGTAAGACCGCCCATGCCTGGAACCCCCTTACCAACGAAGTTTATGTTACTGACCACTCGGACGACCCACAATGGCTGGTACTTGCCGTAACTCACTTCCTAAAAGAAACTGGAAACTTAAAGTTTTTGAGGAAAAAAGTCAACTATCAAGACGCGGGCGAGGGCACTATTTTAGAGCACGTCCTGCGGGCTCTAGATTACACTCTTTATCACGTTAGCCCTAACGGTGTGCCCTTGCGGCGAACTGCTGATTGGAATGATGCTCTAGCAGGTGGCCACCTAGGTAAAGGAGAGTCTTTAATGGTTGCCAACCAAGTTGCCTTTAACATTTTGGAAATCGTACCGATTTTGGAGAAGATTGGTAGCAGAACCAAGGCCCGCCGCTACCTAAATATTTATGAGCATTTGAAAAAGACTATTAACGAGCAATATTGGGACGGTAAATGGTACGTGAGGGCAACAGATGACGCTGGCAATTTAATTGGCACCAAGAGGAACAAGGAAGGGAAAATCCACATTAACGGACAAACTTGGCCGGTAATGAGCCGAGTAGCTGCCGGCCCACGAGCCGAAATAGCTATGGATAGTTTGTGGAAACACTTGATGACTACCTACGGAGCTTTAACTTTTGCGCCAGCTTATACAAAACTAAATTCTGCTTTGGGAGTTGTCTCACAGTTTGCCCCAGGAACAAAGGAAAATTCAACTATTTTTTCCCACCCCAATGCTTGGGCGATTATTGCTGAGTGTATTTTAGGTAGGGGAGACAAAGCTTATGAGGTTTGGCAACGAACTTCTTTTTTGACTCGCAGTCATGAGCCGGATGTTTTTCTGGTTGAGCCTTACGTCTATCCTGAGTTCAGTTACGGCCCGCAAAGCCCACACTTTGGGCAAGGAAGCTATTCCTGGATGACGGGGAGTGCCTCCTGGTTTTTTAAAGCTTGCACCGAATACATTTTAGGAATTAGACCAACACTTAGCGGTTTGTTAATTGACCCCTGTATTCCAAAAACCTGGGATAGCTTTGAAGTTAAGCGAAACTTTAGAGGAGCTACCTTTAATATAAAAGTGAAGAACCCCCAACAAGTAAGTAATGGTGTAAAATTTATTAAAGTTGGTGGTAAGGAAATCAACGGCAATCTTTTACCTGATTTTAAGAGCGGAGAACACAAAGTTGAAGTCCTGATGGGAAGCTAGTCTATTCTGGACCTTTCTTCATTTCCCCTAATATCCAAAGAACAGCTTCTTTTTTGTACCTTCTATCCCCACGAGCGTTGATACGGATTGCCGGTAATTTGCCGCGTTTACCCCAACGTTTGATGGTAAGAGGGGAGACTCGCAAGAAAGCAGCCACTTCTTTAACAGTTAAAAGTTCTGGAAGATCATCACCTAAAGCCACGAGTTTTCCTTTCTGAGCAAAGAATGACTTTAATAATCCAAAGTTATATTAAAGATATCAGACTAAAAATTAGTCTGTCAAGAGACTAATCTTTCTACTGTGTTAAAGTATAGAAATAGATCAATATTAAACCACAGCCGAAAAGGTAAAGTAAAGGCTTAATAACAAAAAAACTCCTCACGCGGAGGAGTTTTTTGCTTAATTACTTACCAATCAATTACTGAAGCTCTACTTTGGCTCCGGCCGCTTCCAATTTGGTCTTGGCTTCGTTGGCAGCATCTTTGCCGGCTCCCTCAAGAACCGGTTTGGGGGCCGCGTCTACCAAGTCTTTAGCTTCTTTCAACCCCAAACTGGGGACGATTTCGCGAACAGCTTTAATAACGCTAATTTTATTAGCTCCGCTTTCGGCTAAAATGACGTTGAAGCTGGTTTGAATCTCCTCGGTAGCAGCAGTTTCCCCAGCTGCCGCAGCAGGAGTGGCCCCAGCCGCAACTGCCATTGGAGCAGACGCAGTGACACCAAAGCGTTCTTCTAAGGCTTTTACTAAGTCAGAGAGCTCCAAAACTGTGAGTTTTTCAATTATCACGATGATATCTTCAAGTTTTTTGCTAACCTCAAGGGGTGCTTTCTTTACTTCCTCGACCTTGGGTTCTTGGGCTTTAGGGGTTTCCTCTTTGATTTCTTCTTTAACCTCAGCCACCTCCTCTTTAGCAACTTCCGCTGTTTCTTTGACTTCCTCAACTGCCTCAGAGGCCTTATCAGCAGACTCCTCGGCCTTTTCCGCAGCTTCTTTAGCAACTTCCGCTGCTTCTTCAACTTTTTCTTCGCCAGAGGGCGAATTTTTAGTTTCTTCTTGTTCGTTCATGGTTTTAGTTACTTTGAGCACCTCCCTTCGTCGTCGGAACGGCTCATGCTATTTTCGCCCTAAGTAAATAGGGCTCACACGCAATCGCGTTCCTCCTCTCCAAAAATCCAGAGAATTTTTGGGTAATTTTGATTTTTTCTTTTGACGTTTGCATCGTGACTTATACCTTAACTTACTTTACTAGCTTTAATTTGGTCCAAGGCGTAAACCAAGTTCTTTAAATTAGCATTTAGCACGCTAACTACACCGTAAAGTGGAGAATAGAGGCTGCCAACAACCCTGCGGTGTAAGACTTCTTTTGACGGCAGTCGCCCAAGCTGGGCAATTCTCTCTACGGAAAGAAGGGTTTTTCCAAGAAAACCAACCTTTACAGAGGGTTTTTCGTTCTCCTTAGCAAAAGTAGAGAGTTCTCTCAAAGGAGCCACCTCATCATCATAGGCAAAAAGGGCTGCAGTCGGGCCAACGAGAGTTTCGTCTGGGACTTCGTACCCAGCCTCACGGGCCGCAATTTTTAGCAAAGTGTTTTTAGCGACTAAAATTTCGGCATCAACCCCCTTGAGTTTCTTTTTTAGTTCACCGATCTTGCTGACCGATAGACCACTTTGATCAGCTAAAACCACTGTTTTGGCCCTAGAGAGCTTTTCCCGAAGTTGCGCTACGGTTT
Organism: Candidatus Nanoarchaeia archaeon; assembly: GCA_036514715.1. Classification (GTDB taxonomy): domain Bacteria; phylum Patescibacteriota; class Microgenomatia; order Woykebacterales; family RBG-16-39-9b; genus DATBWR01. The sequence goes on along the minus strand of DATBWR010000012.1, from coordinate 14,143 downwards.
GTTCTTTTTTAATTCTTGACGCTGGCTTCTTTTCTTCGTCCATTGCAATTAACTAACTTAAACTAAAAAATCCCTCCAAAGATTGATAGGGATTGAATTACAAAAAGAAAATTTTTAATTTCTTCTTAACTCTTTCACCTCGGCGGGACTTATCTTTTCGCCCGCTGTCTTTGGTTCAAACGCGTTGCCAGTATAGAGTTAAATGGAAAAGATGTCAAGAGCGGTTACTCAATTTCTTTTTCAGCTTCTGAAAAATCCTTCTCAATCCGTTCTTTGGGTTTATCTTGATCCACATCTTTCTCAACCTTAACCTTAAGTTCTTCAAGCACTTCCGTTTTCTTTTTGCGGCGTCTTTTCCAGAAGAAAAACAACAACAAGACTACCACTAAGGAAGAAGTGAAAATTGTGGTTAAAAGAATAAAGGTTAGCCTTCTACTTAATTCCACTCCGAAGCCAAAGTTAATATCAAAGCCTTTCCTACCCTCGGCTTCTTTAGGCGTCTGTGTAGGTGGGGCACAAGCTGGGTCGCTTAAGTCACATTCGACAACTTGAAAAGTAACCACCTTACTTGGAGTAGATTCTTCAACGCTAAGTCGGGTTAGGGTAGCGTAGGCACTGTTAGTACCCAATTTGTAATCGCTACTAGTGCTGTAGCTCCAGGTTCCGCTTGCGCTGATTAGACTAGTGTAGATCTTGGTACTGTTTAGAAAAAGATTAATGTAAGAACCAGGAGGCCCTTGTCCAGAAAGAGAAACAGCCTGACCGTTAGTGACTGCGTCTGCTGAGACTGTTATGGTTGGGGGTAGAGGGATACTAGTAACCGGCGTGTTGGTGTGGGCAATAACGCTGATGTTGCTAATTGAAATTTCCGGAGTTGATAAGCCAGCGTTGTCAGTAGCATAAATAGTGAAGTTGTGTACTCCTGGGTTACTGGTGACGGTTTTGGAAAATTCTCCATTTGAATTGGTTACCGCCGTTCCCACCACCAGATCGTTCTCTTTGATGGTGACAACAGAAGCGGGAGGGGCAAAGCCAGAAAAAGTAACGCCGCTTGCCGGGACAGTAGCAGTGACTGTAACGGCTTCAGAGATGTCACAGGTATTGTTCGGTGGGATAAGGGAAGGTGGGCTGCAACTGACAGCTAATACAAGAGCTGGTACAAGCAAAGAGCTTACCAAGGTGGCCGAAAAACCGAAAGAGATTTTTTTAAGCATGTTTTTTCCACCTGAAGATGACTACAATAACTAACAAAACAATTGCTAGAAGAGTGAAAAGGAAAAACTCTTGCCAAACCCAGAAAGAAAACAGAGCGCTTGTCTGGGTAGGCTTTTCAGCATATTTAAGAGTAATTTCCCCGTTGTAAAAGCCAGGGAGGAGGTTTTTGTGGCTAGCTACAAGGGTGATAATTTGACCAGCCTTGACGTTAACCGGTTCAGTAGTAACTGTTTCAATGTCTCCAAGCAGATCGCTTAATTTGACCGAGGAAGACACTTGCGTGGTTCGATTACCCAGATTGGCAACTAGCAGAGTGGTTTGCCCACCTTTCTGAATAATGTCTTGGAGAGCAATTTTTTCCGTTAACGTACCTAAGACACGGATTGTAAAATTAACAGTCTCCTTTCCACTAGCTTCTAAAACCAAACTTCCGTAATAGTCACCGGGTTTAATTTCTGCAGGAAGCTTGAAATTGACAGCTGCAACGGAAGTTGCCTGTGGGGCGATTTCAATTAAATTTTTGTCGGGAGTGGCAAAGTCGATCGAATGTTCTCCCACGACAGTGTCGTTTAAGGTTTGGGCTTTCGGTAAGGCGTAACCCTGCCAGGAAAGTTGGATTTTCAGAAGACCGTCACCGACGTTTTTAACTAAAATGTTTTCGGAAATAGTCTCTCCGGAGGAGGTTTGGAGGAGAAAATCCTTTTGTTCGACTTGGAAAGATCTACTATCTTCCAAGGCAAAGGCTTTTTGAGGAACCAAAAAGACTGTTATTAAGAAGAGAGCGGTAAGGATTTTTTTCATTAGGCAGCTTCTAGCTAAAATTATACCGCCACTATAGTGGGAAGAACAATAGATTAAGGCGGTTATTTTATTGAAGAGAGGTCGAGTTTAACGCTGGGGCCCATGGAGCTACTAAGGAAGATACTTTTGACTAGTTCCTTCTTAACTTCGGAGGGTTTTGCAGCGCGAACTGCTGTGATTAGCGCCTTAATGTTCTCTTCAAGATCAGCTTCTTTTGAAGAGACTCTACCGACTGTAATATGGATAATCGGAGAATTTTCCGTTTTAACTTCAACCATACCGCTTGAGATGCTTTCCACAGTTTTTTCAGGGTTCTCGGTGACAGTGCCACTTTTTGGGTTGGGCATTAAGCCTTTGGGACCGAGAATTTTGGCTACTTTAGCTAGCTTTGGCATCCACTCGGGGGTGGCGATAATTTTCTCAAAAGTAACTTTGCCTTTTTCGATTTCACTTAATGATTCCTCGGTGCCAACTTCAGAGCCCAGATCGTGAATTGCCTTGGTGCTCTTAGCCCCAAACACTAAAATCTTAATCTTTTTACCTCGACTGTGAGGTAGTTGGGTAGTGGTGCGGATTTGTTGTTCCTGTTTTTCAGGATCAATTCTTAGGTTAAGGTGAGCTTCCACGGAGGCGTCGAACTTCACGTTCGAAGTCTTTTTGATTAAATTTACCGCTTCAGAAAGAACATATTCCTTGTGCACTTCTATTTGTTTGGTTAGTTCTTGGTAGCGTTTACTTTTAGGAGTTTTCTTAGGCTTTTGGCTCGAAGATTTCCGAGAGGTTTTTGCCTTTTTTACCTCTTCCTTGACTTCTTCTTCTGTTTGGGCAGAAAGAGTTGGAAGTTGCTTTTCTTCCTCAAGTTTGACTTTATCGAGGTCAATGGCAGTTTCAATTGTTTTAATCTTTGGTCTACCCATACTTTGAATTAAGAATTTGGAATTAAGAATGAAGAATTAAATCCATAATTCATCATTCTACATTCGTCATTCAACATCTACTCCCATGCTGCGGGCGGTACCGGCGACGATCTTCATCGCTGCTTCAATGTCATTGGCGTTCAAATCTTCCATTTTGTTTTGAGCAATTTCACGAACTTGGGCAGTTGTTAGCTTGCCGACTTTGTCGCGCTGTGGTACACCAGAACCAGCTTCTATGCCCAGTAACTTCTTGATGGCATCGGCAACCGGTGGTTTTTTGGTAATAAAAGAGAAGGTTCTATCTTCGTAAACAGTAATAACAACTGGGATTACATTCCCTTGCTCTCCAGCAGTTTTTTCGTTGAAAGCTTTCACAAAATCCATCAACGGCAAGCCGTGTGGTCCCAAAGCTGTTCCTACCGGGGGCGCAGCCGTTGCAGTTCCAGCCGGTAAATTTAATTTAATGTAAGTTTTGATTTTTTTAGCCATCGAGGAGGGATTCTAGCAAAGTCTCTTTAGGTTGACAAGACTTTAGATCTTAGCTACTTGTAAGAAGTCCAACTCAACTGGGGTTTCGCGGCCGAAGATACTAACCAAAACCCTAACCTTGCCTTTTCCTTCGTCAATACCATCGACTGTTCCCAAAAAGTCAGCAAACGGTCCGTCCACAATACGCACTGCTTCGTCAATGGTGAAAGAAGCTTTATAGGTTGGGGCCTCAAGTTCAGAAAATTTCTGAATAGCGTCAACTTCTTTTTCGCTCAAAGGGGTGGGTTTATTACCAATACCAACAAAGGCAGTTACTCCTGCGGTGGAGCGGACGGTGTGCCAGGTTTCATCATCCAGCTTCATTTTTACCAAAATGTAACCTGGAAAGATCTTTTCCTGCAAAGTTACTTTTTTACCTTCGCGGACCTCAATCTTTTCTTGAGTGGGAACCAGGATGTCTAAAATCCGTTCTTCGTAGCCGGAAGCTTTAATTTTTTGTTTTAAGGTAGCGGCAACTTTGTTTTCGTGGCCGGAGTAAGTGTGAACAACATACCATCTAGCCCCAGAGGGGTCAGCCTTGGCAGTTTCTTCTTTTTCCTCTTTTTCACTGACAGCGGGGGACTGTGTATTTTCAGTTTCTTTTTTCTTAGACATTTTTAACGAACCAACAAGATTTTAATTAGCTGCTGAAAAAGCAAATCCAAACCAAAAGCGTACGCAGAAACTGCTGCACTCACAGCAATTACTATTATAGTCAATTTAATTACTTGGCCTCTTGTGGGCCAAGTGACTTTTGCAGTCTCAGCCCGAACTTCGTCTAGAAAGGTAACAATTGGAACTCTTGCCATTTTAGCATCCTCGAGAAAATATAGATCGCTAAAGCGTTCAGCGCTTGAAAACAATCTTCGCGCGCATATTAGTTTCTTAATATTTATCTAAATTACCTTTAGCGCGATATAAGTAAAGGGGATTTTAGCACAGAGAAGTGAGGGTGTAAAGCTACCTAACTACCAGAGAATAGAACACCAGGTTATTGATATCGGTTAAGACCCCACCCTCAGTTTTGAGATAGCTGATTTTGTGCAAAGTAGTCTTGAAAAGAACCAGGTAGAGCGTCCCATTAGCAGTTTGCAACTGCTCACATTCTTTACGTGAAGCGGCGAATTGAACAGCGCAAGAACCTTTTGCACTTCCCGGGTAGTTTTTCAGAGCATAATTACCAATGGTGGCGAAACCATCCTCAGCTTCAACCCTAAAACCACCGAAGCTATCGCCTCCTGTAAAATAGTATTCGTAAACGTTGTCGGTTTGTTTGAGGCTAACTTGGTAGATCTCTGGATAAAGAAAGTTAAAAGGGGAGCCTTCTTCTTTAAAAACCTTCAGAGCAGTTCCAGGCGGTTTAGTACTGGCAATAAATTCTTTGGCAACAAAGCCTTGAGCGTTAGCATTAATTAGATACCACGCCTCTTCTGTGGCCACAATCTCTACCTGCGTTCCGTAAGGTAAAAGAAGAATAATGTTTGCTTCCAAACTTGGTTCTTCCCGCAAATTTAAGCCTTCTTGGGCAGTGACATAGCCGAGGCTAAATTTACTTTCCGTCTTACTTTGCGCTTCTTGAGTAGCAATTTTTTGCTCTTTATCTCGAGTTTTAGGAGAACCTTCTTGTATAAAGAGAAAGTAGACAGCGGAAATTAACAGTAGCCCAAGGATAACAACTGCTGAGAAGATAAGCAACTTTTTTAAGCGTGGTTTTGGTTCTTGGGGAGAGGAAGCAGTTTCCACTTTAGTTTAACTACCGTTGTCGAGATACTGTTTAATACGTTCGACGACTTGGTTTGGAGTAAACTGAGCCTTAATTATGTATTCGCTGGCTCCAAGTTCGCTTGCCTTGGTACGGGTGTCAATGTCACCCAAGTTCGAGAGCATCCAAACCATGATCCCTTGGGTCTCTGGATCAGCTTTTATTTCTCTAAGAATTTCTAGACCGTTTTTGTCTGGGAGCATAATATCGAGCAGAAGTAGATGAGGTTTTTTGGTCTTGATTAATTGTTCTGCTTGTAAGGCGTTGTGGGCAATTTGGTAATTAAAGCCTGCGTGGGAAAAAACCGAGCTGTAAAGGGTGGTGATGTTGGTGTCATCATCGACAAACAAAATCAATTTGTCTTCGTACATACTTTAAGTATATACCCTTAGTAAAACTTTAATGGAGCCGCCCGTCGGACTTGAACCGACAACCTGCTGTTTACAAAACAGCTGCTCTACCATTGAGCTAGAGCGGCCTGGTGCCGGGTGGAGGATTCGAACCTTCGAAGCCACAAGGGCGCCTGATTTACAGTCAGGTGCGTTTGACCACTTCGCTAACCCGGCTTAACCCCGATATTATACCTTAGACTCTAGCCTTGTTCAAGCTAAATGAAGTTGAATTCAAACCAAGTATACTGTAAAATTCACTTTGTTTTCATAGGGGCGTCGGTTAATGGTAAACCACGGGTCTCCAAAACCCGGACTGTCGGTTCGATTCCGACCGCCCCTGCCAAAAATATTGACTTAACATATATAATCTAGAACATGGCTAAAAAAGGTAAAAGAAATATCATCAATTTAGCTTGCACGGTGTGTAAGACCCAGAATTATGTTTCTGAGAAAAACAAATTAAACAATCCGGAACGGCTAGAATTCAACAAGTTTTGTCCTGTTTGCAAAAAAGTAACTCTTCACCGTGAAGTTAGATAAAACTTGCCGACATGGCTCAGTGGTAGAGCGCGTTCTTGGTAAGAACGAGGTCCCGGGTTCGATCCCCGGTGTCGGCTCCAGAAAAACACAAAAAGACTGGCTAATTTGCCAGTCTTTTCGATTAATTCCTGCCCTTGTCAGAAATTCTGATCGATTCTTTTCCTTCCTAAGTCTTAATTCGGGTACTCTGCCGCGCTGCCCACAGGTAGCTGCGGACGCCGAGTCCCTTAGGTTGAAGGATAATGAGAAAGAAAATAGTCAATCTCGTTCCTTTAAGGGCACCCCTCTTACATTTCTTCCACTGTAAAAGTTATATCAATACTGTAACATTTTAGCAACAAACAACCGGCTTCGACTAACGAAGATAGGCGAGGCTAGCCGATAAGGAGTTGGAGGATTAAATTAAGTAAGGGGCTCAAAAAGAGCGAGATAACTCCGCCTCCGAAGAAGATCAAGGCTAAAAGTAGGAGTGGGCCGATTCTTTCTAGAGAAACCCACTGATAATAGGCCGATTTTGGTAAGAGACCGCCAATTACTTTAAACCCATCAAGAGGGTGAATGGGAATAAGGTTAAATAAACCTAAAATAACATTAAGGATAACCATTCCGGAAATCAGGAAGCCGGTTTTTTCGACTGGGTCTAAAAGAAAAAACTGCTGCTGATTTAAAGGGTTAAACGGGTCAACAAAAGGTATGAGCCCGAAGCGTAATGGTAGAGCAAAAAGCAAGGCAAGAACGAAGTTTGAAGCAGGACCGGCAAAAGAAATTAAAGCTGAATCTACTTTTGGATTATTTAAGTTCCAAGGGTTGAAGGGGGTAGGTTTTGCCCAGCCGAGGACCGGTAAACCCAAAATTAAGGCCATTAAGGGAAAGAGAACTGTTCCCACCGGGTCAATATGGTCCCTGGGGTCTAGGCTAATCCTACCCATAAGCTTGGCAGTGGGGTCACCAAGACGGTTAGCCATCCAGGCGTGAGAGCTTTCGTGGACACTAATTGAAAAAATCAGCCCGGAAAGGGCGATGAAGATTAAGATTAAAAATTCCATCTAAGCCTTGATAAGATTTGCGTTTGTCTGTTATATTGTAGCAGTTAAAATTTACTGAAGTTAAGATTATATGTATCTTTGTGATCGCTGTCAAAAAGGTTTGCAGGTGGGGATGAATGTTTCCCATTCGCACCGCCGCACCAAAAAACGCTCTTTGCCAAACCTTCACGTTATTACCGTGCGGGTAGCTGGCCGTAACCAGACTATGCGTCTGTGCACTAAATGCACCCGCATCATCCGTGCCCAGTATCCATTTAAGACTGACCTGCCTGCCGGCAGGCAGGGACAAGAGATTGGGACTGAGAAAAAGACTAAAAAAGAGACTCAGTCCCAGACCCAATCTCAAGTTCCAGAACCTCAAGAAGAAATTCCCCAAAAAGCTTAAGCTTGACAGCAAGCATGCAACCGTTGTAGTTTCTTGTTAAACAAATAAATACTGACCGTCTCTAAAGTAGTCTTGAAAGGAGAGTGGGGAAGTGTGCTGTCGAACTATTGTCCAACCACTGCATGTGCCCACCGCTGTCTACATTTTAGGCAACGGACTTTTCAAGCCAGTTTACTGGTTACCGAACCGTCAGGAGTATGCAGTTAGGTGGGAAAGAGTAATAGCCGAGGAGGGAACAACTGTTTCTTGTTCAATTTCTGGAGACGTTCTGGAACTAAGAATTGCTCCGGCGATCAGCGTCTACATCCAGCACCTTGGTAAAAGAATCTCCGCCAGTGTCTACTTTGAGATTGCGGCCAAGTACGCCGAGAAGGTTGGTGGTGAAATCACCCAGCATGCTACCGTTACTGGTTGCACAATCCCCGGCCATAGACAACAACTACTACTTGGGCGCTACCCAAGCCTGCCGTTGAGCTTCGACCGTGTTTGTGCTGGTTTCCGAGCAGTCTTCCTCAGCGGTGAAGAAGACGACGGTAATTGGAGGTTGCCTGGGGCCAATACCCTCAGTTAGGGGGAGGGAAAATGATTGTAGAGTGGATAATCTTGGCTGGACTGCTGTTGTTCGGTGCAGGTTTCCTGTACCTGTTCAAAACCGGTGTTACTGTTTATAACACCTTCGGTTGGAGAACTCCCCGAACCTTCTTTACTGGAGCGGTCCCTATAGTGGTGGGATGGATTCTAGTATTTGGAGGGGTAGCAGCTTATTTTGTACAGTCGCTTGCTTAAGCCGTTGAAATCTTTCAGCGGCTTTCTTTTCCTAAATTTAGGTTCAGATGTCACAAAATACTCACGATCGTGAGGTTTTTGTGACGCTTCAATTTATCGATAAATCAAAGCAGGAGGAGGCTAATTAAGTTAGATTTTGGAAACTACCAAGTGAGGGTAAAATCTTTGTGGCCGGCTTTGAAACTACTAAGACTAACTGGGTTTTTGCCTTCCAGCTGCACCATGTGGTTGGGGAGTAACTTCAAAATTTTCCCATTGTACTCGCACCAAACTCCTGGCCAAGGGTAATAGGCTCGTATCATCCTTTCCAAATTCACAGGAGGCTTTTTCCAAGCAATTTTTCCGTCTTCTTTTTTAATTAGTTTAGTGTAAGTGGCCTTCTCGTGTTTTTGCGGTTTTGGTTTCAGACCGCCCAACTTCTTTCCCTTAATAATGCTTTGGCCCATTACCACGCCGTGAATTACGTAATGGAGAAGTTCTGCCCCAATTTTTGAGAGTTGCCTTGAAAGTGACTCGTAAGTTTCGTTTGGTTTAAGGCTGTAGCGGCCACGAACAAAAACATCTCCCTGATCTACTTTTTCGTTCATCGCCATAATGCTCACGCCGGTTGTTTTATCACCTTTCAATAAAACGGTTTGAAGAGGGGAGGCGCCGCGGTGTTTGGGTAGCAGGGAGGGGTGGACGTTCAACGAGTAGTATTTGGGGATTTCCAGAATTTCTTTGGGGATGATTTTTCCGTAAGAAGCTAAGACCAAAAGATCAGGTTTGGAAGAGGCAATTTTTTCATAAGAGTCGGTAATTTTCTCTGGTGTAAGAGTTTCAATATTAAATTGTTGGGCTAGACTCTTTACCGGGTTGCTGAGCACGCTGTCACCACGACCGCTGGGTTTATCGCCCTTTGTAATAACTAGCGGTACTTGATATTCACCGATTACACTTTGACCAATTAAACTTTTGAGGATGGTTGCCGAGAAGCGATCGGAGCCGAAGAAAACAATGCGCACTGGGTCGAAGTGGTAGAGATACTTAGGTTTGGTAATGTGGTCGGTATAAAAAGTGGAGTTGAGATGGTCGTACTCATGTTGAATGATCCGAGCGTAAAAGCCGGAGAGTTTAGCTTGTTTCCTCTCGCCTTTAAGGTTGGTATATTCCAATTCCAGTTCGGTAGGACGCTCTATAAAACCGCGGTAGCTGGGGATCGAGAGGCAGCCTTCTTCCACCAGATCGGTTTTTTCATTTTTCTTAATTATTTTTGGATTGATGAAAGTTTCTTTAAGATCGGCAAAATCAACAATAAAGAGCCGCCAAGGATAACCCACTTGTGGAGCAGCCAGCCCTACCCCCATGGTAAAGGCCAACGTTTCATGCATGTCAGAGACGATTTTTTGCAAGCTGGGTGTAACTTGAACGTCAGAAAACTTCTTTTTCCAAACCGGGTCTGTGTTTTTAGTGATTTTCAAAATCATTGCGAACAATTATAGCAGAGTTATATAATAAGTCGGATAAGGAGGGTAGGTTGTGAGTGCAATTGTTGTTTTCCCAGAGGACCCCCGCCGAGTGTCAAGGCTTCGCTTGGGACAACAGTTTAAGGAGATCAGAACTAAGCACAGACTGTCTTATAGGCAGACAGCAAAAGTTCTTTGTACTAATATCTCCGCTGTTGTAGCGATGGAAAGTAGTGCGGTTTCTAGGTGGACACCTTCCAAGATGGCTCACTACATACTGTCAACAAGAGTAGACCACCCTGAAATTGCTTGTGAACTGGCCGCGATGGCGATCAGATTCGGTTATCCAGCCGTGGATTTGTTTGGCGAGACGATAAAAACCCGCTACTTATTCAAAGTGCGGGTTTTCCTTTCCCCGCTTTTTCTAATTCTTGCAGTTTCCACATGAACAATTTGCCTCGGTTGACAGTTTTGGTGCTGTAATCTTTGGCGAAACCCTTGGCTTCTTCGAGCAGGCCTCTGGGTTTTTCTTTGGCAAGCTTGATATAAAAGGATTTGTGTTTGGGGTCATGGAGCTCTTGGGAAAGGTAAATACCGTACTCCTGAAACTCGTAATGGGCGTGGACTGAAGTCGTTTTTTGTTTTTTAGCTGCAATAATTTTCCCTATTTTTTCCATCTACGAAGTAAGCAGGGTTTTAAGTAAATTAATAGCCTCAGAATCGCTTGGGTTTTTCTTAATCCAATCTTGGAGTAGGTTGATAGCTTTATCTGATTTTTGGTTGGTCACGTAAGTTTCCGCTAACATTATGACTGCCTCTTGGTAATCAAGTTTCAACTCGACAACTTTTTCCAGCTGTTTTTCAGCTTCTTCGCTTTTACCAACGTAGGAATAAACTAGAGCCACATCATATTGTATTGAAGCATCGGTGGGTGCTAGTTGCCTCAGTTTTTCCGCTGTTCCCAAAAGTTCCAGTTCTGCCCCCTTATCGATTTTGGCCAAAGTGAAATCTACCGCTCTTTTGCTTTGCCACAAGGCTAAGTTATTTGGGTGTTGTTTGACAACCTGATTGATAATCTTACGAGCCTCGTTTTTTGCTTTTTTTGTTTCTTGCGGGCTATCGCTAGTAGAAGCAAGCCCGCTCAAGTTGAGGGCCAGTTCTGCTTCGTAAATCGGCTCAAAGGGGTTGAGTTTGGTAGCAACTTTTAGATCTCTAATCGACTTTTCGTAACTTGTGCCACTTAAGGATTGGTTGTAGTAAAAGTCAGCTAGCCACATCGAGAGGATCAGGACTAGTGTTAAGAGACCAACGAACGAGGCCAGAATTTTAGCAGAGGGGTTGTAAGGTCGAGTGTTTAGGAAAGCAAGTTTTCTACTAAAATCTAAAACCCAAGTCTTGTCGAGCCGGTTGGTTAGGACTATAAAGATTGCCGGGTAAAGGAAGAAAAGCAAAGCTATTGGTACTACTGAAAAGCCAAAAAAGTTTTGGACTAGGTAGGAATTGTAACTAGCTAGCAGACCCAGACTCAGCAGCTTAACTGCGGAGAGTTCGGATTTCAGAAGAAACCTGATAGCCAAAAACTCAAAAACTCCGATCAACAAGAAATAAGTTACCAAGCCAACGGCACCCGTAGTAGATGAGTAATTTAAGTACTCATTGTGAGCCTTGTTGTAAAGATAATCCCATTCAGCAACCTTGTTGTGCTCGACCGGCCGATACAAATAATAACTGAACCCAAAAGTTTCTACCCCAGTTCCTAAAATGGGGTAGTGTTTAAAGATTTGTAAGGCACCGGTCCAGACAATAGTGCGCACTTTTGCAGTGTCTTTACCTTGATATTCCAGGGCAGTTTGTTTGATTACTTGTTCTTGGGTAGGCTTATTTTGAGGAGTAATGGTGGGAACAGAAGTTCGCCTCTCAATCGCATTGCCGAAGTAAAAATTAACGACCAAAAAGACTGCTAAAAGACCTAGAACCCAGAAAATTGGTTTGCTGGTTACGGTGAAGATATTCTTCGAGCGAACCTGAGGGAAAGCGAAGGAGAGTCGAGAAGCCATACTGCGTAATAGTTCCCGCAACCGGCCAAGCAACAAACGTGGGATAGACTTTTTGTAAGTTGGCAGAAGAGCAACGAAAGTTAAAATTCCGACTAGTAAACCCAAAGTTGCGCCTCTTGAGTAAGCGAAAGTAAAGGCTAGATACGTGAGAGCAACCCCGATCAGAAGTAGAGTTCTTTGCCAAAGGTTTCGACAAATAAAAAGAAAGGTAACTAATGGAAAGAGGGTCATTGCCAAAAAGGCCGCGAGCCAATTAGGCTGTCCTAAAGTAGAGAAAACTCTTTCCTCCACGCCGACTGCCCAGTAATCCCAGTCAATGCCGTGAAAAACAGTTTTGCCATCCACTTGAGTTTGGAAAATGGGGTTGGGGTGCTGTAATACACCGTAGGCAGAAACTACTAAGCTTGAAGCAAGCAGGGCCCAAAGATAATTGACGACTTGGCGAGCTGTTGAATTGCTCACCAAGGCGAAGTAGAGAAGGGTGTAGGCTAAAGTTGAAAGCAAGCCTCCGTGAAAACGGCCGTAGTAGCCAAAAATACTGGTGTGAGGATCAATTGAAAAAACTGTGGCCAGAAAGTTTGCGCTCAGGAAAAGTAAAATTGGTATGTCCAGCAGAGTTCTTTTGACAACGAACCTTTTTTCCTCGATCGACTTAACAACCCAAGCTGTAACAATAATTGTGGTCAAAAGGTAGACCAAAATCATTTTGTTGAACTCAAAGAGCTCGTAATTAACCGGCAGCCAAATCAAAGGAACAAGGAAAAAAAGAGCGTAAAAACCAAAGCGGATAAAAGAGTCGCAGAGATTGGAAATTTTCACCCTTTGATATTACCACAAACTGAAGCAGACTTGATTTCAAACCCATAGCGTGGTAATATTCGCGTGCCACCGAGATGGTGAGTATTGCCTGTCCGCTACGGACACGGAAGGAAAAAAAGAGTGAAGCGTGGGGAGTGGACCAAGACTCAAGCGCTGGTTCTTGAAAGTGCTGTAGAAGCGATACTGTTGGAGGCCAAACGAATCCAGGCCGAAGTTGATTGTCTTAGCCTACTCAGAAAGTTCAGGGGACTTACCTTGGTCAACGACGTCGATCGAGGGATTTTTGGCCACGAGCGTAATTGGTCGGTTTCCTTCGAGCTGCCTGAAGAAATCTTTTTCTCCAGTCGAATAATCGTGCGTCTAAGGTGCGACAAAAGTTGTCGGAATAGACCTTGTGACTGGTTACACCGACTGGTCAACATAGGCCAGCCAACCAAGACTTGGCCAGTGCTGGTTTACGTTGGTGAGCTGAATCAACCACTGGAGCTTAGGGATGTCTACAACTTGTCTTCGAGGTGAGAGTAGGTACAACCACCTTCGTTTGTCAAAGGGCGGAGGAGCTAAAAACTCTTTCGCCTTTTTCTTTTCCCGTACCATTTTTACTTGTTAGATAAATTAATTGCAGGACTAATGAGACAAGTTTTACGATCGTATAAGTTGTCCGAATAAAGCTAGAGACTAAGGATATGTTAAAGGTTCGTAGTCTCTCTTGTTGCTTCCGACCCCAAGTGCTAAACTGGTAACCGAAAGGCTGGACAGCTGGTAATGTTTCTACTTTCTGAGCGCAAGCGAAGAATGAAAAACATACTACCAGCACTGGTTGTATGTTTTTATTAGATAATCTTTTTGGGCTTTTCTCTCACGATATTGGTATCGATTTGGGTACTGCAAATACTCTGGTTTACGTACGTGGTAAGGGGATAATGCTGCGCGAACCAACTATTCTTACTCGTCATAAGAAAACTAAAAAAGTTTTGGCAGTCGGAGGGGAAGCCAAAAAAATGCTGGGTAAAACTCCGATGAACATTATTTCCATACGACCCTTGCGTGACGGAGTGATCAGCGATTTGGAGGCTGCCGAAGCCTTGTTACGCTACTTTGTAACCCGCGTGCATGAAAACCCTTCGCGTTTTCCCAAAGTGCCGCGACCCAAAGTGGTGGTGGGTATTCCTTCTGGAGTTACGGAAGTGGAAAGACGGGCCGTTCGTGATGCAGTTATGCGAGCGGGTGCCCGCGAAGTTTTCCTAATCGAAGAACCAATGGCAGCAGCTATTGGTGCAAACTTACCTGTTCACGATCCTAGAGGCAGTATGATCGTTGACATTGGAGGAGGCACGACTGAGATTGCCGTTATTTCTTTGGGCGGAGTTGTGGTGGCTAAATCAATCAGGGTGGCTGGCGACGAAATAGACCAAGACATTATTAATTATGCCCGTGCTCGCTACAACCT
>DATBWR010000011.1:0-126642 GCA_036514715.1 Candidatus Nanoarchaeia archaeon | reverse complement strand
CTTGACCGACAAGCCGGTAACACCAAGCGATGAGGAACTTAGAAATAATCCTCGGAGTAGAAGTGCTAAGATGAGAGTCGCTGAGAAAATCAATATTGTTTGAGCTAAGCGAAGAACATCGAACTCTTCGTTTGGCTCTATAAGTACTGATTTTCGAAAAAAAGGACCCTGCCCATGAGTCTAATAAAAAGACAGACAATTAAAACAGTTGCTATTTCCACCAGTAGCTTTTTCTACTTTTCAAAAATTATTGCTCTGCTCTCTCTGGTTGCTCTGGTTCTTTTAGTGGTTAGAGTGTATTTTTCAAATCAACTAGCAGTTTCCGGCTCCCGCGTTGGTTATTCTGAATCCAAACTGGCCTCTTTTAATAAAGAAAAATTTGATCTGGAAAACCAACTGAGCCAAAAATCTTCTTTAAGCTATATTGAGGCTAAAGCCCTCAGTGCTGGCTTCATAAGGATAGGCAAAGTGGAAGTAATCAAAGGTTCAGGAAGCGTGGCCTTGGGCCAATAATTCTAAAGATAAGGCTCTAGATGAAATCTTGGCGGTTTACTTTTCTGAAGCTATTTTTCGTTTTCCTTCTCGCGGGCCTTACGGCCCGTTTGTTTTATTGGCAAATAGTTAGTTACGAACGTTTGGCAGTGGCCGCTACTGAACAACATTTAACTACTGTCCGTATCGATTCTCCTCGTGGACGAATTTTTGCAGCTGACGGCAATCTCTTGGTTTCCAATCAAACTGCCTTTCTACTTTACGCTTCCATTCCGGAAATTAAAAAAGACTTGGAGCAAGGAGAAACTTACGAAAAAAGAATTGAAGCTATTGTAAATCAGATACAACCGGTACTTTTGGAGGAAGAAATCAGTAAGTTAAGAGAGCCGGGTAAACTCTCTCGCAGAGACAAAGAGACTCTCAGCGCCAATCTAACTTTAAAGATTGTTTCCCAACTCTTAATGCCAGAGGTAGTGTGGGTACCTTTGGCCAACAAAGTTCCTCTTCCAACAAAAGAAAAAATTGGAGCGTTAAGGGTTAAGGGTCTAGGTTTCGAAAATCAGAGCGAGCGTTTTTATCCGGAAGGTACCTTAGCAGCCAACTTGCTTGGTTTTGTTGGAAAAGATACTGAAGGAAACGATAAGGGTTACTTAGGTTTAGAAGGTTTTTATCAGGATCAGCTGCAAGGGCAGTCTGGCAAACTAACTCAAGAAGTGGATGCTTCCGGCCACCCCATTATTGCCGTGGATACAACAGCTGCTGTTTTCAAGAACGGCTTAGACATAGAGACTACCCTTGATCGAACAGTTCAGTACACTTTAGAGAAATACCTCTTTGACAGTGCCAGAAAATACGGGGCTAAAGAAGCTTCTGGCATAGTCTTAGACCCACGTACAGGTCAAATTCTGGCGATGGCCAATTTCCCAGCTTACGATTCGGGCAAGTGGGAGCAATTTAAGGATGTCGAGCGTCGCAACAGTGCGATTAGCACCATTTACGAGCCAGGCTCTACCTTTAAAGTTATTACCGCTTCAGCCGCCCTTGATACCGGAGCGGTAAAAACCGACACTATCTGTCCTTGCGACGGACCGATAAAAAAATCTGGTTACGAAGTGCAAACTTGGAATAACAAGTACAATCCCAACTCCAACATGGCGCAAATCTTGCAGCATTCCGACAACGTCGGGGCTGCTTTCTGGGCAGAAAAATTGGGCAAGACTGCCTTTCTTGAGTACTTAAAAAAGTTTGGTTTGGGAGCCAAAACCGATATCGACCTTCAAGGAGAGGAAACGGGTTTAATTAAAAAGTCTCAGGACTGGAGTGAGATTGATCTGGTTACCAACGCCTTTGGTCAAGGTGTCTCGGTTACTTCTTTGCAAATGGCTTCTGCTGTCAGCGTAATTGCCAACGGTGGTAAGTTGATGAAACCCTACGTGGTTAGGAAGATTATTACCCCGGAGCGGGAAATAGTGAATAACCCCAAAGAAGTTCGACAGGTTATCAAACCGGAAACTGCTGGGATTATGAAAGAGTTAATGCTCTCAGCAGTTGAACAAGGTGAAGCAAAAAGAATCATTCCTAAAGGTTACCGGGTCGGCGGTAAGACTGGAACGGCGCAAATACCCTTAGGTGGTAAATACGACCCGAATAAAACTGTGGCCTCGTTTGTTGGTTTTGGACCAATCGAAGACCCTCGTTTTGTGATGCTAATTAAGTACGTGGAACCGGTGCCGATTTATGGGGCAGAGACTGCTGAACCTACATTTTTCAAAATCGCCCAAGAACTCTACACTTACTGGGGAATTGAAGTCAGATAATTTTACAAAGAATCAGATACAAATTACAAAATTCTAGACTTTTGTGCTAGAATTCGCCCTGTTAAGGTTGCTTGTCCCCTTAACAAGTGAATGAAAAACAAAATTCCGCAGTCTGCCAAGAACTTTTACCACTTAGTAGTTGCCTTTTTTTCGGCCCTTTTTTTTCGTTTTCCAGCAAAAAAACTAAAAATTGTTGGTGTTACCGGTACTGACGGTAAAACTACCACTGTTAATCTCATCTACCATGTTTTGCATGAACTAGGTTACAAGGTAGGCATGATTTCCACTGTGGAAGCTAAAGTCAACGGCCATAGTTACGAAACCGGCTTCCACGTTACTACTCCCAGTTCTTTTACAACCCAAAAGTTTTTAAGAAAGATGGTGGACAATAAAACCGAGTACGCAATCTTAGAAGTTACTTCCCACGCCTTGGACCAAAATCGGGTTGCTTTTGTGCCCATGCAGGCTGCGGTTATTACTAATGTCACCCCAGAGCATTTAGACTACCACCGCAGTTATAGACGTTACTTGTTTACCAAAGCTAAGATTTTCAATAAAGTTAACTACCGAATAATGAATTCAGAAGACCCTTCCTTTGAGAAACTTAAAATGTTGGGGAGTGGGCAGTTGGTAACCTACGGTGGGCAGCTAGCTGATTATTTTGGTGAGGTTGTCAGCTCTTACGACGGTATTACAAATTATGCGGTACATTACAGAACTAAACAAAAGCAACTTAAAACTATGGTGGCGGCGACCCACTTAATTGGTGAGTTTAACTTATCAAACATTTTAGCTTGTTTTACTATTTGCAAAATCTTAGGATTAGAAGATAAAAAAATTATTAACGCCCTGAGTACTTTTCCGGGTGTGCCAGGCCGCATGGAGGAAGTTAAAGTGGGGCAAGACTTTCGAGTGTTTATTGATTTTGCTCATACTCCTCACTCAATCGAGGTCGCTCTCTCAACCTTAAAAAAACAAACCGAAAATAAACTCATTTGTGTTTTTGGGGCTGCCGGCGAGCGTGATCCAAGTAAACGTTCCCTGATGGGTCAAGTTGCGGCTGGGTTAGCTGATTTAATTATCCTCACCAGTGAAGATCCTCGTAGCGAAGACCCCAGTAGAATAATTGATGAAATTTCCAAAGGGATAGTCAAAGCTGGCGGTCAGCATAACCGCACTTTTTGGAAAATTATCGATCGAGAGGAAGCCATCCAAAAAGCAGTGGGAAATTTGGCTAGTGAGGGCGACACTGTGGCTATTTTAGGAAAAGGTCACGAAAAAAGTATGAGCATTGCCGGCAAAGAATATCCATGGAGCGACAAAAACGTAGCAGTTAGTGTACTTAAGAAAAGGTTAAACCAAAAATGACCGACAAACAAAAGAGCAGGGAACTACATTTTATGGGGATTGGTGGGGCCGGGATTTCAGCAGTTGCGGCTTTTGCCCATCACGCTGGTTACGAAGTTTCCGGTTGTGACATTGATTCGAATTCGAGTTTTCTAAAAGAGCTGGTTAAACTTGGCATTCGGATCGAAAAAAGCCACGACCTAGAACACATTAATGATACTGAGACTTTGGTTGTTTCACCGGCGATTGAAAGTTTGGACCCTAACAATATCGAGTTAATAACTGCTAAGGAAAAGAAAATCCCAATTTTTACCGGGGAAGAATTTTTGGCCCAAAAATTAGTCGGTGACAAAAAAGTTATTGCCGTAACCGGTACCCACGGTAAATCTACAACCACAGCCATGGTGGGTTGGGTTTTGGAAAAAACAGGTCTTGATCCCAGCGTACTTGTGGGAGCGGTGGTTAACGATTGGGGGACTAACTACCGAATTGGTAAAGGGAATTATTTTGTTATCGAAGCCGATGAGTATCAGGAAAAATTCTTGCTTTACCAGCCTGATGTTGCAGTAGTAACTGCAGTAGAGATGGACCACCCAGAATATTTCAAAGACGAAGAGGCAGTGAAGAGAGCTTTTAGGAAATTTACGCTTAGTGTTAAAGAAAATGGCTATTTAGTCTTAGGTCCTAACGTTCAGTTAGATAACCCCAAGGCCCACAAAATTGAATTTAGCAAAAGGCAATTCAATTTAAGATTAATCGGGGATTTTAATCAAGACAACGCTTCTTTGGCTTGGCAAGTTGGCAAGATTTTAGGAATTAGTGAAAAGACAATTACCCAAGCACTGGAGAGTTTTAATGGGGTAGGCCGCCGTTTTGAATTTAAAGGAGAGGAAGGGGGTATTAAAGTTTTCGAAGATTACGCGCACCACCCAACGGCTGTTAAAGTTACTACCGAGGCAATTAGGCAAAAATTTCCGGATAACCCCATCTGGATCGTTTACCAGCCGCATATGTTTTCCCGAACCAAGTATTTACTGAACGAATTTGTAGAGGTTTTCAAAAATTTGCCGGTTGAGCACGCAGTCTTGATTGATATTTTTGCTGCCCGACAGGAAAACTTGGAAAAAATTTCCAGTAAGGATATTGTTGACCGTGTGCGCAAAGAAAACGTCAAATATATTGGAGAAATGGAGCAAGCAGCCTACTACCTTGCAAGGCACGCTCAGGTGGGCGACATTGTCATTGTTATGGGAGCAGGAGATATATACAAACTATCAAGTTTATTTTTGGAGAAGTTGAGAAACAAAGTCTGATGGAAAAAGGTGATCAACTAATTAAAACTTTAGGGTTTTCTCGGGTCAGGCTTGACGAGCCAATGCGGTTGCATACCTATATGAAAGTTGGGGGGCCGGCCGATTTATATTATGAAGCTACAAATGAGACAGAGTTGGCTCTGGCCGTTAAGGCGGCTATTGATCTAAACCTTCCCTATACTATTATTGGACAAGGCGCCAACGTTTTGGTCAGCGACAAAGGGATTAGGGGTTTGGTAATTGTTAATAAATCTTCAGAAATAAAATTTTTGCCGCACGGTTTTGTGGAAGTTGAATCCGGAGTAAACTTAATCGACCTGACACGTGAAGTTGGTAAGCGGGGTTTGGGTGGTTTGGAGAGAATGACTAAAGTGCCAGCCACTGTTGGTGGGGCAATTTTTATGAACGCTGGCGATACTGGTAGGGGCGAGTTTTTTGGCGATTTGATAGTTTCTATAAGGGCAATTGATAAAGAAGGGGTAATTAAAAAATTTTTCAAGGAAGAAGCGGATTTTTCCTACCGCACCAGCCGCTTCCAGGAAAGTGGGGAAGCGATCTTGTCAGCAAAACTGCAACTGCCGAAGATGGAAAAACCCCAAATAGACGAAAAGGTCAAGGATATTCTCGTGCGCAAAACTAAGCATCCAGCTGGCCCTTCTGTTGGTTCAACTTTCCGCAATCCAGAAGGAGCTCACGCTGGTGAGTTAATTGATAGGGCAGGGTTAAAGGGAACAATGATCGGTGGAGCCAAAATTTCCGAACAACACGGCAATTTTATTATTAATACCGGTACTGCAACCGCCGAGGACATTAAAAAATTAATTGAGTTAATGAAAAATACAGTTAAAGAAAAGTTCGGTGTTCAATTAACCGAAGAAGTTCGCTATCTGGGGGAATGGTAAATGGCAAAGTACCTCATTACCGGTGGCACCGCCCTTCACGGCAGCGTGAAGATTTTTGGTGCAAAAAACTCCTCTTTTAAACTGATGCTGGCTGCTCTTTTAGCTGATCAGCCTTCAACTATCTCCAACCTTTGTTTTATTCGGGATGTAGTTGTCGTTAAACAGCTAATTGAAAGTTTAGGTGGGCAGGCAGATGTTGGCGAAAACAAAACTGTAACGGTGAGCGGAAAGTGTCTGCATTCAAGTGAGGTTGCGACTGAGTTCGGTCAAAAAACCCGAGCTTCTTCAATGCTACTGCCGATCTTGCTACATCGTTTCAAAAAAGCTAAAGTTCCTCTCCCAGGAGGGGACGCTATTGGTAGTCGCCCTCTTGAGCGTCATCTCGAAGGCTTGAAGGCTCTTGGTGTTGAAATAAGAGGGGAAAACGGTTTTCTGCAAGCTTGGGCACCGCGCGGTTTAAGAGGTAGCGAGTACACTTTTAAAAAGAATACTCACACTGGAACTGAAACTTTAATACTGGCTGCGGTTCTTGCAGAGGGACCAACGGTTTTAAACAATGCTGCTGAGGAACCGGAAATTAACGATCTAATCAACTTCTTAAACAAAATGGGAGCAGACATTGGTCGCACTGGTTATCGTCAAATTACCATCAAAGGTGTTGGTAGTTTGCGTGGAACCAGTTTCGAGCTTATGCCCGATCGAAACGAGGCCGTAACTTTTGCAACTGCGGCTTTGGCAACCGGTGGAGACATTTTGGTAGAAACGGCGCGTGAGGACCATCTGAGAGCCTTTCTAGACAAAGTTAACCAAGCTAGTGGTGGTTATGAAGTGACTGGTGAAGGCATTAGGTTTTTCTCGAAAGGTCCTTTGAAAGCAACCAGTGTTGAGACTTGGCACCACCCAGGTTTTATGACTGACTGGCAGGCCCTGTGGGTGACTTTAATGACCCAAAGTACTGGTGAGTCAGTTGTCCATGAAAGAGTTTTCGAAAACCGTTTTGGTTACGTTCCTTCTCTACAAAATATGGGAGCCAAAATTGAACTTTTTAATCCGGAAGTTAAAAACCCGGAAATTTTCTACGAATTTAACTCATCCGAAGTTGTAGAAAATCCTTTTCATGCCGCGCGCATTTACGGGCCGACTAAGCTGCAAGGATCACAGTTAGCAGTAAATGATATCCGTGCCGGAGCTACCCTAACACTTGCAGCTCTCGTCGCCCAAGGTCAAAGTACTCTAGAAAACGTGGAGTTAATTGAGAGAGGTTACGAAAATCTTGATGGCCGACTCGAGCTTCTGGGCGCAAAAATTCACAAGACTAACTAAATGGGGTTACTCTCTACTTTAATAAATAAACATAAAATAGCGCGGGCAGAAAAAGAAGCTTTCTCGGGGCACAAAACCTATTCCTTTGAGGTAAAGCTCGCGATAGGTAGCCAAAACGAGAAAGTAGAAATTTGGCTTCCCCTCCCCATAAATACTCCCTACCAAAAAACTCTCGATTTAAATCTATCTCCTAGTCCAGACAAGATTTACCAAGACAAAACTTTCAAGGTTGCCTATTGGCAATTACCAGCAAAAAGCACTCACCAAGTTGTTGCTAGGTGTAAGGTTAGGGTAAGTCCAAGGCGCAGAGAGAGCTTCGATGGCAATTTAGATAGTTACGAAAAGAACGAACAGTTTAAGAACTATACCCAAAACGACCAATATTTCTCCTTTGCTTCTCAGAGAGTTAAGAACTTAGCAGAAAAGATTAAAGGAGGAAGCGAAGCTGTTTCTGAGATTAGCTCTCGTTTTTACGAATACGTTCGCGATAATTTAAATTACGGCCAGCCTATTGAGGGCTTATATTCCTCGACTGAGGCTCTTGATAAAGACGTTGTGGATTGCGGCGGCTATGACAGCTTGCTTGGTGCTCTATTGCGCTGTGTTGGAATTCCAGCTCGATTAGTCTCTGGTTTTCTCTCTTACCCTGGTGAGCATATGCACGCTTGGGTTGAGTTTTTAACTCCGGAGGGTATCTGGATACCAGCTGACCCAGCTAATGAGCACCTGCGTTTAAAAAACAGGGATTTTAAACCCGGTGGTTTTGCCAAAGTTGGTAATGATCGGATTGTAACCTCCTTGGGTACAGGTTTTATGCTCAACGGGAGAAGATTTCCCTTGTTGCAAATGCCAGTTACATCTTCAAAAAATAACCTAAAGCGATCAATTAAAATAAATGAAATTTAAGATTATTGACAACAAGAAGACTTGGGAAGACTTCGTAGGAGACTTCCATCCAAACAATTTTTTAACCTCTTGGGCGTGGGGGGAATTTAACAAGTTGACGGGCGATGATATCTATCGTCTGGGGTTATACGAGGCAGAAAAGTTAGTTGGAGTCTGTTTAGCAATTAAGGTTACAGCTAAACGTGGAAACTTTCTTTTGTGTCCTGCTGGTCCTCTACTAAAAGACTTTAAAAAAAACCGCCTCGACTTTTTTATATCCGAGCTTAGAGATTTAGCTAAAAGACAAAATTTGAAATTTATTCGCTTGCGTCCTTTAGTCACCCCAGAAATTGGTAAAGATCTTTTAGAAGAATTTGTTAAATCACCGACCCATGTCCACGCCCAAGTGAGTTGGTTACTAAATCTTTCTCCAAGCGAGGAAGAGCTTTTGGCGGCCATGCGCAAAACCACACGCTACTTAATTAAGCAGGCGGCTAAGCAAGATGTGACGGTGGAAGAAAAAACCAACTTCGAAAGTTTAAAAGTTTTTGAGAATTTGCAAGACGAGACAGTTAAAGCCCATCACTTCGTTCCTTTTTCTAACCAATATTTAGAGAATGAGTTTAAAGTTTTTTCGGCTGATAACGAGTTTAAAATTTTTCTGGCTAAAAAAGGCAGGGAAGTTTTGTCCGCAGCTCTAGTTGTTTTTTATGGGGACAGTGCTTTCTATCACCATGGGGCTTCTTTTCGGTCTAAAATCCCCTCTTCCTACCTTCTACAGTGGGAGGCTATCTTGACAGCCAAAAGACTGGGGAAGAAATACTATAATTTTTGGGGTATAGCGCCAAATGAGTCCGAGAA
This sequence comes from Candidatus Nanoarchaeia archaeon, assembly GCA_036514715.1. Classification (GTDB taxonomy): domain Bacteria; phylum Patescibacteriota; class Microgenomatia; order Woykebacterales; family RBG-16-39-9b; genus DATBWR01. The sequence goes on along the minus strand of DATBWR010000011.1, from coordinate 117,702 downwards.
ACACCCTTGGCATGGCTTAACTGTCTTTAAACAAGGTTTTGGTGGATATAAATTAGAATACGTTTGGCCCTCCGATGTACCTTTAAGTGCCTTTTATCCTCTAATCCACCTTTTTGAGAAACTGCGCAACTACAATCGAGGTTTAGCCAATGGATAACCGCCCAATTGGGATTTTAGATTCAGGCTTTGGTGGTTTGAGTATTTTAGCTTCAGTAAAAGAAATTTTACCAAAAGAGGCAATTATTTATTTTGGTGACAGTGCTTTCGCACCTTACGGAGAAAAAGAGCCTGAACTAATAAGGACCCGAGTCTTAAAAATAATTAATTTTTTAAAGAAAAATAACGTAAAATTGGTTGTTGTAGCTTGCAACACAGCGACAGTTGTGGGGATAGATTATTACCGAAGTAAGTCTCCTTCTCTACCCATTGTGGGGGTAGTTCCTGTGGTTAAAAGAGCAGCCTCTGTTGCTAAAAATAAACGTATTGCTCTTCTTGCAACTGCCAAAACAATCGCGAGCCCTTATCAAGGGATCTTAATTAGAAAATTTGCACGAGGTTTTGAAGTTAAACAAGTGGCTGCTGATAGTTTAGTTAAGGAGTTGGAAAATGGACAACTAGAGCAAGCCAAAAAGGATGTGGTCGAAATTGTCCGCAAGGAGGCTCTTAACAGCTTTGACACTTTAGTTTTAGGTTGCACCCACTTTGTCTTTCTTAAAAAAGCTCTGACAGAAGCCTTTCCTAATTTGAGTATCTTAGATTCAAGTGAGGCGGTAGCCCGCCAAGTAAAACGAATTTTGGAAAATAACAGAGCTTTAGGGGAAGGGAAGTTTGAGAAATTTTTTACTAGCGGGGAGACGGGTAAATTTAGAGAAGGGACTGAAAAACTTTTAGAGAGAAAAATCTCTCAAGTTGAAAGTCTGCCTCTTAAATAGTGTAAGATAACCAAGAGATGAGTCAGCTCAAGAAAATTGTTAAACCCTTTTTTCATACCTCTAGAAGGCTTCTTGCCAAACTTTGGTTACAGTCTCACTCAAAAACTACTGTGATTGGCGTTACCGGCAGTTACGGTAAGACCAATACCACTGTCGCTATCCATGAAGTTTTGTCTCAGAAATTTAAGACTTTAGCTACAGATATAAATCTTGACACTACTTATAACATTCCAATTACTATTCTAAAGATCAACGATCACCAAAAAGTAGTTTTGGAATACGGCGTGGACCATATTGGTGAGATGGATCGGTATCTGTTTGTCGCCCGCCCAAAAATTGCGGTCGTGACTGGTATTGCTCCGGTTCACTCCGACAAATCCCACCTTGGTTCAGTCGAGAACATCATTAAGGAAAAATCGAAGTTAGTTAAAGCAGTTCCCAAAAACGGTTGGGCAATTTTAAACGGTGACGTTAGAGAGGTAAGAGAAATGGCCAAGGTAACTCAGGCCCAAGTGCTCTTTTACGGACTTAACAAAAATAATTGTCAGGTTTGGGCAAACCGTATAAAGGTGAGTTTCAGCGGTTTGGAGTTTAATTTGCATTACAAAGATACTCTGGTGAAGGTTAAAACCAGCTTAATTGGTCGCCACTACGTCTACAACTGTTTAGCAGCAGCGGCAGTTGGTATTGTTTCTGAGTTACCACTGTCCTTAATCGCCAAAGGCTTAGCCAACCTAGAGCCTCTCGAAGGCAGAATGAGCGTTGAGCAAGGTCCAAAGCAGAGTGTCCTACTCAACGATTCGCGGCGTGCCAACCCGGCTTCGACAATCGCCGGCCTTCAAGCTATAAAGGATTTACCTGCTAAGCGCAAGATTGCGGTTTTAGGAGAAATGGGTGAGCTTGGTGATTGGGAAAAAAGAGGCCATCAGCAGGTGGGTAAGATGGTTGGTGACGTAAAACCAGATTATTTAATCGCAGTTGGACCGTTAACAAAATTTATTGTTGAGGAAGCCCAAAAGAAAATGAAAAAAGGAACAGCGATTTGGGTTGGGGATGTTTTTGAAGCAGCTGGTGTTTTAACTGGGATTTTGAAAAAAGGCGACCTAATTTATTTGAAAGGCTCACTTCTTAAACATTTAGAAAGAATTCCTTTAATTATGGAAGGCAGAGAAGTTGATCCTGATGAAATTGCTTCCAAACGCTATGAGGTCTATAGGTAAGTATGAAGTGCGAAGTAAGAAGTATTTAATTCTTCATTCCTCACCCCAATTCTGTTAGAATTGTTTCTATGGTTAATTTGGTGGGAGTTCTGCTTTTTACTTTTGCCACGACTTTTGTTTTGGCGGTTCCTTTTATCAATCTTCTTTACAAACTTAAATTCCAACGCCAACGTGAACAAGAACAGAAAGACATTTTTGGTAGGGTTACCTCGATCGTTAACCGGTTGCATGGTTGGAAAGTAGGAACTCCGAATGCAGGAGGTATCTTAATAATTGTGGTCACGATCGTGTTGTCGGCAATTTTCTACAAAAGCGTTCCCGGTTACGACATTGTTACTCAAAAATATGGCGTTAATTGGGTTGCTTTCACGCTTTACTCCACGCTAATTTCTTTTGGAGCTCTGGGACTTTATGATGACGTCCGCAAGTTTTACGGCTTTAGTTTGTCAGGGGGTTGGGGGTTGCGTATCCGTTATAAATTCCTGCTGCAAATTCTTCTTGCTTTGGGGATAAGTTGGCTGCTTTACAACCAGCTAGAACTTTCTAGTGTTTACGTTCCAATTCTAGCTTTGGATGTTGATCTCGGAACCTTTTATGTTCTTTACGCTACTTTTGTCATCGTCGCTACTGCTAACGCGGTTAACATTACCGACGGGCTAGATGGTTTAGTGAGCGGTTTGATGATAATGGTTTTAGCGGCACTGTGGTATTTGGCTTCAACCATCGGTCTAACCATAGCTTCCTTAGACGTAGTTCTTTTTATTGCGGTTATTATCGGTTCGCTACTAGCTTTTCTTTACTTCAATATTTATCCTGCCAGAGTTTGGCTTGGGGACACCGGAGCTTTGGCACTGGGGGCGATGCTTGCAGTAATTAGTTTGCTGACTAACACCTCACTAATCCTACCCTTTATTGGTTTGGTTTTTGTAACTGATACTGCTTCGGTTTTGATCCAATGGTCCTCAAAAGCATTAAGGGGCGGAAAGAAAGTCTTTCTCACCTCCCCGTTGCACCACCATTTTGAGGCTCGCGGTTGGGACGAGACCAAAGTAACGATGCGGTTTTGGCTTGCTGGTGCAGTCAGTGCTTTCGTGGGAATTTTTGTTGCCCTCTTCGGCCGTTGACTATGCTTTCTTTCAAGGACAAAAAAGTTGCAATTCTTGGGACTGGCGTCGAAGGTATTTCCAGTGCTCGGTACCTCAAATCTCAAGGTGCGCTAGTTACTCTGCTGGATCAAAAAAACCAAGATCAGCTGCCGAATGAGGTTGTTGCTCAAGCGCAAAACTTGAAGGTAGACGTTTTTTGGGGCCCAGGTTATTTAAAAACTCTCAACAAATTCGATCTCATTATCCGAACACCTGGCATTCGGCCTGATCTTCCAGAATTACTCGAAGCGAAACGCCGCGGCCTTGAAGTTAGCAGCAATACCAAAATCTTTTTCGACCTGTGTCCTTGTCCGATAATCGGCGTGACAGGAACTAAAGGTAAAGGAACAACTTCAACTTTAATTGCAAAAATTCTTGAGAAGGCTGGTAAGGGGGTCTATCTGGGGGGAAACATTGGTAAACCACCTTTAGACTTTTTACTAGAGCTAAAAAGCGAAGATTGGGTAGTACTGGAGCTTTCCAGCTTTCAGCTCTTCGATCTGACTCAGAGTCCACATGTTGCCGTTGTTTTGATGGTGACCAGTGAACATCTAGACTGGCACGTTTCTTCCCAAGAATACAAAGAAGCTAAGTTTAATATTGCCAGTCACCAAACAGAAAAAGATTTTGCGGTTGTTAATGTTGACCATCCCGCATCAAAAGAGTTTTTGGAGGTTGGAAGCGGTAAAAAGGTTAATGTGAGTGGGAAGAGGGAGTTGGATAAAGGTGTTTATGTTAGGGAAGGACTCATCTACCGTCGTTTTGGACCAGAAGAGAAAGTTATTGAAACTGGAAAAGTTGGTTTAATCGGCCCGCACAACTTGGAAAACGTTGTCGCCGCAGTTGGCGCAGTTAGCGTTTTGGATATACCTTTGGAACCAATTGTAGAAGCTATCCAGGAATTTAAAGGTTTAGAGCACCGTCTTGAGTTTGTTCGTGAGTTAGATGGGGTTAAATACTACAACGACAGCTTCTCGACAACCCCCGAAACCGCAATTGCGGCAATTAAAAGCTTTACCCAGCCTGAAATTGTCATTCTGGGTGGTAGTGACAAAGGTTCGGATTACACCGAACTTGGCCAAGTAATTTCCTCGGCAAAAAATATCAAAGCCTTGGTTTTGATTGGGTTGATGGGTCCAAAGATTAAGGAAGCTATTGAGAAGTTTGGGGGTTTTAGAGGAAAAATTCTCGAAGGTGCCAAAAATATGGAAGAAATTGTCTCTCAAGCAAGAGGAGAAGCAAAATCTGGCAACGTAGTCTTAATGTCTCCAGCCTGTGCCAGCTTCGACATGTTCAAAAACTACAAGCATCGAGGTGAGCTGTTTAAAGAGGAAGTTAGGAAGCTTTAAAGAAACTTGAAGGTTGATAGGATGGTATCGTAAATTTTGTCGTAATTTCCTAGGTCGTCCTTGTTTAGGAACTCAATTAAGTAGCCTTTACCAACGTGGTTTACATAAATCCTGGTACACATACATCTTGGACCTTCTGAAGCAGTGATGCGGAAGTTCTTAGCTGCTTTTTCTCCAGCTAAGGTTATTGACGTAAACTTTTCTCCTTCCAAGTACTCCAGAGGCTGATACTCATTTTCTGTGTCTACGGTCACTCTCAAATTACCTGGCCAGGACTCTTGCAAAGCCCCGATTATAGCAGTTTCTTCCAAATCCGTAAGGTTTTCCCCAAATAAAACACTCTTAATGGTTTCTGAGGTGACCCAGGCTTCGCTGTGTTCCCAGTCTGGTGGATGCTTAAGAGAAAATCCTAAGGTTGCGAAGGTGTAAGTTTGCCAATTAGTAGTTTCATCAGAGCTTGCTACTGGCTTAGCAGAAGAGGTGCTCACCTTGACTACTTTCTCGTTTCCATAGTCAGTTTGGTTGTAGTTGGTTTGGTAGAAATACCAAGCTGCACCAGCAATTATGGTTACAACAAGAATAATTCCGACTGCTGCTAAAACTTTGTGGAAATTAAAACCCGATGGGGTAGAAGTTTCGGTGGGAGCAGTGTTTTCCGGCATTGTTTTAATTATTCAGTAAACTCCAACCTTTGTCAATTGGCCTAGAGTGGTGTAAATGCGCTATAATTGTACTCGATTATACGTCTTCGTATACTGTAGTTTAATCTGCCATGAAAGTTAGACACCTGACTAAAACCCAATCCCACAAACCCGATCTGCTACTTTTAGCTGCAACAGTTGTCTTGGTGCTGTTTGGTTTATTGATGATTTATAACTCTTCGCCGGTAACCTCAGAAAGAGATTTTGGCGATCCCACTCGGTTGGCGAGACTACAAATTATTTGGGCAGCTGGTGGGGCGGTTCTAGCCTTTATTGTTTACAAATTTAGCTATAAATTTTGGGAGAAACTCGGTCCGTTAATCATGGTCTTTGCGATCGGTCTGCTTTTGGCAGTCTTTATTCCTGGCATTGGCTTAAAAATTTATGGAGCGCAACGGTGGATTGGAGTTGGCGATCTTTTCTCGATCCAACCGGCTGAGTTTGTAAAACTAGCCTACATCATTTATTTAGCCGCTTTCCTGACCAAAAAAGTAAGATTTTGGCCGTTCGTAACTCTTACCGCTCTTCTTATTACTGTTTTAATCTTCCAAAGGGATTTGGGAACTGCTGCGGTGGTTAGTTTAACCGGTTTGCTTGTCTATTTTTTATCTGGAGCACCTATTTTGCATTTTTTACTACTGGTCCCTGCAGGCTTAATTGCCGGTTTAGCCTTTATTTTCAGTTCAGATTACCGTCGAGAAAGACTCTTGAGTTTTATAAATCCTAATGCAGACCCGACTGGAGCTGCCTACCACATCAACCAAATTTTAATCGCGCTAGGTTCTGGAGGTTGGTTTGGAGTTGGTTTGGGTCAATCACGGCAGAAGTACGGTTATATTCCCGAAGTTACCACTGACTCAATTTTTGCGGTCATTGGCAACGAACTTGGTTTTATCGGTTCCTTAATTTTTATCAGCCTACTTTTCTTTATTGTTTTCCGTGCCTTTAAGATCGCTTCAAGAACCCCTGACCGTTTTGGACAGTTACTCGCTTGTGGTATTGGAATTTGGATTGGGCTGCAGGTTTTCATCAATTTAGCTGGTATGGTCTCTCTTTTGCCTCTGACCGGAATACCCTTGCCGCTGATTTCTTATGGAGGTAGCTCGCTCTTGGCAGTCTTTTTTGCAGTTGCTATCCTTCTTAACCTTTCCAAAAATACCAGTAAAGAAGCAAGCGTCTAAGCATTTCTTGCGTTTGAGGGAGCTCAAAGTTAAACTAGTAGAACCATTGGACTAAAATGAGAAAAATTGTTGTTACCGGAGGCCACCTTACTCCGGCAATTGCGACTATCGATGAGTTAAAAAAATACCCTGAAATAGAAATTATTTTTATTGGAAGGGCGAGGGCTATGGAAGGTGATAAGACTCCTTCGGCCGAATCAGTGGTAATTCCTAACCTGGGAATTAAATTTTATGCCATCAACGCTGGTAGGCTGCAACGAACCTTTACCCGTTATACCCTTTGGGCGCTGGCCAAGGTTCCAATTGGGTTTTTGCAGGCATTAGGTATTTTGTCTCAAGAGAGGCCAAACGCGGTATTGTCCTTTGGTAGCTACGTTGCCGCTCCGGTTGTCTTGGCAGCTTGGGTTTTAGGTATTCCAGTGATTACCCACGAGCAGACTGTCAAAGGGGGCCTGGCCAACCGCTTAATCGCCCGTTTTGCCAAGAAAATTGCCGTGGCCTGGGAACACTCACTTGAGGCTTTTCCAAAAGAAAAAGCAATTTTGGTTGGTAATCCGATCCGTAAAGAGCTACTTAACTTGAAGAAGAAAAGGGTTACCCGACCAGTGGTTTACATTACTGGGGGAAACCAAGGAGCTCACGTCATCAACGAGATGGTTTTGGAAATTCTCAAAGACTTACTTTCCGAGTTTGAAGTTTGTCACCAGACTGGAGGGTCTGAAGTTTACAAAGATTTTGAGACTCTCAACGCTTTGGCAGGGCAGCTACCACAGAGACTGCAAAACCGTTACAAGGTTTCTAAGTGGTTTGATACTGCTGAGACCAGCGAAATCTTATCTCGTGCTAGCGTAGTAGTGGGTCGTTCCGGGGCTAACACGGTGGTGGAAACTATGGCGTTAGGCATCCCAGCAGTTTTTATCCCTTTGGTGATCTCAGGAGGTGATGAGCAAATGAAAAACGCTGAAGTAGTCGAGGGTCTAGGAGCGGCAGTAATCTTGCCACAAGACCGTCTCACACCGAAACGACTTCTTGCAGCCATAAGATTAGTAATTGAGCATCACAAGACCTACCGAGAGAGCGCCAAAAAGGCTAAAAAAGCCCTTCGGCTTAACGCGGCGGTAACTTTGGCTAAAGAGGTTGTAGCTTTAACCACCTCTTAAACTATGTTAAAAAACCCTAGACCGGGTGTTCCAGTTTTTGAGATCAAGAAGAAGTTTTCCTGGAAAGAAAAACTACTTAGGTTACTCGAGGTTGTCTTGATCGTCGTTGTTATTGGTGGAACTGCCTTTTGGTTGTTGTTAGCCTCTGGTTTCTCGTTTGAAAAACTTTTTTCTGACTTTTTAGGTAAATTAAAACCAGCAGTAACTTTAGAGCAAAACAAGAGTTTTGAAGACAGTGGCACTCTTGTAAAAAATCTAATCGACGAGTACAAAATTTTCGAAGTTGGCTCGGTTAGAGAGTCTGGTAATGACTCCTTAGAAGTCACCTCTAAAAACAATATTTTAGTAATTTTTTCTTTAAAAAAAGATTTATCTGGACAGGTCAGGACTTTACAAACTGTTTCTACGAAGGCTAAAATAGAAAACAGGAACCTAAAAAAAGTTGATTTCCGTTTCGAAAAGATTATTGTTGAATACTAAAAATTGAGGGTAAAGACAGCTAATTTTGCCCAAAAAAGGAATAAGTGACAAAAGAGAAAATTATCGTTGGAATTGACGTTGGTTCAGTAAAAATTGCTACCCTTATTGCTAGTTTTTCCAAAGAAGGAGCGCTTACTGTTATTGGAGTTTCCAACGTACCTTCCCGGGGTTTGCGAAAAGGGCAGGTTGTTGATATTGACGAAGCAGTAAAAGCAATCGGCGAAGGCGTGGAAGCAGCCGAGCGTATGGCTGGTGTTTCTATCTCCTCAGCCTTTGTGGTAGTTGGTGGCTCCCATATTAGTAGTGTTAACTCACGTGGTGTGGTGGCAGTGGCTGGTGGGGAAAACGAGATTGCCGAGGAAGATGTCCGCAGGGTAACTGAAGCCGCCCGTGCTATTTCCATACCTAGCTCCCGGGAGATAATTCATGTTGTACCGCGTGATTTCATTGTGGACTCCCAGGAAGGAATTAAAGACCCAATTGGTATGACTGGTATCCGCTTGGAGGTGGAAACCCACATCATTTCCGGAGCAACCACTTCAATGCGTAACCTGGCCAAGTGCATTCAACAAGTTGGCATTGACGTCGAGGGGTTGGTTTTTTCCGGGTTGGCTTCAGCTGAAAGTACTCTTACTGATACTGAAAAAGAACTTGGCGTAGCCTTGGTTGATATTGGTGGGGGCACAACTGATGTTAGTCTCTTTGTTGACGGTTCAATTGCTCACTCAGTAGTCATTCCCATCGGTGGTAGAAACATTACCAATGACCTGGCCATTGGTCTGCGCAGCTCCTTGGAAGATGCTGAGAAAATCAAACTTGAGCTCTCTCTTGTCAATAAGAAAAAGGAAGAGGCAGAAAGTGAAGAAGAGCACGAGACTCGTAAGAAAGATGTTCTGGAAACTGGCCACTTATCTCTAGGCGAAGACTTGGGTACTTTGTCCAAGAAAACCTTAATTGACGGTATTATCAAGCCGCGTTTAACGGAAATTTTTACCTTGGTGGGTATGGAGATTAAGCGTTCTGGTTATGCTGGTCTCTTGCCATCCGGTTTAGTGGTTACTGGAGGGGCAGCCGAAACTGTTGGTATTGCCCAAGTTGGTAAGGAAGTTTTGCGCATGCCGGTTAGAATTGCTTACCCAAGTGGGGTTACCGGTTTAATTGAGGAAATTTCTTCACCGGCCTACGCTTCTTTAGTTGGAGTAATTCTCTATGGCTCCAAATTTAGCACCGTTTCCTCTGGCGTGAGCTTACCTTTAATGAGCGGCGGGACAATTGTCGATTTCGGCAAAAAAATCGTTGCTTGGATCCGTTCCTTTCTTCCCTAAAAACATAAAAATTTGACACATACCTTCCCAGTGTTGTATTCTGCCTGCTACAAAGGATTTTCCTATGTTAATTAAGCCTGAAGTTAATCGTTTTGCAAAGATCAAAGTGATCGGAGTTGGTGGAGCTGGTTGTAATGCCCTCAACTCAATGATCAATTTACAGCAGATCCAAGGGGTCGATTTTATCGGTGTCAATACCGATGCTCAAGCCCTTCTTACTTGCCAAGCCCCTACTAAAGTTCAGATTGGTGAGCAACTCACTCGCGGACTAGGTTCTGGTGGAGATCCGGAAATTGGTCGCAAGGCAGCCGAAGAATCAATGGAAAAATTGCAGGTAATAGTAACTGATGCCGACATGGTTTTTGTCACCGGCGGTATGGGTGGTGGTACAGGAACTGGTGCTTGCCCACTAATTGCTGATTTATCAAGAAAAAGTGGCGCATTAACTGTAGCAGTGGTTACCAAACCCTTTGCTTTTGAAGGTGCTCACCGTCGTATTGTTGGCGAAGAAGGAGTTGAAGCTCTCAAAGACAAAGTTGACACCATGATCGTTATTCCCAACCAAAGACTTCTTGATGTAGTGGATAAGAAAATGAGTCTTTTGGAAGCTTTCAAAGTGGCTGACAGTGTTTTAGGTCAAGGAGTACAAGGAATTTCCGATATCATTGTCATGCCGGGGTTGATCAACGTTGACTTTGCCGATGTCCGCGCCATTATGACCAACGCAGGCAGCGCCCTGATGGGAATTGGTTTTGGTACTGGTGAGGGACGATCAGCCAGCGCGGCCCGAAGCGCTATTTCTTCACCGTTACTAGAGCTTTCAATTGAGGGGGCTAAAGGGGTACTTTTTAATGTTACCGGTGGTCCGGACCTTTCGATGTATGAGGTGGATGAAGCTGCCAAGATTATTTCCCAGGCAGCTGATACCGATGCCAACATTATTTTTGGAGCAGCCATTGACGAAGGTATGATGGACCAGGTGAAAATTACCGTAATTGCTACTGGTTTTTCCGAGGAAAAATTGCGTTCAACTGAAGCACGAGAAGCAGCTGAGAGTTTGCCGGAGATTATGGAGCCTCCGACCGAAGAAGAACAAGACGAATTCGACGTCCCGGCCTTTATGCGGCAGCGCTAAGCACTTAAATGAAATTATCCAAGCCTCTGGTACTCTTCTCCATAACATGGTTCATTTTAAGTTACGTTTATGTGTTTAGCACTGGGTTTGTTGTTGGTTTAGACCAAGGATACGATTCTTTTGTTGGGATTTTCAAATCTCTGTCAGTTTTTGAAAAGATAGCCTACCTTACACTTGGGTTACCAGGTTTAGCGGTAGATTATTTTTCCTCACTTCTCCCAAACACAAGAATTTTTGCTATAGATGCATTGGTAAGTTGGGTTGTTATCTTGGTCGTGGGAATTGGAGTTGCCTATACTCTTTCCTTACTGGCTTGGAAAGCATTTAGAGCAATGAGATCAAAATTATCCAAGAAAATTAGTTGACTGGTATCGTTCTATTAATTATACTTTTGGCAATGCCCGAAACTGTCCAAGAACCACCACCACTAACTCAAGACCCAGAAGAAACCCTCAAAACAGTTGTTTTCGAGCCCAAAAAAGAGCTCAAAATTACTTTTGACCTAACTAAGGTTTTGGCAGCTGTTGGTTTGATATTGACCGGAACAATTATTGTAGTAGCTGGAATGTGGATTTGGATCCAAACTTTGGAAAGCCGTGTCGAAGGTTTGGAAGAAAACCTGAAAGTAGTTACCAGTAAAACTGTAACTTCTTCGGCGGCCAAGACCCCGGTTACTTCTTCAGCCACTCCTTCAGCTCACTAAATTTCCTCTTGACAGGTCTGCTTACTTCCTTGCTATACTAATGGTGGGCCCCAAATCTTACTCTCCCAAAGGGGCTTTTTTCGATGCCAAAAGTAAACACCAAGTACATCTTTGTGTCTGGCGGTGTGATTTCTGGAATTGGTAAGGGTATTACCACTGCTTCACTTAGCGCCATTCTCAAAAGTAAAGGTTACCGAGTTTCTCCAGTTAAGATTGATATGTACTTGAACGTTGATGCCGGAACTATCCGCCCGCAAGAACACGGTGAGGTTTTTGTTACTGAAGACGGAGTAGAAACCGATCAAGATTTAGGCCACTATGAGCGCTTTTTAAACGAGAACTTAACTAGCGTCAACTATATTACCACTGGCCAAATTTACCAAGAAGTAATCCGCAAAGAAAGAAGCTTCGAATATGACGGCGAAGATGTGGAAGCGATCCCTCATATTACTGACGAGATTATCCGTCGTATTAAGGAGGCAGGAGAGGCTCGAGAAGCGGAGATTGTCTTGATCGAACTTGGGGGGACAGTTGGTGAGTATCAAAACGCAATTTTCTTCGAAGCTAGCCGCATTATGAGGCTTAAAAACCCAAATGATGTTTTGCAAATTCATGTTGCCTACTTACCCATCCCGGGTTATTTAGGAGAAATGAAGTCTAAGCCAGTTCAGATGTCAGTGCGGACCCTAAACTCAATGGGTATCCAGCCGGATATTATCGTGGGTAGGAGCGAACACCGTTTAGACCAACGTCGTAAGGAGAGGCTGGCTCTTTTTTGTAACGTTGATGCCCTCGACGTCATTTCCAATCCTGATGTGGATACAATTTACCGAGTGCCAATAATTTTAGAAGAGCAAGGTTTGGGAGACAGAGTTTTGCAAAAGTTAGGCTTAAAAGTTGGAGGCCGTGATCTAAGCCCCTGGAGAAAGTTGCTTTCTAAAATTGATGGGGCTAGCCGAGAGGTAAGAATTGCGGTTGTTGGCAAGTATTTTGGTACTGGTGATTATCAACTTGAAGATGTCTATGTTTCAGTAATCGAGTCGCTAAAACACGCAGCTTGGGCTTTGAATGTTAAACCTAAGCTTCTTTGGGTTGATAGTGAAAAATTTGAGAAGGATCCCTCATCACTTGAGAAATTAAGAGAGGTGGATGGTATTGTAGTTCCGGGTGGTTTTGGCAATAGAGGGGTAGAAGGGATTATTAGCGCCATTGAGTTTGCCCGCATTAATAAGATACCTTATTTGGGCTTATGCTACGGTATGCAACTCTCTACTGTGGAATTTGCCAGAAACGTTTTGGGATGGAAAACTGCCCAAACTGAGGAAATTGAAAAGGGCAGTTCCTGCCCGGTAATTCATATTATGCCCCAGCAAGAGAAGCTTTTAATTGGGCGTGAATACGGAGGTACGATGCGTTTAGGATCGTTTCGTTGTAAGCTGAAGGCAGGGTCCTTGGTGAGAAAACTTTACGGTCAAGAGGAAATTTCCGAGCGCCACCGCCACCGTTACGAATTTAACAACCGTTACCGGATGGATTTTGAAAAAGCAGGTTTCAGGGTGACCGGCACCTCACCAAACGGAAAGTTGGTTGAAATGGTTGAGCTACCTAACCACCCTTTCTTTGTAGGCACTCAGGCTCACCCCGAATTTATGTCCCATCCGCTTTTCCCCCATCCACTGTATTTAGGTTTTGTTAGAGCGGCAATTAGTAGTCCCGAGCTTGCTGAAACTACCCAAAAAAGAAAGAACTCCTTGCGAGGGTAGACAAGGAGTTCGAGGAAGAGTTGATAATCCAACTATCACTAAAACTGATACCAAGGTTATCAAAACAAGAGCTAAACTACAACAAACAAGCAAGCTTATGGTGCTAGAACATTTTTTGTTCAGGGAAATCTGAAAAGGAAATCTTTTTCAAATCTAAATCTTTTTTACCCGCTATCTCCAAAAGTGCGAGAATAGTGCTGACACCAGCTAAATTTATACCCTTTCTATTGGTGAGATAACGGATAAACTGAAGCCTAGCGATGTCTTTCTGGGAATAACGTCGGCGGTTGGTTTTAGTCCGGTGCGGGATAACTAAGTCTTCATTCTCGTAAATCATCAAAGTTCTGGGATGAACTCCAATAATTTCTGCAGTTACTGATAAAGTAAACAATGGCTTGTTTTCGTTATTTTCCATAGTAGCCAAGTACTAACAAAATGGTACAACAAGATTTCTGTAGTTGCAATAGAGAGCAAGAGGGGCTTGACAAGAATATTGGCAAAAGTTATATTAATGTTGTAACATTTGCCAACATCTTTAGTATAACTTGATCCGAAGGGAGGTGAAGCTGATGACAATTACCACTAAAGAAGCAGGTAGAAGAGGAGGATTAGCGGTAAAGAAGAAGTACGGGCCTTCCTTTTTCTCCGAAATCGGACGAAAGGGTGGTAAGACTACTAGCCAAAACTACGGTCCAGATTTCTACTCGCGAATTGGAGAGAAAGGTGGCGAAGAGGTTCGCCGTCGCCACGGTCAGGCTTTCTATTCAGAGATTGGGCGTAAAGGAGGCCGCTCACGGGCTGACAAGCAACAAACTTTTGATTTCTGATTCAGAGAAGAAATAGTCTTGGTCCTCCTCTAACCCCTAGTCTTGTTAATTTGCTTGGTTTTTGCGAGAATGTTGATCATGTTTAAAGAAGTTTCGCCAAAAACCGACTTTCCGGCACTGGAAAGAGAAATCCTCGACTACTGGAACAAAAACCAGATTCTCAAAAAATATCTAGCTAAAAATAAAAACTCTAAAGAGAAGTTTTCTTTTATTGATGGTCCAATTACTGCCAATAACCCAATGGGGGTTCACCACGCTTGGGGAAGAACTTACAAAGATCTTTGGCAACGCTTCAATAACATGTTGGGAAAAAGACAGCGTTTCCAAAACGGCTTTGATGAGCAAGGGTTATGGGTAGAAGTTGAGGTCGAAAAGGAACTGGCACTTAAAACTAAAAAAGATATTGAGAACTTAGTTGCCGGAGATGTTTTTGCCTCAATTGCCGAGTTCGTCAACCTCTGCAAAGAAAGGGTTAAAAAATATTCCCAAGTCCAGACCCAGCAGAGCAGGCGCTTAGGCTATTTTATGGATTGGGCTAATTCCTACCACACTTCTTCTGATGAAAACAATTATGCAATTTGGCACTATTTAAAAACTGTTAACGATAAAGGTTGGCTTTACAAAGGCCGCGACACAGTTGCCTGGTGCCCGCGTTGCGGAACTGCCATTTCCCAACACGAGATTTTAACTGAAGAGTATCAAGAAGTAGTTCACAAAGCAGTCTTTTTTAAACTGCTCCTAAGGGGCGGCAAATTCAAAGGTAACTCTCTGCTTGTTTGGACGACTACCCCTTGGACAGTTCTCGGCAACGTAGCAGTTGCCGTTAACCCCAAAGAAGATTACGCGCTTACCAAAGAAAAATTGGTTGTAATGAAAAAGAGGCTGAAAGCTTTAGGTTTAAAGGCAACTAAATCCTTTAAGGGTAGAGATTTGCTTAAAGCTACTTATCAAGGACCGTTTGACCATCTGGCAGCAGTTAAAAAAGCCTTAGGGGCAGAGAAACACACCGTTATCGACGGGGCTGATTTAGTTACCCAGGAAGAAGGTACTGGGATCGTCCATATTGCTCCTAGTGCAGGTGAAGAGGACTTTAAACTCTCTAAAGAATTTAATTTGCCAGTTATTGAATTAATCGACGAAGAAGCAAATTACCTTCTCGGGTTTGGAGAATTTAGTGGCCAGAACGCTAAAAAACACCCAGAGCTTATTTTGGACTATTTGCAAGAACAAGAAAACGGAAAGTTTTTCTTTAGGGACGAAAATTACAAACACCGCTATCCAACCTGTTGGCGTTGCAAGACCGAGCTTGTTTGGCGGTTAGTGGATGAGTGGTACATAGCCATGGATCGAAAAGACCCAGAAGTAGGTAAAACTTACCGGCAGTTGATGAAAGAGGCGATTAAAAAAGTTAATTGGCTACCAAAATGGGGTTACGAGAGGGAGCTGGATTGGCTCGAGAATATGCATGATTGGTTAATTTCCAAGAAACGTTACTGGGGCTTGGCATTGCCGATTTGGGAGTGTTTGCATTGTGGTAATTTTGAAGTTATTGGCTCTAGGGATGAACTGGAAAAAAAGGCAGTCAGTGGTTTCGACACCTTCAGAGGTAAGTCTCCTCACCGTCCTTGGGTGGACCAGGTTAAAATCAAATGTTCCAAGTGCTCTGCAGTTTCCAGTCGAATTGCCGACGTGGGTAATCCTTGGTTAGACGCCGGTATTGTTCCTTTCTCGACTTTAAAATACTTTGACGATAAAACCTATTGGCAGGAGTGGTTTCCGGCTGATTTTATTACCGAATCCTTTCCTGGTCAATTTAAAAACTGGTTTTACTCTTTAATTGCCATGTCAGTGGCTCTGGAAGAGGTTGCGCCGTTTAAAACTCTCTTGGGTCATGGACAAGTACGCGACGAAAAAGGAGAGGAAATGCACAAATCCAAAGGCAACGCCATTTGGTTTGACAGCGCCGCTGAAAAAATGGGCGTGGACGTGATGCGTTGGCTTTATCTGCGCACAAACCCGGAGAATAATGTTAATTTTGGGTATCATGTAGCTGATGAAGTACGACGTTTTTTCCACCTGCGTCTTTGGAACGTTTACGTCTTTTTAGTAAATTATGCACGCATAGAAGGCTGGAAACCCGAGGAAGTGGGCTTTTTTCCAAAGTACACTTTGGATAAATGGATTTTATCGCGGCTCACTTCTTGTGCTGAAAATATTAAGACCGCTTTGGAAGAATACGATGCCTCTCGCGCTGCCTCGCTCGCGGAAAGTTTTGTGGTTGATGATCTTTCCAACTGGTACGTGCGCAGAATACGCAACCGAATTGGCCCAACAGTGAAAGAAGGTAAAGACAAGTCTGATGCCTATCAAACTCTTTGGGTAGTTGTCACCACTGTTTCAAAAATTTTGGCTCCCTTTATACCCTTCACCACTGAAAGTATTTATCGCAACTTAACTGACAGGCTTTCTGTCCATCTTGAAGATTGGCCCCAAAGTCCTTACCTAATTGATAACGATTTGGAGGAAGAGATGACTCTGGCAATGGGAATAGCTAGTAAAATGCATTCAGCAAGAAAACTAGAGAATATCAAAGTTCGTCAGCCGTTGCAGTCGGCTAGCTATGGAGGCCAGGAGCTCTCCAAGGAAGTCGAGTTTTTGCTTGCCGAAGAAGTTAACGTCAAAGAAATAATTTTCGATGCTAAACTAAAGGAGAAAATCTTGCTCGATACCACTTTAAACGAACAGCTTCGACTTGAGGGAGAGGCTCGTGAACTTATCCGTTCTGTTCAGGAAGAGAGAAAGATCGCCAACTGCCGCCTTGATGAGACGGTTTCCGTTACTCTACCTTCATGGCCAGCTACCTTTACTGAACTTATCAAAAAGGAAACTTTAGCCAAAGAATTAAAACAGGGTGGATCAATAAAAATTACTCGCCTCTAGAACTCCCATGCGGAAAATTATTTTCAGCCTAGATTGGTTACTTTTGCTCTCAACTTTTCTGCTAACCGTTATCGGTGTCTTTATGGTTTTCAGCACTTCAGTTGGGGAAGTAGATCAATTTAGTTTTGTCGTACGGGAGCTAGTTTATATTTTGGTTGGACTATTCTTTGGATTTTTGGTCATCTTTCTTAACTACCGTTTTCTTTTAAACTCAGCTTGGTTTTTGTACAGCTTATTAGTTTTACTACTCTTAGTTACCTTTATTTTGGGTATTGAAACCCGCGGGTCAACTCGTTGGATTGACTTTGGGTTTTTTACTCTGCAGCCTTCTGAACTAGCAAAGCCTGTTTTAACTTTGACCTTGACCGCTTTTTTTCTTAGGTTTTCACCTTCTAAAATTCGTAATGTACTTTTGTCGCTTGCGCTAGTGTTATTACCAACCTTATTTATTTTCGTCCAACCGGATTTGGGAAGTTCGCTAATTTTGGCCTTGTTTTGGCTTGGTCTCATTTATGTGACAGGCATTAAATTTAGGCATTTTTTAGCTCTTCTTACTTTTGGTTTGGTCAGCCTGCCTCTTATCTTTAACCTCCTTAAGGATTATCAAAAAGAAAGACTGCTGAGTTTCTTAAACCCTTCGGTAGATCCATTGGGATCAGGTTACAACCTGGTCCAGTCAATAATTGCCGTTGGCAGCGGTCAGTTTTTGGGCAGAGGTTTTGGGCGTGGTACTCAAAGCCATCTAAACTTTCTGCCTGAACAAAAAACCGATTTTATTTTTGCGACGACTGCAGAGGAACTGGGGTTCGTAGGAGTTTTACTAATTCTAGTTTTGTTTGGAGTTTTAATTTGGCGGTTGCTTTCAATTGGGGCCAGTGCTCAAAGTAGGGCTGGCTCTTTTATCTGCTACGGAGCTAGCCTTATCATTGCCTCCCAAGTTTTTGTTAACGCTGGTATGAACATGGGGCTTTTGCCGATTACCGGCATTACCCTGCCTTTTGTTTCTTTCGGTGGCAGCTCTCTTGTGTCAATGATGATTTTGATCGCACTAGCAGAGTCAGTGCATTTACACAAAAAGTTTGGAGGTTTTGATCAAAACTAAGCCTGTTTTTAGTGGCTGGTGTGATACTGTCTGCTTGTAAAGAGAGCCAGTTGACAGGGAAGAGTTTAGCCTATATCATTACGTTCGTGAACTACGCGGTCATTAGAACCGGCGGTAAGCAGTATAAAGTTTCCGTTGGTCAGCAAATAAAAATTGAGAAACTACCTGTCGAAAAAGGTAAACCCGTAGAGTTTGACGAGGTATTACTTGCCGTAGATGGTGATAAAGTTGAGATTGGCAAAGACAAACTTCCAATCAAGGTTAAGGCGACTGTAGTTGATCAAGCCAAGGGTAAAAAGATTTCTGTTTTTAAATACAAGGCTAAAACCGGTTACCACAAAAAAACCGGTCATCGTCAAAAGCTAACTGTGGTACGGATAGACAAAATCGGCAGTTAATAATAATTGTTTAATTAAATGGCTCATAAAAAAGCAGGTGGTTCTAAAGCAAGACAAGGTGGCAATGTTGCCGGCAAGAGACTGGGCTTCAAAATTTTTGGAGGTCAGTCAGTTTCCGCCGGGGAGGTAATTTTGCGGCAAAAAGGGACTAACTTTCACGAAGGAGATGGAGTTGCTCGCGGTAGGGACCACACCTTATTTGCTAAAGTAAGCGGGACTTTGAACGTTAAGACCAAACTTGGAAAGAAATTTGTTGAGGTGAGCCCAACAGAAAGTTCCTAATGGAAGTTGAGAACACGGAAGCTACAGAACTAGATATTGATGCCCTTCAGCCTAACCCCCTCCAACCCCGTGGGCAAATTTTGCCAGATACTTTGGTAGAGCTAGCTGAATCAATCCGTGAACACGGAGTTCTCGAACCGCTAATTGTCGCCAAAACTCCGGCTGGTTATCAGATTATTGCTGGCGAGCGACGCTGGAGAGCTGCAAAGCTTGCCGGCTTAACCAGACTGTCGGTAATCATTCGGGAGACTACTCCCCAAGGAATGCTGGAAATGGCGATTGTAGAAAACGTGCAGAGAGTGGATTTAAACCCCCTAGAGCGTTCCCAAGCCTACAAGAGGCTCATTGATGAATTTGGGTTGACCGCCACTGAAGTGGGTCAACGAGTTGGTAAAAGCGGACCTTACGTTTCCAACACCTTGCGATTGTTAGAACTACCGGATGCTTTGAAGGATGGGTTGTTGTCGAGCTCTATCACCGAAGGTCATGCCAAAGCCTTGCTCGGTTTGGAGGATATCAACCTCATGCTCCAAGCTTATAAGCAAATTCTAAGCGAAAACTTAGGCGTGCGTTCAACCGAGGAGTTAGTTAGAAGACTTAAATCGGCAAGCGATATCAAACCCAGAACTGCTCGGGAGTACGAACACACTCCAGATGTGGCTAGAGTTGAGGAAGAAATCGCCTCTTCGACTGGTTGTAAGACTAAGCTTCTTAAATCCTCTCGTGGTGGTAGGCTACTTTTAATTTTCAAAACCGACGAGGAGCTTGCAAATATCTACAGAAGGTTAACTGTCTAGACTCACTTATACTGATAGTGCTTAACAAAGCCCAGTTTAGAAAAGGGCCAGTAACGCAGCCAAGCTTTACCGATAATGTTTTTCTTAGGTAGGGCCCCCCAGCTTCGAGAGTCAAAACTTTCCACCCGATTGTCTCCCAGAACAAAATACTCATCTTTATCAATAGTTACTTCAGTGTTGTCAGGAGCTTCTTTTCCAGCGGAAGTGGAACCGTTAGTCTGGTAAGGTTCGTTTAAAGTTAGGCCGTTTGGGTTTTGGTCGTTAAAGATAGTTACTTTACCGCCGGCAATTTTAACCCTCTCTCCTGGTAAGGCAATTATTCTTTTGATAAAATCTACATCCGGGTCAGTTGGCGATTTAAAAATAATCACGTCACCCCTTTGGGGTTCGGAAAAACGGTAAGAAACCTTATCAGTTAAAATGTATTCCCCATCGTGGAAATTTGGTTTCATTGAAGCACCTTTTACTTGGTGGGGTTGCAAAAGGAAAAGATAAACCACCACAAAAATCGCCGCCGCGACGACGACGGTTTCGACAACATCAATAACCAGTGCCCAAAACGAAGTTTTTTCTTCTAGCATAGTAAGCGTAAAAAAAGACAAGTTTAATTATACTGACCAGCTTCGTTGCGCGCAAGGAGTGTAAATGGTGGGCATTGCTGGATTCGAACCAGCGACCTTTGCAATGTGAATGCAACGCTCTAACCAACTGAGCTAAATGCCCACTTTGGAGCAACATTCTAACATAGTGTAAGGTGTCTTTTCTTTTGTTGGGTAGTTTGTTAAGCTAGATCAAGTAATTTAAGGAGACAGATCATGATAGAAACTATCCACCTCATTTCTGGTGGAGGATCAACCAGCGCTGCAGTTTGGGAAGCCCAGCAGCCTGGTCAACTACTTCACGGGCTTGTCAAAACTGTGGCAGTCGTGACTAGCGCTCCGGAAAAAGGTGGTTTGGACCTGATCGTTGAGAGGGGTTTTCCCAAAGAAGATACATACGTTGCTGACCCTGAGGGAGACTTAACCAGCCAGCTATTGAGGATTTTTGGCCGTTACGAGCTTGACTACTTTCACCAGCTGGGTTGGATGCCCCAGACTCCAAAAGAGGTCATACTTCGCTACAATGGCCTGAACCAGCACCTAGGTCATGGCGGTCGCTGGATGTACGGGATCCGCAGGGTTTACACCCACATGCGTTTTTGTGAGGCGACGGGTAAAAAGTGGCCAATACCTATTTTTTGCCAAAAGGTCCATCAGGAGTATGATAAGGGAGACGTTCTCTTTGTGCGCTACGAAGCTTGGTGGAAACTTGGGGAGACCCCGGAAGAGGTTGCGAGGGCTCTTTTACCCATTGAACATGAGGTGCAGATTGAAGCCCTGCATCGGATTGCTCGTGGTAATCTCAAGACCTACCTGGTGTCGCAGCTAGCCCGCACCCAAGAAGAAAGGGAGCTTCTGGAAACCCTAAAAAAGGAAGCCAGAGACAGATACCCAGTCCGTTGACGCTTGAAAACCCTTCAAGCGTCTTTTCTTTTGCCGCCGAATGAAATATATTGGTTTATCTATGAAGAGGCTAACTTACAAATCAGCTGGAGTTGACGTTCAAGCCGGTGATAAGGCGAGCTCTGAGGCTTTTAGACAGCTTTCAAAGACCTTTAACAAAAACGCGGTCCTTGTGGATCACGTTGTGGGACTAAAAGCTGATTTTAAGGGTTTGCGTGAGCCAATGCTGGCTTTAGCAGCCGACGGAGTTGGTACTAAACTCAAATACGCTTCCTCTTTGAAGGAAAACCGAGCTGTTGGTGTGGATGTAGTAGCCATGTGTGTCAACGACTTGGCTCGTAACAATATTACCCCATTAGGTTTTGCCCTCTATCGTGCAACCGGTAAGATCAATCCGAAAGTTATGGCCGAAGTAGTTGAAGGAGTAGTGGCTGGTTGTTTACAAGCAGGTTGTGTTTACACTACAGGAGAAACTGCTGAAATGCCGGATTTTTATGAACAAGGTGAGTACGATTTAGCTGGTTTTGCGGTTGGTGTTTTTGAGAGAAATAGGTTGATAACCGGAGAAAAAATTCAAGAAGGGGATGTTATCTTTGGCTTAGCTTCTTCTGGAGTTCACAGCAACGGTTTTTCCTTAATAAGAAAAGTTTTGTCTCCCCAAACCGTTAAAAGAAACTACAAGCTCCGTTCCCAAATTATTGAGCCAACTAAGATCTACGTGAAGCCGGTTTTGGAAGCCAATCAAGTTTTTGATATCCATGGATGGGCTCATATTACGGGTGGTGGAATTGTGGGAAAGCTTGGTAAGATCATTCCAGATGGTCTAGCAGCGCAAGTGAAAAAGGATAGTTGGCCGCCTCTTGACATTTTTCAAGAAATGCAAACAAGAGGTGGGGTTAGCGATCGGGAGATGAGAAACACTTTTAATATGGGGTTAGGAATGATCGGCATCGCAAGCAATAAAATAATTGATAAAATTATAAATTTCCTATCAGGGCGAGGAGAGAGGGTTTACGTTATTGGCGAAATCGTTAAGGGCAGACTTTCCGAGAAGGTAGTTTTTAAATGAATTTTGATTTTAAACTTATTTTCAATAGCGGAGCCCAACTTTTTAGTCGTTTAGTTTCCACAGTTTCAGTTTTAATCGTCACTTTTCTCATTACCCAAAACCTTTCCAAGGAAGTTTGGGGTGATTTTGTGACTATAACTGCCTATCTTGCTCTATTTTCCCTCCTTGCTGATTTTGGCTTAAACGGTATTGTGGTTAAAAAGGCAGTTGCTGACGAAGAAAAAGCTAGCGATTACTTTAAAGAGTTATTTGGCTTGAGGTTAGTTCTAAGTTTAATAAGTATTTTCTTAGCTCTGGCTGTACTTTCTTTTCTCCCACATTCCCAAACTGTGAAGCTCGGAATAATTGTTGGGGTCTTTTTAATTCTCCTTCAGGCTCTATTTAACACTGCTACCGCTATCTTCCAAACCAAACTCCGGTGGGACCAATACGCTCTCAGCGAGATAGTTGGAAGTATAACCACTTTACTGCTTGTCTTCCTGGCGGTGTTTTTGGGAGGGGGAATTTTGTGGATAGTGACCGTTTTCTTATTAGGCAACCTTGCCAAGGCAGCTCTTGGTCTTTATTTAGCTCAAAGATTATTTAAAATTAGAGGTTTCGGGTTTGATTTTAGCCTTTGGAAGTCTCTGCTCTTAGCAAGCTTTCCTTTGGGTTTAATGATAGTTTTTAGTCAAATTAACGCGAACGTCGATAAACAGATTATTGCTCTCAGTAATTATCAAGAAATTGGAGGTATGAGTGCAGCTGTTGCCGTAGGTATTTACGGTTTAGCCTACCGAATTTTCGACTTTGCCATTGCTCTGCCTACTTATCTGGTCAACGCTGCTTACCCAGCAATGTTGAGCTCTCATAAAGACAACAAAATAAAGTTTTCTGAGGACGTGCGCAGTGTAGGGCAAAAACTCTTTGCTTTTGGAGTGGTAGGAACCTTGGTGGGCTGGTTTTTGGCACCCTACACGGTTAGCTTCTTCGGAGATTATTCTGAAGCTATATTGACGCTGCGCATCCTCCTTCTTGGTTTGCCGATTTTTTTTGTCACCTCGCTTCTTGTCTGGACCGTAGTAACTTTGAATAAAGAAATCTTTTTGCCCTTTGTTTACGGTTTTGCGGTTCTCCTCAATCTAGTTTTGAACCTAATTTTAATTCCTAAGTTTGGTTTTAATGCCGCTGCGGCGATCACAGTGGTAACTGAACTAGTTATTTTCCTTGCTTTATTGTTGCTTACAGAAATCGATTTAGATCTACTAGGCCGTAAAGCTTCTGATGAATAAGCTTGTCTCTTGGTTAATTTTCCTCACTTTAGCAGCATTGCCAGCGTATTTAATCCGTTGTAAGAGCTTTGAGTGGTGTGTTTCGCCTGTTCCTTTCACTCTGCTGGAAGTTTTGATACTGACAACTTTTTTTGCTTGGCTGTTTGTGAAATTGAGGCAGACAGGTTCGTTCGAAAAGTTAATTGCAGACCTGAAGGTGCTAATACCAAAAAAATACCAAATAGTAACTGGCTCATTGATATTTTTTTCAGGTATCAGCGTTTTAGTCTCACCGGATAAAATTGGCGCTTTAGGTATTTACAAAGCCTATTTTATTGAGCCGGTTTTAATTTTTATTGTTGTTTTAGATTATTTAAGAGCGACTAAGAACGTTTGGGGAGTTGTTTTACCCTTGTTGACCTCAGGTGTTATTGTGGCAGCTTTTGCTATTTTTGAGAAGCTAACTAGTTTTAACCCTGGCAACCCGCTAGAGTTTCTTGAGCGGGGGAGAGTCAGTGCTTTTTACACTACCTCCAACGCAGTTGGCTTATTTCTTGGGCCGCTTGTTTTCTTAACAGCAGGTTACATGTTGAATTTTTGGTCGGACAAAAAAAGAAACCCAAAAAACTTTTTACTTCTTGCTTCGTACTTCTTACTTCTACTGGCTGGTTTGTGGGTGAGTGGTTCCCGAGGCGCTTGGCTTGGAGTTTTAGCTGCAGCAAGTTTTTTAGGCTGCTTATTAATTATTAAAAAATTAAAAAGTGATTTATTCCCGCTTTTTTCTAAAATTTTGCTCATTTTTTTAGGTTTGGCCGTCGTTTTAAACATTATTTTACTTGCTAATATTGGGGAATTTTTTAGATTTAATTTTCAAGAAAAAACTATTCACCAACGCCTGTGTTTGTGGGAGGGAGCAGTTAAATTGATTGAGGATAGGCCTATTTTTGGGGCCGGCTTAAACGGTTACCACCTTTTGGATAATGAGTATCGAACCTGCAGCTCTGAGGACTTGCAGTACCCCCACAACCTAGTCTTAAATTTTTGGATTGAGACGGGATTGTTCGGGTTACTTTCGTTTGTTAGCCTTGTGCTTTGGCTGTTTTTTGACTTGATTAGACCGCCGAAAGCTAATTTCTTGACTTTCGGACTAGCTGCTTCTTTAGTGGCAATTTTGGTCCACGGTTTAGTGGATGTACCTTATTTTAAGAACGACTTAAGTATGGAATTTTGGGTGATTGTTGCCTTGGGTGTCTTTTTAACTAGCCTCAACCGTGATAGTAATTCTGAGGTTAGTTGAATTGCCTGCCGCATCAGTAGCGCTGGCCTCAATTTCGTTACTGCCAGTGCCAACTGGTAAGTTAAAGCTAAACTTCCCACTACTAGCAACGACTGCCTGCGAGCCATTGACGTAAACAACTGCCTCAGGATCAGTCGTTCCGGAGACATTAACAGTTTTAGTAGTTGAGGGGTAATTGGCACCGTCTACTGGGCTCTCTAGTGCCAGAGAAGGCTTAGTTTTATCCTGGGTTATGGTTGCAGTTGCTTCCTCTGTTTTTCCGTACTCATCAGTTGCCACAACTTTAATTAAATTCAACCCATCTTTCAAAGCAACTTTCTCAAATTTGAAAGTTCCGGTAGTATCTGCCTTGGTTTTACCTACTTCTTGGTCGTTAACAAAGAGCACCACTTCTATTTCCGCAGTTGTTTCTCCGGTAACGGAAATCTCACTCTCTTTTGTAGCAGTGGGGAGTTTGTCAATTTCCGGTGTTAAAAGGGGGAGAGCCTCGTTGCTGGAAGAGGGTGTTTCTTGATCATTGCCGTTGGAAAGTGTACCTAGAGCGCTCAAGAAAGTGGTGCCCATGAACCAGATGATCGCCAGAATTACAAAAACAGCGGTTAAAATTAAAGCGATCCGCCGATAAACCTTGACTTCTTCTTTTTTCAAACTTTGACGGTAACTATATTCGGGAAGACTGGAAGAACTTCGTTTTTTCATGGACAAGTATCTGCATTATTGCGCAAGAGTTTAGAGTTTGCAACTGGAGCCGAGAGTGGGAGTCGAACCCACGGCCTACTTTTTGTTTTTGAATTTGGAGCCGATGGTCAGATTCGAACTGACGACCCACGCTTTACGAAAGCGGCGCTCTACCAGCTGAGCTACATCGGCATGGAGCGGGTAACGGGAATCGAACCCGTTCCTCCACCTTGGGAAGGTGGCATCGTACCAGCTGACTCTACCCGCATTAAATGAAACTGACCTCTAGTTTCAGAGGTCAGTTTACACTAAGCAGGTTTGAATTTCAAACCTTTAGAGTTTGGGTATGGTCAGGACACTCCCGATCTCGATCAACGGTCGGCCGTTTGGTAATTTACCCACCTTTCCAGCGTTCGCATCACGAATTCTAAACCACTGGTAAGGGTCGTTATAGTATTTCTGAGAGAGTTCCCACAAAGTGTCACCGCGAACTACCGTGTAGGTTGTCGGGAGCTGGGCGCTGGGTGCAGGGGCCGCAGTTTCAATCTTGGGAATTGTTAAATTGTTACCGGCGTGGATGACATCCGGGTTAGCCAGTTTATTTTCTGAGGCAATTACCGTCCATTTATAACCATCGTTGTAATACGCTATCGCCAGTTTCCAAAGACTGTCGCCTTTGGCAACGGTATGGGTAGAGGGTAGAGTTGTTCCCTCACCTTGTTGGTCTTGGGTACCTCTGTCCTCTTTTTGCTCATCTTTAGCACCATCTTCTTGCTCTTCTTCTTGTTTACCTTGGTCACCGCTATCGCGGGAAATAGTATCAAAAGCCAAAAACCCCAGAGCAACCACTATTAAAATAACAATTCCGGTGGAGAGCCAAGAGCGGTTTTGTTCCATAAGATCAGAAGTCTGCAGTTTGTTTCTCGCCATGAAGATCCCTTCTTTAACAATTTTCGAAAGGGCAGTAGGTTATTTTCTCAAAAGAGGCAGTTAGGGGAACCTCTAATTTTAGAGGTGTTAATAACACACTAGCAAACAATAATTGTTGTTGCAAGAGGGAATTTTGAGGCTCAAGTGGCGGACCCGACCGGAATCGAACCGGCGATCTCCTCTTCGACAGAGAGGCATGTTAACCGCTACACCACGGGTCCACAAAGCCTGACTAGTTTAGCAAAACAAGGCTCAATAGTCAATTTTAGTTAAGACTAAGTGATAAAACTAATATACCTATTATAATAGTATTTTTGGGCTTAGGAGTACTAGTAGTAAGACAAAATGCTAATTTGGTATTGGTAAATATACGTGCCTAGTAATTCCATAATTTTCTCTAAATTACCTTTAGTATTATGTTCACATAACAAATTTGGTTGACGAGGACTTATAGTTAGAGTAAAATCCTTTTCGAACCTAAACAATTTCATAACTAAGAAAGGAAAAGATCATGTCTAGCCTGTTTAGTGTTGACAAAGGTGTCATCCCAGCCCTCGACATCCGCGATCTAAAAAGAGCGGAAGAGATCGTCAGGGAAACCCGTCAGGTACCAGGTATCGCCGGCTACAAAATAGGGTGGATGTTGGCTTTGCGCTACGGTCTAGGTCCAACAGTTGCCTGTCTGAAGCCCTCTCACGACTCACTGCCAGTGATCCGACCACCAGAAGGGTGGTACTGACATTCCGGATCTGGATCAAGAATACGCCCAGTTGATGGCCGAGTGCGGTGTGGATGCCGCCATACTTTTCCCCTTCGGCGGCTGCGAAACCCTGGCAAGGTGGGTCAAGGCTCTTCAGGAGGTCGGCGTGACGCCAATCGTTGGTGGCCACATGACTCAGAAGGGTTTCTTGGTTAGCGAGGAAGGTTACGTCGCTGACGAAGCACCAGAGCGGATTTACGGAACCGCTGCACAGCTGGGAGTAACAGACTTCATCGTCCCAGGTAACAAGTCGGAGTTTGTTGAGCTCTACCGAGAACAATTCGACCGAGAAATTGGTGTAGGTAGGTTCACCCTGTCAGCACCAGGCTTCATTGACCAGGGTGGGAAGGTTAGCGAAGCTGGAAAAGTCGCCGGGCCGAAGTTCAACGCAATTTTCGGTCGTCAGTTCACTAACGCTGAGGATCCCAAAGCAGTCGCTGAAGTCTTGACCGCCGAAATCCGCAATCTCTAGGAGGGGAAATGGACGAGGAAGATATCATTGAAGACATCAAGAACTTAGACGCTCTTCTTGAAGGACACTTCGTTTTCACCTCTGGAAGACACGGCAACGCTTACGTCAACAAGGACCTGATTTCGACCGAACCGCCTTTGCTAGCTGACTTGGCAGAGGAATCTTACGAGCAAATAAAAGACCTGGTTGATCAAGGCCAAATCCAGGTGGTTGCTTGCGCTGCGGTTGGAGCTATTCCTTTCGCCGTGCTGCTTGCAAGGCGTTGCGTGGTTCTATTTGCCTATGCCGAACCTTTTAAGGGTGAGCTATCGGAAGGTTTGGGGCCAGTCTTTGCGTTCTACCGTGGTTTCGATCAGGTGGTGAGAGGTAAAAAAGTTCTCGTTGCCGAGGATATCATCACTACTGGTGGAACAGTCGAAGCAGTCAAAAAGGCAGTAGAAGAACTGGGTGGTGAAGTTGTCGGCATCAGCTGTATTTGGCTGAGGGGAGAAAACACCTTTACCGTTCCTCTCGAGGCCTTGGTGACTAAGCAGTTTCCCAGCTGGTCGGCCCAAGAGTGCCTGCCTTGTCGAAACGGAATTCCAATTAGCATTGAAGTTGGTCACGGCCGGGAATTTCTTCAAGAGTTTGGAGAAAATCCTGCTAACTGGCCAGCTAATCGAAGGAAATGAGCACATGGCCCCGTTTTGTTTAACGACAGAGCGGGGTTTTTCTTTTGGAAAAAGTTTGCACTATAATCAAGATTATCATGACTTTACTGTTTCCACCTCGGAGGAGTCATGGCTTACACCTCGTTTCAGCCTGCCACCATCCGAGGTAAACGGGTTTACGATGGCTTTTTCGTTTACTAACAAGGAGATAGCAGAACTTTTGCGCGGCATTGCGGCAGTTTATCAGATCAAGAATATGAATCAATTTCAGATCCGCGCTTACGAAACTGCTGCCGATGTGGTTGAAAACTCCTCTTCCGACATCAAAAGTTTGTGGGAAGAAGAGCGTTTGGATGAAGTTCCAGGCTTGGGAGAAAGTTTACGAGCCCATCTAGACGAGCTTTTCCGCACTGGCAAAGTTGGCCATTTTGAAGAGGTTACTCACGGCATAAATAAGAGTATGTTCCAACTTCTTAAAGTGCCCGGAGTTGGGCCCAAAACTGCCTACAAGCTTACTGAAGTTGGAGTTGAAAGTATTACTGACCTGGAAGAGAAGATAAAATCCGGGTTTTTAGCAAAAAAAGATTTTAGGGAAAAGACTTTAGACAAG
This sequence comes from Candidatus Nanoarchaeia archaeon, assembly GCA_036514715.1. Classification (GTDB taxonomy): domain Bacteria; phylum Patescibacteriota; class Microgenomatia; order Woykebacterales; family RBG-16-39-9b; genus DATBWR01. Next base: position 89,044 of record DATBWR010000011.1, on the reverse strand, counting down.
ATCTTAGAAGGCGTTGAGGATTATAAGCGTAAAAGCGACCGCATTCTTCTGCCGGTGGCGCAGACTGTTGCCAGAGAAGTCATGGCTTATTTAGCCAAACACCCCAAAGTAAAACGAGCTGACACCTTGGGGAGTTTGCGCCGCATGATGCCCACTGTTGGCGATATTGATATTTCGGCAGCTTCAAATGATCCAGACTCAGTGATAAAGCATTTCTCCAAAACTCCTGGTATCGATCGCGTAGTCGAAGCTGGGGAAAGAACCGCCACCATTGCCTTAAAAACCGGTGTGCGAGTGGACTTGATGGTTCAGCCACTTGAGACTTACGGTAACCTCCTACAGCATTTGACGGGTTCTAAAAGCCATAATATTAAACTTCGCCGCCTTGCTCAAGAAAAAGGTTATTCGGTTTCCGAATACGGTATCAAAGAAACCAAGACCAATAAAGTGCATAAATTCCAGACCGAAGAAGAGGTTTACCGACTTTTAGGTATGAGTTTTCCGCCTCCTGAGTTGCGGGAAGATACTGGTGAGATTGAAGCAGCTTTAGAACACAAACTACCCCAGTTAATCCAGCTAAATGATATCTGTGGCGATTTGCACACTCACTCAACCTGGAGCGACGGTCGCAGTACTATCGGTGAAATGGTCGAAGCGGCTGTAAACTTAGGGAGAGAGTATATTGCTCTAACCGACCATTCCTACCCACGGTTACTGGATTACGACAAACGCTTGAAGCAAATAGAACAAATAAATTACTCACAAAGTAAGATTAGAGTAATAAAAGGACTCGAAGTAAATATTAATGTTGATGCAACGCTGCAAATACCTGATGAAATTCTTGCTAAACACGACTTTGTTTTGGTCGCAATTCATACCAGTTTCAAGCAACCCTCCGAAGTTATGACAAAAAGGATTTTAAAAGCCTTGGGAAACCCTCATGTAGATGCTTTTGCCCACCCAACTGGACGAATGTTACTCGAAAGAGAGGGTATTGAAGCTGACTGGGAGAAAATCTTTAAATTTGCTTCTGTTAATAACAAAATCATGGAAATAAACGCTTTTCCTAACCGCTCCGACTTACCCGACCTACTCATTCGAGAGGCTAAACGTTTTAAAATTAGTTTCGCAATTGACACTGATTCCCACCATACCTCTCATCTGGAGTTGATGGAGTACGGGATTGCTGGGGCAAGGCGCGGTTGGGTGGAAAAAGATGAGGTGATCAACACCTTGTCTTACCGTAAACTCAAAGGTATAATTGGTCTGCATTAAAATTTAAAGCTAATTTGAACCTAAGGGAGGTGATTTTTAGATGGAGTGGGCCATTGTCGGAGTAGTAGTTTTAATCGTTGTAGTTGTCTTTGGTATCTACAACGGGTTAGTGACCGCCCGCAATCGAGTGAAAGAGGGTTGGAGTGGGATTGATGTCCAACTCAAAAGGCGAGCGGATTTAATTCCCAATTTGGTAGAAACTGTCAAAGGTTACGCTAAGCACGAAAAAGAAGTTTTTGAGAACGTTACTAAGGCGCGCAGCGCCATACTGGGAGCCTCTTCTGCCAAAGAAGCCGAAGCAGCTGACAACATGTTGACTGGAGCTCTGAAATCCCTTTTTGCAGTGGCGGAAGCTTATCCGGAACTAAAAGCATCGGAAAACTTCAAGGAACTGCAACAAGAGGTCTCGGATACTGAGACGAAAGTAGCTTCAGCTCGGCAGTTTTACAACGCTAATGTTCTTGATTACAACACCAAAATTCAAACCTTTCCCTCGATGATTATTGCTGGGATGTTTGGCTTTAAAGCCGAAGACTTTTTCGAAGCAACTGAAGAGGAAAAGAAAACTGTCGCAGTTAAGTTTTAGTTTTGCCACCTTTGACAGCAAAGGTGGCTCCAAACTGCCACCAGTTTGCGCTGGCTGTTGAACTAATGCAAAAAGGATCGGGACGTCCTCTGGAATTCCTCCACTGTCGTGGTAGTCAGTTCCAGTTTCCTCTTCACCTTTTTGCAAGTTCAAAGACGCTGTGCTCATATGGCGGCTAACAAAAAATTTTTTCTGCACCAAACATTATGACGACAATTCAAACTGCATATAATCAAGTTTCTGCCAATAAGGTGAAAACCATTGTTTTGATGGTCGCCTTTACCGTTTTTGTCTTAGGTATTACCTACGTTTTAACCAGTGCTTTAGGTTACACGGAAAGTGAGGCGGTTGGTTTTACCACTATTTTTCTGGTTATTGCCCTGATAATGAATTTTGCCTCATTTTATTTTTCCGATTCGATCATTTTGGCTATTTCGGCGGCTCGTCAAATCCAAAAAAGCGACAATCCAGAACTGTTTCGTTTGGTGGAAAACTTGTGCATTGCGCAAGGCCAACCAATGCCCAGAATTTACATCATTGACGATACTGCGCCTAATGCCTTTGCAACTGGCAGGGATCCAAAACACGCGGCGGTTGCTTTCACTACTGGAATTCTCCAAAAACTCTCGCGTTTAGAGTTGGAAGGAGTAGTAGCGCACGAGCTTTCCCATATTAAAAATTACGATATCAGAGTGATGGCAGTAGTGACTGTTTTGGTTGGCTTAATCGCACTGGTAGCGGATATGTTTTTCCGGATGATGTGGTGGGGAGGCGGCAGGCGTCGAGATGATCGTGGCGGTGGTGGAGGAATTTTAATTTTAATTGCCGTTATCCTAGCCTTGCTTTCACCTTTGATTGCCCAGTTGATTCGCTTGGCAGTTAGTCGTCGCCGTGAGTTTTTGGCCGATGCTTCCGGAGCCTTATTAACAAGAAATCCGGACAGTTTGGCAACTGCTCTGGTCAAAATCTCCCAAGACAAGGAACCTTTGGAAGTAGCCAACAAAGGCACTGCTCATCTTTATTTTGAAAACCCCTTCAAAGATAAACAAAAAGGCGGGGTTGGTTGGTTTGCAGGCCTTTTCAACACCCACCCAAGTGTGGAGGAACGCGTTGCCGCCCTGCGCGCGATGCAATGAGTCTTGAGCGGGTTCTGTCACAGGATTCCCTCCCGCCAGTGCTCAGCAGTAACTTACGCGCTGTCGGGACCCCTTCTTCCTGTGCCACCCGCAAGGGCGATTTATTTGGATTTTAATATGGCGTTAACAAGCGAACAAGTAAGAATGGTGGCAAAACTGGCTAACTTAGAGCTCACTGAAACTGAGGTTGAAAAGTTTCGTTCTCAGCTTGAAGAGGTGATTGACTATAACGCGGAAAAACTTTCTCAGGTTAACACTGATAAGGTTGAGCCTCTGCTTAATGTTTCCGGCTTGACCAACGCACTACGTGGAGATGAGCCTCAGCCAGGCTTGCCACAAAAATCGGTGCTACAAAATGCGAAAAACAAACACAACGGCTTTTTTAAAGTCAAAGCTATTCTCGATTGATGCATACAAGCTTTTTAACTATTAAGCAAATTCACGAGGGTTTAAAGAAAAAGGACTTTTCTTCGGTAGAGGTTACTAAACAAGCTTTGCAGCAAGCTGAAAAAGCTGACAAAGACCTTGGTTCTTTTCTCACCATAACCGGCGAACTTGCTTTAAAACAAGCCCAAGAAGCTGACCGACTTATCGCTAACTCCAAAGAAATTTGCTGGTTAACCGGTGTGCCCATGGGTATCAAAGACGTGATTGTCACCCAGGGAGTCGCCACTACAGCAGCCTCCAAAATTCTGGAAGATTTTCTACCGCCTTACAGCGCCACTGTTTACGAAAACCTGCTCAAAGTTAAGGCAGTCATGATCGGTAAGCTCAACTGCGACGAGTTTGCGATGGGAGCTTCCACGGAAAACTCCGCTTACCAAAAAACTAAAAATCCCTGGGATAGAACCCGCGTTCCCGGTGGCAGCAGCGGTGGTTCGGCAGCCGCAGTCGCTGCTGGCCTCCTGCCTTATGCTCTGGGGACGGACACTGGCGGTAGTATCCGCCAACCAGCTTCCTTTTGCTCTGTTGTGGGTTTAAAACCAACTTACGGACGGGTGAGCCGCTGGGGTTTGATCCCAATGGGAAATTCACTGGATCAAGCTGGACCGCTTACCCAAACGGTGGAAGATGCTGCCTGGGTGTTAAACATCATTGCTGGCTACGACAGGCAAGATGCAACTAGCGTCAACAAACCTCTGCCGGACTATTCAAAAAACCTTGGAAGAAGCATTAAAGGCAAGAAGTTTGGAATTCCCAAAGAGTATCTTGGTGAAGGTATCGACCCACAAGTTAAGGAAATTTTTCTTGCTGCTACGAAAAAAATTGAGGATTTGGGTGGGCAGTTAGTTGAAGTTTCTCTGCCCCACAGCGAGCAGGCTATTCCGGTTTATTATCTGGTTATGGCTTCAGAAGTAAGTACTAACCTGGCCCGCTACGACGGCGTTCGCTACGGTGGAACTCGAGACCAGTTTGGACCGGAAGCTAAACGGCGGATAATGCTGGGAACTTACTCTCTGTCTTCCGGCTACTACGACGCCTATTACTTGAAATCAACTAAAGTGCGCCGCTTAATTTACAACGACTTTCAAGAGGTTTTCAAGAAAGTAGATTTCGTACTTGGCCCAACTTCGCCGGTTCTGCCTTTTAAGTTCGGTGAGAAAATTGATAATCCTCTCCAGATGTATTTGGGAGATATCTTAACTGTGCCACAGAATTTGGCTGGTGTACCGGCAATTTCGCTTCCAGCCGGCTTTGTGGGCGATTTACCAGTCGGTTTGCAAATCACAGCTAACCACTGGGAAGAAGAGAAAATGTTGCAAGCTGCTTATAATTTTGAACAAGCAACGGAGTGGCATAAAAGGAAACCAGAGTAAATGGGGATTTTTTCATTTTTGTTCGGTAAGACAAACTATGTGCCTGAGGGAAAGTTAACTTTGCAGGACAGCCAAGAAGTGAAAACTGGTTGGCAAAAAGTTGAGGAACAAGCCTCTCTTGGTAAGCCTTCGAACTTAAAGTCCGCGGTCATTGATGCCGACAAGTTAATGGACTTTGTTTTGCGCAAAATGTACCCATCTTTGGAAGCTACTGGTGAGCGTTTGAAAGCGGCCAAAGTTAAATTTGTCGGTAAGTGGGAAATTTATGACGGGTTGTGGTTTGCCCACAAAGTTCGCAATGAGATAGTGCACAACGTTAATTTTGAACTACCTAGCTCGCAAGTGCGCGATATCTTGGAGAAATTTAAGGCGGGTTTAATTGAATTGGGAGGTTTATGAAAGCGGGTGGCGGGCGTGGGGTCCCCGCTCGAGCGCCCGCAGAGTTTACCTTGAGGACGTCGGAGCGGGGTAAAGCCCGACAGGACCCGCTACAAGGGACTTAATTATAACTATGAAAGAATACGACATTGTTATTGGTTTAGAAATTCACCTGCAGCTCAAAACTAAAAGCAAAATGTTTTGCCCTAGTAGCAGCGTTTATTTTGGGTCCGAACCTAATGGCCACGTTTGTCCAGTGTGTTTGGGCTTGCCCGGAGCCCTGCCGAAAGTCAATAAAAAAGCAATTGAAAACGCTCTCAAAGTTGGTTTAGCCTTAAACTGCCAAATAAGTTTGCAAAATAAATTTGACCGTAAAAGCTATTTTTATCCGGATCTTCCCAAAGGCTACCAAATTTCCCAGTTTGATAACCCCATTGCCAAAAACGGCTTTGTGACGGTTGGGGAGAAGAAAATCCACATAACCAGAGCCCATATGGAAGAGGATACCGGTAAATTAGTACACGCAGAAATTGACGGACAGAGGGTGAGTTTAATTGACTTTAACCGCTCCGGTGTGCCGCTTCTGGAGATTGTTTCTGAGCCGGATATAAATTCGCCCCAGGAAGCGCGAGCCTATGCCAAGAAAATTCACCAAATTGCCCGCTACCTGGAAGTAGCTGATGCGGACATGGAAAAAGCCGGTATGCGCTTTGATGCCAATGTCTCTCTGAAACCAAAAGGCGAAAGACAACTGGGAACTAAGGTTGAGATTAAGAATATCAACTCCTTTAATTTTTTGGAAAAAGCTCTTGTTTTTGAGATTAGCCGCCAAGCTAAAGTGCTTGGGGAAGGTGGCAAAATCGTCCAAGAAACTCGCGGTTGGGTAGAAAGCAGAGGTGAGACAGTGGCGCAGAGGACCAAAGAAACTTCTCCGGACTACCGTTATTTTCCCGATCCAGATCTGCCGCCCTTGGAGATAAGTGGAGAGGAGGTAAAAAAACTCAGAGAGGCGCTTACAGAGCTTCCAGATGCCAAAATAAAACGCTTTCAGGAAAATTATGAGATAAGTTTGACAGAAGCAAAAATTTTAGCTGAAGAAAAAGAGGTTGCCGACTGGTTTGAAGAGGCCTTGAAAGTGTATACTAAAACCGAAAGTGCTGCCGCCGACCAAAGCCGCTCGTCAAAAGCTAAAAAAGTGGCTAATTGGGTTACTAATGAACTTAGCCGCTACTTAAACGAGAAACTAGTTGTGGTGTCTGCCGTGAAGGCCGAACCAGCCCACTTAGCCGAGCTGCTTTTACTCCTAGACCGAGGCGAGCTTTCTAGTCAAGCGGCAAAAAAAGTTTTCGCTAAAGTTTTAGAAAGCGGCGAAATGCCCACTAAGGTAATTGAGACTTTAGGCTTGCGTCAGGTTTCTGATGAAAGTAAAATCGAAACTTTGGTAGAGGCAGCCCTAACTGAAAATACCAAAGCAGTAGCTGATTACCGCTCAGGCAAAGAAATTTCTTTTGATTTTTTGCTGGGGCAAGTGATGCGCAAAGCAGCCGGTACTGCTAATCCGACTACTGTCAGAGAAGTTTTAAAAAAGAAATTGAAAACAGTTTAATGAACCCTGAAACCCAAACCCAAACAACTCAAGAGCTTGACTACCAACTGATCAGTTCTGACGAAGATCTCTCCAAAATCATCCCCGAACTGGAAAGGCAGCAGACTATTAGCTTGGATACTGAAGGTAATAAACTTGATCCTCTGACTGCCAAGCTTTTTTTGCTGCAAATCGCTACCAAAGATCGAGCTTGGGTAATTGAGTGCCAAAAAGTAGATCTTTCACCTCTGAAAATCCTACTGGAAGCTGACCGGCCCTTAAAAATCGCCCAAAACGCCAAATTTGACTACTCCCTTCTCAAAGCTCAGGCTGGGATACGGCTTGGTAACCTTTACGACACTATGCTTGCCGAAAGAGTGATCACTTGCGGTATTTCGAGGGATATTTCCTTAAGAAGCTTGGCGGATAAATACTTGGGGCTGAAAATTGATAAAACTATCCGCGACACCTTTACAGATCCGGCCAGCCCGGCACTAAGGGGAATTTTCACCAAAGAACAGCTGGATTACGCTGCACGCGATGCAATTGTTCTGCATGAGATTTTCCGTAAGCAGTTTGAGATCCTCAAGGAAGATGAGCTCATTGAAACAGCCCGTCTTGAATTTGCGGTGGTGGAAGTAGTGGCGGAAATGGAGCTAAGAGGCTCGCTGATTGATCGGGAGAAATGGAAAGCTCACATAGCAGAGCTACAGGAAAAACGCAACCTTATTAACCACGAGATTCAGAAGGAACTCTCTCATTTAATCGAGTTTAATCAAGTTGATTTGTTCGGTAACGAAGCTGACAATATCAATTTGGACAGCCCTCTCCAGCTCCTGGAAGCTTTCAAAAAACTTGGGTTGGAACTGCCTAATACTTCGGAGGCCACTCTCTCTAAAATTGACCACCCTCTGGCTAAAAAAATGCTCGAATACCGTGGTTTTGAAAAAATGATCACTGCTTTTGGGGACACCATTTTAGAAAAAATCCACCCCTTGGATAACCGGCTTCACCCAGATTTCTTGCAGTTGGGAGCTGACACAGGCCGTTTTGCCTGCAACAACCCTAATTTGCAGCAGATACCGGCTGAAAGTGGTTTCCGTAGCTGTTTTATTGCCAGCCCCGGCTATAAGTTGATCACCGCTGATTACTCCCAAATTGAACTGAGAATTATGGCTGAAGTTAGCCAGGACCCGGCCTTCTTGAAAGCTTTTAAGGATGACGTGGACTTGCACACCCTGACTGCCAGTCAAATGTTTCGCATCCCTATTGAGAAAGTTGATAAAGACAAGCGTTTTCAAGCTAAATCCATTAACTTTGGTTTGATGTACGGTCGGGGAGCCACTTCTTTGGGTTTGCAAATCGGTTTGTCAGTGGAAGAATCAAAAAAACTTTTGGACGTTTATTTTTCCGCTTACAAAAAAGTTAAACGTTGGCTCGACAACATGGGTCGGGACGCCCTTCGTTACGGTTACGTGCGTACTCTTGGTGGTCGTAAACGCAGTTTTATCATGCCGGATAAAGCTGATCCAGATTATCAGAAACTCATCGGTGCTGTGGAGAGGCAAGGCAAAAACACGCCAATTCAGGGGACAAGTGCGGATATTACCAAGTACGCTCTGGTGTTTATTCACGATGCGATTAAGAAAGACAAACTGGCTGCGCATTTAATCCACACTGTTCACGATGAAATTGTGGTTGAGGCCAGAGACGACCTGGCTGAGTCAGTTGCCAAAATTGTCGAAGAGAAAATGGTGCTAGCTGGCAAAAAGCTCCTGAGGTTAGTACCGGTTAAAGTTGACATCCACATTTCCGATTGCTGGGAAAAGTGATAAAATTATAACTTTTTTAGCTTCAAATTAACTACTTTGAGCCCTTTATACCCCTTTTGTTAGAGTTGACAAACACCCTTTCTTTCTTTAATGTGTAACTATCTGGACAGCAGATCGCTTTTCTCTCCGCAAGGGGGAAAAGCTGACATAATCCAACTAAAAAGCCTTTCAGAACACTAACTTCCTCCACAAGAGGAAGTTGTGCTTTTTAACTCTCCCAAAAAAGGTACTTGACAGATTTCAAGTTCAAAGCGTATATTTTGGTCATAACCCTGCTTCTTTAAAGAAAGAAGTTAGATTATATAAAGTCGTTGACCATTTTAAATGGACAATAAATTATTGACAATTTTTCAATAATTTATCGAGACGATTTTTAGTGGCATAAATCCCTTACTTTTCCCCAAAAATACACAAAAGTTAACCTTTTTACGCATCTAAAATTTAGCGCTTTGTCAAGCATAAGTGCTAAACAAAAAGGCCGGTTTTTGTTAGGCCTTTTTTAATCGCTTTTAAATCCTCCAGTAATTTTCTAATCTTTTTTAGCTTCAAAACTTTTTCTCACTGATTAAACCTCTTAATAAGAGGGATTTTCTTGACCTAGTATTAATTTAGTGCTAAACTTTACTTCAGTATGAGAAAGCTAATCCTCATCGTGCTACCTCTGCTACTACTGATTGTCTCCTTTACTGTCGCCCAAGCTCGCAAAGAAGGCCCACCGCGTGATTATATTGTAGTCTTGAAAGATAATGTCGAGGTTGAGTTGGCTACGGACCAAATGTCCTCTGAAGGACAGTTTTCCGCCGAAGAAAGGTATCACCAAAGCGTTAGAGGTTATAAAGCCAAGTTTAATTCCAACCAACTGGAGAGGGTGAGGAGGGACAAAAGAGTTAAATTTGTTTCCGAAGATCGCGAAGTTAGTGTTGCCAACCATTTAAGCGGTACAGCAGTACAAACCCTGCCAACTGGAATTAACCGTGTTGAAGCTGATATAAACACCAATGAGGCAAATGGTGTGGGAGTGGCGGTGGTGGATACTGGTATTCAGTTATCGCATCCGGATTTGGCGGCCAATATTATCGCCAACAAGACTTGCGTGAAAAGAACTTCCAATGCCAATGACGATAATGGCCATGGCACTCATGTTGCTGGCACAATTGCCGCTTTGGACAACACAGCTGGTGTGGTTGGGGTAGCGTCTCAGGCTAAATTGATCGCCGTCAAAGTTTTGGATCGCCGCGGTAATGGTACTTGGTCCGGGGTAATTTGTGGACTTGATTGGGTTGTTGCTAATGCGGCTACTTATAACATTAAGGTAATGAACATGAGTTTAGCCGGTGGAGGAACAAGTGATAATAATTGTGGAAATAGCAACTTTGACGCGTTGCACCTAGCAATTTGTCGGGTGAGGGACGCTGGTATCACTGTGGTGGTTGCCACTGGCAACAGCAGTGCTAACGCTGCCAATTTCGTACCAGCTGCCTACGATGACAGCGTCATTACTGTTTCGGCACTGGCGGATTCTGATGGTGCTAGCAGTGGAGTTGGTATCCCAACTAGTTACGGAGCCGATGATACCTTTGCTTCGTTTTCCAACTATGGAAGTGCGGTTGATATCGCTGCTCCAGGAGTTAACATTTATTCAACTTGGCGAGGAAGTTCTTACGCAACGATCAGTGGTACAAGCATGGCCACACCCCACGTGGCTGGAGCGGCTGCACTTTACTTAAAAACTAACCCCGGGGCAACTTGGATCCAAGTGCGCAACGCTCTTATCTCTGTTGCCGAGCCACTGGGAGCCGGCCACACCGACCCTTCCGGCCGCCATCCCGAACCAGTCCTCAACACTAGTAGTCTTTAAACGCCTCTGGCTTTTATCTTCCATAACTAGTTAAATTTCACCTAAATTGTAGAACTATAAGTTCATAATTAATTTTAGTTGTACTTGACAATCTTCTTGATTTGTAGTAAAAAGTAGTAGATATAACATAAAGTTATAGGTTACCAAGATATTATTATTTTTAGTCTTAAGCGAAGGGGGTGAACAAATTGAAAAAATTTCTTGGAATTATTCTTTCTTTAGCCTTTTTGGCTAGTCCTTCCGCTGTTTTGGCCGAAAGCGCCAGCGTCTTTGGAATTGGTGTTGGTTGCGGTCCTCAAAACTTAACTTTCTACGGTGCAGCTGATTATGATGAAACTTCAGACCATTTAGTGGTTACTTTGGACGGTGTGACAATTGTTCACCGCCACGATGAACCTACTTTCTGGTCAACTCCTGCTCCCGTAGCTGTTTCTGTGGGAAACCACACAGTAGTTGCTACTATCTATGATGATCCTGAAGGTGGAAGTCAGCAGCTGGATGGACACAGTACGGGTCACAGTGATCTGGGAGCTACTAACAGCTGGGCTTTCACAGTTAGTGCTTGCCAGGTTGGTGCTACCGGTCCACAGGGACCTGCTGGTCCACAAGGCCCAATTGGCTTAACCGGTCCACAGGGACCGATTGGGTTGACTGGAGCTGATGGTGCACAGGGAAACCCTGGAGTACAGGGTATTCAAGGTGACCAAGGACCTCAGGGTCTAACTGGTCTGCAAGGACCGGTCGGATTGACTGGCCCTCAGGGTGAAATTGGTCCTCAAGGTCTGCAAGGAGTGATTGGGTTGACTGGGCCACAAGGGCCAATCGGCTTAACCGGTCCTGAAGGTGCGCAAGGAAACCCCGGAATACAGGGTATTCAGGGGATCCAAGGTATCCAAGGTGAAATTGGAGACACTGGTGAGCAAGGCTTGCAAGGTCTGACTGGTTTGACTGGACCGCAGGGTTCAATCGGACTGACCGGTCCGCAAGGACTTGCCGGTGAACAGGGTTCTCTAGGTGAAACTGGAGAAACTGGTGCAATCGGTGAACAAGGCCCAATCGGCTTAACTGGTGCGCAAGGAGCTGCCAGTGGCCAAGTTCTTGGTGCAGTCACTAACTTCATGGACAATCTTATTTGGTTGCCTATTTTGCTCTTGATTGGACTGGGAATTCTGATGTGGGTTTTCCGTAATAGAAAAGAAAGGGTTTACTAATCTTTTCACTCGTTTGTTAAAGTTTTTGACAAACGAGATGAGCAGATTAACCCCCATAAGCCTAATTAATCTCTGCTAAGGTTTATTTTTCCAAAATAATTAAACTCAGACCCGCTTCTTTTAAAAGTGTGGGTTTTCTTTTATGTTACAATTTTCCTGTGGTTAAGCTTACCGAACACGCAGAACTTAGACTTAAGGAAAGAAATATTACTAGGGATCAGGTTGCAGAAACTGTAGAAAGCCCAGACCTTATTCTGCCAGCAAGAGGCGGTCGTCAAATTGCGATAAGGAAGTTTGACGGTAGATTTTTAAAAATAGTGTTTACCAAAAAAGAAAGTGGTATAATCGTTATCACTGCTCACTGGATTAGTAAGTTGAAAAGGACTCAATAACTATGAACGTTCGTTACGACCCAAAAGCTGACGCAGCCTACATCTATTTAACTGATAAAAAGACGTCTGTAGCTGAAACTAAAGAACTTTCAGACGAAGTTTTTGTTGATTATGACAAAGACGGGCGTCCGCTTGGAATTGAAATTATCGGTGTTAAAGATCGAGTTCCCTCCAAAACCCTACATTTCTTCGAAACTCAAACTAGCTAATCGCAACCTCATAACCTAATTAATAGTTTCCACGGCTTAACCTTCCAAAATAATTAAACTCAGACCCGCTTGGTTGCTGATTGATATGGCAAGTAATTTGATCTAGTTAGATCTAATTGACACCCAAGCTTGGGGTTAAGGTATACTGCATACGGTTCTGCCCCATATAAAACAATATAAATTCTTGCCCGAGAATTGGAGTTGTTTTGTTCAGGTTCCTCGCCCCGAAACATTCTAAGCTTTTTTCTGTTGGCTACGCCTCACGCGTGGCTTTTTTGTTGCCAAAAAGATAACAAAACAGGGTTCTAATCGTTTTAACTTATGACTTCATACTTAAGCTTGTCTTCAAGCGCAGAACGCTTTAGCGATCTATTATTAACCCTTACAATAGAATGTACACCTCCGAGGTGTACACCTATAGTGATTATAGATCATATGAGAGGAGGTGAATAAATAAATGACAATCAACAAAAGATTGGTAACAAGCGGTCTGACGATCGCGGCCGCCGCAGCCCTCTTAATCGGTGCCACCTTCGCCTTCTTCACCGATAGTGAAACTTCAACTGGCAACACGTTTTCGGCCGGAGGTCTTGACTTAAAGGTTGACAGCGAGGCCCACTACGCAGGATTAGTCTGTAATTCCAGTAGTCAATGGCAGTTTGAAGCTACAAGTTCAAGTCGACCAGATTTGGTGGGTGATCCTTGTGACGGTACTTGGGCACAAACAGACTTGGGTCCAACACACAAATTCTTCAATCTTTCCGACCTCAAGCCTGGTGATAGTGGTGAGAATACAATCAGTCTCCACGTTATTAACAACGACGCTTGGGGAAGATTAGTGATTAACAGTGTTCAAGATCTAGAGAACACCTACCTTCAAGAGGAATTGGAAGCAGGCGATCCTGACGGAGTAGCAAGTGGGGAATTACGTGAAAATCTTCTGTTCAGCATTTGGTTAGATGAAGGAACTAACAATGGGTTCCAGTGTTCAGGGTTAGGTGCTGAATGTGGTGCTGACCCACAAGAAGGTGACAACATTAAACAGGCAGAAGAACCAGAGCTAGTTTCCCAAGGTACACTTGATGCAGGTAGTGAAACGCATAACATTTGGCAAGGATTAGCTGCCGTTTTCGCTCTCCAAGGAGCTAGCCCAGGGATTGTATCAGACGGACGTATGGTTGGAAGTACAACTTATTACTTCGGTATTGATTGGGAACTTCCGGAAGGTGTTGGTAATGTAATCGAGACAGACAGTTTGGTAGCGAACATGTCCTTCCAAGTGGTTCAGCACAGGAATAACCCTTCGAAACTAGGGTTCTAGAGTCCGAGGTTTGAAAGTTAAGGCCCCCTTGGACAGCAAAGAGGACCTTGGGGGCCTCGGACCTCGAAGAGGAAAGCTGCATTGTTGGTGACAAGTGGTGACAAGGCCCGGCCTTGTCAAGGATTTGGAGTATAGGTTTGAAAGTATTACTAACGACACTTAAATTAACTACACTGCTCGTGTTTGGCAGCATTATGCTGCTGACAATCGGTGCGTACTTAAATTTGCCTTTACCGCTAAAACCTTTAGTGGTAAAGACAGGCAGTATGGAGCCCGCTGTTCCGGCTGGTTCCCTAGTGCTTGTAACTAAAAAGCCCCTTGATGGTGCGGGAGTAAATTACGTTGAAGGTGATATTGTCACTTTTAAATCCGGTAGTGAGCTAGTCAGTCACCGGGTAGTAAGAGTGGATCGCGCCACTGGCGAGAAAATGTTTGAAACAAAGGGAGATGCTAACGAAGACCCTGACAGCTCTTTGACTGCTGAGAAAGACGTGGTTGGCAGAGTTAACCTTTCTGTTCCTTATGTTGGAAGGTTTGTGGATTTTGTTAAACAACCCTTAGGCTTTTTCCTGCTGATAATCATTCCCACCTTATTAATAATTATTTCCGAATTAATTTCCATTTGGGAAGAATTAAAGAAAAAACCACAGAAAAGTAGCAATTTAGACTTTGCTAAACCTTTTGCGATGTTTTTCATGGCCGCAATATTTTTGGGAAGCTCCCACGCGTTTTTCAGTGATGTTGAAACGAGTACTAATAATGTATTTTCTGCTGCCGAAGCCTTTTGCGACGAGAACCCAACTCTACTAGCTAGTTACATCGATGAGGAAACAACTCAAGGAACTTTGAAAAATGGGTCGCCAATAACTAATCCGGCTAGAACTGATCCCAATGCCGCATTAATAAAAGATTGGGTTATTGGTGGAAGTACAGGATTTTATAGTCTTGGGTTTTATACTGGTGTAGCCACCTATGTTTTTCCATACCAAATTCTCGATGTTGGTCCTGCGATACTTACTTTTTATGAAGCAACTAACGGACGAGCAACATATCCGTTAGAACAAGCCACAGTTGAGGTCAGTCAGGATGGGATAACTTATTACAACATAGGTAACGTTACTAGCGAACCAGGTGTTGGTGGCGATGGTATTAGTGAGTTGGGTTTTTCTGGGACAGGACTTTCGTCAATTAAGTTCGTAAGGTTAACGGAGAGTACACCATTTCCCAATTCACATACATCAGACGCAGATGGTTTCGATATTGACGCCATTACAGCTGAGTTTGGAAATTGTGACCAATGAAGAAAAACAGAAAGTTTCAGGTTATTAGAATAGGGGTTTTGACACTGGCACTTATCAGCGTGGCAGTGGCTAATGCTTTGTTCCCCAGCACAGTGCGGGCAGTCGGGGATTTGGATATTGATTGGGGAGTTCCCAGTGGCGATCCAATTTTTGTGGTCAATGACATGAAACCGGGGGATTGTGAAACCCGCACAGTCAACGTGCTTAATACCGGAGCCGTCACCCGCGAAGTTGGCGTACGCGGTGTAAAAACCGACGAAGACCTTGCGTTGGGGTCGGTTCTGGAAATCGAAATCGAAAACTCTACGACAACCACCAGCCTTTACGGTCCACAGACTCTGGACCAATTTTTCACTGATAGCGCTGGTCCTAACGCCCTGAGTTTGGGTAACCTCAACTCTGGTCAAAATTTTGATTACGATTTCACAGTTTGTTTTCCCCAAAGTGCCGGTAATGAATTTCAGACGGCGACTGTTGTTTTTGACCTTTCTATTGGCATAGTTATTGCCCCGCCCGAAGATTGCGACGACATTGATTTTACCGGTGACCCAATTTTCGGAACCAGCGGCAACGACCGTATCCGTGGTACACCTAATAACGACCTGATTTTTGCTCTGGAGGGCAATGATCGGGTTGACGGTGGTAGTGGTAATGACTGTATTGTCGGCGGTGAAGGTAACGATCGAGTTAACGACAGCAGCGGTAACGACGTGATTTTGGGTGAGGGTGGCAACGATACTATTGACAGTGGCAGCGGTAACGACTTGGTGGTCGGCGGAGAAGGCAACGATAATTTGAAAGGCGGGTCTGGCAACGACTTGATTGACGGTGGGATTGGCAACGACACCATTGACGGGGGCAGCGGCGATGACCAGATCACCGGCGGAGTGGGAGAAGACAATATTAAAGGCGGCAGCGATAACGACCAAATCTTTGGCGGAGACCAAAACGATAACATTGACGGTGGCAGTGGTATCGACCAACTTTTTGGGGAAAACGGCAATGACAATATCAAAGGGGGTTCGGGCAATGACTCACTTGACGGTGGTCCGGGAACCGACAATCTGAACGGGAATTCCGGAATCGACACTTGTACCACTGGAGAAACGCTGATTAAATGCGAACTACCTTAGATTAAGTAAGAAGTGTGAAGTATGAAGTAAGAAGTTAAAACTAAAACTGCCATGACTGCTCTAACTGCTCTGAAAAATCAAAAAGCCAACGACAACCTTGTTGTTGGCATTTTTGTAATGTACACCCCCGAGGTGGACACCTATAGTAGTGAAGGTCGTAACAAAAGTACACTTCTTAGAGAGGAGGTGATTATGAATGAATAAATTGATTGCTCGTGTCGGAGCAACTGCTGGTGCAGCCCTTACTGCTGGTATGTTACTGGCTCCAGCTGCTCTAGCTGATGATGGTAACACTTGTACCATTACCGATAACGGCGCTTTCTCGCACAACCGCTGCCGTATTAAAGTAGTGAACAAGTCGGCTACTGTTCAAATTAATGTAGCTCGTGTCAAAAACAGGGTGATAACGGTTTCCAACACTGGTGGTAATAAGGCTAGTTTCAACACTGGTGATGGAGATGTGAGTATTGACACTGGTGACTCCACGGTGACGGTAACTATCACCAACAACGTTAACTCCAACGCGGCTCCGCCGCCTGGTCCGTAAGAAAAAGAGAAAAGATCAACCTAACGCAAAAAGCTCTGAATTCCCTTTCAGAGCTTTTTGTTTTCCCAAAGATGTCTTGTACGCCTAGAAGGAAAGCCATTCAGCTAATACTAATATATCTATTATATTAGTATTATTAGGAGGATTAGACTCCCTTACAGAAAAACGGGCTTACTTTGCGAAGCAATGAAGCTTTCTTATCTCAGAAGCTTACTTTGCGAAGCAATGAAGTCCTCTATCTTAGAGGCTTACTTTCCGTCAGCGAAACCAGACCCCTTAACGACCCACTTGTTTCAAGTAGGAACTTATTTTCGAAGTAATGAGAAAACTGGATTCGTCTTCGAGTCCCATATATATAATGTAAGGGTTAGGTATGGAGCGGGCGCTTATTTGTTTACACCTGAATTTCCTTAGATTAGTAAGTAATTTTCCTCGTGAAACCATGAGGCAAAAATTAGCCAAACAAAACTCTTGACAACCTCTTGACTATACTATATTGTTGTGGTACTTTTATTGTCGATTTGATCTTAAAAGTCACTGCCGGCCCAAAGACTTAGTCTGTCCTAAAGCTGGCTTTTGCATTTTGAAGAGAAAGGAAAATTTGTTAATGAATGTAACAACTTTTGTTCCTGCGCAAGTTGTCCGCCGACGCTTTTCAATACCCTTTCTTTCTGGAATTTTTTCCGGATCCAAAAATTTGCTTGTCTACCTTTTCTCAAAACCGCGCCGCATCTTCTTTACAGTCCTTACCTTGCTGGCTGCCTTTGGTCTCTACACTATTTTCTTTAGCGGCAACTCTTCAAATGAGGCTCCCAACGTTTTGGGGCTTTCACAGCAATTTGAAGTAACCGCCAAAACTAAAGACGGCAGGAACACTAACGGTGATATTAGCGTTGATGTTACCGGCACTTATAAAGCAGGCTCTTTGCTCGTACAAGGGCAAAGGGTCATTGCCAGAAACGGCAAGGAGTTCTTAATTATTAACATGGAACTTTCCAACCCTTACAACGTGCCCCTTTACTTACAACCGGTTGACAGTTTCCGTTTGATCGGCGATGACGATAAAAAGTATGCACCAACTGCTCATCAGGGTAATGTGGAAATCCGCCCGCAGTCAACCAAAACATCGAACGTTGGTTTTGTGATCCCCAAAGGGGAAAGCAAGTTTAAAGTTGAAATCGGCGAGCTCAATTCAGAAAAAGTAGTTTTAGAGTTTTCTCTATAAATTGATGAACGAAACTATGTCTGCCAACAGTCTGCCGGAAAGCATTTTAAACGAAATTAAAGAAGCTATTGTTAGCAAAGAGTATGGTAGTGTAGAAATTTACATTGAGTCAGGGAGAGTGGTTCAGATCACCGAGAGGACGATCAAAAAGACTGCCAGTGTCAAGGCCGAAGGTTACAACAGCGCCATAAGGCGGGTGCGGTAAAGGGTCGTAGGTAACAAAAAGAAGACCGGTTCGTTAGTAAGATTAAGGCCTTTTTGAATAAAATTACAGGACTTGACAGGTTGGGAAAAAGCACACATAATATTTATTGGTAGGCTAAAATTCTTTTCGGTAACACCACACCTACCTATTTCTGCCCTAGAAATTAAATACTGTTAGTTTAAGTAATTTACCGACCGCAAACGGAGGTAAGCTTTTACGCTAATGAAAAGCGTGAAGGTTTGCCTCCGTTTTCGTTTAAGCAAAGAAGAATTACTATCTACATGAAAGTGTCCAGACAAATTAAAAGAAATTCCAAAAAAGAATTGAATATATCTTTGCGAAAGGAGGTGAATAGTAAATGAACAAACTAGTATACAAGCTAACAACTGCAGTTTCTACTGCAGCCTTGCTAACAGGGAGCGTAGCATCTGTTGCATTCGGAACTACTTCCGTTACCGTTAGTGGTAATGGATCCGATTCGACTAACACCGCTAACGTATCTGTGAGCACTAGCACGACACTCGTCCAAACCAATAACGCCGACATTGATAATAGCGTTAAGATTAACGCCAATTCTGGCAACAACGAAGCTGAAGACAACACTGGTGGTGATGTTTCCATCGACACTGGGGATGCTAACGTGAGTAGCTCTGTGTCCAACAGCGCTAACTCCAACGTTGCTTCTTTGTCTTGTGGCGGTTGTCCTGGTGATCTGGACGTCAAAATCTCCGGTAATGGTTCAGACTCCGAAAACGAAGCCAACGTTGAACTTATTTCAGAAGTTGGTGTGGAGCAGACCAATGAAGCCAAAGTCGATAACGACATTGACGTTGATGCCAACACTGGTGACAACGATGCTAAAGACAACACCGGCGGTGATGTTGAGATCGAAACTGGTGATGCTGACGTAGTGGTTGACGTCAAGAATATGGTCAACTCTAACGTTGCTTCCATTGGAGGCGGCGACGGTGGTTCTATTGATGTGGAAATTTCCGGTAACGGATCTGACTCCAAGAACACCGCTAACGTGGGAGTAGCTAGCTTAGTTGGAGTTCTTCAAGAAAACAACGCTGATATTGAGAACGACATTGACGTTGACGCCAATTCTGGCAACAACGAAGCCGAAGACAACACTGGTGGTGATGTTGCAATCGACACTGGTGATGCCGATGTCGAAGTTGGTGTCAGTAACGAAGCTAACTTCAACGGTCTTAATCTCGATGAGTGCTGCGAACTTGTTGGCGAAATTAAAATCGCTGGCAACGGAGCTGATTCTGAGAATGAGGTTAACGTTGAACTAGAAGCACTTTTGGCAGCTCAACAAACCAATGACTATGACTGCGACGGTGGCCCTCAAGGTTTCCTCTCCTCCTTTGGGGGAGGACACGGTAGGGGCAGTGACTGCAACGACGTTGACGTTGACTCCAACACTGGTGACAATGACGCTAAGGATAACACCCAAGGTGGTGAGGATCCAACTATTGAAACCGGTGATGCTGGAGCTGATGTTGAAGTCAGCACTGAAGCTAACTCAAACGTTCTAGGAGATGTGGATTTTCCGGACCTTCCGGATCTTCCTGACCTGGACGATTTGAACGGGTGGATCTTACTCCTTTTAGGACACTGGGGCACCTAGGTAGTTAGGTTGGTCTTTTCTCTGGGCCCGCCCTTTGAGGGCGGGCCCAGGGGAAGCCAAAGGGTAAGGACGAAGTTCGAAGTTTAGTTAGAGTGGTTTAAGAGGCTGTTCTAATTAGAATTTGAAAGTTTAAGAACACGAATGAATAAATATCTAAAAGTAAAATCTTTGGTAAGTGCAGCTCTGATTGCTGCAAACATGGTTTATCCGGCTGCTACCTTGGCGATCGCCACTCCAAGTTCGCCGGCTATTCCAACTGCTCCAAGTACACCGACGGGCACACCGGCAACTCCGGATTCTCCGGCCCTACCTTCCTGGATGAGCCCGCCTCCAGATGCTGGAGCGAGCTCTCAAGCAACTACAGGAACTGATAGCGGTGGGAGTGGAGGAAGCACTTGGGGAACGAACCAACCACAAGCAGAAGCAACCAACAGCGGTAACGGAGCTGATTCTGATAATAATAGTGAAGTTGATGTCACTGACGAAACGGATGTAGAAGCTTCAAATAATGCTGATGTTACCAATGACATTATTGTTGATGTTGAGACTGGTGAAAATGATGCCAACAAAAACATGGGCTCTGGGGTAATCCACACCGGCGATGCTAGCGTTGATGGTAACTTAACTAACAACCTAAACACTACAATTATTAACTTGAACGATGGTTGTGGCGGTTGTACTGGTGGTCTTGAAGCCAATAACATTGGTAATGGCTCCGGATCGTCCAACAACGCTGACATCGATAACAACTCAACAACTAATGTTAGTAATGTTAACGATCTCTACTTAGTTAATAACGAAGACGTTGGCGCCAGCACAGGAGGCAACGAAGCCAACAAAAACATGGGTGACGGAGTAATTGTTAGTGGGGATGCTGACGTAGTCTTTACCACGGTCAATATGGGTAGCAACACGCTTGTTAATCCCAACGTTGTTAACTTCAATATCGTTGATAACCAAAGCGAAGACCTTTACATCACTTGGCCCTCTGGTACAGGAAGCGGAAATGGTGGAGTGTTGGGTGCGGGTAACACGGGCAACGGAGCGGACTCGACCAACACTGCAGGCGTTAATAATAGTTCAACCACTAACCTTGTCAGCGAAAACAACCTCATTTTGGATAACAACGTTGACCTTTACGCTGGTACAGGAGGCAATCAAGCCGACAAAAACATGGGTGCGGGTGTTATTGAAACCGGAGACGCCAACATTGTTTCCAACATTATTAACTTTCTCAACAATACTTTTATGGCTGGAGCTGAACTTTTGATCGGCACAGTCAACATTTTTGGCAATATGTCCGGTGATATTATTCTTCCAAGAGAAGCCGATCTTTCTAGTTGCGGCTGTGCGGCCGATATCACTGCTACAAACACCGGTAACGGCTCAGGGAGCGAGAACGATGCCTCGGTTACAAACACCAATACCACTGACATAAACCTAATTAATAACGCCCTGATTAACAATAATCTAAACATTAACGCTAACACTGGTGGTAACGATGCCAACAAGAACATGGGCGACAGTTCAGTGACCACCGGAGGCGTGGACGTTAACTCTAATTTGGTAACTGTAGCCAACACCAACACGGTTGGTGCCGGGGACACTTGGTGGCTGGTAATTGTTAATAATCAAGGCACCTACACCGGCCAAATTATCGGCGCCGCTGACGGAGCCTTAATTGATGGGGGGACTTTAGAATTTGGTTTCAATCCAGATGGTTCGATTTACGCTCTCAACAGCGGTAATGGGTCTGACTCCACTAACGGTGCATCAGTTAACAACAGTAACTCAACCACGATTAACCAGACTAACAACGCCCTTATTAACAACAACGTTAATATTACTGCCAACACTGGTAACAACGACGCTAATGGTAATATGGGCGGTGCCACTATTAACACTGGTGATGTTAACGTCGCCAGCAACATCGTTAACTTTGTCAACAACAACTTTATCGGCAAAAAACTAATGCTGGTTTTCGTGAACGTCTTTGGGAGCTTTACCGGCAATATCGTACCACCGGATCAAGAAATTCCGGCAGGGGTCGGTGGTCCAGTTGGTGGAAATGGAGTTGCCAGTGGTGTTAACTTACCTGCCGGAACCAGCATAACTAGCGGTAAATCCAAAACTTCTGCGCTGTCTGGAGCCAGCTTAGGGGCTGCTTTGGAAGAAGGCGGTAAGATTTTGGAAAATGCTCTTTCCACTCAAAACGAAAATCCGGTCACAAAAGTGATTAACGGCGGTGCCAATGGAAAATTCTCTTTCAATTTACTCTTGTTAGGAGGAGCTTTATTAGTACTAGCTGCTTACGCCTTACTGGTAATAAGACGTAGAACTGCCTAGGTCCTTGAAAGGAGGCCCGTAATTTATGAAAAAGGCGAAATTTCTCTTGCCTGTCCTCCTGCTCACCCTTGCCCTATTATTAAGTTCAGCATCTAGCGCCCGAGCCTTCACTATTGAAGTTTCCGGAAACGGCGCCGACTCAGATAATGAGGCAAACTTTAATGTGAGCCGAGAAACTGAGATTGTTCAGACTAACAATGCTGACGTTGACAACTCGGTTAAGGCCAATTCCAACACCGGTAATAACGAGGCTGAGGACAACACTGGTGGTGATGTTGGTATCACTACCGGAGACGCAACCACTAATTTGACGGTTAACAACTCTCTTAACGCTAACAAAATTAAACTTGGTTGTTGCGATCCGATTGACGCGGCCGTGAGCGTTTCGGGTAACGGAGCTGACTCTGACAACAAAGTTACCTTAAACTTTAATAACAACCTGAACATATACGATGCGAAATGGCTTGATATTGACAACAACTTCTGGTTGGGAGCTAACACCGGCGGTAACTCACTTAGCGGTAATACCGGCGGTAACGGTTGGATAAAAACTGGAAACGCTTGGATCAACGTTAATATTGACAACGCCGGCAATTTCAACGAGATTATTATTGGTGCCTTAAAACCACCAGCTCCGGGTGAGGGTCCAGGACCTCTGCCGACCCCTGGTTCAGTTTTGGCAGCTGCTAAAACTCTACCCATAACTGGTTTTGACTACCCGTTTCGTTTGTTGGTAGTAGTCTCTTTGGCTTTGATTGGTGCTGGTCTGATCCTGCGCCGCAACGGTGTTGAAGTGGAAGAAGCTCTAGCCCTGTTGGCGGAACGTATCAACCGAATCCGCTCAAGTATCTAGGACCCACTGCGTTAGGATCCTGCGACCACTTTTACGTGGGCTAAAAGACTTGCTTGAGGCTAGGTAAAAATAGTAAAATTAAGTCATGTCTGCTCTCTTCGAGAAAGTTGCGTCAACCCCTTTGATCAAAAAGGCGGCGCGATTTCTCGTTCCTCACCAAGCCAATAACCACCACGCTTACTTAATTCGCCACGAAGGTTTGTTTGTCATCACCTTTTTGCTTTTGGCGATCCAATTTTTTTCCTTTGGGGGTGTAGCCGGAGCCCGCGTTTTAGGTTACGCAACCAACATTACCCAAGCAGCGGTTATTAATCTAACTAACCAGGAGCGTGTTAAAGCAGGCATGCAACCTCTGGCAGAAAGTTCCAAACTAGATTCTGCGGCCACGATGAAAGCAGGCGACATGTTTGCTAAAGATTACTGGGCCCATTACGCTCCCGATGGCACCAGTCCCTGGTACTTTTTCAAGCTGGTTGGTTACAACTACTCTTGGGCCGGAGAAAATTTGGCCCGGGATTTTTCCACTTCTGAGGGTGTAGTTGCCGGTTGGATGGGTAGCACTAGCCACAAGGACAACTTATTGAACCCCAATTTCACTGAAATTGGAATTGGAGTTAAAGATGGAATTTTGCAGGGAGAGGAGACCACTTTGGTCGTCCAACACCTTGGGAAAGTTTTGGGAAGTGCTACCAGTGCGGGAAGCTCTTCAGCAGGCGGTGCCAGTGGTGGGAGCCAACCGGCTAAAGTAGAAGACTCCTTGGCGACAACAGAAACCAAACCTTCGGTTGCAAGCGCTTCGGCTAACGTTGAAGAAGTGCACGAAAAGATTTCCGGAACTGCGATACCAGCTTTCAATTTAGGGGCTTTTTGGAAAGGGTTGGGTTTTGGCCAGAAATCTACTCTGGCTCTGCTAACCATTTTAGTCACCTTGTTCGTGGTTGACTCTATCGTTCTCTTTAGAAAAGGCCATTCTCGGGAAAACAGCCACTCTCTACTTCACGCTGGTGTTTTGGTCATTCTGGCAGTGGTCTTGATAAGAAGCGCGACCGGGGGTGTTCTTTAACGCGCTAATGGTAGTTTTGAAAAACTTTAAATTATTGTATGCGCGCGATATGATCTCGCAGATTCGATTATGAAAAGCTTTTTGCGCCACAGCTTTGAATTTATCTTAGTTTTCGCGGTGATAATTGCCGCAATTGGCTTGTTGGAAGTTTTTCACGAGTCTTCAACACGACTAATCATCATTTCTTTGCTAAGCGTTTTCTACGTCGCGGTTGGTGTTTTTCACCACTGGGAAGAGAAAAATCTTAAACTTACCCAAGTCCTTGAGCATTTGGCCATTGGTTTCTTTATCTTCTTAATTCTGCAGGCGCTTTACCAATAACAGTTTGACATTTGGCCTCGATTTCCTTAAAATGCTTTAGCTATGCAAACAGAATTTTCAGTTGGCGATTTAATTAGCGTTGAAGTTAAAGTTAAAGAAGGCAATAAAGAAAGACTCCAATCCTTTGAGGGCACAGTTATCGCTGAGGGCGGAACAGGGGCTAGCCGTACCTTTACTGTACGTAAGATCGCCTCTGGCAATATTGGTGTTGAGCGTATTTGGCCCCTTTACAGCCCAGCTATCAATAAGATCACGGTTAAAAAAGCAAAAAACGTAAGCAGAGCCAAACTTTACTACTTGAGAAATCTACGCGGCAGAGCTGCAGTTGAAGCCTAATTAGCTATGAGGAAGGTTGCCGCAACCTTCGATTTTGAAAACTCCCTCTGGAGGGCTGGTTACGATTTTATAGTCGGTATTGATGAAGTCGGCCGAGGTGCCTGGGCCGGACCGTTGGTAGCTGCTGCAGTTATCTTTCCAAAAGACTACAAAACTAAGGTTGACTTTTTTGACTCTAAATTGCTAACCGACTCCAAAAGAAAGCAATTGGCTAAAATTATTAAAAAGGAAGCAGTTTGTTTTGGTTTGGGGATCGCAGGCGTTGAGGAAATTGTTCGTCTTGGTTTGGGGAAGGCGACCCAGCTTGCCTACAGGAGAGCCCTTAAAGGCCTAAATTGTCAGCCGGACCACTATTTAATTGACGCTTTTTATATTAAATCTCTGGCTAAGAAAAATCAGACACCCATTATCCACGGCGACAGTTTATGTGCCAGCATTGCGGCTGCTTCAATTGTTGCCAAAGTCTATCGAGACCGCCTGCTGGGGGCTCTCGGCAGACTTCTCCCCTCCTACGGACTTTCCAAAAACAAAGGCTACGGAACAGCCTTTCACAAAAAAGCAATTCGCCAGTTTGGCTTGTCAGGCTTACATCGAACTAACTATCATCTAAAATTTCTTTATGAGTAAAATTGAAACTGGTAAGAGAGGAGAGGCTGCTGCAGTCGATTTTCTCAAAAAAAGCGGTTACAAAATTTTGGAAACTAATTTTAAGTGTAAGTTTGGTGAAGTGGATATTATCGCCCAAGAAGCCGATACTCTTGCCTTTATCGAAGTTAAAACCCGCAGCTCCCGAGAGTTTGGTACACCGGCCGAAGCAGTAGTCAAAAGAAAACTCTCTCACATCATTAACTGCGCGAACTTTTACCGTTTGGTTAGGAAAAATTTACCACCCGGTGACCGTATTGACGTGGTGGCCATTGAAGTCGATCCGTTGGGTAAAGAGAGTATCGAACTCATCAAAAACGTGACTGGCTAGAGAGGTAGCTTTTTTAAAGAACCTTTACTTTCCGGTGACCAATTTTTATTTTTCCCTCTGTCTCAAGTTTGTTGAGAACTTCAGTCACTCTTGATCTTGTACCCCAGAGAAGATCGGTCAACTGTTCCTGCGATAGAGTAATTTCCCTTTTGGGAAAATACTGAGAGACAAACTGGAGCATGTTCCAGGTGCGCTCGTACAGATTTTTAGAGAGGAGCTCTTCAATAAAAAGATCAAAATCGCGCATTTTGTCGGCAAACACTTTGAGTAAGTTTAGGGCCAGTTTAGGATTTTTATTCACAAGGGCCTGAAAATCTTTTTGAGAAAGTACAAGTGCTCGGGTTTCTTCGATGGCGATAATACTGGCAGGGCTTGACTTATCTTCAATTAACCCCACCTCACCAACTAGGTTAGGAGCGCCTAGAAGATCTAAGTTAATAATCTCCCCCTCGCTGGTGGTTCGAAAAACCGAGACAGCGCCTTGGTAAAGGAAATAGGCCTGGTGCTCGTCACGGTCTTCCTCCACAAAAACTTCCATAGGGAGGATAGCTTCAGGTTGGGTTTTAGTGGCTACTTCCTTAAGTTCTGCGGTCGAGGTCTCTTCGAACATAGGGAAGGAGGAGAGAATTTTGGTTTTCTCGGCAAGACCCATCTTAGGAGTCTCACGAGATAGCATGTATTTGCGCTGCAGTTTTTCCACAATCCTATTTTAGAATTAAATTGAGATTAAAGCAAAAAAAGACACCCTCGTTCTAAAAAGAAATTCCGTTTTTGGCGGAACCCGAGTTTGACTCGGCGAGGGTGTTTAACTAAAACTGACTTGCTACCGTGGAGCAGTTGGGGTGGTTACGGGGACGGGTACTGCCGGGCCGGTCGTTGCACCACCAAGATTGATGATGCACGTTGTGCCGGCAGCCTTGCACTTATCGATCAGGTCTTGAAGCGCAAGCCAATATCCCGCACCAGGTCCGTAGAGTGCCTCCGCGTTCTTGAGACGCTGCGTATTTATTTCCGCAGCACCCTGCGTGCTCTCATCCGCCCTGACCAGTCCACGTTGCACGTCGTCAACGACAATGCGCACCGGAGTGCAGGTGAACGTTCCTTCGCCGGGCTTGTCCGGGTCGCTCCAAGTGGAGTTTCCCGAACCGCAGAACAAATCCTCGGGGTATCCAAGGGTTGCCCGTATCTCGTCGGCGAAAGCGGCAGAGATGTTGTCCGCAAGAGCCTTGAACTCCCCCGGGTCGCGCTGACTCCAGATGGTGTCATTCGCTTTGATGACAGACAACTTGACTGCTCTCTCCAAAGCAGGACCGAAGTTCTCACCCAGTACGTCGTTCCAGCCAGGGGTGGAGTTGTTGGCGGTACCAGCCTGGTCGTCTTTACTCGCACACTGGTACTTGAAGCAGACGTTGTAGAAGTTGCGCATAGCTCTTTCGGACTGGTTGAGAGTCCAATAAGCCGTCACTGCCAACTCGATCTGCACGCCTTTTTTGGTGGTTGCCGTGATCAGCTGAGTGCGGTCGCCTACAACGTTTCCGTTGGCATCTTTGACTGTCCCGTCGCTGACGATGTAGTTCCGCGAGTTACAAGGAACGTAAGAGACGTTTTCATTTTCACCCTTGTTAACTTTCTGACCGGGATAGACAATCTTGTGCAGCTTGGCATCCCGGCCACCCTGACCATCACCAACTACGAAAGCGCAACTGGCTGTTGATACTCCGGTGTCCGTGCAGGCGAGGAGAAGGGTAGCGACTGCAAGTACAGCCACCACCACTATCGATGATCTAAACATCATATTCCTCCTGGGATTTGGGAACTAGGCTGCTTAAAAACAACCTAGTTCGTGAGCTATGACAGTTCGCGCTTAGCTTTGCGCGGCGGGAACGGATCGGGCGATCTGAAGAGGTGTCTCCTGAGCGGCTTGCCGGGCGAGTTCGAGAACGTGCTCGATCTGAGCCTGGTTTACCCTTTGGGTAGCCTCATCGATAACCTGCTTGCCGTTGATCATCGCCTGTTCGAGCTCTGCCCGCTTTTGCTGGCCGAGTTCGATCGCCTGAATGAATCCGTCGGCCTGGGCCACTAGAGACTCGGTCCATGCCACCACGGTCCGAGGGTCCAGAGCCGGTGTCACCAGCGCGTTTGCTATCGCAGGCACGGTGGCCTTTGCAGCATTCGCGAATAGCGTCAGCACCTGGTTGTACGTGTCCTCCACAGCCGCGTTGAACTGTTGCGCCTGTTCGGCGTCGCCCAACGTGAGCCAAATGAGGATAGTTCCCTTCATGGTCGGGATAGTGATGTCGACAGTCTGGTCTATGCGGGCTGACAGACCTACCTGGATAACACGCATGTTGCGTGTCTGCGGGGCCATTGCCCATGCAACCCAAAGCCGTCCTTTGAACGCGATGATCTTGTTTTCAAGGAGGGTGACGAGTTCCGAAATCCGAGCCTGCTCTTCGCCGCTGCGGTCTCCCAAGTTGGAGTCGCCGACAACGATGCGGTTGGCCTGCTCGGCAGCCATGTCGCGGATGATCTCCATGACGCCGATCTTGTAGATTAGCTTGTCGATCTCCGTCTCATTGAGCTTGTAGTACTCGTCGTAGAAGGTGACGTTTCTGAGCAGTTGGTTCTGTTTACCATCGAGTCTTTCGATGACCCAGTCGCACTGCCCTTGAAGCGAGCGGATGTCGTCCAGGAACTCCTCGAGGAAGGTCCTGCCGAGACGGAACAAGCCGAGGAAACGCCCCTTAGCCTTCTTGTACTTCTCCAGTGCTTTTTCGTCGCTGGGGTCGTACTTCCGGCCGATACCACGCATGCGGCGGGAAAGATCCCTCATGACCTCACGCAGCTCTGGAACGTCTACCGGAGGGCGCTCGTCTAGCATCCGGTCGGTTAACCGGTTGACAGATTCGAGCGCATCGTTTCCGAAAACCGCCAGCACCTGGGTGTTGGACAGCATCTTCGGCAGTACGTCTGCTGCTTCTGTCTGTGCCCTAACGAGGGTGTCACCTTTAAGCAATTGCCGGCAGACGAGCATCTCTCGTTTCTCGGGGCTGACCGACAAAGCAGAGAGCTCCGCTACCTGAGCGGTAGGCTTGGGTTCCGCCGGAATGGTGGCAGCAAAGTGCGGGGACACCTGGATTTCGGGCTGGGTTGGTTGATGTGTCATTTCCGTACTCCTTTCACTTGTGGCTAGCGAAATCGCTGAGCCTGTAGAATGTTGGTGTTGACCCTGAAGTCAAACAGGTCTTCGGCAGTGCCGCGCCTGATAGACTCAAGGACGTAGTCGGAGAAGTCGGTGATCGACTTCTTGGCCAGAGCCAATTCGTCAGCGGGGGTGCGGTAGTAGCGCGGATTGTCCTGGACATCGACGTATTTAGTCAGGACTTGAGTGACTTCAGTCAAGCGGTCTCTAAAGAAAAGGGCATCCCTCTTCTTGTCGCTACTGCTTTTCACGAAGTATTTCTCGATATCCACGCACATTTGATACAACACTTGTTTGAGTTCCCCGTCGTTGACCTGCTCACGTTCTCTTGCGATTGTTGCTAACAAGTCTTTGACGTGATCGGGAGCTTTGAAGTGCATCTTTTCCGTGCTAGGTTGTTGTGCCGTTGTGTCCCATAATAGGACAGCCATGATGGCGACCCCGAGGACAATGACGACAGCAATGCCTAACACTAGGAAAAGTGAACTGCCCCCTTTCTTGAGTGTCTCGATCGGTGATGGTTCCGGCTCCGGATTCTCACTTTGCCAAATGTGAATGTTCTGAGCAAAGGTGCCGAGTGCCGTTACTGGATCGTTGGAGACGCTTCTTGCGCGCCTCATTTGGTCGGCTGCAACACCCGCAGGTAGCATGGGAGCGTATCCCACCACGTTGTTGCCAACCGCAAGGCCGATAATGCGCTTATTTTCAAGCTCTTCAGACAGGCGGCTTGCAATTGTGGTGATATCTGCTCCGAGCTTGGCTTCTGCTGCAGCCGGGAGCATGACCAAGACGATGTTATCATCCTTGGCAAGCTTTACCTGCAATTTGCCGGCAGTGTCCTTGTCCGTCCCTTCGGTGTCGGGAGCCACGTAGACGGGCGTCTTCTTTAAAGCCTGGGCCGCGTCGGTAACGTAGTCAGCAAAGACCACGTACGGCACTAAAAAAGCCAGAAGCGCTAAAGCAACCGCTTTAGCTACAAACTTCATCTTATCCTCTCCTTTCTGATATGGATGGATGTGCTTTGTGAAAGAGTTGAACTACCTGCTGAATTTGGGTGGAACGTAACTTTGCCTCCAATTCCAAAGGTTCACTTTAGTGCTCTCCTTAGTTAAGTTGTTAAGGTGCGAGGAAAGTGTATTCAAATCAGCACTAAAGAGCAGTTCTTTGGAGAACTATTAATTGTGCCGACAGTAACAAACGGATTATAGAGAAAAGAGGACAGAAAGTCAATACTATAGGGCTTCGGTAGCAAATTTTTGGTGAGCCTGCAGGGACAACACACCCATTCGCCCTTCTGGCGAAAGGCGAACCCTGAACACGCGGCTTAAGTTCCCGAACGCAGAGCGCGAAGCGATCTATTTTTGAAACGAAAAGAAGATTTTGGTGAGCCTGCAGGGACTCGAACCCTGAACACGCGGCTTAAAAGGCCGCTGCTCTACCAATTGAGCTACAGGCCCACGACCAAGATATGATACCAAATCAAGGCTAAAATTTCAATTACTAAACGCTACTCTAACATTTTGATATAAAATACAAATTTTCTTGAACTAGTTTGCTATAATTGGTACATCTGAAAATGGAGGGAGATACCTGTGACAAAGGTATTAATTGTAAAAGAAGGTGAGTGGGGGTTGCTGTCTTCCGAGAGAGGGGACTACGACGCTTGGGCTGGTTTAGTTCAACGAAAGGTTTCAGAGTCAGCAGAGGCTGTAACCGTAAACTCCTTTGACGATGCCCAAACCCTTATCGGTTGGGGTGGAATAGACAAAGTCATCTTCCTCACCCGAGGAATGATTGACAAAGCTCGCCAGGTCAAACAAGCATACCCGGACATCAGGGTAGTTGTCTTTACCGGTTTGTACAACTGGGAAGAGACTTCGGGAGTTGTCGTGATCGACAAGATGGAGACCGAGGCGGTTATGACGGAACTTTCTTCCGTAGGCAGCCAAGTAGGGCAGTGACCCACCACTAAGGAGAGAACTTTGAGCACTTCACAAGTTACCTACCCAATCGTCGCTGCTTTGGTGGGGGCTGAGGCAGTACTTGGACCGAAGCGTTGCTGGACACCTAGCAACACCGAACAGGAAGCCTTTCTAAGCGAGGTTTTCGAAGAAGTTCGGGAGGAAGTTGGTCAGGGGATTAGGTCCCTTGAAAGCGACTATTCACTCCAAGGTGACGAACTGTCTGTCAAAGGGGTTCTTGACCTGTTGGTCAAGTGGGTCGAGAGAGGAAGTACAACCAAGATCAAGCGTGAGGACCAGCAATGGGAAGGTGTTCGTCTCACTCAGAAGGGGGCACACGTCCGTTTCTGGATGTCGGGCGCGCATCATCGGCCAATCGTTGAATTTCCTACCCAGACAGAAGACGTCCTGTATATGACAATGCTGGCCGAAGCGCCTGACCACCTTCAGCTGAGATCGTTGGCGACTGCGCTAATTGAGCAGAAAGAGGCGATCTACGATTATGGCGGGGTCTGTTTCCCAATGGTTGATCTCCGTCATAACAACGACGTGAGCTACCTTGTGGGAATGCAGACTCCCACGGATCTGGGTCCCACCAGTCTCGTTGCAGCGTCTCAGGAGACGAAACTGCGCATGAACGAAGTTGGGGCTCACATCAGGAGTGAATTCAGAGGGACCATGTTGATTGGAGCTGCCCTCGAGTTCCCAAAGCCTGACTACACCATCAACAGACCTTTCCTGCTGGTTTTCACCCGCCCCGGTTTGAAGCAGCCTTTGGCTGTTCTCTACATCACCGAAGAAGACTGGAAGAACCCAGGGACTCTGGACTTCGACTAAAGAGGCAAAACTACGAGACCGTATACACCTAGTGTACGGTCTTTCTTTTTTCAGTTACCAGCGTTAAGTACCTTCTTTAGAAACCCATTGGCTGTAAGGATCGAAAGCCAGGGAAATGGCTGTAAAGCGCAGATCTTCGGTTACTTCTTTGGTGGTCCAGAGAGGTTTTTCGAAAGCTTCATCCTCATTTTTTAGTTCAATTTCAGCAATAACTAAAGGAGAATTTTCATCCTGAAAAAAATCAATTACCCAAGTCTTAGAGTTAAGTTTAAGGTGATGGCGAACTTTGCGTATTCTCTTCTCGGTTAGGGAAAGCAAAGCTAGAGCATCTTTCAGGGGGATTTCATACTCAAATTCCTGACGAGTCACGGCGGTTATGGAGGTTTTTAAGGTTAGAGTTGCTTTGGACTCTTCTACTCGGATGCGGATTTCGGGTTGATCGCTTGGTGCGTTGTTAAAATAGCCTTGGACTTGCAAGGAACCTTGAGAGAGCTTGGGTAGACGGTTAATATCCACTAAAAATCGGCGCTCAACCTCATTACTCATTTAGTCTCCTGCAACTAACTCTTGTTCCGCCTTGGAGAGACTTTTAGCTAAAGGTCCAACTAAATCAGGACCAATACTTACTGACTTTATTCCCCAAGTGACTACTTTTTTGAGAATGTTGTTTTCAGTCTCCGGTGGGAGGTTGTAAATACCGCTGAAAAGACCATTTTTTGAAGCAAAAGTCACTACTTGGGAGACAAGGTCCTCCAAACTTGGGTCAGTGAGTTTAATTAGTTCTTGGTAAGTAAAATCACTGCCGTAAGTAAGATTAGCTAGTTCCCAATAATCAATCAGAAAGCCATCAACCCCAGCCTCTAAAAATTCTTTTAAGGCAAAGACGTTGGCAGGTACGGCCACGCTCACTAAAACTTTAAAACTTGCCGAACGGTGCAAGCCGGCTGTTGAAAGGTGTTTTTTAATTTCCAAAACCTCACTCACGTCACGGACAAACGGGAGAGATAGCCAAAGGGTTTTGTAATTATGAGAGTTGCGTAGGTCTTTAATGATTTTTAGTTCCCCTTTGAGAAAATCAAGATTTTCCAGCGATCTCCTTGTTCCTCTTAAGCCCAATGTTGGATTAGTCTCTTTATTTTCAAGAGCCGCACCCCCTTTAAGGTGAGAAAGTGCGTTAGTTTTGAAATCAAGTAGTTGGTATATAACCGGTTTTCCCAAAGCTTTTTTGCAAAGCTCTTCCATCTGTTTGACAAGAGCAGAAAAAGTTTTTTCCTTATCCTTCTCAAGTAGTTTTTGAGGGTGGTAACCATCTTTGGTAAGAACTATTTCTAAATGGATTGGTCCGATGCCATCAACGTCTTCCAAGCCTGATTTTAAAAGATTGTTGGAATCAGCAGAGGTTACAAAAATTTTGGTGGCAATAGAGGGTTTTTCCGGAAGCTTGATTTGTGGCGCTTTTGGTTGTAGGATTTTGCTCACCAGTGGGAAGAAAGAACCTTTATAAAGCCTCCCGGTTCTTCCGTCGAGAGTGACCACCCCGTCGATGTAGGTGTTAAGATCGCCAATTGCCATACTAACGCCCAGACTGTCGATCAGTTGTCGGTGAGATTTTTGGAAATGGGCCCCTTTGCGCACGATTATTCCCGAAGCTTTTTTTAGAGAACGAAAATTTCCCTTACTAAAAGAACTAACAAGGGCAATATCACCAGCTCTAATTTTGCGAAAGTCAGAAAGTTTGTTAATGTGCTTAACTACTCCTGTACTGAGGCCGGGGAAAAGAGGTTTTAAAGTACCAATGAGGGGTAAGTTAATCGGAGTCGGAGTAGATAAAAAATTTTGGGGTTCTTCAGCTGCCGTAAGATTGGTAAAGTAAAGCTTCTCGCCGACAATTTCAAAGCTAGCTTGTAAGCTGGCAAGAAGCTGCGACTGAAGAAACTTTAAGACTTTAGCAATTCTTAGTATTTGTTGACCGGTCAATACTTTCTTGCTAGCCTTGGACTGATGATCTCTAACGGTTAGGGTATTTGTCTCTACAATAATTTTGTCTTGTTTTCCTTCTTTTGTGTCAGTTTGGGAAGCCATGATTTCAATTTTGTTCTTTTTTGGCGGATAAATCAGAGCAGACCCTTGTCTGTCTGGCTGAAGTTTTTGAATAATCGCTACTGCAACTAGTGTTTTGGTTAGGACTTTGGGATCGGCAACTTTTTTGAGAAATTCCTTATCAAGGAAGCTCAAGAAAGCCCATTTTAAGAGCGGTTCCAGATCTTTTTTACTTTCAGCCAAAAGAGGCTCTCCGACAAATTCTTCGCCACTTGGGATTTTAACTAAACTTTTTATTTCAAAAGGGGGTTTTAGATCTTCTACTTGAGATCTCAGTCCGGCCGCTACCTCTTCAGGGAGAAAGAGGCGCTGGTGAGTAAGAGTTTTTAAGTTTTCGAGAAAAGCGCCTGTTACAGCGGTAAATTTTACATCTTTAAGTATTTCTGCTAGCTGTCTCCAATGAGGTTCGAGAGTTTTTTCAAAACCCAAGAAAGTTACTATTGACCCTTGTGGTAAACTCTCCCCCAGGGAGTTTATATTGCCAAGGTAAGCAAAATTTTCACCAACTTCATCTTGATCACTAGGGTTAATTTTATCTAAGGGAAGAACGACTTTGGGCATAGGTTCTCAAATAGATACTACAATAAAACTCCTTTGCAGAACAACTTTAAGTTGCAACAAAGAAAGCCACCCAAAAAAAGGTGGACTTTCTTTGTCTAAAAAGACTTTCGAGGGAAAGTTACCGCTCTTCCATTTCCTCACGCATCTTCTTAAGCATTGATTCTGCAGTTTCCTTACCACCTAAACCAAAGGCTAAACCTCCGGCAATAGCGAGCATTGCCACAAAACCGGTGATGAGGATGTTAATGAGGTCTTGCGCCACACCCAGCTGAGATAAAGCAGCTAGAACAGCAAAAACTGTAATTGCCCAGCGGGCGATTTGTCCAGCGGCTCTTGCAGTCTGAGTGCCCAAGGTACTTGAGGTCGCAGTCACAAAGTCCCTGGCAATGTTGGCAAATACTGACCCTACGGTAACAATAATGACCGCAACAACGATATTGGGTATGTAGTTAATCAAGTCTCTGATAACATCATTAACTTCTTCTAGTCCAAGTTGGCTGACTGCGGGTCCTAGGAAAACTAGGATCACAAACCAGCGGAGAAGTTCAGCGAGCAACTTAGTAACCGTAAGAGCGGGGTCGGCTTTCTTTAAAGCGGCCGGTATACCAGTAGTGGCCAAACTTCTCTCAAAGCTGACCAATTCAAGAACTCTTACTAAGAGGTTTCTTAGTATGGCCGCAATAATAACACCAACCACGAAGATAACAATTGCCCAAAGCAGATTGGGAAGGAAGTCGGCAGCAGCGGACAGTGCTTCGGAGACAGCATTAGTAACAGCGTCAGTTATTTCTTGCACTTGTTCTCACCCCCTTCCCTTAAAAATAAGTACAAAGTATTAAGAATGAAGGATGGAGTTTCAGAATTTAGGACGGGATATACGCTAGAGAGTTGGTTAGTAGATGAAAATAGGCCCTGTAGTGTCATTAAATATCCTTCTTTTTATCAAGACTGTAATGGTAGAGAAATCTTAATAGTTTGCTAAGGATAAGGATATTCATCCGTATCTAGGATATCAATAACTTATATACTATCAGTCTAAAAGAAATTGAGAGGTTTGTCAACTCTTTAGGCTGTTAAAAAGAAAGGAGCAGACCCTAACTAGTATTAGGGGCTGCTCCGTTGGTGATTAGAGTGAAACTTACGTTGCGCTCTCTTTCCAGTGGTTTGAGACCTTGTAATATCTGTTGAGTGGTGTTGCTGGCCTCTTCATCTTCGACCTGGAAGTATAGAACGTACCTTCCGTCGGTCGAGAGCGACGGTGGTACAAATTTCATATGCCGACCTCCTGTTTGGCTAATTAGGAATTGTACTATCGGCAGTAACTCTCTGTCAGGCACCCTAATTGAGAAGTGTTTCACTTTTTCTGCTCCTTTCTTATTTGACAACAAAAAACACCTCTCGCAAAAGAAGTGTTTAAGTCCACAGTTCCTCATGCGAGGCGTATCTTCCGCCTCCGTCAGCTGACGGTTAGCGAATTGGCACCCTTCCTGTTGTGGGTTGCCGCCCTTCGATTGCTCTCAGGGTCTCTTGATACCGTAACTTTCGTTACTAACTATATTTTGCCGGTTGTTTGGTTTTCTGTCAACCCTCAAGTAAGCTTGCAACTTACCTTGGGTTTGTTGTACACTTTGAAGCTAATATGCTCGATCTCAATCAAACTCTTTACTGGATTTTGGCCGCTAGCGCAGTTGCCCTGGTTTACGGAGCAATTCTTATTGCTTGGATTTTACGACAACCGCAAGGGGACTCAACAATGGTGGAGATTGCCCAAGCGATCCAAGAAGGTGCTAGCGCTTACCTTAAGCGTCAATACACAGTTGTTGCGGCAGTTGGAGCGGTTATTTTTTTGGGCCTGTTGCAGATTAATTTGGTTACCGCAGTTGGTTTCATCGTTGGAGCGGTTGCTTCAGCGGCGGCTGGTTACATTGGTATGAACGTCGCCGTTAGAGCTAACGTCCGGACTGCTAACGCCGCTAAGGATGGGCTAGCGGCCGCACTTGACGTGGCCTTCAAAGGTGGGGCGGTGACGGGTCTTGTGGTGGTTGGTCTGTCTCTGCTTTCTGTCGCGGGTTTTTACTACTTCACAAGCGATATTAAAGCCTTAATTGGTCTTGGTTTTGGTTCGAGTTTAATTAGTGTTTTTGCTCGGTTAGGAGGCGGAATTTTTACTAAAGGAGCTGATGTTGGCGCTGATTTAGTGGGTAAAGTCGAAGCTGGTATTCCAGAAGATGATCCTCGGAACCCAGCCGTTATTGCTGACAATGTTGGTGACAACGTTGGTGATGATGCAGGCATGGCGGCTGATCTTTTTGAAACTTACGCAGTGACTTCGATTGCCGCTATGCTACTGGGGTCTTTAGTATTCCCTGGTGATGAAAAAGCTGTCCTTTATCCACTAGCACTGGGAGCAGTGTCGATCATTGCCTCGGTTATCGGGACGTTCTTTGTTCGACTTTCGGGAACTGGGATTATGAGAGCTCTGTATCAGGGCCTCGTCGTCTCAGGAGTTTTGGCAGCTCTAGGTTTTTGGTGGGTTACCAAAGAGTTTTGGCCCGCCTCTCAAGGAGGAGACCTATTTTACGCCTCGCTACTTGGTTTGGGAGTAACTTTAGGTATGGTGATAATCACCGAATTTTACACTTCGAAAAATTTCGGATCAGTTAAACAAATTGCTCTCGCTTCTACCACTGGCCACGGTACCAACGTAATTGCCGGTTTAGCAGTCTCGATGAAAGCAACTTTCCTGCCAATCTTACTTATTGCCGCCGCAACTTGGTTTGCCTACGATTTGTCAGGAATTTACGGTGTGGCGGTGGCCGCGATGTCCATGCTTTCCATGACTGGAATTATCGTGGCGATTGATGCCTTTGGGCCAATTACCGACAACGCTGGCGGTATTGCCGAAATGGCGCACTTGTCGGAAAATGTGCGGCAAGTTACTGACCCGCTGGACGCAGTTGGTAACACTACCAAAGCAGTTACCAAAGGTTACGCGATTGCTTCGGCGGCCCTGGCCGCCTTAGTGCTTTTTGCCGCCTACTCGGAAGAGTTACTGGCAGCTGGGAAAGAAGTAGCCTTCTTAATCTCCGATCCTAGAGTTTTAATTGGTTTATTTATTGGTGGGGCTCTGCCTTACTTTTTTGGGGCACTGGCGATGGAAGCAGTTGGTAAAGCAGCAGGAAGTGTGGTCAATGAGGTACGTCGCCAATTTAAAGAAATTAAAGGCATTATGGAAGGGCGCGCCAAGCCGGACTATGCTAAAGCAGTTGCTATTGTGACCGCAGCAGCGCAAAAAGAGATGATTATCCCGGCTCTTATACCAGTAATTGCTCCAGTTACGGTGGGTTTAATTCTCGGAAAAGAAGCTCTGGGGGGGCTTTTGGTTGGCACGATCGTCACCGGCCTTTTTGTCGCCTTGTCAATGACAACTGGTGGAGCTGCTTGGGATAACGCCAAAAAATATATTGAGGAAGGTAAATTTGGTGGTAAAGGTAGCGAAGCTCACAAGGCTGCAGTTACCGGCGATACAGTAGGAGATCCGTATAAAGATACTGCGGGTCCGGCAATAAACCCAATGATTAAGGTGATAAATATAGTCGCCTTGTTGTTGGTGCCATTTTTGAAGTAAACTAAAAGCAGATGCAAAAACTGCTTAAAGTCCTCTACACTTTGAGTTTTTTATTCCTTTTGTTCATAACAGTAAGTTCTTGGTTATCCGCGTATAAGAATCCAACAAATTACGGTTGGGGATTTGCTTTAATAAATCTTGTTTTAGGTACTGTTTTTGTTCTTCAGGTGATTTTTTATTTCTTGATACTTTTCAGAAGTAAGTGGGTTGATGAGCACTATTCATTTAAAATTTTTAGTTGGTTTTTTCTAGTTTTACCCTACGCAGTATATTTTCTCTTTAATGACTAAGAGAAGTTATCACATCGGGTGTGGTAACTTAGGTTAAAGCTATTCTTTTAGGTGTCTTAGAACTTGTTTGAGGGTATCTTGGGGGGTGGCGCTAGTCGTATCTAAAACTAGGTGAAAAAGGTCCGGGTTTTCGTAATTTTCGCTACTATAGAGTTTTTTGAATTTGGTGTGAATTTGTTTACTTCTTTTTTCGATTTCCTCAGGAGTTTCTTTATGAGTGTGTTGACGCTCAAGAATTCTCTTAGCAGCTTCTTTTCGATCACACGTAAGGAGGATGCGGAAAACATTATCCAAGTTGCGGGTAAACCAGCCAATATAGTGCCCATCAACCACCCAGCCGTCTTCGCTAACGATCTTCTCAACCAGCCCCAGGTCAACTTGCCGCTCAACTTCATCAGGTACTGCTGCCTTATTCCACAAAGGGAGGTTGTGGTCCAGAGCATATTGCCGGAAAAAATCACCAGCAGCAACGTACTTCCACCCTAGCTTCTTGGCAAGGGTTTTGGATAGGGTAGTGGTGCCCACCCCTACATCACCGGCAACAACAATGTTACGCCATTTCATAAATTCAGAATTATGAATGCAGAATTAAGAATTGTGAAGATGGTACAACAAAATGAGGTTAAACTCAAAGAGAATGACCAAAAATAATCTAAACTTATATCCTACATCCTAAGTCTAACGTAGGTAGCGGGCAGGTAAGTACGCTTAGCGATCTCGATCGCCACCGGAGCGCTCTTCGCGAGGACGAGCTTCGTTCACGACGATTTGACGGCCTTCCATGTCTTTACCGTTCATCTCGGCAATCGCTTTTTCAGCATCAGCATCGTTTTCCATTTCAACGAAGCCAAAGCCTCTGGAGCGACCAGAAAACTTATCAGTGATAATAGTGGCAGAACTTACTTGACCAAATGGTGAAAAAAGATCACCTAGGCTTTGGTCGTTGGTGGTGTAGGGAAGATTTCCTACAAACAGCTTTTTAGCCATTTAATTTACCGCCTCCTTTAGACGGAAAAAAGCACGCGAAAACGCGCTTTTCTAGTTTAATAAAATTTAGGTTTACTTTCATTTCTAACAAGTTTACTTTGGGAAACTCGGCAAGAAGAAGAGGAGAGACTTTCGCTTCCGACTAACTCTTAGCACACAAGCTTACCTTTACACTTGTGAGCTAACTATACCTTAGGGAAGAGGGCAAGTCAAGGCTTATTTAAAAAAAAGAAAGGCGGCTTAGGATTTTGTCTCTAAACCGCCGTTGGTTTGAAAGGAACTTTCCCGTTTTCTCTCCCGTCCCTCACTTCCTTAGAACCGTAACGCTTGCTCCAAGGTAGGTTGAACTCACCGCACAGATCTGCATGCCCCTGGTCCTGAAGCAGAGAAGCGAGCTCGTATGTGATCAGATCAGCGGCTGCGCTTTCTACCCCAGTATTATAGACCCCGGCAATTACT
The DNA here is from genome assembly GCA_036514715.1 of Candidatus Nanoarchaeia archaeon. Classification (GTDB taxonomy): domain Bacteria; phylum Patescibacteriota; class Microgenomatia; order Woykebacterales; family RBG-16-39-9b; genus DATBWR01. The sequence continues at coordinate 49,477 of DATBWR010000011.1, read as the reverse complement.
TCAGCTTGCTCCCTAAGGGTCAAGAGTAGAAGCGGTTTACCAACCACCATTGTAACTGGATGACGCGGTTTCCAGTGAAAAACTGAGCTTTCTGGAGGCCAGGTTTCCCAAGTTCCGGTTAGAGCTACAGGTAAAAGAACTATCCTGGTGTTAGGATCCAGTTTGCCTTGTTCATCCAGAAAAAGTTTCAGAAAGTTCTTATTGAGTTTCTGCAGAATTCCTGAACGGCTTCTGGTTCCTTCCGGAAAAAGAAACGCCCACTTTCCGTTTCGTAACTGTTCCTGAGTAACCTTGACAGCTTCTTGGTTAATTTTGCGGAACCTCGCTACCTGAACTCGGAGTTTTTGTCTTGGCAACCCGTCCAACTTAGGCCGTAAGCTCTCCGGCGCTATGGCAACTCGGGGACCGATTTTTATCAGCCACCTGAAATACCAGTGTCGGAAGAACTTCAAGCCAATTATCGAGAAGAAGCCGAACTCCGCCAGTGTGCGAAAACCGTGCAGCCACAATATTGCCGGGATGATCCAGACGTCAACACAACTTCTGTGGTTGGCGACCAAGACAATTTGGTAGCCTTGTTGGTGTAGTTTCAGGGCTTCTTCCACGTTTTCTCGACCGATCAAGTGCAGGAACTTGGTATGTCTTGGTCGGTAGATCAACATGAAAAGGTACTTGAAGGTCTGACGGATGAACCAGTTACCAAGGTAGAAACCGCTGGGTTCGTGGTCAGTCAACGGACCGCCTGTACTTAAGTTTCTTGTGATCGGTCCTGTTAACGTCGAAAACAAAATTCTGATTGAACCGAAGACTATGTCCACAGGTCTCTCCCTCCTTACTATTTAATTTGAGACAGTGTTTGGTGCTCGGTAGTCTGCTACCGAAGCGCATCGTATCATTTTAGAAAACAGTTAACAAGTTTGGGAAAAGGAAAGACGGTCTGTAGGCAGGCCGTCTAGGTCCAACTAAAGCTTAGTTGGTTTGGAGTTTTTGGGACTAGTAGAAGATCAAGCGTTTTGAACTTCTCCTGTACCTCACTACCAATAGCGCAGATTGCCTCCCAGAGGTTTTCGAGAGGGGTGGCAGTGTTGACCGAAAGAACCCACACTCCGGACTCGTTGCGGTCAAACTCAATGGTTACGTCAGGGTGTTCGGTTCTAGCTACCTCTAGAATTCCCTGTACCAACTGCCCCAAGGCCCAACGGAGCTCTTGAGCCTGTCTGTCAAGACGGCTTATCTGTGACCAGTTGGGGTTGGCGGTTGACTTGATTTCTCTCTTTCGCTTTTCTAGTATCTCCTCAGCCATCAGAGTAGCGGTGGTGATACCGTGTGGAGCTGTTTCTTTGGAAATAACTACTAACACTGTACCTCCCGCCTTTCTCGGTTGTTTGATTTAACTATAGCATGGGAAAAGTTTGGGGAGTCAACCCCTGAATTTTAACCAAAAGAAAAGGGTAGGATTTTTTAGTTTCCTACCCTCTGTGGATTCGTAGTCTCTCAGTCAGCCGGGAGATTCCTCCAAACAAGAACAGTATCGCGTAGAGTTCGAAGCTGACCAAGGTGACCAAGGTCTGTTTTGTTCCCGAGAAAATCTCGTACGGAACAAGTATTGAAACGCACAGCCCAACCAGTTGTAGTATGGGTACGTAGAACAGACCGATCAGGAAGCGTGTGTTGGCTCCGATCATCTCAACTCCTTTCTTTTAGTAAATTATAGCACGAAAGAACAATATTTACTATAAGATGCTACGCATCTTGAGTCTAGGAAGATTAAAGATTTCTTGGGTTTGTTAGCTACTTGTGGTAAAATTGCTTCACTTTGGCCTCGTCGTCTAGTGGTCCAGGATAGCTGGTTCTCATCCAGCAGATCGCGGGTTCGAATCCCGCCGAGGTCACCATTACCTTATGCAAAGAGCAGTAGAGCTATCAATACCCTTTAACACAACCCAAAAGACAGGGACTTTCAAAATAGAAGGGTCCAATCCTTACCAGGTTGTTGAAAATTTGCGTGGGCTTTGGAGAACCAAACTGGAAGATAAACACGGCCACTTTGCCGGATACAAGATTGACGAAATTATTCCAATTCACAATCTGAGTGGAATAAAAATTTTCGGACAAGTTGAAAAAATGCGCCAGGGTATTAGAAAATACAGACACATTAAGGAAGCTGATCAATTGCCCAACATTAAATTAGTAGTAGCAGAAGAAAATAAACTACTGCTTTTTGATGGGCACCACTCCTTACTGGCCTACTTTTTGGAAGGAAGAAAATTTTTACGGGAAGTACCTTATTTGGTGGTTAGTAAACCTGATTATCAACCGGTCAGTACAGAAGAAATTGCTATGTTTTTCCCAGCGGCCAAAAGAGGATTAGTCAAAGAAAATTGGCGAAAGTACACGGTTAATTGGCAGTCTTCAGTTAATAATCAGTTGGAACAGAGAGGGGTCAATAACTTTAAAGAGTTAGCGGACCGTTTTAGAAAACGAGACGAAAGTTCTAGCCAGCATTAAGCCTTTAGGGTCTCGACGAAGCTTTCTTTCGAGTTTTTCACGAACTGCTTGTCTTTGGTCGGCCTCAAATTTAGCTGGAAGGTAAAAGAAATTGTAGTAGGCTTGATCAAATTCCTCAAACCCAAACCTCTCAAGCTTTTTTTTGTAGGCGGTTGGGTCCTCAAGTTTCATTGTCTTTTCTCTGTCCAAAGTTTTATGTTTTTGATGAAGTAAAGAACTGATCTTTTCTTGGGCGGAAGCTAGATCTTTTGTGTTTAAACCCGCCGGGGAGAGAATATAATTGATAATAGCCTCAACGGTCCATTTGTCGAAACCAAAAATATCAAAGTATAAATTGTAGTGGGAAGCAATCAAAATCCCTTTTGGTGTAAGAACTTTCTTAATTTCTTCAAAGACTTTTGGTTCTTCTTTTTCGGAAATATAAGGTAAGACACCGTTGAGTATCACGAAATCAAATTTTTTGGCCAACTTGCTTAGTTGAGAAAGCGGTAGGTAGTGATAGACATCGGGCAAATTTTCTTCTGCAGCTTTTTGCTTTGAAACCTTAATCATACCTTTTGAATAATCACAGGCGGTTACATCCCAACCCTGCTTTTGGAGCAGACGGGTCATAAGCCCGGGTCCGCAACCTGCATCTAAAACCTTTCCCTTAGGTTGTTTTTTCAAAAACTCAAGAATTATTTCGTAGCGAAAAGAGTTGGCAGGATAAAGACCGCTTTTTTTGTGAAAAGAAAGTTCTTCATAATCTTGTGACACCAAGTCCCAAAGAGAAGAAGGAGTGGAAGAAAAGTTTTTTGACATGAAGGCGATTATACTGATTGTTCAGTTTAACTTCAACCCATTTCTTGACCAGGACTATCTGTTTCCTGTATAATATCGCACTGCTACCAGAGAAACCCCGTTGGGGTATAGAAGTAAGGAGGGAGCTAATCTTGGCACAGGCAAAGTCCCGTCAGTCGATGACCGTTGGTCAGATGCTCGATCTTGACAAACGGTTCAGTCTGGCCGAAAAGGAAGGCCGGCTGAGGGTGCTTGCGACAGGTATGAACGGTACCCATACTCACTGTCTCGTCGAGAACGACGACAGCTCAATCGGGTGTAACTACGGGGGCTGCAATTTCCAGGCGGAAATCTTGGAGTTGCAAACCTAAGCCTCCTAAACAACTTTAGCTAATCCCCGTTCATCTTGGGTGGTTCGTTTCGAAAGAAAAGGGCCACCCAGTTTTTTTACGCTTCTTGTTCAGTAGAAATACGACCTCGAGTGTGGTGTTTGCGGACAAATCTTAATCGAGCTAAACTCTGTTCTAGAGCAGCGGCAGTAGCGGCATACTCTTCCTCGCTCATTAGATGTTTTTCCTTCAAAGCTTCCTCAGCTCTTTTTTTAGCTTCTTCGATCCTCTTTTCGTCAAGTTCTCCGCCACTTTCAGCCAGATTGGTTAGTACAGAGACTGTCTTTGCCGTCACTTCTGCAAAGCCTTTTCCAGTCACTAAATGATGGATCTTTCCCGCTGCTTTTATGGTGATTTCACCGGGGTTAATCTCGGTGACAAGCGGAAGATGGTTGGGTAAAACAGTGATCTCCCCTTCAGAAGTTGGCAGGGAAACTTGGTCTGCTTCACCGCTATAAACTTTTTTCTCTGGTGTAATTATCTCAAGCAACATTAGATTTGGATTATAAGGGATCTAATTTTGATTGACAATAGAGCCTGCCTTCTTTAAGATAAAATAGTGCAAGCCAACCATGCCCGTATCGCCTTTATTTTGTCAGTGCTACTTTTGTCCCTAATTACACTTGATTTTGTCAAGGTAAGTGCTGACAAAATAGACAAAACTCCTAAAAATAAAACCGACCTGGTAGAAGCGGTCAACAAAATTGGTGAAGTTCTTTCCGAAAGCTCTGGCTCCTATTTCTACAAATTTTATCTTAAAGATAGCAGCGCGCAAAACACCACCGGCCAAAGCGAAAGTGATAGCAGCGTAATTTCCGGTGCGACTATTACTATTGTTAATAAATCTTCATTTCACTGCGGCGAGGGTGGAACCGATTTTACTTGGTCCTACTTTGGCAGTGGTCTCTACAAAATTACTTGCCAGGAAGCGCTAACTATGCAAATTAAGATTTCTAAAAGCGGCTACAACATTAAAACCGCTAATTTAGCTTACTACCAAGGTGATATCCCGACTATCTACCTCACCAAATACGTTCCTCCACCACCGCCTCCACCAGAGACAATTAAAGACGTAAGTTTGCCGACTGTTTTCAAAGAAGGTGAGACCACTGATTTGAGTAAAATTAGCGATCCAGCCAAGGTTGAGGATTTAACCTTAGACTCAAAGAACAACAAAATCAAATTTAATGAGCCAGTTGACTTATCTGCCAGTGACACGAAAGATAAGTTCAAAGTTCTTGATCAGTTTGTTGATGTTAGTGAGGTTGGCATTCTCTCACTTGACAGCGTTAATTTATCAGCTTTGAACAAAAAGGCGACTGTGGTAATGAAAAACCTGCCTTTTCTAAAAACCCCTAAGGTCCACGTTGATGGTAAAGAGGATAAAACCGTAGTTTCGAATATAAAATACGAAAAAGGAACTCTCACCTTTGACGTTACCCACTTTTCGATTTTTACCGCAGTACCGACAGTGGAGATTAAAGAACCCAAAGACGGTTTTGAGACTAACGATGAGAAAGCTACCTTGAGAGGAGTTGTTTCCGACCCAACTGCTAGCGTCTCTGCCCGGCTTAACAACAAAGATTTGGGGAAGTTAAAAGTGGCTACTGCCTCGGGAGAGTTTTCGGGCGAGGTTAGTTTGGCGGAGGGAGTCAATAAACTGATTGTAAGTGCCCTTTCCAACAATGGAGCAGTTGCAGTTGCCAGTGTTTCGGGAAGTTTGGTGGCTGCTAAGATCAGCAACGCTCTAGTTTATCTACTACTTTTTGTTCTAGCGATGGTTGCTGCCTACGGAATTGTTTACTCGGTCAAGAAAGTTTGGTTAAAACGCTCTAACTCCCAACAAAAACTCCCACTCGAAGATAAACAACCGTAACCCATAAACCCATAGTAACTTGACTTTAACCATGATTTATGCTAAAATATTGGTATCAAATTGTGCCAATTAAACCTATGGAGGCTAAATTGTACCAAGTAGAAGTCGAACGAATAGTCGCTTGGTGGGAGGAGAGGACAAAGCTCAGTCCAAGTGAAGCTCTTGAGCCGAGAAATTGGCCGGATTTGCAAGAGCTTAGATCGGAAATTGAAAGATCGATACGATCGGGCAAACTGCCGTCTAAGGTAGCTGCAGACGATCTTTGGCCTCGGTTGCAGCGACTCTTTCCGCTGGCGCTCGACGGTCCTTTTCCCATTAGTGTGGAAGGATAAAATACGTACTCGCTACTTTGACCCGGAAGGTTTGTGCAGAAATGCATGAATCGGCCGGGTTCTTCTATTTTTTCACTTCGTCAATTACACCTTGCATGTAAAAACTCTGTTCAGGAACACTATCGTAGTTTCCGTCAAGAATAGCCTTGAAACCCTTGATAGTTTCAGTGAGTTTAACGTATTTTCCAGGACGCCCCGTGAAAGTTTCTCCGACAAAGAAGGGTTGGGACATAAAACGTTGAATTTTGCGGGCACGTACAACTGTCAGTTTATCCTCGTCACTAAGCTCTTCCATACCCAGAATAGCAATAATATCCTGCAGCTCTTTGTAGCGTTGTAGCACTTTTTTCACTCCCTGGGCAACATCGTAGTGATCTTTGCCGACTACGTTTGGGTCAAGAGCACGCGAAGAAGATTGCAGAGGATCAACTGCCGGATAAAGACCTTGCTCGGCGATACTTCTTTCGAGAACTATGGTTGAGTCAAGGTGAGCGAAAGTAGTTACTGGAGCAGGATCGGTATAATCATCAGCTGGTACATAAATTGCCTGTAGAGAAGTGATCGAACCGCGTTTTGTGGAGGTAATTCGCTCCTGTAGCTGTCCCATTTCCGCAGCCAGTGTGGGTTGATAACCGACAGCACTAGGAATGCGCCCCAATAGTGCAGAAACTTCGCTTCCAGCTTGGGTAAAACGAAAGATGTTGTCAATGAAAAGCAGGACGTCTTGGTTTTTTTCATCGCGAAAATACTCGGCGATGGTTAAACCACTCAAGGCAACACGCAAACGGGCTCCAGGTGGTTCATTCATCTGGCCAAAAATTAAGGCTAACTTATCTAAAACTCTAGCTTCGCTCATTTCTCGGTAAAGGTCGTTGCCTTCGCGAGTTCTTTCTCCAACTCCAGCAAAGACACTGTAGCCACCGTGGGCTTTGGCAACGTTGTTGATCAACTCTTGGATAATAACTGTTTTACCAACACCAGCTCCACCGAAAACACCGATCTTACCACCTTTAACGAAGGGTGCCATTAAATCAATAACTTTAATGCCAGTTTCCAAAACTTCTTGTTTGGTTTCTTGGTCAGTCAAAGAAGGTGCTGGCCGGTGGATGGGTAAACGCTTTTTAGCTTTAATTGGCCCTTTGTTATCAACTGGGTCTCCGGTTACGTTGAGAATTCTACCCAAAACCTCTTCACCAACAGGCACAGAAATAGGCTCGCCGGTATCGCTAACCTCAGAGCCGCGAGCTAAACCGTCAGTGGAACCAAGTGCCACAGTGCGCACCAAACCCTCACCGAGATGACTTTGCACTTCCAAAGTGAGTTTCTGTTTGTTGAGGGTTAACTCTAAAGCATTGTAAATTGCCGGCAAAGAGTTTTCCGGAAAGGAGCAATCAATAACCGGCCCGAATATTTGAATAACTTTGCCTTTAGTCATCTTTTCCTTCTATTCCAAGGCGAGGGTCGCTGTAGTAATATCAAGCAGTTCATTAGTAATCGCTTCTTGGCGAGCCTGGTTAAAAATAAGAGTAAGATCGCTAACCAAATCAAAGGCATTGTCAGAAGCGTTTTTCATGGCCACCATGCGGGCAGAGTGTTCACTGGCAGAGGCTTCCAGTAGTGTTTGGTAAACCTCCATCTGTATATAGTGGGGTAAAATTGTCTCCAAAACTTGGTCCGGGTTAGGTTCGAACAAGTACTGTCTAATTTCATTTTGTTTTTCTTGAGCAATTTGATTAACAAGATCCATATTTACTATTGGTAGGAGAGTTTTTGAAATAGCAGTTTGTTTTAGAGTTGATTCAAAACTAGTGTAAACCAAGTTAACCTTGGCAAATTCTCCCGAAAGAAAAGAGTCACTTAGGAACTTACTGATAGTTCGAGCAGACTCAAGGCTAGGCCGCTCTAAGAGTTCAAAATCTGCTGAGAGTGGACGGGCGCTTTTAGAAACAAAAAGCCGGCCCTTTTTACCAACGGTAATAAAAGAAGCGTCGTCACCCAAATCAAAAGCTTTTCGAAACAGGTTAGTGTTGAGGGCACCACAAAGCCCGCGGTTAGTACTAATTAAAAGAGCGGCATCTTTCCCCTTCCCCTTACCTACTAGCAGTGGGTGAGCCTCTGGATCAATTTTGGTGACAATATTGCCCAGCACATTGTTAATTAAAATAGAGTAGGGACGACCTCCAAGGGCTTGGTCTTGAGCTCGGCGCATTTTGGCTGCGGAAACTAGTTCCATCGCTTTGGTAATTTTAGCCGTATTCCTTACTGATTTAATTCGGTTACGTAACCCTTTGGTGTTAGCCATACTACTTAAAACCTTTCTTAAAGTCTTGAACAAATCTTTCTAAGTCGCCAGTAAGTTTGTCCGTTAGAGTCTTTTCTTTACCTATTTCTTCCAAGAGTTTCTTGCCACGCGTGGAAAGAGCGTCTAAGAACTTCTCTTGGAAATTGGCAATATTGGTAATTTCAATATCATCAATATGGCCGTTGGTTACTAACCAAATAAGAGCAACTTGTTTTTCTACCTCTGTCGGTTGATACTGAGGTTGTTTCAAAACTTCCACAATCCGCTGTCCCCGGTCCAGCTGTTTCTTAGTGGCCTCGTCAAGGTCTGAGCCAAATTGGGCAAAGGCCTCTAAGGAACGAAATTGGGCCAAGTCCAAACGTAGGCTTCCGGCAACTTGCTTCATAGAGGGCCTTTGAGCTGCTCCACCAACACGTGAGACTGACAAACCGACGTTAATGGCTGGTCTGGTACCGGCGTTAAACATATCAGCTTCAAGATAAATCTGACCGTCGGTAATTGATATTACATTAGTGGGAATGTAGGCAGACAGGTCCCCGGCTTGTGTTTCAATAATCGGTAAAGCAGTCAGTGACCCACCGCTCAAGTCTTTGTTTAGTTTAGCTGCTCTTTCTAAGAGACGAGAATGGAGGTAAAAAACATCACCTGGGTACGCCTCGCGTCCGGACGGACGGCGCAAAAGTAGAGAAAGTTGTCGGTAGGCCCAGGCGTGCTTAGTTAAATCATCATAAATCACTAGAGCATCCTTACCCTCATCCATGAAATATTCACCGATAGCGCACCCAGCGTAGGGTGCTAAATATTGCATGGTCGCTGATTCAGAAGCTGGAGCAGCCACAATAATAGTGTGTTTGAGGGCCCCATATCTTTCTAAGATGTCGGCAACCAAGGCAATTTTAGAAGTTTTCTGACCTACAGCCACGTAAATGCAAATTACTCCGGAATTTTTCTGATTAATAATAGTGTCGATTGTTATGGCGGTTTTACCCACTCCTCGGTCACCAATGATCAACTCTCTTTGACCCCGTCCAATGGGGATCATAGTGTCAATGGCGACAATTCCAGTTTGCAGGGGAGTGTTAACTGGTTCTCTGAAAACTACACCCGGGGCAATTTTCTCAATTGGATAGTCTTTCGCAGTTTTGAGGGTCCCTTTACCATCAACAGGTTTTCCCAAGGAGTCAACTACACGGCCGAGCAAGTTCTCACCCACGCCAATAGAGAGGATTTTACCAGTGGTAGTAACCTCGTCCCCCTCCTTTAAGAGTTTATAGTCGCCAAAAACCACAATGCCGACACTATCTTCTTCTAAATTTAAAACTAAACCAGTTAAGTCGTGGGGAAGGCTAACCAGCTCATTATAGCCAGCTTCACTTAAGCCTTCGGCGCGGGCGACACCATCACTTATCTCAGTGATAACCCCGACATTTTTCTTCTGGGCGGCAGTTTTCAAAGAGGCAATTTCTTTTTTTAGTTCTTCTACAAGATTACTCATCGCACTAAAGCTCCTTTTAATTGTTGCAAAGTACTTTCAACCGTATTTTCCCAAACGTTGTCCGAGTTTTTGATACGCAAACCACCAATGAGTTCTTTATTTTCCCTGATTTCTACAGTTAACTGCCTATTTAGCAGTGCTTCAAACTCATTTTTCAGTCGGTCAACAGTTTTCGCCTGAAGCGGAAAGGGAGTTTCGAGGACCAACTGCTTTTTTAGAGTTTCTGCCTCGATCAGTTTCTGCAGTGAAAAAACAACTTCGCTCCCTATCTTGCTTGGGTGCTTTTTTAAAATTTTAAGGAAACCCCTCACCTTTCCTTCGTTAATTTTCCCGCCAATAAATGCAGCCTTTAAAAGAGGTTTAGCGATTTTTAAAGCTTTCTTTGAGATCTTCACGATTTTGACATTTCCCTAACCACCTCCTCAACTAATCTTCGATTGGAGGGCTCATCCATGGTTTTTTGGGTTACCTTAGCAGTTGCGGCAATTACCAAACCCGCAAGGTCTTTTTTAACCTCGCTCATCATTTGCTGTTTTTCTAACTCTAACCTCTCTTCACCGCGTTTCATCGCCTCGTCAACGGTCGCTCTGGTATCAGCAAGCATTTTTTCCGAGAGCTCTTTGGACTCTTTTTTTACTTCTGAAATTAAGTTAGCTGCTTCAGACCGAGCTTTTTCTAAGATTTTCTCTTGCTCTTTTGCAGTTTCTACTAACCTCTTTTCAATATCCTCCGCTTCTTTTAGTGAACGAACAATTTTTACTTTCCGTTCCTCTAAAACTTTAAGGATTGGTTTGTAGAGAATTTTTTTCAACAGAAAGAGTAAAATCGTAAAATTAACGACTTGCGCAAGCAGTAAATAAGGATTAATTCCAAACTCTTCAATAATTTTCATGTTTCTTGAAATAATATCGGCCGAAATATAATTTCGGGTTCTTAAGACTTACTTTCAGCGCGATATAATTCGCATTCGTTCAATAACGAAACTAACCGATAAATGCCAGAACTAAAGCGTAAATAGCAATAGCTTCAGCAAAAGCCATGCCCAAAAGCATCGCGGGAACGATTTTACCTTGTGCTTCCGGGTTGCGGCCAATCGCTTCCATAGCTTTTGCACCAATTAAACCGATGGCTAAACCAGGCAAGGCACCACCGATAGCAACAATAAGACCACCTGTTACAGTAAATTCCATTTTGTTAACCAACACCCCCTTCCAAGTTAATGCGCTTCATGTCTCTCAGTTAAAATTGTCATGAAGACTAAAGTTAACATCATAAAAACCGCGGCTTGAACAAAGCCAACCAGCAGTTCTAACATCATAAAAGGTAAAGGCGCAATAAAAGCGAGTATTCCGGAGATGGTTACTAGAAGGGTCTCGCCGGCGAAGATATTACCAAAAAGCCGGAAAGAAAGCGAGACTATCTTGGTAAACTCGGCAACAACTTCGAGAATTCCAACAAACAAGTAAATTGGGTTTAAGCTGATGTAACGAGCTAAATAGTTAGTTAGCCCAAGAGAAGTGATTGAGAAATAATGGGTTACGCTAACAGAAATTAGTGCTAAAGCAAGGGTGAGGTTCAGATCCGCAGTAGCGGAGCGAAAGAGGGGGACTAAGACTTCTTTACCGTTGTGTTGTTCGAAGATTCCAACTGTGCCTATTCCAGGCAAAAGACCAACATAGTTAGCAGTGATAATTAAAACAAAAAATGTGGCCAAAATTGGAAAAAAGCGTTTAGTTCTTGGTCCGGCTAAAGATTCTACTGTGGAGTAAAGACCCTCAACAACTATTTCTGCAAAATTTTGTAAAGGGCCAGGAACTTTATTTATATTCCTTCCGGCAAAATAGGCAAAAATAATAATTACAGCCATGACTACCCAGGTAGTTAAAAGAGAGTTATTTATGATGAAAGGCCCAATTTGTGCAATTTTTTCAGCGGCAAGAGTAACTTCTTGTTCCATAGATAGTTATCAGATTTTTTCAACCCCAGAGAATTTAACGTAGTATAATTCAACTGGTATTTCAGGGAAAACAACGTTTAATAACTTTTCTGCTTTTTTTAATGACCGGCGGTGGTCTTCAAAAGAGTCGTCTTCTCCAAAAGCACCGCAGTCTTCGTGGTCCATGATAACAATTTTTTTGGGTTGGTGAAGGCGGTTGGAAATTTCAATAGCGTCAAAAAGATGGTGGATATTTTTTGAGGCTCCTGGAAAGGTAAGTAAATCATACTGATTAATCCATCCCTTGGCTTCCTTAAACTCTCGTGACTGGGTGACAAAACGATAGTCAATACAACGAATAACTAGAGCCTCGATACTCTCATCAGGACTTTTTTTCATAGCCAGTTACTATAACAGTTTTTAGCAAACCTGACAAGGATCCAAGAAATTGGTGAATTTGTTAGAATGTTGTCAGAATGATCCAACTGTCCAAACCTTTGAAACCTGTTGTTTTAGTTATCCTCGATGGGTGGGGAGTAGCGCCGGAAAGTGCTGGTAACGCCATAACTCTTGCCCATCTACCTTACTTTCACTCAATTAACGTTAGCTATCCACACACGGTCTTGGAAGCCTCAGGACCTTCAGTTGGTTTACCTTCAGGAGAAGCAGGGAATTCGGAAGTTGGTCACTTAAACATTGGTGCCGGGAAAATTGTCTATCAGGACTTACCGCGGATTAATAGCGCAATTGCTGATGGATCCTTTTTGAAAAACGAGACTTTTAAGAGGGCTTTTGATCACGTCAAGACTAATAAGTCTAACCTCCACTTGATGGGGTTAGTTGGAACCGGGAACGTTCACGCTAGCGTTGAACATCTCTACGCTCTACTTTGGGCAGCTAAAGAGGCTGGACTTCAAAACGTTTTCTTGCATTTGTTTACCGATGGTCGAGATTCTTCACCGACTTCTGGTTTGCAGCTTATTGCCCAAATTGAGTACAAAATCTCCACAATTGGGGTTGGAAAAATTGCCAGTGTGATGGGAAGGTATTGGGCGATGGACCGCGATCAGCGGTGGGAGAGAACAAAGAGAGCCTACGAAGCTTTAGTTAACGGCCAAGCTAGTCTGGCCACTAGCCCTCGGGTTCTGATACAAAGCTCGTATTCTAAAAAAGTTACTGACGAGTTTATTGAACCAACCTTAATTGCTGCCGAGGGTAAAACGATTACTACCGTTCGTAACGGCGACAGTCTAATCTTTTTCAACTTTCGTCCTGATCGAGCACGAGAGTTGACCAAAAGTTTGACTGAAAGTGATTTTCAGGGTTTTAGCCGTAAAATTGTCTTAAAAGACCTCTACTTTGTTTGTATGGCTGAGTATGATTCAGGCTCTTCACTACCAGTTGCTTTTCCGCACCAAAAGATTAACGAACCTCTTTCTCGAGTCATTTCTAATTATTCCCTGAAGCAGTTGCATATTGGAGAAACGGAGAAATACGCTCATGTAACCTACTTTTTTAACGGTGGTAGAGAAGAGCCATTTCTTTTGGAAGATCGTGTTCATATTTCCTCACCTAAAGTATCCACCTACGACCTTAAACCCCAAATGTCAGCTGGCGAAATTACTGATTACGTAAGTAACAAACTAAGAGGTAATGTTTACGAATTTTATGTTGTCAATTTTGCTAACGCTGATATGGTAGCTCACACTGGTTCAATTGAGGCAACCATCAAAGCAGTTGAGTTTTTGGATACTTGCTTGAGGGTTATTGGAAGAGAAGTTTTGCTTAAAAATGGTGCGATGATAGTTACTGCTGACCACGGTAATGCGGAGGCCATGTTAAACGCTCAAACTGGTGGGGTTGATACTGAGCACAGCACTAATAAAGTTCCTTTTATCGTGGTTGCTAATGAGTTTAATCATTCGTCAACTTTGCAGTTTCCCTCTGGGATTTTGGCAGACGTAGCCCCAACCGTTTTAAGTCTAATGGGGCTACCTAAAGGAGTCTCTATGTTTGGCCAGGATCTTTTGGAAGTTAAGGTTTTGAATAAAGCTCTCTTGGACTAGATTAGTAGACTACTAAGGTAATCTCACCTTTAACGCTGGGAGGTCTCGCCGCGAGTTCACTGACCTTATTATTAACCACTTCTTCATGTACTTTGGTCAACTCTCTTTGCAGAGAGATTTGGTGATCAGGGAAAAGAAAAGCCAACTCCTTTAAAGTTTTTGAGAGCCGGTGGCCAGATTCGTAAAAAATTAAACTCATAGGTAAAAGCCGCCTGATTTCAGCTAATCTTTTTAACAACGCCTCTCTTTTGCCGGTGGTTTTTGGTAAGAAACCGACAAAAAGGAACTTATCTGAGGGTAGGCCGGCGATTGACAGAGCCGCAACAGCTGCTGAAGGACCGGGAACAACTTTTATTTGAAGACCATTTTCTCTGGCGGCGCGAACTAATTTAAAACCAGGATCGGAAATTAAAGGTGTGCCCGCGTCACTAATTAAAGCAATATTTTGGCCCTGCTTTAATTTAGCGATAACTTCATCAATTCTTTGAACTTCATTGTGTTCGTGAAAAGACAGTAGTGGTTTGTTGATGCTGTAATGGTGAAGTAATTGCCCGCTATGGCGGGTGTCCTCACATAAAATTAGCTCAACTTCTTTAAGAACCTCAAGAGCCCGTAGAGTAATGTCCTTAATATTGCCAATTGGTGTTGCTACAACATATAAAGCCATAAAAACTATTATATCGCGCCGTAGGTAATTTCTGAGAAATTATAAGCAGACATATAATTAAGAAATTATGAAATTGATCTGACGCGCGATATGACCAATAAGAATTGATTATGATATCATACAATTATGGAACAAAAGAAGATCTTGGTTGTTGAGGATGACCAGTTTATCCGCGAGCTTTACGAGCGCCAACTCAAGTTATCCGGTTTTAGTGTGGAAGCTACTTTTAGCGGTAAGGTAGCTCTCGAGCTTATAGAAAAAAACTCCTACAACCTGCTTATGCTTGATCTTAACATTCCCGATGTGAGTGGTTTTCAGATCTTGGATCATTTGAAGGAAAAACCCAAAGAGGGGTTAGTGATACTAGTTTTAAGTAACTTAGGCGAAGAATCCTATATTAATAAGGCCCTTGAGAAGGGTGCTTCTGCTTACATTGTTAAAAGTACCTATACGCCGGAAAGAGTTGTTAAGGAAGTAAAATCTCTGCTTTCTTAAAGAAGAAGTGAAAGGATGGTGGCAACGCCAGCACCGGTCATTATCAGCGTAATTACCCAACCTAAGGTAGAAGTAAAAAGACTATTTACCCGGTTACCCATCACTTTCTTGTTGCTGCTGATGAGAACTATTAGGAAAAGAATTATCGGAGCAACCAGCGCGTTACCAATAGCTGAGTAAATCAAAGCTTTAAAAGCCGGAATTCCTAAGAAATTAATTAATAAACCAATTAGCATCGCAATAATAATTACTCCGTAAAAGGCATAGGCCCCTTTTAGTCGGTGGTAAAGGCCTTGGCGCCAACCTAAACTCTCGGAAAGCGCGTAAGAGGCCGATCCGGCTAGTACCGGCACTGCCAAAAGTCCGGTGCCGATAATTCCAACTGCGAAAAGTAAGAAAGTGAAATCCCCGGCAATTGGTTTTAGGGCGCTAGCGGCTTGATCAGCAGAGGTGATATTGAAAATTCCGCTCGCGTGTAGGGTTGCGCTGGCAGCGGCAATAATGAAGAACATAACTAAATTGGAAAGAAACATTCCTGACCAAACATCAATACGCATATTTTTGATTTCAGCTTCTGTAGTTTCCTCCTGCCGCAGCTTTATAGAAGTTTTACCTCCCAAAATCTCCTCCTCCACTTCCTGGGAAGTTTGCCAGAAGAATAAGTAGGGAGAGATAGTAGTACCCAAAACTGCCGCGATTAAAATAATTTGCTCTTTCGAGAAACTAATAGTTGGAACAAGCGTGTTTTTAAAGATTTCACCCCAATTCAAACTTAGGCTCAAAGCAGAGAAAACGTAGGCGAGTAAGATTAAAGCCAGCCACTTCAAGTACCTAGCGTATTTTTCATAAGTAGTGAAAATCTGCAAAATTAAACTCAAAAGAGTGAAACCAACTACTAGCAGACCGAAATTAAAAGAAGGGAAAACCAGTTGGGTTGCTTTGGCCATGGCCCCAATGTCCGCCCCGATGTTTAAGGTATTGGCTCCAAAAAGAAGGATGGTACAGGTATAAAGTACCCATTTGGGAAAATTAATCCTAATGTTAGCTGCTAAGCCTCTGCCGGTTACCAGGCCAATACGAGCGCACATTTCTTGCACGACAGCCATAAAAGGAAAAGTTAGGGGTGCTAGCCAAAGTAATTGAAAACCATACCTTGCACCAGCCTGGGAATAAGTGGCGATACCAGAGGGGTCATCGTCGGATGCTCCGGTAGTGAGGCCTGGGCCTAGCAGTTTCCAATAGGCGCGGGCTTTTTTAACCGACGGTTGGTTTGAGATTTTTTGGGAGATTTGTTTAGAAGTGTCGATTGCCTTTTCCACCGCAACTGCCGGTGCTTCGGCAACCTTTTCAATGACTTCTTCGGGCATTACTAATATTATAAGCTAAATTGGAAGCTATGGCAAGCTGAAGTGCGTAAGAAATAGTTTGCTAGTGAGGTTGACCTAATTATACTTACGGATAACCCCAGTCACGCGGCCTTGGATTTGGATATTGCCGCGCACAATAATTGGGTTCATGGAAGAGTTGGCTGGTTCCAGGCGGATGTGGTCTGTTTCTTTGAAATAACGTTTGAGCGTAGCAAAATTATCGTTGATAAGAGCCACAATAATTTCGCCGTTATTGGCAGTTTCTGTAGCCTCAACTAAGACAAAGTCCCCATCCAAAATAGCTGCTTCAATCATTGAATCGCCCTTGACTTGTAAAACATAGGTCCGCTTGTTACCAACCATATCTTCCGGAATAGTGAGAGTTTGGGTAGGGTCGTTAATTGCCTCAAGAGGGTGGCCGGCGGCAATTTTGCCAAAAATTGGTACTTCAACACCAGTCGGAACCCAACCCATAGCCTTTTGATCAACAATTTCTAGGCCCCGGCGAGCTCCTTCGGTTTTTTTTAAAATCCCTTTTTCGATTAAATTTTCGATATGCTCATGAACAGTGGCCGGAGAACGCAAACCAATGCCATCGCAAATTTCTGCTAGGGTTGGAGCGTAGCCTTTTTTCTGCATGTACTGAGAAATAAATTCTAACAAGTCGCGTTGGCGGCGGTAAACTACTGGTGGCATAAAGTTTTCCTTTTGGTGAATTTCTGGTTAAATTATTGCCTTTTTTCGGAGACTCTGTCAACTGGATCTTATAGACTCAGAAATGATCAGACTTTACAAAATGTTCTTTTTAATTATAATAATGATGGGTAGTTGGGTGAAGCCCCTTGCAGAGCGGACGTTGCGGTTGTCGTGACCGTATCTCTGGCTACTCCTCGTTGACACCCGGGTACGAGTCGGGCAAGTTAATGCGTCCATACGACTTGCCACCGTCGAGATGTCCCTATTAAGAGAGAGTGGGTAAACCGTAAGCAGGCCTGCGCGCTCCCTGCTTGCGAGAGACTGGCGGAGTGTGGTTCGGGACGCACAGGCGGCCCGGATCACGGTTGTTTGGCTACGAGTGGGCAACTGTTAAATCCTCCCCTAAAAAAGCAATACCTCAAGTGGTTTGATGCGGGTCCTACCACTTGAGTGAGCAAGGGCAGGAGAGAAACACAGCGTAAGTTGTGAATTGATGTGTTGGGGAACTCACATCCTCTCCTGCCATCTTTCCGACGCATCCGCAGTTAGAACTTTGTAACATCCAGTTACACTGCTCTGGCTGCGGATTTCTTTCTCCAAAACTTTGCAGAGCTAACCAGTGAGACAGAATCTACGATCGTAGAAATTGTCTCAGACTAACAATCCACTAGTCAGCAGATGACAGAGGGTAGCGCTTGGGTTAAAATACACTTTTCGATGGACAAGTTTGAACTAGCTTTCCCTTTCCAACCAACCGGAGATCAACCACAGGCGATTGAGAAGTTGGTACAAGGTTTAAAAAAAGGTGATAAACACCAAACATTGCTGGGCGCGACCGGTACTGGCAAAACTTTCACCGTGGCTAATGTTGTTTCACAAATTAATAAACCAACTCTGGTAATTGCCCACAACAAAACCCTAGCAGCCCAACTAGCCAGCGAATACCGAGAGTTTTTCCCCAAAAACGCAGTCGAGTATTTTGTTTCCTACTACGACTATTACCAGCCGGAAGCCTACGTCCCCCAAATTGATCTTTACATTGAAAAAGATGCAGCTATCAACGAAGAAATTGACCGCCTGCGTCTAGCAGCCACCAAAGCTCTCCTCACACGAGCCGACGTGCTGATTGTCGCCAGCGTTTCCTGTATTTATAACTTAGGATCACCCCTAGCTTTTCAGAGAAGTTTAGTTGAATTAAAAGTGGGAGAACACGTCCGTTTGCATGATCTTTTTAGGTCGTTAAATGAGATCCAATACGAACGAAATGATTTTGAGTTAAAGCGCTCCACCTTCCGGGTTAAAGGTGATATTTTTGAAATTTACCCAGCCTATGAAAATTTTGCTCTGCGGATTAGTTTGCTTGGTGACCAAATTGAGAAAATCGAGCAACTGAACCCGCGTTCGTTTGTAAAAGAAGGGCAACTTTCCGAAATCGACATTTATCCAGCCCGGCATTACGTCATGCCTGAGAAAAACCTTACTAGTCCTTTAGCAGAAATTCGTAAAGATCTAAAAGAGCGTCTAAAAAACTTAAAAGAGCAAAACAAATTGGTGGAAGCTCAAAGATTGGAGAGTAGAACTAACTATGATCTTGAGATGATTGAAAACTTAGGTTATTGCAACGGTATTGAAAACTACAGCCGTTATTTTGATGGCCGCAAGAGCGGTGAACCGCCTTACACCTTGCTAGATTATTTTCCCAAGGATTTCTTGCTGGTTATTGATGAAAGCCACATGACCCTGCCCCAACTGCGGGGTATGTGGCATGGAGAACGCGCTCGAAAGACTGTTCTTATTGATAACGGCTTTCGCTTGCCTTCGGCAGCCGATAACCGACCTTTAACTTTTGATGAATTTGCCCGCAAAGAGCGCCAAGTAATTTATACCAGCGCGACACCATCTGATTACGAGCTCTCAATCTCGGATTCTGTTGTGGAGCAAATTATTCGACCCACTGGGATTGTAGACCCAGAAGTTGAAGTTCGGGAAACTGAGGGGCAAATCCCAGATCTTATTAAGGAAATTAACAGTCGGGTTGAAAAAGGCGAGCGAGTATTGGTGACTACTTTGACTAAAAGGATGGCTGAAGATTTGACCGAGTTCTTGCGTGAGAGGCAAGTCAAAGTAATGTATATTCACCACGAAGTTGATACTTTAGAGAGGGTGGAAGTTTTGGCGGATTTGCGCAGGGGGGTTTACGATGTTTTAGTTGGGGTAAACCTTTTGCGTGAAGGACTTGATTTGCCGGAAGTAGCGTTAGTGGCCATTTTGGATGCGGACAAAGAGGGGTTTTTGCGCAGTAAAACCGCGCTTGTCCAAACTATCGGTAGAGCTGCCCGTCGAGTTGGTAGCAAGGTGATCATGTACGCCGACAATATTACAGGGTCAATGAAAGCAGCCATTGACGAAACTAACCGCCGCCGGCAAATTCAGGTTGAATATAACAACAAGCACGGCATCACCGCCCAATCAATTAACAAAACCATTCACGATATTTCGGAAAGACTCTCTGAAATTCAGCCCCAAGCTACGACTAGCCAGGAGCTGGATCTAACCCGCGTTCCTAAAACAGAACTACGTCGTTTAATCGGCGATTTGGAAAGGGAAATGAAGTTGGCTGCGGATACTTTGGATTTTGAACGAGCGGCCTTAATTCGCGATCAGATTTTGGAGCTGAAAGGCAGCGAAGTAAAAATTCCCAAAACAGTTACCAAAAAGTAAGCCACAAAGATATATGAATAATCATTCATATATTTCTTGAGAAAAAGAAAGAGCTCTCTTGCCGGTGCAAACAAGAGAGCTATTAGGGTCCTCGGGGCGACGTTGGACCCTGCGAAAGGAGGAACTGCGGTCCATTCTGACTGCTAGCACCATTAACACAGTCAGAATTAATTGTTTTTACGGCAAGGTTTTAAGATGGGTGAACCACCTGCCAAATGCCCTTTTATCCTTTCGGATCTTTCAGACCACCTATAAGTTATCTCCGGTCGAGACCTTCGAACCCTTTAAGGTTTACTTACTCGAGAGCAAGACAACGGCCCTTGCCGGATCTAAACGTCCTGACTAATGCCCAGCCAGTCCGTTTTCACCTTGTTTAGGGAGAGGCCCCAGTCTCGCTCGGGGTTTACGAGAACTGGACTAGACATCAGAGTCTAGGATCCGTCGGTCGGTCAACCTCTCCCTCGAAAAACAGACGGGCCTTGACTGCGAAAGGCCACACGTCTGTTAGTTTATCGTAGAGCGACCCAAGCGACCACGAGGGTGCGAGCCGCTCTAGATGTTAGCCCCTAGGCCCCGCCTCCTAGGAACGTAACCAAAGTTAGTGAGGGTATTAACCATAGCCAAGTTTTTTCAACTTACCCATGGAGGAAACCCTCAAACCCTACCAGTCTTGAAAACACATCCACTCTACTCCAATCAACAGGCAGATCTTATAACTTTTTCGACTGTAAGTCAATTCCGTGTTAACAGCTCCCTAGTCTTGCACAAACTTGCCAAAAGGGGTAAAATTTTACGGATCTAACTTGCCCAAAGGACAAAGCCGATGGTTGTAGATAAAATTGTCATACGAGGCGCTCGCGAGCATAATCTCAAAAACGTTGATTTGGAAATCCCTAAAAATTCTCTGGTGGTTTTAACCGGAATTTCCGGTAGCGGCAAAAGCTCCCTGGCTTTTGACACTATTTACGCTGAAGGCCAGCGCCGTTACGTTGAGAGTTTATCAGCTTACGCTCGCCAATTCTTAGGCTTAATGGAAAAGCCGGACGTTGACCAAATTGAGGGTTTGTCGCCAGCCATCTCCATTGACCAAAAAACCGCTTCCCGCAACCCCCGTTCTACTGTCGGAACGATCACGGAAATCTATGATTATATGAGGCTACTTTGGGCTAGAATTGGTGTACCGCACTGTCCGGTTGACGGACGGGAAATTAAAGCCCAAACATCTCAGGAAATTGTTGACCAAATCGAAAGCCTAAGTAAGAAGTTAGAAGTTAAAAGTAATAAGGAAAACGTTGTCTTGGTTTTGGCGCCAGTAGTCCGCGCCCGTAAGGGTATTTACGAAGATATCTTTCGTGATCTTCAAAAACAAGGTTTCGTGAGAGTACGTGTGGATGGGAACGTTTACGAAATTAGCGAAACACCCAAGCTCGACCGTTACAAGATTCATAATATTGAAGTAGTTATTGATCGTTTAGTTTCAGGGGTGGAAAGACAGCGTTTAACTGAATCAGTAGAAACTGCTTTGAGAGTAGGTGAAGGGCTTTTGATCGTCTCCCAAGAAGGTTTAGAGGACAGACTTTTTTCCGAAAACTTTGCCTGCCCGGAGCATGGTCTCTCCTTACCAGAAATTGAGCCAAGAACTTTTTCCTTCAATTCTCCCCAAGGAGCCTGTAGCGCTTGCAGTGGTTTAGGCACGAAGATGACGGTGGATCCTGATTTAGTTATCCCCAATAAACACCTCTCCATTAGCGAAGGAGCGGTCCACCCTTGGAGCAGAATGCTTTCTCACGACACTTGGTCAGCTCGGCGCTTGGAGGGACTGGCAGAACATCTAGGTTTTTCACTCTCCGATCCTATTTTTGAGCTACCCAGAGAGGTACTCTCGATTATTCTTTACGGAAGTGATCAAGAGATTTTCCGGGTCACTGGCCGTAACCGTTTTGGACGAACAATTTCTTTTGACACCACTTTCGAAGGGTTGGTACCTGAACTTTTACGCCGTTATAGAGAAAGTGAAAGTGACTGGGTAAAACGTGAAATTGAGAAATATATGCGAGAAGAAACTTGTGAGGTCTGTCGGGGAGCCCGTATTAAGGGGGAAGCCTTGTTCATTACCATCAACGGTAAGTCGATTGTCGATATTGCAGGTCTTGCCGTTGAAGACGCACTAGAGTGGTTTGAGAACCTAAGACTCACCAGTAAAGAAGAGCTCATTTCCAAGCAAGTTTTGAAAGAAATCAACTCTCGCTTGCGCTTTTTGGTTGACGTTGGTCTCAATTACCTGACACTTAACCGTAAATCTTCTAGCTTGGCGGGTGGGGAAGCCCAGAGGATAAGACTGGCTTCTCAAATCGGTTCCGGTTTATCCGGAGTTCTTTACGTTTTGGATGAACCGACGATTGGCTTGCATCCTAAAGACAACGACAAGTTAATCAAAACCTTACTTTCTTTGCGAGATTTAGGCAACACGGTTTTAGTGGTTGAGCATGATCGTGAGGTGATGCTCGCAGCTGACTATTTAGTAGATATTGGTCCAGGGGCAGGAGAACACGGTGGAAGGGTAATTGCAAGTGGTACTCCAAGCCAAATTATCAGAGACCCAAACTCTTTAACCGGACAATACTTGGCAGGAAAAAGACAAGTGGCTTTTGATATTGGGAAAAAATTTTCTCGTCAGGAAAACCGCCAGAAACTAATTATTAAAGGCGCCAGAGAGCACAATTTAAAGAATATTGATGTTGAAATACCTTTAGGAAAATTTGTCTGTGTTACTGGTGTTTCCGGTAGTGGAAAATCAACCCTGGTGGAGGATATTTTGAAAAAAGCCCTGTTTCAGAAGTTTTATTCTTCCAAAGAAAAGCCGGGTGAACACGAGGCAATTTTAGGAGTTGAAAATCTAGATAAAATTATTGATATTGATCAATCCCCAATCGGTCGTACTCCCCGTAGTAATCCAGCCACCTATACTGGTGCTTTTACGCATATCCGGGAAATTTTTGCTCTCACTCCAGAAGCCAAGCTTAGGGGTTACAGTGCCGGTAGGTTTTCCTTTAACGTTAAGGGCGGTAGATGTGAAACTTGTCAGGGCGACGGAGTGATAAAAATTGAAATGCAGTTTTTACCAGACGTTTATGTTACTTGTGAGACCTGCAACGGTAAGCGCTACAACCGAGAAGCTCTGGAAATTAACTATAAAGGCAAGAATATCGCCGAAATTTTGGAGATGACGGTTGAAGAGGCAAGCAGTTTTTTTGACAAAATCCCCACAATTGCCGCTAAAATAGACACCCTAAACCAAGTTGGCTTGGGTTACATGAAGCTTGGGCAGGCCGCGACGACCCTTTCTGGTGGGGAAGCCCAAAGAATAAAATTGTCAACTGAGCTTGCCAAACGCTCTTCTGGCAAAACTCTTTACATTCTTGATGAGCCCACCACTGGTTTACACTTTGCTGATATTGACAACCTTCTCTCCGTTCTCCACCGTTTGGTAGAGCTAGGAAATACGGTTTTAATTATCGAGCATAACCTAGACATTGTTAAGACAGCTGACTGGGTTATTGACTTGGGTCCGGGTGGGGGAAATCAAGGTGGGTATTTGATTGCCAGCGGAACCATTAATCAGGTCGCTTCTTCGAGGAAAAGTTCAACCGGACAGTACCTTTATCAAACGCTTTCAAGAAAACTCTTGAAATCCTAAACAAAGTTATATTATACTCCCATTGTTAGTTTAGGTTATAAACTCATATACACATGCAAAAACAAACTTTTCTTAAGAAGTTTAAGTTGAGCAGTGGCCAACTAAACGTTGCTCACGATGAAAACTTAAAAGATTTGAACACTAAAAATAATTTGCTTTTGCATCTTATGCATGAGCTAGCCAAAGCCAAGAGTAAAGAACGTCTCTTTTCACTTACCACCAACTACAGTTTGAAGATTTTTGGCGCCGAAGTCTGTGCTATCTATTTTCCCAATGAGACCAAAAGAAAACTAACTGCAGCTTACATTAGCAGTAGCGAGGCTGCTCAAAAAGGAATTGCCGAAATTAATTTAATAAGACAGCTGCCGCTTAATTCTGATTACCCACTCTCACGTTCCTTTCGTAAGAAGAAGGTTCTAACTGCCGCTAGCGAAATCCCTGTTTCTCTAAAAAAGGTAGGTATTAAAAGCGGCATCTTTTTCCCAGTTTTACTTAAAGAAGAGGCTTTAGGAGTTTTTGCTCTTTTTTCCAATCGACGAACTTCTTTTTCCAGTGAAGATATTAAGATTGGTGAGCTTATCGGCCTTCACCTTGGCCTAAAGATGCATAACCAAGATTTGCTCTCCTCAGTCAAGGTTCAAAATGAGACGTTAGAGTTGTTGCAAAACAGTGTTGGAGAAGGCTTGGCCTTGCACGGACCAGACGGGGTTATTTACTATGCAAATCGGGCGATCAGCCACTTTTTTGGTAATACTGCTAGTACTATTGGCCTAAGACGCGAAGAGTTAATTGGAAACTGGGATAAATATCATAAGTACAAAGCGACCCGTCTTTACGATATTGAGGAGATGAAAAAAACAGTTTACGAAGACAAAAAGCCTTTTCTAGGTGGTTTAATGATCATCCATTCCAATCCTCCGAAAGTTATTGAAGCTAACTACTACCCAGTTATTAAAGATGGAAATTTTGCTGGTATGGCAGCAGCTTACCGAGACGTTACTAAGGAAAGAAAGCAGGAACAGGACCTTGCGACTAACTTTAAGAGGATTCAAAAAGAAAGGGACCGTTGGAACGCGGTTTTTTCTAATGTTGATGAGGCAGTTTGTCTAATCGATAGGGAGTTTAAGATTACGCATATGAACTCAACTTGCGAGAACTTTAGTGGTATGGGCTTGAGACAAGTACTCGGGCAGAATTACTATAAAGTTTTCAAATGCCATACAGGCAACGGCCTGTACTACCCTGATTTTAACCCTTTAGAGAAAATTCTGATTACTAAAGAACCAATTCCATATGAAGAGTATCTACATACAAACGCAAGTTCGGAGGATGTTTGGGTTGGGGTTAGTGCTTCTCCGATTAAGGACGCCTCTAGTGAGATCCAGGAAATAGTTTTAGTTATTCGTGATATTAACTCAGTCAAGGAAATCGAGAAAGCTAAGAGTCAGTTTGTTTCCGTTGCTTCACATGAGCTTAGAACTCCACTGACAGTCATTAATGGCTACTTATCACTGTTAATTAACGGTGATTTGGGAGATTTTTCTGATAGTCAGTCCCGACAACAACTAAGAGAGGTTTTAAATAAAGTTTACAACGAAACTGAGCGTTTAACTGACCTGGTAAGTGATCTTTTAAACGTGTCGAGAATTGAGGAAAAGAGAGTCCAACTCAACCGAAAGGAATATCTTCTTAAAGAGGTGATTGATGAAGTCGTGGAAGAGTTAGGCTACGTTGCTTTTCAGAAAAAAGTTAACTTGCGTGTTGAGCGTACGAATAAGGAGGCAAAAACAACCGCTTTTTTTGATAAGAGCAAGATTTATGAAGTTTTGTTGAATTTGGTTGATAACTCGCTTAAATTTACCAACCCTGGTGGAGAGGTAGTGCTTACCTACTGGCAAGAGGACGAAAAGGTTTACGTGGCAGTTAAGGACAATGGGGTTGGAATACCCAAAAAACTTCAGTCAATAATTTTTGAGAAGTTTCAGCAAGTGCCGGGGAGTTATTTAAAAGAAAACCGCGGGACTGGTTTAGGGTTATTTATTGTTAAGTCGCTAGTGGAACTGCATAAGGGCCATTTAGAAGTTTGGTCAGAACCAGGCAAAGGTTCTAAGTTTACTTTTAGCTTGCCAAGGAAGTTTGCATGACAAACTTTTTCTTGCTAAAATCTGCTTTGAGCTTTAAGGGAAATTTATGTCAGACAAACTAACTGTTCTGCTTATCGAAGATGAAAAAGAAGTAGCCCAGCTTTACCGGCTAAAATTGACGTTGGACGGTTACTCAGTTGAAGTAGCCGAAGATGGAGAAAGTGGTTTGAAGAAAGCCTTGGAGATAAAACCCGAGCTTATTTTCCTGGATATAAAAATGCCCGGGATGGATGGTTTTGAAGTCTTGAAGCACTTGAGGGAGAGTGAAGTTACTAAGAAAACACCAATAGTGATCCTCTCCAATTTTGACGAGCAGGAGATGATCGAAAAAGGTTTGACACTAGGAGCTAACGAGTATCTGATTAAATCCCAGTTCAACCCTGCCGAGCTATCCGCTAAAGCTAAAACTTGGTTTAACGAAGACTAACCCGCTGGTAACACAAGAACCCTTAAATGGTTAAAATATTTTCTAAAAAACTGCTTGTTGTTCTTTTCCTTGCTACTTTTGTTTTTTCGCAAGTCCCCCTTAAAGTTTCCGCCAGCGCTCAGTTTTCGACTGGTTACGATATTAATTTTGTTTTTGCAGAGGCTGGTCAAGCACTGGTGACCCAAAGCATCACGCTCGAGAATCTAACCGATAACTTTTACGCTTCAGAATACAGTCTGACGATAAGTTCAGATCGGGTTACCAACGTTTCGGGCAGCGATGGCTTGGGCACTATTCCGATCATTACTAAAACCCAAAATAACTCAACTATTTTAGTAGCTACTCTGAACCAAAAAATAGTTGGTAAGGGAAAGTCAGTTAATTTTAAAATCTTCTACACCATTGATTCCCTGGCGGTCAAACGCGGTCGGATTTGGGAAGTCAACATTCCTCAGATTGTTACCAGTGAGAACGTTTCGGCTTATAAACTGACAGTGTCAGTCCCAAAGAATTTTGGTAAACTTGGCAAGATCGCCCCTCAACCTTCCCAAGTTGTTGATGAGACTACCAGAACTAACTACATCTTTAGTCAAGACTCTTTAGTGGACAGTGGTATTGGAGCAAGTTTCGGTGATTACCAACTTTTTAAGTTTACCCTTAAATACCGCTACAAAAACCCCAATTTAACAGTAGCTAAGGCAACTGTCGCCCTGCCCCCCGACACAGAGTATCAAGCCCTTTATTACAATTCCATTGACCCAAAGCCTCCAGAGATCGAGATGGACGAGAACGGAAATTACTTAGCCACTTACAAAGTTAGTGGCGGGAAGATTTTAGAGGTTATCGCTCAAGGCTATGCAAAGTTAGTTGATGCAGAGAAGCCGTTTCAAGTTCCTAAAATGTGGAGCGAAGAAGAGTTAAAAGCTTTTACCAAGAGCGATAAGTACATCGAAAGTGAAAATTCGCAAATTCAAAAGAAAGCCAAAGAACTTAAAAATGTCAGTGAGATTTATGATTTTGTAGTCTCCACCCTAAAATACGATTTCAGTCGGTTAGAAAACGATTCTTTAGGTAGACGAGGGGCCTTAACTGCTTTCAATAAACCCGAACAGTCAATTTGTACTGATTTTTCCGACCTTTTTGTTGCCTTGGCTCGTGCCAAAGGTATTCCAGCCCGTGGTCTGATTGGCTTTGCTTATACTGATAATTCTGACCTGAGGCCTACTAAAATTGAGGGTTTGGTGGATACTACTGTGCTGCATGCTTGGCCTGAGTATTATGACCGGCAGAGAGGTCATTGGGTGCAAGTTGACCCAACCTGGGGAGTAACTACCGGCGGTGTGGATTATTTTAACCGGTTAGACACTAACCATTTCGCCTTTGCTATTTATGGTACTTCGAGCCAGTTTCCCTATCCAGCTGGAGCCTACAAGCTTTCTGAAAATGAAGTGGACGATGTTAAAGTTGAAGTTGTTGATCAAACCTTTGAGATGGCACCAAATCCGGTTCTTGCACTAGAAACAGACAAAGTTATTTCCGGTTTTCCCTCTCTTACCAAATTAAGCTTGGAAAATGTTTCTGGAAGAGCTCTCTTTAAAACCAAAATAACAGTTACCGGAAGTAGTGCCTTAGGTTTGATTAATCCCAAAGTTATCGAAGTTGGAACACTCTTACCTTTTGCGAAGAACACTTACGATCTGAAATTGCGCAGCTCTTCTTTTTTGGACAACCGGCAGGAAATTCTGTTTGTTAACCTAACAGGAGTGAACCAAGACCAAGAGCTTAAAGTCAGTGTTCAGAAAGAAATAAACGTCAAACCTTTCTTTAGTTTGGAAATACCTCAACTGGTTCTTTTGGGAATTTTTATTCTAGTTGTTCTCTCTTGGGTACAGCCCCAAATGCTCCGGCTGCGGGCGGCTTTTCAAAAGCGGTAAAATATACCAAATGGAAAATGTAAAAAACTTACCTTCTTCACCAGGAGTTTACCTATTTAAAGGGAAAAAAGGGAAAGTTATCTACGTGGGTAAGGCAGTTAATCTAAAAGATCGAGTTGGAAGCTACTTTGCCAAAAACGTATTTTCAGCAAAAACCCGTCTCTTGGTGAGGGCAGCAGTTAGCCTTGATTACATTCGAGTAGACTCTGACATCGAGGCACTTCTACTAGAAGCAAACCTCATTAAGAAGCATCAGCCCTATTTCAACCATCAGTTGAAAGACGATAAGGATTATCTCTACATTATTATCACCAAGGAAGACTACCCTAGAGTAACCACTGGTCGTAAGCGTGATTTAGCGGGCGCTAAAGAGTATTTTGGCCCTTTTACTAGTGCCTCTGCCGCCAGAACCACTTTAAAGATTGCCCGCCGGATTTTTAGCTTTAGGACTGGCTGTCGGCCTAATTCGGCCCGTGCTTGTCTGGGTTTTCATTTAGGTCTTTGCCCTGGAGTTTGTGTTGGAGCTCTTACCAAAAAAGACTATCAGAAGATTTTAAGAAAATTAATTAAATTTCTCAGCGGCGATACAAGGGGTGTTGTGGACGAGTTAGAAAAAGAAATGAGGTTACAAGCAAAAAATCTAGAGTTTGAAGAAGCGACTAAAACTAAAACCAAAATCGAAGCTATCGCCCACATTACGAAGAGGGTTGAGGATGTTGAAAAGTATTTGGAAGGACCGGCAGTTTTGGAGAGTTTCTACGAAAGGCAATTGGCGAATCTTACGCAGGTTCTTAAACTTAAAGAAAAACCCTTAAGGATTGAGTGTTACGATATTTCCAATATTATGGGAACTAATGCGACTGGATCCATGGTAGTTTTGACTGGCGGTCAAATAAGTAAAGATGATTACCGACGCTTTAGAATTAAAACTCTTTCGACCAGTAATGATTTTGCCATGATGGCTGAGGTTTTAGGTCGCCGGTTCAAGAATGACTGGGAACACCCAAATTTAATTGTTGTGGACGGAGGTAAGGGACAACTGTCAGTAGCACTATCGGTTCTGAGGGACTTAGATTTAAAAATCCCGGTAGTTGGCTTAGCTAAAAAACTGGAGGAGATATATTTACCCAACGAAAAAAAACCACTCCGTTTGGAACGAAGCTCGCCAGCTTTGCAACTTCTTCAAAGAATTAGAGACGAGTCTCACCGCTTTGCCCTCCGCTACCACCGTTATTTAAGAAGCAAGCAACTTTTAAATTTAGTTGGTGGCTGATTGACCAAAGTGGTGGTTTTCGCTAAACTTTTAATGTGAAAAAACATGCCCGTTCCTTAGTTATTTCTTTAATTGCCTTTAGTCTAGTTGCTTATTATTATCCGGGTTTTAACTACAACGGTAACCTTACTATTTTGCTTTCTGCAGCAGCAGTCTTTTCGCTTTTGACCATCTTTGTTAAACCAGTCATTACGCTACTGTCCCTTCCCTTTAATTTGTTGACTTTCGGCATTTTTAGCTTTGTAATTAATTTAATTGTTCTCTATGGTGTCTCTACTTTAGTCACCGACTTTAAAATTGTCGGTTGGCACTTCTCCGGGTTCACTTACTCAGGTTTTATTGTTCCTGCTTGGGATTTGAGCCAACTTGTGTCTGCTCTAGTTGCCTCCTTTTTCATCGGCTTAATTTCCACTGTCCTCTTCTCGCTCTTCCGCTAGAAATACGTTTGCTTTCTTCTGGCTACTTGTGTTAATCTAGCTTCTTATATGCTTGAAAACGTTTTACTAGTTGCTCAAATCGTCGTTGCAATTTCTCTAGTTGCCTTTGTTCTTCTTCAGGCTAAAGGTAGTGGGGTGGGAGCTGCTTTTGGTGGAGAAACAGTTGTTTACCGCTCCAGACGAGGTGTGGAGAAGATGTTGCATTATGCAACAATTGTGAGCGCTGTCTTACTTGCCTTAATCTCGTTGGTAGCGGTGATTTTAAACAAATAAACCCTTAGCTTAAACTTGTGGTATGTTGCGTAAATTAAGATTCTACTACCTTCTAATTTTGGCTCTCTTGAAGAAGGAGTGGAAAAAAGTTTCCTTGAGCGTTCTGCTACTACTACTTGCAGTTTTTATCTTTTTTGCCTTTGCTCCCTTTCTACAGAGTCGGATAGCGCAAACAACTAACAAGCTAATTAAACCATTGTATAGTGAGGCGGTTGTTGGCAAGCCCAATACTTTTAACCCCCTTTTTAGCAAGACAGAAAGCGAAAAAGAAATTAACAGCTTAGTTTTCCGAGGGTTAATGAAAGTTTCTTCTCAAGGAGTCTTGGAAAGCGATCTGGCCAAAAGTTTCAGGGTGAAATCCTCAACTGAATACGAATTTACTCTTAAACAAGATGTCAAATGGCACGATGGTAAGCGCTTCACCGCCAGCGACGTAGTTTATACGGTGAAGATAGCCCAAAATCCGCTGTATGAATCGGAACTCTCCTCTAATTTTCGTGACGTCGAGGTCAACAAAGTTGACGATTACACTGTGGTCTTTCGTCTTAAGGAGCCTTTTGCACCGTTTTTAACCGCGACTACTGTCGGTATCATACCGTCCCATATCCCCCTAAACAAATACCGACCGGTTGGGACAGGAGAGTTTAGATTTATTAACGTGAAAGAAAGTGAAGTCACTCTGGAAGGAGCGAAAAATAAACTTAAGTTTAAGTTTTACCCTAGCTTCGAGGCAGCCTTAACTGCCCTGAAACTGGGTGAAGTGCACGGTTTAGCTAATTTTCCTTCTCAAAACAATGGTTTGGCTAATTGGGATAATTTTGAAATTGAGGAAAAAGTTTTACCTTTTAGATTAGTAACCGCCTTTTTTAACCTTAGGGACGAAATTTTTGCCGATAAGTTAGTGCGTCAGGCTTTCTCTTACGCGGTCCCCAAAGAGGAATTATTAAAAATAGGGAAAGGATCTAAAGGTAGGGTAGCGCTTAATTCCTTTTCACTCCTTGACACCCTTCAAAAAGAAGCCAAAGAAAAGTATCTTTTCAACCTCGAGAAAACTAACTCAAACCTTGACGTTGCCGGCTGGGTACTGGCCGGTGACGGGAAACGCTATAAAGAGGGTAAAAAGCTTGCCTTTTCCATTACTACAGTTGAGGATAGCGAGTTTGAACACACAGCTTTAAAGCTAAAAGAAGCTTGGGAGAAAGTTGGGGCAGAAGTAGCGGTCAATATAGTTGCCGGGCAAGAGCTGAAAAATCAAATTGTTCCCAACCGCAGTTTCAGCGTTTTACTCACCTCACAGCTTTTAAATCCAGATCCAGATCAATATGTTCTCTGGCACACAACTCAAACTACTGAGGCGAATGTTTCTGGCATCACTTCGCCAAAACTCGACAAGCTTTTGGAAGATGGTAGAAAGAACTTAGATGAAAAAGTTAGGAGAGAGAAGTACCAGGAGTTTGCCCGTCTTTTACTTGATGAAGCACCAGCGATCTTTTTGTACTACCCACGCTACGTTTGGGTACACTCCAATCGAATAACTCAAGTTGACTTAAAAAATTTCCTTGAACCCCAAGACCGTTTCGCCCAAGCTGATAGTTGGGTAATCAACAGACCTATCTGGTGATTAAGATAGTTTGTCTTCAGTTAAAGCATAACAAGTTTTACTGTTGTGGCGGCCATGGTGTGATAAATATCACCGCCTGAGAGTCTACCCAAAATGTAAATTAGGTATATATGACAAGAGGTTTACGAGCTAGTAACCGTTTAATTTTTTTGCTTTCGTTGGTCGGATTAATCATTTCAGGGTATTTACTGTACACTTACGTTAGTGGAACCCCAATTATTTGCGTAAATAGTGGTTGTGAGCAAGTCAGGGCAAGTGACTACGCGTACTTTTTAAACGTGCCTCTTCCGGCCTATGGTGGTTTGATGTATCTGGGAATTTTTGGTCTCAGTTTCTCGCGCACTATTTTTGACGAGAGGTTTTTCCGAAAAACCTCTAAGTTGATTTTTATCTTAACGGCTCTTGGTCTAGGTATTTCAGCCTACCTTACTTATTTGGAGGCCTTCAAGATCAAAGCTTATTGTACGTGGTGTGTTTCCTCGGCAGTGGTAGTGCTTTTTTTGTTCCTAATTTCAGTTTATGAAGTGGTGAGGTTAAAATGAAAATAAAAGGTGAAACAATCTTTTTTGTTGGTATTATCCTGTTTGTGTTAGCAGCTTTTGGTTTTCTGTTTTTCTTATCAAGAGGGAAGAATAGTGACGTTACAACTGAAGTTTTAGTTAGACAGAATAGCCAATTTGTTGGCCCGGAAGATGCTAAAGTAACTTTAGTTGAATTTGGCGATTTTCAATGTCCGGCCTGTTTGGCAGTTGAACCAACCTTACAGAAGTTGAGGGTTTCGTACCAGAGTAATGTTAAATTCGTCTTTCGTCATTTTCCACTCTCGAGCCACAAGAACGCCTTTGCTGCTTCCAAAGCCGCCGAAGCAGCCGGCGTACAGAGCAAGTTTTGGAAGTACCACGACCTACTTTACCAACACCAAGACCGCTGGGCACTGGCAGCGGATCCTTGGAAACAATTTGCAGAGTACGCTACCGAGCTTAATTTGGATCTAACGAGGTTTGAACAAGACTACCAAGGTACAGCTACTGATGATAAAGTTGAGACTGATAAAAAAGATGGTCTAAGCTTGGGGGTTCCCGGAACACCCACCTTTTATCTCAATGGTAGAAAAGTGACCGGCAATTACTCCCTTGATTTCTTTAAAAACCAGATTGAGGCTGAACTTGCAAATTATCAATAATAATGGCATCCTAATTTAAGTGAGACTAAATTATGACTGAACTGCTCGACGGATTTTTGGAAATTCCTTTCTGGAGCATGTTCGCTGATTTCCACGGACTGCTCTCGATGTTATCTCTGCTGCTTTTTGGGGGAGCGCTAACCCTTTATTTCTTGTCTTCAAAAACTAAAGAAGCCGTGGTTTGGTTGAGGACAACCCTTTTGGTACTTTTTCTTGATATTTTCTTGCTTGATATATTTGGACTTACAGTTTATATCCCTTACCGTGCCGAAGGCGGGGCTAAGTTTGACTTGTTAGCCTCAGAAACTACTGCCTGGCTGCATACAATTGTTTTCGAACACAAGGAATTTCTTGCTTTCGCGCCCTTAATTATGACCGCTGTTGCGTTTTTTGTTGTCGCTAGATTGGGGGAAAGTTTTATTGATGCGGGAAAGTATAAGTGGTTGCGTTTGGCAGTCTTGTTTTCGCTGCTTCTTTCTCTCGTTTTTGTTTTGACCGTCGCCGCTGAGGCAGTTTTAGTGACCAAAACAGCACCAGTAGGAGGTAGGTAATTATGGAAGATCAAAAAGTTCAACCACTAAATTCTGCTCTTTGGGCAGCCGCTCTCGCCCTAAACTTTTTTTGGGTTCTAAACATTCTTAAGGAAGCTTTCAGTTCGACAAAAAATTTCCTTAACTTTTACCCGTCAGTTGGACCACTTCTTGGCTTGTTTGTTTTCTCTGGGGTTGTTTTTCTTGCCTCTGTCTTGATTTTTTTAATAACTAAGCCAAAAAGTCAAAAGACTGCTTTTTGGGTTTACATAATCTCAGCAATTATTTTTTTCTTTATGGTTTTCCCTCCGATTTTTGAACCTCTGGTGGGTTTTTTAGCAGGCAAATAAACTTTAACGAAAAAGAAAAATGAACTTGCCCGAAGAACTCTCATCTCTGGTGAAAGGTTTAACCTTTGATAAAGAAGCGCTTAACCGCTATAGCCACGATGCTAGTATCTTTCAACTTACTCCACAAGTAGTTGTTTTTCCTCAAGACAGCTCTGAAGTTGGTAAATTAGTTAACTTTGTTTCTAAAAATAAGGATAGTTACCCAAGTTTATCCCTCACGGCGCGTAGTGGTGGAACAGACATGAGTGGGGGCGCGATTAACGATTCGATTACTATCGATTTTACAAAATATTTTAACCACCTTAGGGGCTTTGAGGATCGTTTGGTAACAACTGAGCCTGGGGTTTATTACCGTGATTTTGAACGTGAGGCTCTCAAATACAATTTGTTTTTACCCAGTTACCCAGCTTCAAAAGGCATTTGCGCTTTGGGAGGGATGATCGCCAACAACTCTGGTGGTGAAAAGACTCTTACTCATGGAAAAACCATTGATTATGTCAAGCAGTTGAAAGCGGTTTTAAGCGATGGGTATGAGTACAGCTTCCAGCCTATCTCAAGAAATGAGCTAGAGGCAAAAATGGGCCAAGGCGACTTTGAGGGTGGGATTTATCGTTCTGTCTACAAATTAATCGAGAGTAACTATGAGGCAATTAAGGCAGCTAAACCAAAGGTGAGCAAGAACTCGACTGCCTATAACCTTTGGGACGTTTGGGACAAAGAAAAATTTGACCTCACCAAACTGCTTGTGGGCTCGCAGGGTACTTTAGGCCTGATTACTGAAGCAAAAATAGATCTGCTGCGGACGAAAGAATTCTCTGGTCTGTTAGTAATCTATTTGGAGGAACTTGAGAAGTTACCGGAACTAATTGGCGCAGTTAGCCCAACTCAGCCGGAGAGTTTTGAAGCCTTTGACGACCATACCCTGAGATTAGCACTAAAGTTGATACCAAAATTTGCCGGAGTTCTGGGGTTAAAGGGAACAATCGATATGGGCGTTCATTTCTTACCGCAGTTGTTATCGTTTGCAACTCTCGGGATTCCAAAATTTACCTTGTTAGTCGAATACACTGGGGAAACTCAAAGTGAGGTTGATGAGAAATTAAGTAAACTCAAAGAGCAGATTTCCCATTTCAATATCAAGACAACTGTTGCCGATACCAAGAAAAAATCAGAAAAGTATTGGGTAATACGCCGTGAAAGCTTTAATCTCTTGAGAGAGAACATTAAAAACAAACATACCGCCCCTTTTATTGATGATTTTATCGTTAACCCCGGGCATTTACTAGAGTTTTTCCCGAAACTTACGGATATTCTGGACAAGCATAAACTTCTTTATACGATCGCTGGACACATGGGAGATGGGAACTTTCACATTATCCCGTTGATGGATCTTCGCCAGGATGAAGATAAGGCTAAAATTCCAGTTGTTGCTGAAGAAGTTTACGATCTGGTGTTAAGGTTTGGAGGGTCAATTTCGGCTGAGCACAACGACGGGCTCATCCGAGGGCCTTATTTAAAGAAAATGTATGGAGAGACGATGTTTGCAATCTTCAAAGAAGTAAAAACTATCTTTGACCCTAAAAACATTTTTAACCCCCACAAAAAGACTGATGCTAATCTAAATTATTCTCTAGCCCATATTAGGGACAAGTTTTGATACAAA
The DNA here is from genome assembly GCA_036514715.1 of Candidatus Nanoarchaeia archaeon. GTDB lineage: Bacteria > Patescibacteriota > Microgenomatia > Woykebacterales > RBG-16-39-9b > DATBWR01. The sequence continues at coordinate 14,315 of DATBWR010000011.1, read as the reverse complement.
AAACCAAAATCTTAATTTTAGGCGGTGGTTTTGGGGGCGTCAGATCAGCCCTTGAGCTTTCAAAGTCCCATTTACCAAATGTCGATGTTGCCTTAATTGACCAACACAAGTTTCATGAATTTCACGCTGACTTCTACGAGGTAGCGGCTGCCTTTTTGCCAGAAGGGGAAAGTAAGCCACAAACTGCTCTGCAGTTTGAAAATTTGGCGGGTTCTGTAATGGTACCTTTTGAGGAGATTTTTAAGGGTAAAAATGTTGAAGTTGTTGTTGATAAAGTTGACCATATTAATCTTAAAGATAGGTTTGTGATTTTGGAAAAGGGCGGAAAAAGAGACTTTGATATTCTGATCATCGCGTTGGGTAGCACGACTAATTATTTTGGGATGAAAAACCTTGAAGAGGTTGCCCTGCCTTTGAAAACCGTTGGGGATGCCCTTAACATTCGTAACAGCGTTGATGAGCTGTTTGTTCAAAAAAAGCCTAACAAGCCAATTAACGTGGTCGTGGGCGGAGGAGGATTTACTGGTGTTGAGGTTGCCGGAGAGTTAGTTAGGTATTTGAAAACCTTGGCTAAGCTGCATAACCACCCAATTGAACTAATTGACCTGAGCGTGATTGAAGCTTGTCCTACTCTTTTAAACGGGTCTAAACCTTGGTATCAGGCAGAAGCCTTAAGAAGGCTGCAGAAACTTGGTGTTAATGTCCACTTAGACAGCAAGATAACTCAATTAACAGACCATAAAATAAGGCTGGAAAACGGACAAGTTTATGATTTTGATCTCCTAATTTGGACAGCTGGTATAAGGGCAAACCCTCTAGTCGAAAGTCTTGAGGGAGTAAAGTTGGAAAAAGGAGCGTGTCTAGCAGTAAATCGTAGCTTGCAAGTTGTTGGCTTCGAAGGAGTTTTCGCAATTGGGGATAACAGTTTTTGTTACGATTATCAGCGCTCTTGTGTTGTTCCGCCCACAGCACAACTAGCTATTTCTCAGGGGAAATATATAGCACGGGCGATTAGAAGTATCTCGGGGGGTAAGAAGATTGATGAGTTCCAGCCCAAACTACCCAATTTCATAGTACCGATTGGCAAAGGGTTTGCTCTGGGTGAATTTCTGGGCTTGAGGTTTTCAGGAATGCCTGCCTGGTGGATGAAGCGGGTAGTAGCCTTAAAGTATTTTTTGTCGATTTTACCCTTTCTTACCGCCTTGAAACTTTGGTTTAAAGGGGTAAGATTTTTTGTAAGTTAAGCGTCCTTAGATCCTGAAGACCGCTTTTCTAATGCCAACAGCTGGGGAATTACCCGACCAAGTTGGTGAGCGGCCAGGGACTCGAACCCTGAACCGGATGCTTAAGAGGCATCTGCTCTACCGATTGAGCTAGCCGCCCACGAAACCAGAACATTTTAACATTTTAAGGCTGGAAGTTCAATAAAGCACGCGGTCGCAATCTTAAGCGATCGCGTATTTTTGCGACTAGAGCAAATTAAGTACAAATTTGTGGTTCCGGATGGTATAATTAGGAAAATCTCGGGCGCCCATAGCTCAGTGGATAGAGCAGGACGGTTCTAACGTCAAGGTCGGGGGTTCGAATCCCTCTGGGCGTACCACTTCATGAAACTTATTGATCTTTCAGTTGATTTAAATGAAAAAACCCCAATCTACCCTGGTGATCCAGTCACAAAGATTGCGCCATCTGCGGTTATGGAAACAGATGGCTACGAGGACCATTATGTTTCCGTAGGAACCCACGTTGGAACTCACGTTGATGCGCCTCGTCATATGCTTGCAGGTGGAAAGTCTTTAGATAAGTACCCAATTGAAAAATTTATTGGTAGGGGAGTGGTGATAAGTTGCGGTAAAGAGATAACTTTGGAGAAAGTTAAAGAAGAAGATATTCTGGAGGGTGATATTGTCCTTTTTAATACCGGTATGAGCAAAGAGTATTTCCAATCTTCTTATTACGATAACTACCCGGCGATTGGTACTGAAATTGCCGATTACCTAGTTAATAAGAAAATAAAAATGGTTGGGGTGGATATGTGCAGTGTGGATCATGAGCCTTTTGATATCCATAGGCTTCTTCTTAAGAACGACATTTTAATAATCGAGAATTTAACCAACCTCGATGTGCTGGTAGGTAAAAACTTTACAGTTTATGCACTACCCCTAAAACTCCAAATTGACGGTTCCCCAGCTCGAGTTTTCGCTCAAATCAATCAATAACCGCACCTTTCCATTTTTCCCAGGAAAGTTTTTCGTGACCCTCTTTAGGTATTAGGCCTAAGCCTTTGAAAGCGGCCCCTGTGTCCGTATCGTAAAGAAATGGCCAGATCACCATAACTTTATCTAAAGTTTCAATTTGACTCAAGAGAACGTCCAAAAACTGGCCTTGCTCGGTTTCTGTTGACTCCCAGCCGCTAGCAATATTAACGCTTGGCCAGCCGGTCTCAATAAAGGCAACTTTCTTGGCCGTGCGGGTTTTAATCTCAGAATAATAATCAGAAGGTATTTCGGCAGGATTTTTGTGAATTAAGTGCGGGTAAGTGGTAAAAGCAATAAAATCAGCCTCAATAAACTTTGAGAGTAGTGCCCAGTTGTGCTTGCTTGGATCGTTTTTTCCACCAAAAAGCCCACCTCTTAAGCCTTTTGTCTGTTCCAACTGAAAAGCAGTGAAAATCTTAGTGTTGAGTGAAACTTTCCTTACTTCTTTGGCGGTTTCATTAAAAAGGTTGACAAATTTTTCAAACTCAGCCGGGTGGTTTTCGTACATAATGTCCACCTCCACTCCCATGCCAAAAAAAGGCGGCTGATACTTTTTGGTAAACTCCACTGCGTAAGTTTTGTAGCTAGCCAAAGTACCTTCAGTTAGTAGACGGATTAATTTCTTCTCCCCTTGGTTGTAAAGCCCAACAATGATCACCGGAGTAAACTTGTACTGCTTTGAGTATTTGATGAAGGTATGGGGAAATTTTTTGGTATCTCCAAGCTCAAACCAATCGCCTGCCCAAGTTATGGCTGTACCAGCCTCTGTAGCAAGTTTAAAAAAGCCTGCAATATCGCTTGCTGCAAAACTTTTAGGAGAAAAACTAACCCCTTTGATAGGTTCTGTTATCTTTGTTTGAACTTGAGTTTTAACAGTGCTGTTGTTAGAGTAATCTGTTTTAGAGTTTCTACCGATGCTAAAAACTAAAATCAAAATTAAGCTAACGAGTAAAATTAAGAGGCCAGCAAAGAAGAGTAACTTAAAAAGTAATTTACGGGTAGGCTTCTGTGGCATTACTTAAAGTATCCGAAACTAACAGCTGACCTGTCAACTAAAGTTGATGGAGGAGCTTAAGGTTAAGCAGCGGCTACACGGGGTAAGCTACCATCAGTTTGTATTTTGGGGGCTCGTGCCGGGTAATCAACCAAAGCGGTTTTCAAAACATCACTCATATCTTCAGCAAAAACAAATTTCAAGTCCTTCCTGGTGTTGGCCGGAATTTCACTCAAATCTTTCTCGTTACGAGCTGGTAGAATTACAGTTTTTAACCCAGCTCGGTGTGCTGCTAAGACTTTTTCTTTAATTCCACCAATCTCCAAGATTTTACCTCGCAAAGTAATTTCTCCGGTCATGGCGACTTCTTTTCGGACCTCCATCTTAGTCATAGCACTCATTAAAGAGGTAGCCATAGCCGTACCAGCGCTGGGACCGTCTTTTGGTATGGCTCCAGCCGGTACATGAAGGTGGATATCGTATTTTTGGGCAAGATTTTCCTTGATCCCAAACTCAGCAAGCTTTGAGCGCACAAAGGAGAGAGCCGCTTGGGCTGATTCTTTCATAACGTCTCCTAAATGGCCAGTCAAAATTAAATTACCTTTGCCAGGCATGAGGGTAGTTTCGATATTAAGGACCTCACCGCCAGCTTCAGTCCAAGCCAGTCCAGTCGAAACCCCAACTTCGTCTATCTTACCTACTGTCCAGGGTTCAAACTTTTCCGGACCCAAATATTTACTAAGCTTTTTAGAAGTGATTATCTCTTTTTTAGTTTTGCTTTCGGCAATATCACGGGCTACTTTTCGACAAAGAGCGGAGAGCTCTCTTTCTAAATTGCGGACACCAGCCTCTCGGGTGTATTTGGTAATAACCTTTTTAAGAGCTTCATCTTTAATTTCAAAGGTGGCCTTTGATAAACCGTGATTTTCTAGCTGCTTGGGCAGGAGAAAGTTTTTGGCGATGTGGAATTTTTCCTCTTCGGTATAACCTGGAAATTCAATTACTTCCATACGATCCCTTAGGGCGGGTGGTATGGTTTCGAGCATGTTAGCAGTGGTAATAAAGACTACGTCAGAAAGATCAAAAGGAACTTCAAGATAATGATCGCTAAAGCCTTTATTTTGTTCTGGGTCCAGAGCTTCTAATAGTGCAGAAGATGGGTCACCTCGATAGTCAAAACCAAGCTTGTCAATCTCATCGAGCATAAAGACCGGGTTGTTAGTTTCGGCATCCTTTATACCTTGGATAATCCTCCCCGGCAGGGCACCAACGTAGGTACGGCGGTGACCGCGGATTTCCGCTTCATCCCGTATACCACCAAGAGAAACTTTGACAAACTTACGGTCCATGGCGCGGGCTATAGAGCGGCCGATCGAAGTTTTACCTACTCCCGGAGGACCGAAGAAACAAAGAATCGGCCCGCGTATTTTTCCGGTCAGTTTTTTTACTGCCAGATACTCAAGAATTCTTTCTTTGATTTTATAAAGGCCGTAGTGATCTTCGTTCAAAATTTTTTCTGCCTTTTTAACATCAATTTTGGTTTCGGAACGCTTGTTCCAGGGCAAATCAACCATTAGATCTAGATAGGTTCGGATGTAGGAAACTTCAGGAGAAAAAGGCGGGACTCTACGCAGTCGATCTAACTCTTTGAGAGCTTTAGTTTCAACTTCAGGGCTCATACTGCAAGCCCTAATCTTCTTTTCTAGTTCGGCAAATTCTTCCTTTTCCTCTTTCATCCCAAGCTCTTTCTCGATAGTTTTGAGTTGCTCTCTTAAGAAAACTTCTTTAGCACTCTTGCCAATTTCCTCAGCAGTTTGGTCCTGAATTTTACGAGCAGTGCCAAGAATTGAAATCTCGTTAGCAAGATACTGATCAACTATTTTTAGCCTCTTGCGTAAATTGTTTTCCTCCAAAAGGGACTGCCTCTCATTGGATTTGATATCTAAATTGGAAATAATGACGTCCAAAGTTTGCAAGGGGTTGGCAAAGTTGGCCATTGCTCCAAGGACATCAATTGGAGTTGGTTTTCCAAAAGAGATTAATTTCTTAAACTTTTCGATTGAAGGAGAGAGCAGTCGTGAAAGCTCCTCGACAGGGATTTCAACTTCTTCTATTTCGTCCACGGACACTTTGAAAAAAGGAGATTCTTGAACAAAAGTTTTAATTTTAGCTTTAATTTGGCCACTGACTAGAACGTTAATAATACCGTCTGGCAAACGTTGGATTTGAGTGACTTTCGAAATAGTTCCGACAGTGTAAAGCTCGTCAGGAGAAGGTTTATCAGTTTCCTTATTTTTTTGCATTGTTAAGAAAACTACTTTGTCGGTTCCTAAAGCTTCTTCCAAAGCAGCGACTGACTGTTCGCGTTTAATAGAGATAGGGATAGAGCTACCCGGGAAGACAACTACGTCCCGGACTGCAATTAAAGGTAAAATTCTTTGATCCATAGAGAGTGAGATCGTAACCTAATTTAGCAAATCTGTCAAGAGACTGCTAACTTTCCGAACACTACATGGGGGGAAGTACGGGAGTTGAACCCGTAACATGCAGTTCCACAAACTGCCGCTCTACCATTGAGCTAACTTCCCCATAAGTGGCGTCCCCGGGGAGACAACACACGCATTCGCCAATTGGCGAAAGGCGCACTCCCAAATGGCGCGCCCAGAGGGATTCGAACCCCCGACCTCGTGGTCCGAAGCCACGTGCTCTATCCGCTGAGCCATGGGCGCACATTTAATGGAGCGGCGGACCGGATTTGAACCGGCGACCTTCTCCTTGGAAGGGAGACATTCTACCACTGAACTACCGCCGCACGTCTGCGTGCTTCGAAGACGATTATACCACTTTAGACTCCCAGCCTCAACAAATAACCCATAGACATTGACAAAAACCCATAGTAATGATATGATTCTGGCGATGAAAATTACGCTGTTTTACTTAGACAAAGCTATTTTTGACTATTTTATCCCCTCCTTTGGGGCAGGTTTACTGCTCTTTTTAATTGGTCTAGCGATTTTTATTAATACTAAAGGGGATTTAAGCAATGTAAAACAGGACGCACGCGGTAAAGTGTGGATCGTTCCGGTTCTAAACCAAAATAACCAAGACACCAATGCACGTGAAGATAGCTTAACAGTACAAGTTAAAGTAACACCGACTAACTAGCTTTAGTAATCGTCACATCAGAAAGCAATACTCCTTCAACTACTAAGCCTTTTGGACCCAGTTCAGTCTCAATTTGCTCTTTAATTCTTTTTTCGGCTTCATGGCGAGCTGCAGAATTGAGTTGTTGAAAAGTAAATGCGGAGATCGCAGTTCTGATACGACTACGAGCGACTGGCCTGATAATTTTGGAAACAAAGCCTTCGCCAATATTTTCCCACAGACTTACTACCTGGTCACGGTTAATGCGGATCAAAAGTGTACCTTGGACGGTGATGTTAATGTTATCGGTAGTGGTAGCAGTAATTGGATCGTCACCAAGAATTTCCCGATTTTCTTCAGCGTTAAAGCCAGTTCGTATACCGTACTCGAGAGTTTGGGCATTAAAGAGTTTGGCTTTTTGCAAAAAAGGAAGTTTAAAATGCAGCCCAGGGCCCCAAGTGTGTTTAAGAACGCCTCGCAAACGGTCGTAGACACAGGCAACTTGTCCGGGTGGAACATCTACAAAGAAGCCACCGGCCACCTCATCAACAAAAAAGCCCACCACCAGTTTATCAAACATTTTCTCTTGCACCCCTTCCCAAATCTACCATCATCCTAATTCCCATGCTGAAGGCAATTGAGGTAATTAAAAAAATCGCTTTGGTAGCTGGAAGAAGCATTAATAGTATAAAAGTAAAAATAGGCAAAAGCAAGGGATACCAGCGGCTACTAAAAGTTGCTTGAGGAATATTTTTTTTGTCTTCGTATTCCCAAAGTTGCTCTAGAAACAAGATTCCAGCCGCTACTAAGCTGTAAATAAAACTTGGTCGGGAAATATCGATACCAAAAAAGACAGTATCAATTGAACCTGCTGGGTGGGCAACAAAGCTGTAGAGTTTGTCAAATCCCGAAGGGTGGATACCAACTTGAACAATTTGAAAAAGCACTGCTAAGAAGATTAGTTGCCCCACTAAAGTGTAGATTTCCGAAAGGGGATTAATACCATTGTCTTTTAACACTTGAGTTATTTTATTTCTCTTTTCCCGAGAACTAAAGTGGATATCGTCCTCAATTTGTCTGACTTGGAAACTCACTTTTTCTAAGCGGCTGTCGGTTTGGTAACCCTTGAGAGTGAGCGGTAGGAAGATTAGACGGACAAGAATCGCCAAAATGACAATCGCCCAACCCAAGTTAGGGCCAGGCGAGAAGTTGTAAAGGAGCACCACTAAGTTATAAATCGGTTGGTAGAGAGTATTGGTATAAAGGTTAAGAACAAGGTCAACCATGATACTTAAGTTTAATTCAACAAATTCCGATTTGCAAAAAGCGAAAACGATCTACAAATTCCGCTTGCTTGCTAGATAATTATTTGTTATATTCGCGCTAGCGAAAAGAGGACGAAGTGATCCTGTACTCGAGCCACGTTTGGGAAATCTAGAAAATGGCTAAAATACTTTTGATTGGTTCTGATGAGGCTGTTCGTGACATGTATTTTGATGTTCTCAACGTCAATGGGTTTGATGTTGTCGCCGAAAGTACCGCTAAAGATGGTCTTGACAGGCTTTCAGATGAATTTTTCCCAGCCTGTATTGTTTTTCTGCCGCGTGAGGAAACCTTATGGTTTCTCATTAAACTAAGAGGAGCTCACAGCATTAAAGTCTCAACAATACCAGTATTGGCTGTTGTCGATGAGGCCAGCGAAAATTTAAGTGAGTATATTGAAATGGGAGCAACTAAGGCGATAATTGGGTTTCCAGCTTCTGGAGACAAGTTGGTGACCGAATTAAAATCAATTCTTAACATCCCCAGGATGGGTCCAAGTTTAGCTGGCTAAAAATGTCCAATCAGACCCGAGCGAGAAGTTTTCAAGTGGCAATATCGGGTTTTTTCCACGCCCTAACTACCCAAGCTAATTTTCAACTGCAAGTGGTTATTGGTGTTCTGGTAATACTTTCAGCTTGGGTTTTAAATTTTACCCGTTTTGAATGGCTAATTTTAATTATCACTATTGGTTTGGTCCTCACTGCTGAACTGCTTAACACTGTAATTGAAGTCGTTATTGATTTGGCAGTTAAAGAAGAGCTTCTACCAGAGGCCAAAATTGCCAAAGACGTTGCCGCTGCTGCGGTCCTTTTAATAAGTATTTTTTCACTGGCAGTTGGCTTAATACTTTTTCTTCCCCACCTTGTGTAGAAAAGAAGAGCACCCACAACCTTAAATTTTCAAATCCCTTTTTTCAAAGGCAATTAAACTCAGAATCAAAAATACAAAAGCGATACCTCCCAAGATTAAAACGTGGTCAATCTTTAAACCAACTTCAAGAGGATTTTCGCCGATATAGTGATAAAACGGAGAAAACTTTTGATAATCCTTGAGAAAATCAACTAGAGGGGAGAGGGCATTAAGAAAGAAAGATCCGATTGCTAACGCGGCAGTAATTCCCAGGCTAACACCACGGTTGCCGGTGAGTGCTCCTAGAAACAGGGCTATTGAGCCGAAAGCAATGGCCAATAAGTCAACGCTAAGCACCATCGCAACAATTTTTTGCGTCTCAAGACCCATATCGGCAAGAGCAGAGCCAATTATAAGGGCAAGGCTAGCAACTGCGGTTAGAAGAGAGGCCAAAATAATCATGGCAATAAATTTTTCCTTAACCACTTGAGAGCGTTCAATTGGGTTGGTCAGGAGAAGATCAAGAGTACCTTTTTCTTCTTCTCCAGCAATTGCACCTGATCCAAAACCAGTTGTAAAAATTATTAGTAGCAGGGGCATCATGAAAACAAAGAGCTCGCTGGTAATATAACCAACTGGAGTTGTATAGCTACTAACATCGCCGACAAAGGCTTTGATAGCATCAGGTAGGTTTTCTAAATAGGCGTTTAAGGCGGCCGAACTTTCTTGAATACTTGGATAGATCAGAATATAAAGGGCCACTAAAACTACAATTCCTAAGCTCCAGAAAAATAGGGATTTTCTTTGAGTTTTTAGTTGGTGGAGAACAATGTTGCCCATTAAACTTTTTCCTCTTGTTTGTAAAAGGCTAAGAAAATTTCTTCCAGATTAGGTTCCGCACTAATCAGATTGACAACTTCATATTTAGCCAGTTGCTTAATGAAACTGTCTAAAGACCCGACAACAGTACAACGCAAAATGCTGTTCTGAATAGAAATATCTTTAACACCAGCAATTTTTTCAAAATCCTTGCTTTCAATTGGTTTAGCAAAGTGAACCTCAAGCGGTCTTAAGGCTCTTTTACGGAGGTTGGCGATGTCTTCAACGACAACTAACCTTCCCTCGCGGATAATCCCCACTCGATCACAAATTCTCTCCACCTCAGGCAAATTGTGGGAAGAAACAAAAAACGTGGTACCTTGATCGCAAACTTCATTAACTAACTTGTAAAATTCCTGCTGCATTAAAGGGTCCAAACCCATGGTTGGTTCATCAAGGATAAGAATTTTGGGTTTGTGCATAAAGGCGGTAATCAGACCAATTTTTTGTTTATTGCCGTGAGAGAGTTTGCGAATTTGGATCTTAAGATCAGCTTTTAATCTGCTTGCTAAGTTAAAAACGAAAGTCCAATCCACCCCTTTTCGGAAGCTAGCCATAAAGGCAAGGAAATCGTTTCCGGTCATACTGTCATAGAGATGCAACTCCCCAGGTAAGTAACCAATAAATTCTTTAATTTGAGTACTCTTTTGGTGAGAATCCAGACTGAAGATTTCCGCACTGCCGCTACTTGGATGCATAAAATCTAGTAATAATCTAGTTGTGGTAGTTTTCCCCGCTCCGTTGGGTCCGAGAAAACCAAAAACTTCCCCCTTGTAGACTTGGAAAGTAAGATCGATAACACCACGGTTCTTACCGTAGTATTTGGTTAGGTTTTTGGTCGAAATGGCAATTTCCACGAAAAGAGTTTAACACACAGCTTGCTTGGTGGCCAAGACTTACTCCCAACGGAAAGTTCTGGCAGCAACCAGGTAGGCGATGATACCCCAAACAGCCAGACCTACTAGTTGAGGTAGGATTTGGTCAGGAGAAACACCTTCAATAGTAACTTTGCGCACGGCCGTATTAAAGAAAGATAAAGGTAAGACGTTAGCAAGTGGTTGGATCCAGGTCGGTAGTGAATCAATCGGGAAAAAAGTCCCGCCAATCAAAAATTGTGGCAAAACAATCAGACTAGTTAGCGGAGCAACAGTATTTTCGTCGGTGGCGATACCCGCAATGATCAAACCAAAACCTAAAAAGGCAACCAGTCCAAGGGCTGTTAATGCAAAAACTTCCGTAAGTGTCAACCAACCATGGACAATTTGAAAATCGAAAGCAAGGACGCCTATTGCCAAAATTACTGCTGCTTGAGCCAAAGCTACGATCATTCTTGCCCCACCCTGTCCCAGCAGTATTGTTAAACCCTTGGTTGGAGTAGCAAAAATCCTCTTTAAAACTAAAGTTTTTTTCAAGAAAATTAGACCAAAAGCAGTCCCGTTAATGGCCGTACCCAGCAAGGCGAAACCAATTATTCCGGGTAGGGCGAAATCAATATAGCGAAAAGCCCGCCCGGAAATTTCCTCAACTTTTAGTTTAAGTGGTGGATCGATAATTCCTGACTGGGCAAGATTGAGTTTATCAACAATGCCGGAAACTAGGCTTTGGGCAGCAGCTGCTGTTTGAGGACTGGCGGCGGAGATAAATAGAGTTGGCACTGAAGTCTCTTCCTCTTGTAATAAAACTGCGGCAATAGAGCCTTGGGAAACTTTTTGACGCAGAGAGCTCTCGGTGCCAGGTTCTAACTTTACTGCTTTGATTTGCTTTAGAGCCTCATAGATTGGGCCCTGCTGCTCACTATCTGGTATTCCAATCGAGATAGTAAGCCCTCCGCCACCAATCAAACCAAAAACAGCGATAAAGGCAACGGGAAAAAGAAAACCAAAGGCAAAGGTAGCCCGGTTGCGCAGCATTGCCCGCAGAGAGAAATAGGCCATAGACCAAAACGGCCGCAGTTGGCTTGGGGCTTTTTGTTTAAGTATCACGGATTTCCTTTCCAGTTAAACTTAAAAACACATCTTCTAAAGTAGCTTTTTTGACTTCCTGGGCTCGTGTAAAACCAGTTTTCAAAAGATCTTCAATCAGCTCATGTGGAGTCCCAATCTTAATTATTTTACCCTGGTCCATAATAGCCAGACGGTCGCAAAGCTCTTCAGCTTCCTGCATATAGTGGGTTGTTAACAAAATAGTACGCCCATCTTTATGAATTTTTCTGATTTCTTCCCATAAATTGACCCGAGCTTGAGGATCTAGACCAGTAGTTGGTTCATCCAAAAAAATTATTTTTGGTTCGTGGATAAGAGTTGTCGCTAAAGAAAAACGCTGTTTTTGCCCACCGGAAAGTTTTTGCCAAAAATCTTTTTTCTTATCCTCTAAGTTAAAACGTCTTAGGACTGCGATTGGGTCAACCTCTACCTGATAGAAACCAGCAAACATCCTCAAGAGTTCGACTAAAGTCAGTTCCGGATAAAAGCCAGAAGCTTGTAGTTGGACACCGATACGGCTTTTGATATCCCACGAGTGATGTTGGACGTCAAGCCCGTCCACAGTAACTTCGCCACTTGTTGCTGGCCTCAGGGTTTCCATTATCTCCAAGGTAGTAGTCTTACCAGCCCCGTTGGGTCCTAAAAGCCCAAAAATTTCTCCTTCATATACTTCAAAGGAAATATTATCAACCGCAGTAGTCTTATCGTAAATTTTAGTGAGATTTCTAACAGTAATGATTGGTTTTTTATCAGCCATGAAGAAAGATATTAACAAAGACCGGAGAATAAAAAAAGAGGAAGTGCTCGTATGTGAGAACACTTCCTCGAAGTTGATCTGTCTCCTAGTACTCGACTGCAGCTTGTTTGAAAGCGCGGTAGATCTCGGGTAGCATTGAATCCACGTCGCCGCAGACCGCGTAGCGATTGTAGTCTGGGTTGAAATGAACTCCAACCACACCGGTTCTTTCGATCATGGTGTAGTTGAAGTGCTCGGCGTCTCTCATCTCCTCACCGAAAGCCCGCTTTGGAACTTTCCAGAGAGTGAAAAAGCCTGCACCAGGCTGAACTGCTAGCTGCATGTCGCAGGAGACCTCCAAACACTCTATAAGTACCTTGAGTCTGTGTCGATAGGTTTCCCGGACACCCTTGATGCCCTCTGGATCGGTTTCCAGAGCGTGCAGTGCACCAGCGGCAGCGAAGGCCACAAAACCGCTGTCTATGTTGCCCTTGATTTTTTCGATGTCGGAGATGAGATCGCTTGATCCCACCATAGCCCCGACTCTCCAGCCAGTTCCGTTACCGATGATTTTCGATGCGGAGTAGGCCTCCGCCCAAGAAAGATTAGGAAACTTAATGGCGACATTGGCTAGACACTCACTCTCTGGATTGTAGTTCAAACCAAAGTAGGCCGCGTCGTTGAAGATCCTGATGCCTTTACTTTCGCAAAAGCTGCATACCCGCTCCCACCAACCCCGTGTGGCAATCTGACCACTGGGATTGTGAGGGTAGTTGGTCATGATTAGACGAACGCTCTGACCAACCTCACCGACAGTGAAAAGGAAACCGTTTCCTGGGTGCAACTTTGGTTCCTGCGGGATAATCAACTTAGCTCGACAGCGATCTGCCGGCGTTGGATAACCTGGGTTGGTTGTGGTGAGAACACTCCCCGAATGACCAACTAGTCCACAGGCTTCCGGTATCGCTCCCAGCATCGATTTGATGCCTGGGATAGATAGAAAATCCAACCCATTGGTCTCCACGACTTGTGAGTTGACGTGCCAGGCCACGAAGCGACGGGCAAAGTCCGGGACGCCGGGGCTGCCGTTGTCCTGATACTCATGCATGGACTCTTCGTCGCTCATTACAGCCTCTGACGCTGCTTCTCGTGCTTTTAGTAGCGCTGGACCCCGCGGTTGGCCGATGGAAAGGTTGAGGATTTTGACTCCGTTTTTTTCGGCTTCAGACCGGACCCGCTTGATCTCCTGGAAGAGGTTTACTCCACCTTGAGGAAGCCAAGGTTGCAGTGCCATTTTACTTGTCTCCTTTCTCTTTTTCTGGTAGTTCCAGACTGTAAGGTGTAAACCTTTGGGTCGCCAGGTAATCATCGTACTCCTGCCGACGACGTATTAGTTCTAAGGATCCGTCACGGCGAAGAAGCAGCTCCGCTGGCCAAAGCCGTCCGTTGTAGTTGAAACCCATGGCTTGTCCATGAGCACCGGTGTCGTGAATGACAAGTAAGTCACCTTCATCTACTTTGGGTAGGTAACGTTGTTTGGCAAACTTGTCGTTGTTTTCACAAAGTGAGCCAACGACGTCGACAGCTGTTTTTTTACCTTGCTTGACGTTGCCGCTTCTGTCTACCACGGTGATGTGGTGGTAGGCATCGTACATTGCGGGGCGCATCAGCGAGGACATGCAGGCGTCCACGCCAACGTACTCCCGGTACTTACTCATCAAGTTGATCGCTTGAGTAACCAAGACTCCGTGGGGTCCAGTTACGAGCCGACCGCACTCCATGAAAAGCCTTGGTACAGAAGCCCGTAAAACCTTAAAACTGTCGTAGAGCTTTTGTACCCCATAGGCTAGCTCCTGAAGACTGAAGGACCTGTCGTCTGGGCGGTATGGTACTCCGATACCGCCACCGATATTGATGAATTCCACGTTAATCCCAAGTTCTATCGAAAGGCGGTCAGCAAGGGCGAGCAACATTCGAACTGTTTCCACCATATACCGGTAGTTTCTTTCGTTAGAAACCACCATTGTGTGAAGACCGAAACGTTTTGCGCCTCGCTCCATTGCCAGACGGTAGGCTTCGATGATTTGGTCATCTCGGATGCCGTACTTAGCCTCTTCTGGTTTTCCGATGATCTCATTACCCTCACGGGT
>DATBWR010000010.1:0-11941 GCA_036514715.1 Candidatus Nanoarchaeia archaeon | reverse complement strand
AAGATTACGGTCTTGGGTCGCCGAAATCTCTGGTCTTCCCAGTGAGTTAGAACTACAAACTTTAAGGAGTTTGTGGGAATACTTTGAGAAGATTTAGACACTACTTACCCAAGCCCTAAGCTCTTATTGAGCGAATAAAATACAGAAAAGATAGCACATAAACTTATTAAAAGTAGTAAAGCTAGATTTTCAGTGCACTAAGGGGGTTTGGGTGAAAGCCGAAGGCTGATGAGGAGTTCGACAACGCCCTGAACTTCTACTTCAACGACGACAAGCTTAAGCTGAACGACAACTGGGTCAGCAATCCGAATCAGAAATTCGGTTCGGCTTCTGCCTCCCTGCGGTTGTGTCTATTTCTCTTGGGCATTTTGCTTGGTGTGCCTTATCCAGCCGCCAAGCATTTTGCCTATTTCTTGGAGGAAAGACTCGAGGTGTAGGTACTTATTGTTATCAATGCATTGCGTGTCTTTTGCTAGCCTCAGCAATGTTTTAAGAGACTCTAACTTTGCGTCTGCCTTTTCTAGCAATTCAAGTCTCTCATCCTGTCTTCTGCCAGCCAAAAATAATAGCTCAAAGAGTTCGAGGGAATTATTGCCCAAAGTTTGCCCAAGGGTATATTTATGTGCTTTCGGAAATTTGAGCTGAGTGAGGTAGAGTTCTTTATAAAAGTCATAAAGTTTCTGAAAGATTGGTACATCAGAATTGCTTGACTTAGGAGGTAAAAATTGAAGGTCTTCAGACATAATTACGATAAAGTTATATCACTAGAAGCTTTATTGCAAGCTTGGGATGAATTTAAAAAAGGTAAAAGAGGCAAACCTGATGTCGGTTATTTTGAAAAACATCTTGAAGATAACCTCTTTCAGCTAAACCGAGAGCTGCGAAATAAGACTTACCGACACTCTCCTTACACCGGGTTTTATATTCACGACCCCAAAGTTCGCCACATTCACAAGGCCACAGTTAGGGATAGGGTTGTTCACCACGCCCTCTTTAACGTTTTCAATCCAATCTTTGAACCTACTTTTATTGCTGACTCTTACTCTTGCCGCATAGGGTACGGAACACACAAAGGATTTAATAAACTTGTTCAATACTCCCGCAAAGTTTCTCGAAACTATACAAAAGACTGTTGGGCCTTAAAGTGTGATGTTAGAAAGTTCTTCGACAGTGTTGACCACAAAGTACTATTAGGGTTGATAGAAACAAAGATTAAAGACCCAGATACGATGTGGTTGATAAAGAAGATTGTAAGTAGCTATGAAACCGCACCAGGGCAGGGAATACCAATTGGCAATCTTACCTCTCAGCTTTTCGCCAACGTTTACTTGAATGGTCTAGACCAATTTATTAAACACAGACTTAAAGCTAAGTACTACTTACGTTATGCAGACGACTTTATTATTTTGCATGAAGATTTTCGCTATTTGACCAAAGCTGTTGAAGAAATAAGAGGATTTATCCGAAATGAGCTGAAACTTGAACTTCACAAGGACAAAGTTTTCTTCCGGAGGCTTACTTGGGGAATTGATTTTGTTGGCTATGTTGCCCTTCCCAACCATCAAATCGTCAGGACAAAGACTAAAAGAAGAATTTACAGGAAAGTTAATGAAAGCGTGGTTGTTTATAAGAGGGGAAAGTTAGAGTTGAAGTCTCTCAACCAATCAATTCAATCTTATCTGGGGATTCTGAAACACGCTAACACCCACAAACTAGAAACTGATTTAAGAAATCAAATTTGGTTTTGGTTAGGGAGTTAACCACCCCAATTTTCAAAAAATATATCGCGGATTGGTGAGGCAGTTTACACTTCTACTTTGAAATTGAAAAGGGGTATATACGGGGTGTCCCCGAAATGTCAGGTGGTTCAGGCAGTTGCCGCCAAAAATCTCTCTGTTAATTGTAGTGTGAGGTCTGGAAACTCTACGATCTCAAACCAATTAGCTGTTCTGAAATCGTCCCATCCTGCGAGCCAATTAGTACGATACTCTGGTTTCAGTAGTATATCGTAGGGTTGTTTGAAGCTAAATCTAACTATTTTGTCCTCCAAAAAGAGGTTCTGACCGACATCAGTGACTAAGTTCCTTTTTTCTTCATCAAGACCATTCTCTAACACCAATCGTGGGTAGATAGTTTTTGATAAAGAGTTTTTGTTTCAATGTCATTGTGGTTGCCCTTCGTTAATTGATGTCCAACCCCTCTGTGCTTTGTCTTCGAATTGTTCTTTATTCTCAAGTTTCTCTACAAAGACTTTAACGATTAAGCGTGGGGTAAGCAATGCTTCACGGTCTCGGTCAAATTCAATTACTCTCTGTACTACCGCTCCAATGTAATCAGTTGTCATTTGAAACTGCTCGTTAAGGTAGCGCTTTAAAGCAGCGTCCAAGCCTTCGCCTGGGCGGATTTTGTCGGCAATTAGAACTGCTGATCCTCTCGGAGCAACGGGTTCGAAAGATTGTTTAGCTTCATTCAGTTCAAAAAGTAAAGGTTGGATAAAGATTTTCCTCGTGGGTTTATCAACATCAAACCAGCTTTGGTTAATAATTTTAGCTGGTTTTTGGTAATAGTGATAAAAGTTCATAGGAACTAGGTTGTTATCAAAGAGTGGTACAAAGCGTTTTAGATTAGGGGCAACTTTATAACTAAACTCCGGTGTTTCCTCACCCTCTTTCAACCCAAACTTAATAAAGTAGTTCAACAGGTACTCGTTAACAAAGTGAATTGAATTGTCGGTGAGGTTTTCAGCATAAATAGCAGTTGAATTTCTGAACGCAAAAATAGGCTTAAAGTTTTTTGCTCTCAAGATTTCACTTGGTTTTTGAACCATGATTTCAGTAGTGATGTCTAAAAGAGTGGGGTCGCCTGGTATAAAAGAGTTAAGACTTTGGCCAAAAAGTCTAAAACCAAGTGGAGTGGCACCGATTTTCACCAGGTTGGGGAGGATATTATCAATGGGTTGAGAGCTTAAAATCACTGTGGGTTGAGCTACTCTGGTTTCTCCGGCTGCCATTTGACCGCCAGTAACTTCAATATCAGCGTTTAAAGTAACTCCTTTGAAAGTATAGGAAATGGTAATTTTATTTGGATTTTCACTGTCTCGGCTGGTTTTTACTCCCGGAGTTAAGCTCAAGAAAGAGATTAGTTTGGTTAAATCGTCTTCAAGGGTGTCGTAGGAGTCTTTTATTAGGTAATACTTAACGGTGTCCATTAACATCAGTTTAACCTAATTTAACAGGTAATTAAACAACACACCCAACAGAAACCTATAGTAGGTTGACTTTGAAGCTAAAGAGTGTTATAATGCCACAACTAACTAAGGCCAAAATAGCCCTAAGGAGAAACGTAGTGGCAACATATGAGGAGAGGCTCCAGCAGATTACTGGTGGGAGGGCTCCAGAAGAAGGAGACTTTAACACCGCCAGGCTGACAGCCTCAGACACGCCTCCGTCTGTCCGCCGAGCCATTATGGCAGAGCTTCAGTCAGTGGAACACGGAGTCAGCGACCAGGACATAGCTGACGAAATGGATGGAGTGGAACCACCCACTTTCCACGTCGTCAAAGGTCAGATTCACAATGGTGAAGAGTACGACTGTGAAGTCTGCTACCCTGACCTCTGGAACTAAGTAGAAAGATTGTAAGGAGTGGAACAAATTAACCCTAGTCAGGCAAAGGTCGATATTCTGACGTCAGAGGAGGTGCGACAAATGCAATCGAGTACCGTTCCTCTGAGCCACCCAAAGGTCAATCTGGAAGACGCAGACCCACAGCTAAAGTCGTTATTGACAGAGCTTGGTAAGCACCTTTCCAGTGGTGACCAAAAGGCGGAATAGAAAGGAATGAGATAGGGGTAAAACTTGCGAAAGCAACTTTTCCCCTAACACCCAAGTAAGTCTCTCGAAAAGGTTTATTTAGGACAAGTAACTAGCTCAAAAGGCTAGTTTTTTGTTGAAAGAAACCCAATCAAAGGTTCTAAGTGTGTCAAGTAGCGGGAGCCACTGAATTTAGCCTCAAATTAAACATTTCCGTGACAAATAAATAACCGAAACAGTCTTGTATTCTAGAGTTGGAATTTGTTTCCTTTGTAAATTTCGTTAAGGTAGAATAGAGAGATGCTTTTTGGCAAAGGAAAACAAAGTTTAAGCAATAAGGTTATTGAGTTGGCTAGAAGTGGCAATAAAGGTGCTTTCGGCGAAATTTACGACCATTTCATTAAACAGATTTTCCGTTTTATGTACTTTAAGACTGGTAAGAAAGAGGTAGCCGAGGATTTAACTCAGAACCTTTTCCTTAAAGCCTTTGAGAACATAAGTAGCTTTAAGGGAGATGGAAATCTTAGTGCCTGGTTGTTCTCAATCGCTCGGAATTTAGTTGCTGACCACTATCGTTACCGAAAAGAAACTATCAATATTGATTATGTCTCGGAGATAGAGACTACGGATAATGAGCAGGCCAGCGAAAGAGGTCAAGCAGTAATGGATTTTACGACCGCCCTTTCAAAGTTAGACGAGGAGGAGCAAGGAGTAATTCTGCTGTATACGGTTGAGGGTTATAGTTTCCAGGAGATTGCTGAAATAACGGGTAAAAGTGCAGGTGCGTTAAGAAATATAAAGTACAGAGCCATCAAGAAGCTAAAAGATAACTATGGTAAATAACGAGTTAACTAAATTTGAAAAAAGTTTGAAGGTGCTAAGTTCACT
This sequence comes from Candidatus Nanoarchaeia archaeon, assembly GCA_036514715.1. Classification (GTDB taxonomy): domain Bacteria; phylum Patescibacteriota; class Microgenomatia; order Woykebacterales; family RBG-16-39-9b; genus DATBWR01. The sequence continues at coordinate 7,243 of DATBWR010000010.1, read as the reverse complement.
AGAACCAGATGAAGCCTGGGTTGAGAACTTACGTTTTGGAATAGTGGGTGAGACTGTTACACACTCTAAAGTTAATAAGTCTAACTATCGCTGGGCCCTTTCATTAGGGGCATTTCTAGTAGTAATTGCTTTGGGAGGCGGTACTATCGCGTTGGCGGACGGAAGTATTCCAGGCGACCCTCTTTACCCAGTTAAAAGAAGTATTGAAGAAGTTAGGCTTAACCTTGCTGACACTGAAGGTAAAATCTCACTGCAACAAGAGTTTACTGAAAAACGGGTTGACGAGCTAAAAGCGTTGTCAGAGCACCATAGAGATAGCGAAATAGAAAAAGCCTTTGAGGAGGTTAGTAACTCTATTTCAAAGGTTATCGAAGCCGTTTCAAATGCACAAAATGATTCTAACCAAATAAACGATACTCTACAGAACGTAATAGCCAATATTGATGAGCAACAAGTGAAACTTAACGAAGTAGACTCCTTCTTACCGGAGGTATTAGACAAAGACCTGCAGGAGCTTCAAGATGCTTTCGAAGGTCTGCAAAGCGCTATTGAGGAGAAAGTTGACCAAACTACTATAAATGAAGAAATTCCACAAACTCCTGAAGAAGAAAACCAAGGAACCTCCCCATAACAGTTTGTGACATTTTCCACTTCCAACTCGTCTAGTAATTAAAGGGCAGGCGAGTATCTGCTAACTTGCTATACCGCCAACAACACCAAATTATCAATTAGAAACTTCCTTTCAGGCGTAATTGCCTGCTTAATACCGAAAGGTGGTGAATTAATTTTGGCTAAAGTACATAAAATAAGTACCTTTCTTGCGGTAATTTTCTTATCTCTTTCTGTTCTCTTTCCTGTAATTTCCTCTGCCGATGAGGCAGTCGATGTTTGCGACAACTTAGAGGGTATTCAAGAAACACTTCCTGAAGGCTTTCATATAGATGAAAGCGGTGATTGTATAGCAGATGTTTCCGAAGAACCTGTTGATGTTTGTCCTAACCTTGAAGGTGAGCAAGACCAAGTTCCAGAAGGTTATCAGGTTGATGAAGAGGGGAACTGTAATCAATCTCAAGAAGAACAACCAACTGACGTTTGTCCTAACCTTGAAGATAATCAAGCAGAAGTGCCAGAAGGTTATGAATTGAATGAGAGTGGTGACTGTGTTGTTTCTAGTGAACAACCAGAAGAAGAGCCACAAGAAGAACCTAACGATGTTTGCGACAACTTAGAGGGTATTCAAGAAACAATGCCCGAAGATTACATTGCTGACACAGAAAACGAAGGTAGTTGTATTCAAGAGCAAGCTGAAGAGGAAACTGACCTCTGTCCCAACATCGAGGGTGAACAAGCCCAAGTGCCCGAAGGTTACCAAATAGATGATGAAGGTAACTGTGTTCAGGTTAATCAAGACCCACAAAACAACGATGACGATGGTAAAGTGCTGGCGGCAAATGATGAAGGGAAAGTACTAGCAGAAACCCTACCAGATACGGGTATTGCTGGTAGCATTGAAGATTTCTTTAACGTTCCAATGTTACTAATTGGGGCCGTTATGGCTATCTTTGGTATAGCTACTCGCATAGCAACTCACAAGCTCGGTAAGGAGAGTGGAAACATTGCTTAGAAGTAAATTAATAGGAAAAACGGCTCAGAAATGGGCCGTTTTCCTTTTGGAAAGAAGACCAATTAAAGGTTCTAAGTGTGTCTAGTAGTGGGAGCCAAAAAAGGCGATTGAGTTATCTCAAGCGTCTTTTTCTAGTTTTGAAGTTGGTTCGAACCTTTCGAATCCTACTCTACAATTCATGGTAGTTGGTTGAATAGGGTCGGTCTTTTCTATATGATGCCATTATGATAGTTATTCCGAAAGCGAAATCGGGAAAATGGGCTCTCTATATTTTCATTCTAATGGTCGTTCTGTTCGTAATTGCCAATCTGTTTATGAACAATCCCAGAGTTGAACCACCTGAGTATGGAACAGTGGGTATTAACTGGCCAATAATCCCAGGGTTTGTTGCTGGGCTAATCGCTTCGGTCTTTGCAATCTTCGCAATCGTTAGGGAAAAAGAACGTTCTATTGTTGTTTTCCTTATCCCGGTTATTTTGCTTCTGCTATTGTTTTTTGGGTCGCGACAAACTTAAAAAGACGAATTCCTCATGATAAATTTAAGGAAGTAATGTTGGTGGCAATCCTATTAATAGGATAGTTTAGGTAAAAAGTTCTAACTTCATCTACCAAATAGAGCCAGAATTTAGCCTCAGCGTTTAGTCCTTAACTGACTCTTTGAATTCAGTCAAAAGTTTTTTGATTTTAGGATCAATTACTACTTGGCAGTAAGCGGAGCTGGGGTTTTTGGCGTAGTAATCTTGATGAATTTCTTCGGCTGGGTAAAAGTGAGTGAGCGGAACAATCTCGGTTGCAACTCTATTTTTATATAGAGGCTGCATTTGGTTTTTTACTTTTTCAGCAACCTCTTTTTGTTTCTTGTCGTGGTAAAAAATTGCCGAGCGGTACTGGGTGCCGACGTCAGCATCTTGTTGGTTGAGAGTAGTTGGGTCGTGGAGTTTAAAGAAAACCTCTAGCAGTTTTTCGTAAGTAATAATTTTTGGGTTAAACTCCACTTGGATTGCTTCCGCATGGCCGGTCGAACCTTGAGAGACTTTATCGTAAGAAGGGTTTTCCATCTTACCACCAGCGTAGCCTGAGGTGACTTTTTCCACACCCATAAGATGCTTGAAAATTGCCTCGGTACACCAAAAACAACCTCCAGCTAAAGTCGCAGTTTCTTTTGCCATCGACACCTATTTTATCAGAACTTAAGGTTGATTTGACAAAGTCTTAAGGTTGTTGTTATATTTGACTTAAGTCCAAATGGAACCACAGTCTGCTCCTGAAACTGCTGGCGCCAAGCCGCTCTACCGCCACCCAGTGTTTTATCTGGTGGTGCTGGCTATACTTTTTGTTAGCCTGGTTGTTGTTTTAATCTTCCCCAATCAAAAAACTGATCTCCAAAGCGCCGAATACGAGACCGGTTTGCCTAAAGATCAGGTAGTGGTACAACTAGAAAGTGCTCCGACGGGACGCTATCCGCTTGTTACCTTTGACACCTCTAATATCAATATTTACCTTGACGTGTTCGAAGGTCTAACTGTCTTTCGTAATAACACCCTGCAGCCAGGCCTAGCTACCAGCTGGACTAACCCGGACGAATTGACTTGGCAAATTAATTTACGCAAGGAAGTGAAGTTTCAATCGGGAGATACCTTTACCGCCAAAGATGTTAAATACACCATCGAGCAAGCTAAAGCTAGCTCTGGCGATACCGAGTGGGTGAGTAAACCCATGGCCTCTCGGGTTGACTCTGTCAAAGTTATTGACGATTACACCGTGGAACTAAAAACCAAAGAGCCAGACGCAACCCTTCTGAGCTGGATAGTTTATGTAGGGATAGTCTCCGAAACTCAAGTCACCAAAGATGGTCTCGCCAAGGCAGTTGGCACTGGACCTTACAAACTAGTTTCGGTTGGTGGAGATCCGTCTGAGGCTGTTCTTGAAGCTTATTCTAGCTATTGGGGGGGAACTCCTCAAGTTAAAAAGTTAGTTTACAGGCATGTGTCAGACGAAGACCAGATTAAAACTGAACTTGAACAAGGGAAGTTAGATTTGGCCTTTTCGAGGATAACCGGTAACGAGAGCTTGGTTAGTAAGGGTTTCCAGGTGAGCAATTTTAGGGGTGGTATCCACTTCCTTCTGCTGGATACCGAATCTGACCAGAGTAAGTATGTAGAAGCGGGTAAAAACCCCTTTAAGGACCCTAAAGTACGAAAAGCGGTGTTACTTGCTCTCAGTGTTGCCGACATTATTTCAGCTGGGAAATTATCCGCTGAGCCGGTTTCTCAATTTGCGACCCAGGAGTTAGTTGGTTTTAACACCAGTTTGGTAAGATCAGATAAAAATGTTGGTGAAGCTAAAAAACTTCTCACCGAGGCTGGTTTTCCTGACGGTTTCACTGTGACTTTAGATGTGAGTGAAGGTTCGACAGAAGGAGTTCGCAACGAGCTTCAAAAACAACTGGCTGAAATTGGTGTTACTGTTAAAATTAATCCTTTAGGTACGAAACCCCCATCCGAGGGGGGCCCACCCCCGTTCTTTGCCAAGTTACTAAGTGGCGATTTTGCCCTGATGTTGGCTTCCTACAGCCCAGACACCATTGATTCTCTTGATTTCATTGACACTCTCTTCCACACACCCAGTGGTGGGCATGGTGGGGCTAATCCAACCGGCTATTCCAACTCAGGTTTGGACAAAATTCTTGATGAAGCTACCTCTACCTTCAACGTTCAAAAGAGAATTGAGCTCACCCGAGAAGCCCACGCTTTGATTGTGCAAGATTTACCGTCAATTCCTCTCTACACCACAACCCTTCAAGTTGTTGGCCGGGGCGACATTGCTTTCAAAGCAACAATCGGAAACCTTCTTCTCGGAGCTGATATTTCCGGCCGCCAAAAAATTGACACCAGTAAATAAATGGTGCGGGGATTTCTCCACCTCTTTAGCCTCCGTAGTTTGCAGTTTAAATTTTCCTTAATTTCCGCGGTTGTTTTCTTGGTTATTTTCTCAATCGCTTCCTACGTTCTCATTCGTCAAAGCAGTGAATTCGAAAAAAGCTCGCTTGTAGCCCGCACCCGCACCTTTTCCTCACTAGCAACTAAACCCTTGGGGGATGCCTACACTCTTTATTTTCACGCTGGTAGTTTGAAGTTTCGCGAGATTTTACGCGAGACCTTGAGTCTAAATGACACTGTACCGAGGGTGCAGATAATTTCAGTTGATGGCAACCTCTTATTTGATTCTAACAATATAGATAATACCGCTAGTCAAGGGCCAAACTTCAAAATTAGTGACCCCAAAACCCTGCAAGCTGTTAGTGGCGACCAAGAGACTCAGGTTAAAGACGAAAACGGAGATATTAACGAAGTAATCGTTCCTTATTCCGATGATTTTGGTATTCGCCCTTTCTCCCTGCGTTACTTTATTTCTTACGAGTCGATTTACGCTAACATTGATCGGGCTATTCTAACAACTGCAGTTTTAGTGGTACTACTCTTCTTAACTACTTTGGCGGCAGTCACTTTCCTAGTTAACCGATCTATTCTTTCCCCCTTGGCTAAGATCATTACTACGGCTCGGCAGATCCGTGAGGGCAACTTAGACCGAAGAATTGAGATTGAAGCTAAAGATGAGCTTGGTGACTTAGCTTCCTCACTAAACCAAATGACCGATGTTCTAAGAAAGAACATTGAAAGTTTGCAACAAGTTGACAAGCTAAAAGATGAATTTATCCTAATTGCTTCGCACAACCTTAGAACTCCGTTAACGATTATTAAGGATTACATACCCTTTCTAAAAGAGAAGGATTTGGACAAAGAGTCTTTGGAGATGATCAGCGCTATTGCCACTTCCGCAGAAAAACTCGAGGGGATAACTGAGTCCCTGTTGAGTCTGGTCTCTTTAGAAAGAGATAAAGAGCCGTTGAGGAAAACTCCAGAAGACCTAGTCACTATTGTTAAAGAGTTGGCAGAAGAAGCTAAGCTGCAAGCCGACAAGAAAAAAATTAGTTTTACTTTAGCCTTACCCCTAACACCAGTACAAATCAGTATTGATAAGGCGCGGATAAAACAAGCTTTGGCAAACGTTGTCGATAACGCTATTAAGTTTAACCGGGAAGGTGGCAAAGTGGAGATCAAAATTGAAGTAAAGGAAAGCGAATTAGTGATTTCTGTAGCCGATACTGGGATTGGTATTTCCAAAGAGGAGCTAGATAAAATCTTCCAGAAATTCCACCGAGGGACCGATGTTCTCACCTATAATTACGAAGGTATTGGTTTGGGGCTTTACCTTACTAAAATCGTCGTGGAGAGCCACGAAGGCAAAATTTGGGTTGAGTCCAATCTTGGTCAGGGTACTACAGTTTATATCAAATTACCCTTGAACTCCCAAGCATAGTTTGGTTGACACCCAAGGTACCCCTTCCCTATAATTTAGATAAACACTTAAAACTGCTCCTGTGATAAATCTTTTTAAGAAAGTTACAGCGCTTGTTACCTCCAACCCTACTCTTGCGTTAATTTTAGCTGGCTTGGTAGTTGGTGCCATTTCTATTCCCGTCATCACTTTAAACGTAACCAGTGTTCGAGAACAAAGAAGCCAGGCAGCTGCCTGCACGGTTTCCTACACCTTTAGTTGGCCATACTATGTTGACTGGAACGAGGTTAGCCACGGAATAAGTTGGGGGCCAACTAGTGTTAGCCCGAATGACTGGAGTTGGACCTTTCTTCCAATTGGAGCCACCTCTTATACCGCTAGCGGCCTGCAGCCTGATACTAATTATGGATGGAAGGCTTGGGTGGCCCTAAGTTACACTGCGGGAGATGACTATGCTATTATTTCAGGAACGGTCAGAACACCGGCCTGTCCATCAACAATCAATCCACCAAGCGTAACTGATGTTAACTTCTTGCGTTGTGAGAGCAACCGGCCAGTGATGCTTTTTAGGTGGAAGCCGGGAAGTACGTCAGACGGTCGGGGTCCAGATGCTCAGTTTTTGGATCTTTCTCTCTCAAACAACGGTTGGGTGGACGGTACTTATGTAACGGCTAGCGACCCGCCTTACGGAGGAACCGCTAACCCCCCGACCGCTAGTAGTTCTTATTCCTCGGCAACTGGAAATGATATTGGCCCGTTGGACCCAGGTAAAAGGCATTATTGGCGTATCACTAACTACTTTAATGGTTTAGCTAATCCTTGGGGAGTTTCTGGTACAGGTGTTTTTGACACACCACCAACTTCAACCTGCGCCGCCACCCCACCATCAGTAGACATTGTTGGTCCACAGAGCAATCAAGGCCCTTTGCAAATTGCTTACAATACCTCGGTTGATTTAAATTGGGTTTCTTTCGATGCCGACAGTTGTACTGTTAGCCCTGACGGTTGGACCGGTACCAGCGGTAACCGCAATACTGGTAACCTAACCTCCTCTAAAACCTACACAGCAACTTGCAACGGGCCAGGTGGTACCAAATCTGATTCCATTACCGTTAACGTGAACCAACCTTCGTGTAATAAACCGACCGCACCAACCAACTTGTCAGTTGGTACCAGTCCAGTCAGTAAGCCGTTTACCTTTACTTGGTCACCAGGCCAATCACAAGGTTCGGCCGTCAAGTGGCACTGGGTGGATGTTGA
>DATBWR010000009.1:0-41797 GCA_036514715.1 Candidatus Nanoarchaeia archaeon | reverse complement strand
AAGATTACGGTCTTGGGTCGCCGAAATCTCTGGTCTTCCCAGTGAGTTAGAACTACAAACTTTAAGGAGTTTGTGGGAATACTTTGAGAAGATTTAGACACTACTTACCCAAGCCCTAAGCTCTTATTGAGCGAATAAAATTCAGAGGAAATAGCATATAAGCCAATAGGCAGTAAAGCTAAATCCTCAGTGCACTTTAGGAGGTTTGGGTGAAAGCCAGAGTCTGACGAGGAGTTCGACAACGCGCTGTACTTCAACTTCAACGGCGACAAGCTCAAGCTGAACGACAATTGGGTCAGCAATCCGAATCAGAAGTTCGGCTCGGCTTCTGCCTCCCTGAGGTTGTGTCTGAATCTACTAGGCACTTTGCTTGGTGTGTCTTATCCAGCCACCAAGCATTTTGCCTATTTCTTGGAGAAAAGACTCTAGTTGTAGATATTTATTGTTATCAATGCATTGAGTGTCTTTTGCTAGCCTCAATAGGGTCTTGAGAGATTCTAGCTTTGCGTCTGCCTTTTCAAGCAAATCAAGTTTCTGTTCTTGTCTTCTGCCAGCCAAAAATAAGAGTTCAAAGAGCTCAAGGGAGTTATTACTCAGAGTCTGCCCTAGAGTATATTTGTGTGCCTTGGGAAATTTGTTCTGGGCTAAATAAAGTTCTTTGTAGAAATCGTAAAGTTTCTGAAAGATGGGTACATCAGAATTGATTGACTTAGGAGGTAAAAATTGAAAGTCTTCGGCCATAATTATGATAAAGTTATATCACTCGAGGCTTTATTGCAAGCTTGGGATGAGTTTAAAAAAGGGAAAAGAGATAAGCCTGACGTTGGCTATTTTGAACTACATCTCGAGGATAACCTTTTCAAACTACATCGGGAGCTACGAAATAAGACCTACCGCCATTCTCCTTACACTGGGTTTTACATCCACGACCCAAAAGTTCGACATATTCACAAAGCCACTGTTCGAGATAGAGTCATTCACCACGCCCTCTTCAGTGCCCTTAACCCGCTTTTCGAGCCAACATTTATTCCAGAGTCTTACTCGTGTAGGAAGGGTTATGGTACTCACAAAGGATTCAAAAAGCTTGTGCACTGCTGCCGCAAAATCTCTCGTAACTACACTGTGGGTTGTTGGGCTTTGAAGTGCGACGTGCGAAAATTCTTTGATAGTGTTGACCACGAAATTTTGTTAAAGCTAGTGAAAGCAAGGATAAAAGACCCCGACACTCTTTGGTTAGTAAAGAAAATCGTGGAAAGTTACGAAACTACGAAGGGGAAGGGTATCCCTATTGGTAACCTCACCAGCCAACTCTTTGCAAACATTTACTTAAATAGTCTTGACCAGTTTGTTAAACACCACTTGAAGGTTAAGTATTATGTTCGTTACGCAGACGATTTTATTATTTTGGACGAAGACTTTAGATTTTTACTTGGAGCCCTAGGAAAGATTGGAGAATTTGTCGGAAAAGAGTTAAAACTCGAACTCCACCAAGACAAAATCTCCTTACGGAGACTTACGTGGGGTGTTGATTTTGTTGGTTATGTAGCCTTGCCATACTACCAAATCGTTAGGACTAAAACTAAAAGAAGGATTTATAGAAAGGTTAGAGAAAATATAGACATTTACAGGCGAGGGAAGTCAGACGTAACATCGATCAACCAATCCGTTCAATCATATCTTGGAATTCTTAAACACGCTGATACCCATAAGCTAGAACTTGATTTAAAGAATCAAATATTGTTTTGGTTGGGTAGTTAGAGCTCTTCGAGTTTAATGGGTTTATCCAAACGACTTTGGATTAAATTAAGGTATTTTTCGGTGGTGGCAAGCCTCTTGTGTCCAGCCAACTTGCTTACCAAAACTAGGGAAGTACCAGCCATGAGGTGATGGGCTACAAAAGTGTGGCGCAGATCATTAACCTTGGCATCTTTAATTCCTGCTAGGCGGAAGTAACGGTCAATAGCAGTTCTAATGTTGCGAACTAAAAGGGGTCGACCAGTTTTAGTAATGAAAAGAGTCTCCTCTTTAGTTTCTGGTCTTATTTCCAAATAGCGCTTGAGAGCAGTTTCAGAAGCCTTATTTAAAGGGACAGTTCTTTCAGGGTAACTTTCCCCGGCAGGAACATGGAGTTCCCCAGCTCGACCGTTTTCACCGAAGGTGACATCAGGTAGCTTTAGTTTAGCCAGCTCACCAATTCTTATCCCAGTTTGAAGAAGCAGCTCAATAATTGCTGAGAGACGAGTGTCATCGCGGGCGGAATCCCGCAGGGCCCGGTACTCCATCTTAGAGAGAATTCTGGGTGGTTTCATCTCAAACTTAGGGTGAGCAAGTAGTGCCGCAGGATCGTCAGTAACAATATCGCTAATTTTTAGAAAACGGAAAAAGGTTTTAGTGGAATTAGTTTTTCTTGAGATGCTTTTAGGGGTATAGCCTTCTTTAACAAGTTTGGCCATAAAGGCTTGAAGATCTTTGGTATTTACTTCATGGACCTGACTTTTCTTTAGTTCATCAAGAAAGTTAGTGAGCTGCTCAATATCTTTTCCATAGGCTAAAACAGTCGCACTGGAACGACCTTGCTTTTTAAGATGTTCAACAAACTTAGAATGAGCCTCTTTTAACCCAACCATAATCTTGAAACCAAGAACTACTAAGCAGAGGTTCTTTAGTTATCTTAAGCAGAGTGTAACAAGTATTCATACCCTTGTCAAGACACTATAGGGTGCTTCGCACCCTGCGTCTATGAAGACTAAGGGTGCTTCGCACCTTGCGTTACTTCGTGACTAAGGACTCTGTGCACCCTTCATCTCAGAAAATGTAGATCGCTTGGGTTCACTTTATTTTTATCAAGACTGGAGTTCGCTTTCTGGGGTATAATTAAAACATGAGAAAACTGCTGTCCTTATTAGTAATTGGTTTTTTACTTTTTTTTAACTTTAGTCTCTTAAAAAGTAGTTATGAGTCTGCCATGAAGCTCGGATCAGTTAGTCAAGAGGAAGAAAAAGTTAGAGAGCTGGAGAAGATTAACTTAAACTTGAAAGAAGAGCTAAAGAGGCGAGATTCAAGTTTGTTTATCGAGCAAGAAGCCCGTAATCGCCTAGGTTTGGGAAAACCTGGGGAGACAGCGATAATTGTTGAGGAAGCCGGTATTAGTAAAGCTCAAAAACAAGATCAGCAGGCGAAGACAAATTTTCAAAAGTGGGTGGAATTATTCAGAATTTAATCTTGCGTAGTTGATTTGTAGACGCTAATTTCGCTAGTTTGTGTGTTACCAACAAAATCAGTTGCGGTTGCCGCAAGCTTATGGTTGCCAGTGGAGCCGTTGCCAACCACCCAAGAATAGAGGTAAGGTGGCTGAAAGAACTCTTTAACCTGCCTACCATCAATCAAGAGGCTTACCTTTTCAATTCCTAAATTGTCGGCAACGTTTAGTTTAACTGCTATAGTTAGCGACGAAACGTAAGAGCCATCTCTTAAAGTTTCGAAGCTGACAGTTGGAGGTTCTAGATCATTGTTGCCAATTACTATTTTAATTGGATTAGAAGCTTGTACCAATCCGTTAGTGTTGTTAGCAATTGCAGAAAGGATTGTTTCGCCGTTTTTAAACTTAGTTGAATCAAAGGGTACGGCAGTTGTGAACTTACTTGAAGCATTGGTATTATTAACAGTTACCAAAATGTTCTCGCCGACGATAAGGCTCACAGAGGAGATTGCGTAACTTTCGTCACTAGCCTCAATTTGGATGTTCCTTACTCCAGAAATTATTTCTCCATCGGAAGGATCAGTAATGTTTACTAAGGAAGTGGAGATAAAGCTCTTTTCATTAAGAAGAGCAGCTTGGGAACGTGTGTCGCGAGTAAGGGTTACCTGTAGCACAGTAACGGGTATTGCCAAGACTATAAAGAGAGTAATAAAGATAGAGTAAAGATCTCTTGGGTTGTAGGGAGGCAGGAGAATTTTTTTGAATTCCTTAAGCATAAACAGCACTTAAAAAACTAGCCAGCATAATGCCGACAACTAAAACAATAAAAGTATTTACGAAAACGATGTAGAAACTTTTTATGGAAAACGGGTTTTTGGCAGCGAGCTGTAGTTCTTTAAAAAGATCCATGGCAGTTATTAAGTAAATTTACTCACATCGCTAGTGTTGTGTCAATTGATTAGGGGAAATTTGGTTGCGGGTGCCGGGTTCGCACCGGCTTAAGCGAGATTATGAGCCTCGCGGGATTCTAAACCCCCCACCCGCGGTAAATCTCGACAATTCTAGCACAGCTTCAACTTCTAGTCAATCTTTGGTATAATCCAACGACTTGGCAGGGTAGCTCAACGGCAGAGCAGCAGATTCATAAGCTGCGGGTTGTGGGTTCAAGTCCCACCCCTGCCACCACAACTTAATGTCCGAACTTATATTACTTATCGTTTTACTTCTACTGTCGGCTTTCTTTGCTGCTGTAGAAGCAGCTACCTTATCTGTTAGTAAGGTAAAGTTGCGCTCACTTCTCGAACAAAAAAGAAAAGGAGCAGCCGTTCTCTACAGCATAAAACAAAACCCCAACCGTCTTCTGATCACAATTCTTATTGGTAACAACTTAGTTAACATTGCCGCTGCTTCAGTGGCTACTGCTGCCTCAATTAAATTGTTTGGAGATACTGGTGTTGGTATTGCTACCGGGGTAATGACCTTACTAATCTTGGTTTTCGGCGATATTACACCGAAAACTTTTGCTATCCAAAATGCGGAAAGCCTGGCTTTATTATTTGCTCGGCCTATTCAAATTCTGGAATTTGTTTTATGGCCGGCAGTGACAATTTTTGAGGCAATTGCTAGGTTTGTTAATAGTCTAAGTGGTGAGAAATCGACTCGCTTGACCGAAGAAGAACTGCGTTCAATCATCACTTTAGGCAGGGAAGAGGGCCTACTAGATACCGAGGCTACCAAAAGGCTCCAGTCAGTCCTTGATTTTGAGACAACTACAGTGGCCCAAATCATGACCCCAAAAGCAGAGATTATCAGTTTTGATGCGGGTCTCACCATTGAACAGTTTCTCGACAACCCACTGGATGCGCCTTTTGACCGCTACCCACTTTATGAGGGGAGCGAGGATAAGATTGTGGGAATTTTAGATTTAATTGACGTTGTTCGCGCTATGAAAGAGGAAAAAATTTCGACTAAATTGAAAGAGATTATGCGGCCGACCTTTTTTGTTAAGAGCGATGCACGGTTAGATACACTTTTAAGTGAGTTTCGTCCAAAACGAGCTTCCATGGGAATTGTTATTATCGAGCACGGGAAAATGGTTGGTGTCTTTACTTCGCAAGATATTGTCGAAGAAATTGTTGGGGATATTTTTGAAGACGAACTGTACAAGAATACAAATGGATAAAGTCTCTTTTGAAGATTTTAAAAAATTAGAATTAAAAATTGGAAAAATTATTTCTGCTGTTCCGGTTGAGAAATCCGAAAAACTTTTAAAGCTTGAAGTTGACTTTGGAAAAAAGGATGCGTCAGGCCTGCCAGACAGAAGGCAGGTTATTTCCGGAATTGCTGGAAGTTATTCTCAAGACGATTTGGTAGGTAAAAGTTTTGTTTTCGTCACCAATTTAGAGCCAAGAACAATCATGGGTCTGGAAAGCCAAGCGATGATCCTGGCGGCGGAAGGTGAAGACGGTCCGGTTTGTCTAACTCCAACCGAAGAAGTTCCCCCAGGAACTATAATCAGTTAACCTTGACAGACTAGCTTTAAAAGAGTAAATTAACGACAATGGTAGTTAACTTAAATCCCTATTGGCACTACAAGAAAACCCATTAAGTTGGCGGTTTTGTTGTGCCTTGGTTTAAGTTTCCTCGATAAGTAAATTCTCAAAAGTAACAAAAGCATCACAAAGCTCGCCAAAGGCGAGTTTTTTAGTGCAAAAGGAGGGAGAATGGCTGGTTGTTTGCCCGGATCAGATTGGGAGTCTAGTGACGTTGGGGTTTCAGTTGAAAAACAGCTGCAACACAACGACCTATGCTCTAATCCAGCGGATACCTACAGGTACAAAAAGACTTTAAGTCACTCCGCGGCGCTGGAAATGGAAAAGTGTCGATCTTGCGGAGCCGAAAGAGTGTTGGAATGGTCCAATGCTGGTTAAGAGTCGGAAAGGCTCTGTACCAAATTTTAGGAAAGAGGAGGATGATAATGTACCCGTAAGCTAAAACAACCACCAAAAGTTTAAGAGAAAGGAGAAAGTGAAAATGAAGCCAGCATTTGAACACCCGTTCTGGCCCTAACCAGAACTAGATAGGTTTCGAGAGGGCGACTTGCATTCTTTGCGGTCCGCTTGTCGCCCTCTCGAGCCTAATACTAACAAGGCAAAAGAAATGTTTCAAGAAAGGAGGCAAATCTTTCGTTTGCCTCCTCTACTTTCGATAATTTAGACAAAGACTTTATAACTTGGTAATCTAGAACAAGATGAAAAGAATACTTACAGGAGATAGACCCACAGGAAAACTGCATTTGGGCCATTATGTTGGCAGCCTTGCCAATCGCATTAAACTTCAAGATGAATACGAAATTTTCTTGCTGGTCGCAGATCTTCACGCCCTAACGACTAATACTGACACTTCCAAAATTAAAGAAAACGTACGCGAGTTGGTTCTGGACCAATTATCTGTCGGGATTGATCCCAAAAAGGTAAGTTTTTGTGTTCAGAGTCAAATCCCAGAAGATCAGGAACTGTTCACTATTTTTTCTATGCTGGTTAGTAAAAGCCGCTTAGAAAGAATCCCAACTCTTAAAGATGTTTTACATGATTTAAATATCGAAAACCCAAGTCTTGGACTACTTTCTTACCCAGTATTACAAGCTGCCGACATTATGATGTTGCGAGCGAATGTTGTGCCGGTTGGTAAAGACCAAGTCAGTCACCTGGAGCTAACTCGTGAGATTGCTGAGAAGTTTAACTCAACCTACGGAGAGGTTTTCCCGGTTCCGGAAGCTTTAATTCCAAAAGATATCGGCACTCTTCCTGGGATTGACGGTAAGATGAAAATGAGTAAATCCTTAAATAACGCCATTTACCTTTCCGATAATGCTGAAGAAGTCAAACGAAAAGCAATGAGTATGTACACAGATCCGACCCGAATTAAAGCAACTGTTCCAGGTACTGTGGAAGGAAATCCGGTCTTTATCTACCACGATGCTTTTAATTCAAATAAAACCGAAGTCGAAGATCTTAAGAAACGTTACCGTGAAGGTAAAGTAGGCGATATCGAGGTCAAAGAAAAACTCATCAGTGCTCTGAATAAGTTCCTTGATCCTATCCGTGAGGCTCGAGCAAAATACGAAAAAGAAGAGGGCTTAGTTGAAAAAATCCTTGAAGAAGGTACTAAAAAGGCCCGAGCCGAAGCAATCGAGACTCTCAATCTCGTCAAGAAGGCTATGAACCTTAACTAGCCTTGATTGACTTCACTTCGCGTGGTATACTGAGCTGCATTTAAGCCATCCATTATTTATTTAAGGGACGCGAATGAAAAATTCAAAACCAGCTCAAAAAAGTTTTTTTAGATCGATTGGTTTTTACCTCTTGGTTATTTTTGCGGCTGTTTTCATCATTTTCGGATTTGTAACACCTCAGAATACTGGTGAGGAAAAGCCGCTTTCCGACGTTCTCAATCTTATTAAAGAAGGCAAAGTGGATAAAGTCGTCGTTGATGGCGAAGTGTTAGTTGTTACCCAAAAAGACGGTTCAACGCTAAGAGCCATTAAAGAGGAGGGAGTGGGTTTTTCGGAAATTCTTAAAAATGCTGATATTAAAGCTTCAGAGGTGAAATGGTCAGTTAAAGACAACCGCACAACCGAGGCTATTTTTGGAATTATTAACCTGCTTCTACCCGTAATCCTCTTGGTAGGTATTTTTTATTTCTTTTTCCGCCAGGCTCGTGGGCAAGGCGACAGTTTGCTCTCTTTTGCTCGTTCTCGAGCTAAAGTGTTCAACAAAGATAAACCCTCGATTAAGTTTGCCGATGTAGCCGGTGTTGATGAAGCTAAACAAGAGCTTGAGGAAGTAGTTCAGTTTTTGAAGACCCCAGAAAAATTCCGTGCCCTTGGTGCCAAAATTCCCAAAGGCGTGCTTTTGGTAGGACCCTCTGGAGTAGGTAAAACGCTACTTGCGCGGGCAGTAGCTGGGGAGGCGGGAGTGCCGTTTTTCTCAATTGCCGGTAGCGAGTTTATGGAAATGCTGGTTGGGGTAGGGGCTAGCCGGGCGCGAGATTTATTTGAAAACGCCAAGAAGAATGCTCCGGCGATTATTTTCATTGACGAAATCGACTCAATTGGTCGTCAACGTGGACTTGGTATTGGTGGAGGTCACGACGAGCGCGAACAGACCTTAAATCAAATTTTAGTAGAAATGGATGGCTTTGAACCTAATGCCAACGTGATTGTCATGGCAGCTACCAACCGTCCGGACATGTTAGACCCAGCGTTAATTCGTCCAGGACGCTTTGATCGCCGGGTGACATTAGACCTACCTGATATCAGCGGTCGTCGGGCGACTATCAACATCCACTCTAAAGGCAAACCCATGGCCAAAGCGGTCGATTTGGATAAGGTTGCCCGCCGGACAGTTGGTTTTTCCGGAGCTGATCTTGCTAACATGTTGAATGAAGCGGCAATTTTGGCAGCCCGTGAAAACAAAAAAGAAATTGATAATAAAGCTCTTGAGGAAGCTGCTACCAAAGTGCAACTAGGCCCAGAGCGCCGAAGGATGACGAGCGATGAAGAAAAAAGAATCACTGCTTACCATGAGGCAGGGCATGCAGTGGTGACCAAAATGTTGCCGCACACTGATCCAGTGCACCGTATCTCGATCGTTTCCCGGGGAGCAACTGGAGGTCACACGCTTATCCCGCCTGCCTTTGACCGCTACAACGAGACTAAAACTCGGCTTTTGGAAACGGTCTCTTCTTTACTAGGTGGACGAGCTGCCGAAGAAATTGAATTTAATGAGTTTACCATTGGTGCTGCCTCTGATATTGAGAGAGCAACGGACTTAGCCAGAAATATGGTAACTCGCTTTGGAATGAGTGAGCTGGGGCCGATGACTACTAGTACTCACGGCGAAAACCCTTGGGTAGCCCGCGAAGTAAGCGAAGGCAAGGCTTTGTCTGAGGAGCTGGCATCAAAGGTTGATGAACAAGTCAAGAAAATTATCGACCAGCAGTTTGAATTAGCTAAGAAAATCCTTGTGAGTAATAAAAAGAAACTCGATTTAGTCGCTGCCGAACTGGTCAAGCGTGAAACTTTGGAGGGAGATGAGTTTGAGGCTCTTATGACCAACGGTAAGATCAAAGAACCTGAAGCCCCTTCTGCAGAGAGTGAAACTACTAAACTTTCGAAAAAAGAAGCTTAAGAAATTAAGCCCCTTTGGGGATTGCTTTTTCTGAAAAAAGTAAAACCCTGCTGTAATATACTAATTGAATGGCTAAACTCGTCCTTGTTGATGGACATGCCCTGTTCCACAGGGCGTTTCACGCGATGCCACCTTTGACTACTTCAAAAGGTGAGTTGGTAAATGCGGTTTTTGGCTTCACTTCTATGCTTTTGCGGGTGTTAGCGGACATTAAACCCGAGTACGCTGTTGTTGCTTTCGACACTAAGGCTCCAACCTTTCGCCACACTGAATTTACTGCCTATAAAGCCCACCGCTTGGCCGCCGCTCCGGAAATGATCGAGCAGCTTCCTCGAATTAAAGAAGTTGTAGATAGCCTCAATATCCCCATTTTTACTCTAGAAGGTTATGAAGCCGACGATGTGATTGGAACTTTGGCCAATCAAGCTGTTGACCAGGAGGTGTTTATCGTCACCGGCGATCGCGACGCACTGCAGTTAATAAATGGGCACATAAAAACCTATATGCCGGGTAAAAGTCTGAGTGATGTGGTTATTTACGACGGGAAAAAGTTTGAGGAAAAATACGGTTTTAAACCCTCACAACTCGTTGACTTTAAAGCTCTAGTGGGGGACGCCTCCGACAACATCCCAGGGGTTAGTGGGATTGGGGAAGTAACTGCTACTAAATTGATACAAGAGTTTGGAACCGTGGAAGAAATCTACAAAAACCTTGGCAAAATCCCGGAAAAGGTTGGTGAGAAACTGGCTAAGGAAGCGGAAATGGCCGCCTTAAGTAAGAAATTAGCCACAATTGATACCCGCGCTCCGATTAAACTCGATTTAAATAAATGCCGTTTGGCTGATTATGACAAAGAGAAGGTTCTGACCCTTTTCGAGGAACTTGAATTTAACAGCTTGCTGAAAAGACTTCCCAACGCTGATAAATTGACTAAACAGCCGGCCGTCCACACAGACCAGACCGAACTGTTTACGACTAACGAAGCGGTGGAGCCAGTCAAAAGGGATTTAACTGACCTGGAAAAAGTTTTGCGAGATATGGAGGCTCGCGGCGTTTTAGTGGACAAAGCCTACCTAGCAGCACTAGCTAAAGACATTAACAAGGCAATTACTACGTGTGAAAAGGCAATCTACGAAAGTGTTGGCCACGAATTTAATTTAAATTCGCCGAAACAGCTTTCCGGAGTCTTGTTTGACGAACTTGGTTTGACCCCGACTAAGAAGCGAAAAAATCACGCCTCAACTGATGAAGAAACTCTCAACGAACTGCATGGTGCTCATCCTTGTATCGAACAACTTTTGAACTACCGAGAGCTTTTTAAGCTCAAATCCACTTACGTTGATGCCCTCCCACCATTGCTCGATGAAACTAACCGCGTTCACACCCATTACCATACCGACGCTACTAGGACAGGGAGGTTATCTTCGAGTAACCCCAATCTCCAAAATATCCCTATCAAGGGAGATTGGGGTAATAAAGTCCGCCAAGCTTTTATTGCGCCTAAGGCAAGTAAGTTAATTTCTGCTGATTATAATCAGATTGAACTGCGAGTGATGGCTCATCTTTCTGGCGATAAGAATTTGACGGAAATTTTTAAACGGGGAGAGGATATTCACACCCGAACCGCAGCGGAAATCCTTAACAAAAAACCTGAAGGAGTTACCAAGGACGATCGGAGACTGGCAAAAGTGGTTAATTTCGGCATTATGTACGGAATTTCGCCCTTTGGTTTAGCCCGACAGCTAAAAATTGATCGTGAGGCGGCTAAGGCAATTATCGACCGCTACTTTGAAGAGTTTCCCGGTGTCAAAAATTGGCTTGAGAAAACCTTAGAGGCAGCTTATGAAAAAGGTTATGTGGAGACTTTAGGAGGCTTCCGTCGTTATCTTATTGAGTTGAAACAAGGTAACTACCGTGTTCGGGCAGCTGGTGAGCGGATGGCGATTAACGCTCCAGTGCAAGGGACAGCGGCCGATATCATCAAAGCAGCGATGATCAAATTACATGCAAAGTTACAAGATTATAAAACAAAGATGATCTTGCAAGTTCACGACGAACTAGTTTTCGAAAGCCCAGATGAGGAGGTTGAGAGGATTATTCCCATTACTAAAGATTTGATGGAAAACACTTTCAAACTTTCTGTTCCCGTTACCGTCGAGGTTAAAATTGGCCAAAACTGGGGCAAAATGGAAGTAGTTAGTGATTGACATCGGTAGAATTTTTACTAAATAAGCCCCTCGATTACATCTCGACGCTTGTAACTTTACAAGTTATAATAAAATTAGTGAACAAAAATTTGATCGGTGTTTTTGACGCAATCAAAGCAGCTTGGGAATTGATCCAAAAGAACTTAGGGCTTTTTCTCCTACTTGGTGTTGGCCCTCAGGTTGTTTACACACTACTAGCGCTGATTATTTTTGCCCCACTTGATAAAAATTTTAACCCCAACAGCCCGGCTTTCTTTTCTTCTCTGGCACCGCTTTTTTCTGGTTTAATAATTCTGTTTGTACTTAGTTTAATACTGGGAACTTTGGTTTCAATTCTGCAGATTTTACTGGTAATTAAAACTGATCGTGGTGAGCCAGTTACCTTGGACAGTATGTTAAAAGACGGTGTCAAAGTCTTTTTCACCTTTCTTATAACTGAAGTCCTGGTGGGGCTGGCTGTTTTTGCGGGTATCCTGCTCTTGATAGTGCCAGGGATAATTTTTGCGGTTTGGTTTTTTGCTGCCATTTACATTGTGGTCGGGGAAAATAAAGGAGCCTTTGCAGCCATGTCAGAGAGTAAGAATTTGGTGAGTGGGCTTACCTGGGAAGTTCTTTGGCGCTTTATCGCCGGCATCTTGTTGCTGATTGTGGTTTCGATTGTAGTTTCTATCCCACTCGCACCTCTAACTAGTGGTCTTGGTAGGGGTAACTTGCTTGTTAACCTTCTCCAGTCCTTTGTCAACGGAGCTCTAAGTATTGTTGGTGTTGCCTATAGCTACACCATTTATAAGTCACTTAAAGCGATTAAATCTTCACAGCCTACCCCTGCCCCTGAACAGCCGGTAGTTACCCAAGCAACCTAACACGGTATAGCCTTTTCCTTTTTTAATTTTTTTAGTCCACGAAGTGGTCGCAGCACGCGCAGTATTCGGCTTCGGCACAGAGTGCGGAAGGCATAGAATATGAGCGTGCTATAATTTGCTGGCTATGCCGGAGCTTCCTGAAGTTACGACTATTGTCAACGACATCAACAAAAAATTGGTCGGGAAACGTATTTCCCAAGCCAAAATCACCTCACTAGGAGAAAATTTACGGATAAAATCCAAACAAGACTTGGATTTAAAACTTTCCAGCAAAAAAATTGAAGGGGCAAAACGCCGAGCTAAATTCCTAATCATCGAACTTTCTAACGGAGATAAGTTAGTTATTCACCTAAAACTTACTGGTCAATTTTTGCTTAGGGATAAAGATGCTCAGGCTGACGAGTTTACCCGTTTAATTTTGGATTTGGAGGATGGTCAGCAAGTGCGTTTTTGCGACCGCAACGGTGCTGCTGAAGCTTTTATTTTGTACGAGCTTTCTAAGCTAGAAAATTTGGTCGGCCCCGAACCGTTTGAGGTTTCGGCAGAGGTTTTTGAACAGAATATCAAAAAGAGTGAAAAGAAAACTATCAAAGAGGCGATTGTTGACCAGAAGGTAATTGCCGGAGTCGGGAATATTTACGCGGATGAAGCTTTGTTTGTCGCCAAAATTAACCCGTTTCGCACACCAACCTCAATAACAACCGAAGAGGCCTCAACTATCCTTGAGGCAATTAAACAAGTTTTGCAGGAGGGAATTGACCACCGTGGCACAACTATCGATTCGTACCGAGATTTAGACGGCAATATGGGAACTCACCAAAATTACCTGCGTGTTTACGGCCGCACAGACAAACCTTGCCAGAACTGCAAAAAACCTATCATCTTGACTGAAATCAGTGGCCGCCGAACCCACTACTGCCAAACTTGCCAACCCCAATCCCAACTTAGTCTTTTCTAGTTAAAATTGATTATTATCCTGCAGTTTTTTATAATTCGTTCCAAGATTTGACTGAGAGAGGTGTTAGTTGGGGATTTTCTATATTACCGGAATTTCCCATGTCCTGTTTAAAATAAAGTTTGGTTTCTGGCCTTGGACAAAGAGTTATCTTTATTACTCTGAACCGCAGACAAGTGTCAATGAAACGCTGTCTATGTATGCTGAAGTAGTAAACTACTTTTTGAGCCAGCAGGAAAGACTTCATACAAGACAGGAGTGGGATTCAAGATTAAGTACAGTTGTTATCGACAAGAAGGTGCAAAAAGCCGAAAAACAATTCCAGCGAGCTTGTAAACTTGCCAAAAGGTTCGGTTTCGAAGTAGGAGACTCATATAGAGACTACCTAAGCTAGTCCCGTTTCTACCAAAGAGGCGGGACTTTCTTTTTGGGATTGAAAAACCTTTAATAAATTTGTATGATGTACCAGCTATGAGCAAGATAAACGTTTTGGAAAAAGTTAAAAAGATCGAAAAAGATGTTCAGAAATTAAAAGCTGAGGTAGTAAAACCTACCCATTTAAGCGAGGAGCTACTCGATAAAAGAGATGCCCAGTTGCTCAAAAGAGCAGTAGCCAGAAAAGAAAAAGAAGGCTGGCTTGATCTCGACACTCTTCTGAAGACCTACAGAAAAGAAGGCTTAACTCAGGGATAGATGTACAAGATCTTCCTTTCCTCAACTGCCGACCATCAGCTTCGTCGGTTAGACTACCAGCAGCGACAACGTATACTCCAAGCCATAAAAAAACTTTCCAATAATCCAAGACCAGAAGGTAAATTAGTCAAGAAATTGGTTGGTAAAGACGGTTATCGTTTAAGAGTGGGAAATCTACGAATTTTGTATACAATTAACGATAGAATAAGTCTTGTTTTTATTTATGAGGTTGGTAAAAGAGGAGACATTTACTAAATGCCAGAATTACCGGAAGTAGAAACAATTAGACGCGATTTAGAAAAAGAGCTTGTTGGGCACAAAATTACCAATCTTTGGTGGGATGCGCCCAAAATGCTCCAACCCTCGCCCGAAGTTGTCCAGAAAATCATTGGCCACCACATCGTCTCCGCCGGCCGCATCGGTAAGTTGCTTCTCTTGGGGATAGAAAATGACGGAACCATTGGAATTCATCTTAAACTTTCTGGTCGGCTCTTCATTCGAAAGACAAGTGACCCCGAGGATCGTTTTACCCACATTACTTTTAAACTTGATGACGGTAGGGAACTGCGTTTTACCGAGTTTCGCAAGTTCGGTTATGCAAAGCTAATTGAAAATTCGACTGATCTTAAAAAAATCACTGACGAATTTGGCCCTGAGCCTTTCACCAAAGACTTCACCTTTGACTACTTTAAAAACATGCTGAGTAAAACCACGCGGGCGGTTAAAACCGTAATTATGGATCAGAAAAAGATTGCTGGAGTAGGTAATATTTACGCAGATGAAGCACTTTGGTATGCAAAAATCAATCCGGAAACCCCCAGCAATAAAATCAACGAGAAAGACGCCGAAAGCCTGTATAAAGGGATCATTAAATCACTTGACGAGGGAGTTAAGGACCGTGGTACTAGTATTGACGACTATTTAGATATTTACGGAAAAGAGGGCTTTCATGCCAAAAATCTCAAAGTTTTCCGCCAAGACGGCGATCCTTGTCCACGCTGCGGTACAGTTATTAAGAAAATCCGAGTTGGAGGCCGTGGCACACACTTTTGCCCGCAATGTCAAATCAAACACTGACCGTTAACATGATCTCGGAAACGGAGTTTGGCCGCCAAACTACAGGGGTTCACACTGCCTACTTGAATATGGTCAAAATGTTGAGGAAAAAGGGCGTTGAAGTGCGGGTCAACTCTAAAGAAAAGGCGGACATCACTCATTTGCAAACTGCCGGTTGGTACAGTTTAAGGAAACTTCTCGCCAACCGTCCGACTGTAGTTTCGGCCCACGTTGTGCCCCAATCTTTCATAGGAAGTTTGGTAGGAGCAAAATATTGGTATTGGGAAGCCAAAACGTACCTAAGTTTTTTTTATAACCGTGCTAATTTAGTCCTGGCCGTTGCTCCTAAGGTAGAAGATCAGTTGAGGGAAGTTGGGGTCAAAAGTCGTATTGAAGTTTTTCCCAACCCGGTTGACCACAAGGTTTTTCGAAAGGATAATCAGTTACGTCGACAGGCTCGGGACAAGTTTGGGATTAGTGAGAAAATTAAAGTGGTTCTTTCCGTTGGGCAGCAGCAACCCCGCAAGGGAATTGAAGATTTTTGGCATCTTGCAAAAGAGTTTCCTAAATTAGAATTTGTTTGGGTAGGAGGACGGCCTTTTGGTAAGATCGCTGCTGATAACCAAAAAATTGAGCAACTGTTAGCCAACAAACCTGAGAATGTTAAAGTTATTGAGTCAGTGACTTATGGGGAAATGGACCTGATCTATAATTTAGCAGATATTTTTTTCTTGCCCTCTTACCAGGAAAACGCTCCGATGGCAGTAATTGAAGCTGCTGCTTGCAGTCTGCCGCTACTATTGCGTGATTTGGAAGAATACCGCTTGCTTTATGGCGCGGGTTATCTGAAGGGTGAAAGTGAAACTTTTAATAAGCTGATTTCCCGTTTGAGTGAGGACCAAGATTTTTACTTACAAAGCTCTAAAGAGGCCTTGGCTTTAAGCCAAAAATTTTCTTTTGAGATCTTAGGAAATAAATTAATCAATTTCTACAAGGAGCTTCTTTAGACTACGGATGGAAGAAAAATTTGTCACCTCTTTTGACGGCACGCAAATTTTCTACTGGGCCAAAAAGCAGACAAAAACGTGGCTGGTTTTTCTTCATGGTGGAAGCGGCAGCAGTAACTCCTGGTGTTTTCAACTGCCATTTTTTCTTTCCCAAGGTTACTCAGTGATCGTTCTGGACCAAAGGGGCCACGGTTTATCAGGAAGGGGTAAGAACCTGGATTTTTTTAGTATTGATAATTTTGCCAAAGACGTTAAGGCAGTTTTAGACGCAGAGCAGGCTGATAAAGTGGTCTTGGTTGGCCACTCTCTAGGTAGTCAAATTGCCCAAAGGTTTTATCAGCTCTACGCAGAGAGTGTTGTGGCCCTAGTTTTAATTAGTACCAAATTTGCAAGAAGCAGCCCAAAACTACTCACCGGACTAGTTAATTTTTTGATGAGGCTAGTTTTCTTAGTACCTTGGGGTAGTCCGAATAACAATTACACTGACTACAACCGATTTACTGACACCGCCGATTTCAACCTTCTCCGTATCCTTTCCGACATCCGAAGTTGCTCCTTTAAAACCTATGCAGCTGGCATTTTAGTCGGTAACCATTTTGAGAACAAAAACTACCAGGATATCAAAGTGCCAAGTTTGCTAATTCACGGGGAAAAAGATATGATTTTCCCGTATAAACCAGTTCAGTCACAAGCTCACGAAATGAGTAACTTTAAGTTTGAAAGCTTGCCCACTAACCACATTACTTTATTAAACCTGCCAGATGAAATTACCAAAAAGATAGCGGACTTTTTGGTGAAGTTGAACTAATGCGCATTGCTTTTTTTACTGATAATTACCACCCACAAATTTCTGGAGTAGTAGAACAAGTGGAAACGAGTGCCAAAGCTTTAAGGGAACTGGGCCACGAAGTTTTTATCGTTGCCCCGAAAACCCCTGGGTACAAATCCAACGAAAAAGATGTTTTCTGGATCCCCTCGATTAAGGTTAACCGTAATCCGGAGTACCGCTTTATTGTGCCTTTGCCAGATACAGAGATGCGTAAACTTCTCACCCAAAAATTTGATGTGGTTCACAGCCACGGTGGGGTGATCAGTTTTCTAGCCTGGGAAATTGCCCGGCGTAAGAAAATACCCTACATCTACACTTACCATACCCTTCTTAATCGTTACACTCACTATTTATTCAACGGGAAAATTGTTACTCCCAAGATGGCGGAAATTGCTTCCCGTGTTTTTTGCAACTTGAGCGACCGTGTGATCGCGCCTACCGAAGCGGTAAAGCGTGAGCTTGTTCGCTATGGAGTTAAAAAGCCTATCAGTGTAGTTGCCGGAGGAATTAACTTGAAAAAATTTGCTCCTGCCGAGAAGGGCTTCTTAAGAAAAAAGTATGGAACTGCTGCCAGCAAAGTGATCCTGCTTTACGTTGGTAGGGTTGGTAAAGAAAAAAACATCGAGTTTATTTTGCGCAGTTATGCTCGGCTGATCAAAACAGTCGACAGCACGATCCTGTTTATTGTGGGGGATGGTACCGAAAAGGCAATACTCGAAAAAACTGCCAAAAACTTAAGTTTGGGCAAGAACGTGATCTTCACTGGCTTTGTTGATATGGGTGAGGTGCCCAAGGTTTATGCCGATGGTGATATCTTCCTCTTTTCCTCCCAGTCAGAAACCCAGGGTTTGGTAGTAGCAGAAGCGATGAGCCAGGGTTTGCCGGTGGTTTGTGTCAAAGATGGTGCTTTTGAAGACGTAGTCGTTGACGGGGAGACTGGTTTTGCTACCAAGAAAGACACTAAGGAATATTCCGAAGCAATTTTAAGGCTAGTTAACGATAAAAAGTTGCGCGAGGAATTAGGGGAGAACGCTAGAGCCCTAGTTCGTAGTGAGTATTCTGACCAGCGACAGGCGGAAAAACTGACCGAAGTTTATAAGCAGGCACTTAAAGAAACTTTAGATAAAACCGAACCAGGCAGTTTAATCCGTCAGAGAGTCTTGAATTTGAACTTGTTTATCAAAATGAGCGAGAGATTCAACCGCTTTACGCAAGTTATGAAGCTACCGAAATGGTATTAGTTGACGGCAAAGCTCTTCGAGACAGGTTCCTCCAAAGTTTGAAGCTTGAAATCCAAGAAAAATCTCTCCAACCACATCTGGCAATTGTTCTAGTCGGTGATGACGAAGCTTCCTTAAGATATATCAAGCAAAAACAAAAGGCTGCTGTCGAAATTGGTGCTCAAACCACCCTTATAGAGCTTCCAGGCAATATAGATCAAGAGCCTTTAGAAGCAGAAATTTCTCGTCTCGATAAGGATAAGAAAGTAACCGGAATAATTGTTCAATTACCGCTTCCTGAAAATCTAGATAAAGAAAAAATCTTTTCATCCATAAGTCAAGAAAAAGATGTTGACGGTTTGCGGCCCGACTCTCCTTATACTTCAGCTGCACCAGCAGCGGTAATGGAAATTCTCCAAGAATACAAAGTTTCTCTTAAAGGTAAAACTGCGGTAGTTTTAGGCAGCAGTGGTTTTGTTGGCCTTAGGCTTGTCGGTTTGTTTAAGAAAGAGCAAGCGCAAGTAGTTGAGATTGACGAAAACACACAGCCTCGAATTGATAACTTAGTTCAAAAAGGTGACATTGTCGTTTCTGCAGTTGGAAAACCAAACTTGGTAACTGCCGACATGATTAAAAATGGTGCAACTGTTATCGACGTTGGCTTTAATACTGATCCGCAGACGGGAAAACTAGTTGGAGACGTTGATTTTGAAGCGGTAAAAGAAAAAGCCAGCTTAATTTCTCCTGTTCCCGGCGGCGTCGGGCCGGTAACCGTGGCCATACTAATGAAAAACCTTGTTTCCGCCTCCGAAGAAGTACAAGGCCCGGCCTTGTCATCCTGAACTCGATTCAGGATCTTTCTTTGACTTCTTTGACTATTTGATTCCCAACTGTTATTAATAAGGCAGCTAAAAGGAGGAGATAAATTGCAAACTTTCGGTGAAGAGAAGTTCCGAAAGCTGTTCGGTGACCCAAAGCAGGTTGCTGCCGAGCTACGTCAGTTCAGTGATGATCACGAGTGGTTGGGTTGGAACGCAAGCATCCTTATCCGAAACCACCTGAACCACTGGGTGGCAGTCTTCCGCGGAAGGGTTATTGGAACCCAAGAGGGTGTAAGTAGCCTGCATGTCTTGGTGACTCGGTTGCAGAAGCAGGGCTATGATACCGGCAAAGTCGCTATCAAGTTCCTGGACACCAACCCTAAGCCGATGATTCTCTTGAGCATAGCCTGAAAGGAGAGAAATGGAGTACATCGACTGGGTGTCGCCTTTTCTAGTCGCGCCGTTAACCATTCTCTTTTTGGTAGCCGCCGTCGGAGTTCTACATTGTTGGTGGAGAGACCGGCACGAAAGGCGCCGCCGCAAGTTGCAAAAAGGATGAGGGGAGAGGTGGAAAATTACTTAGTTTTCTTTGGCGGGCCGATTGTGGCCCTTATCGTTTCTGTGTTAGTTTTGGGAACTATCTACATCCTGATCCCAAACTGGCGTAACGATCGAAGTCTCCGCAAACTGGGGTGGCGCAAGTACTTGAGGCTGAACCGAATTACATAGGTTCAGCCTTTTCTTTTTAGGAAACTTTAAGGGTAACCTTATCGTTAGCTAATTTGGCTTCGACCTTGTCGCTGGCCTTTACTTTGCCTTCAATAATTTGCAAAGAAAGTTCGTCCAGAATTAAATCCTGAATTACACGTTTCAGGAGACGGGCACCGTAGACTGGGTCGTAGCCTTCTTTAGCGATTTTTTCCTCGACCTCTCGTGTTACCGTAAGTTCAATCCCTTTTTCTTTAAGCCTCTCAACCACCCGTCTGAGTTGCATTTTAGTAATTTGGGCAATTTGGTCCTCTCCTAGAGGCTCAAAGATGACAATTTCGTCCAGCCGGTTGATAAACTCTGGTCGGAAGGTGTTACGTACTAACCCCATCAGCTCTTCACTCATAATTCCCGGAGTTTTGCCGGCGTATTTTTGAATAATGTCACTACCTAAGTTGCTGGTCATAATAATCACCGTATTTTTAAAATCAACTGTGCGACCGCGGCCATCAGTCAAACGACCGTCGTCCAAAACCTGAAGTAGAGTGTTAAAGACATCTGGATGGGCTTTTTCAATTTCGTCAAAAAGCACCACGCTGTAGGGTTTACGACGCACTGCTTCGGTGAGCTGTCCGCCTTCTTCAAAACCAACGTAGCCTGGGGGAGCACCGATCAGTCGCGCCACCGCGTGCTGTTCCATATACTCACTCATGTCGATGCGGACTAGAGCTTTTTCATCGTTGAACATAAATTCTGCCAAAGAGCGGGCTAGTTCGGTTTTACCCACACCAGTGGGGCCCAGGAACATAAAGCTGCCAATCGGTCGGTTCTCTTCGCTAATTCCGGCCCTGTGGCGCCGTATAGCAGCCGCTACGGCTTTAATTGCCTTATCCTGGTTTACCATCCTCTTGT
Organism: Candidatus Nanoarchaeia archaeon; assembly: GCA_036514715.1. Classification (GTDB taxonomy): domain Bacteria; phylum Patescibacteriota; class Microgenomatia; order Woykebacterales; family RBG-16-39-9b; genus DATBWR01. The sequence continues at coordinate 21,136 of DATBWR010000009.1, read as the reverse complement.
GTAATTCGCTCTCTAAATGGGCTAATTTAGCGGCTTCGCTCTCCACAAGGCGGTTAACCGGAATGCCGGTCCAACGGGAAACCACACTGGCGATGTCATCAGCAGTTACTTCTTCCCTCAAGATTTGTCCACCTTTAGAGACCTCTTTAAGCTTTTGATTAAGTTTTTTAACTTCTTCCTCAAGAGTAGGGATTTTACCGTACTTAAGTTCAGCCGCTTTATTAAGGTCGGCTTCACGTTCAGCTTGTTCGGCTTGTACACGGACCCGCTCAAGCTCGGCGCTTTTGGCACGCAAACTGGTAATCACCTCTTTTTCACCTCGCCAGTTTTTTTCCATTTCATCAGCTTTGGTTTTAAGACTCTCAATCTCATCCTCAAGCTTGGCTAAGCGTTCTTTGGAGGCGGTATCTTTTTCTTTCTTGAGAGCCTCTTTTTCAATTTCCATTTGGACCAAGCGGCGTTTCATTTGATCCAGCTCAGTAGGCATGCTCTCAACCTGCATTTTGAGAGCAGCAGTAGCCTCGTCAATCAAATCAACCGCTTTGTCAGGCAAGAAACGGCCGGAAATGTAACGGCTGGAAAGCTGAGCAGCCGCCACCAATGCTGAGTCGGTAATGCGGATCCCGTGATGAACCTCATACTTTTCTTTAATGCCACGCAGTATGGCTAGGGTATCTTCAATCGAAGGCTCGTCCACAAAAACTGGTTGGAAACGCCTTTCAAGGGCGGGGTCTTTCTCAATGTATTCCCGGTATTCTTTTAAAGTTGTGGCCCCAACAGTGTGGAGTTCGCCGCGGGCTAGTGCCGGTTTAAGGATATTGGCAGCATCTACCGCACCTTCAGCCTTGCCGGCACCGACAACAGTGTGAAGCTCGTCAATAAACAAAATGTACTTTCCTGACTCGGTAATAGACTTTAAGACGCTTTTGAGGCGTTCCTCGAACTCACCACGGAAGGCAGCACCGGCTAGTAGGGAAGAGATATCCAGTTGAAAAATTTCACGGTTTTTGAGGGTGTCAGGGACATCACCAGCTACAATTCGTTGGGCCAAACCTTCCACGATGGCGGTTTTGCCCACACCGGCCTCACCAATTAACACGGGGTTATTCTTCGTTCGACGGGAAAGTACCTGCATCACCCGACGTATTTCCTCATCACGGCCGATAACCGGATCGATTTTACCCTCGCGAGCCAAAGCAGTGAGGTTACGGCCGTAAGCTTCAAGAGGCTTATCAGCAACTTTAAAAGGTGTAAATTGTTCTGCTCCGTCCATATGTCAAAGTAAAAAGTTAAAACTAAAAAGTAAAAATACTTATAGCACACAGTGTTAGCACTTTCAACCCCCAACTGCTAACTTGACACCTAGGTTTATTATTGACATAACAAGAAAGGAGATTCGAATGTTAGGAGAATCTATAGAGATTGGTGTCAGGTTACTGATCGGCGAAAGATGGTTAGACCTCGCCCCAAGCATCATCTCAAAGATCAAGGAGAAGTTTGGGGTGACCCTCGAGAAGCTAGGGGCATTCGTAATCAGCGAGAGGTCGAGCATAATCGCCTACGGCGTCGGGGGACACCCACACCTCTACGAGGTAAGGGTCAACTGCCCAGCGGTTTCGGACGAATTAATCCACGTTACCGTGGACTCTCAGGCCACGGGTTCTTCAGGTGGACACACCGTAAGGTCTGACGAGGTTGCCGATAGAATCGTTCAGATTCTTGAAGACAAGGCAAAGGAGGACCGCGAAGCGCTAGACGTGTTTTTAAACGCAGTACCAGCATAACTCGAGTCGCGAGGTTCAAAAAAGGCCAAGAAAACAACTCTTGGCCTTTTCTTTTGCCCAAAAATTGACTAGTTGGTTTATTGGTTTATATTTGATTTAGAGATTAAGCGAGGAGGAAGTTAGTGAGTGTATATTTCCGAAGACCTGGCGGTGAGGTGTCGGTTACGCTTACAACATCACGGCGTAACTCTCATTTCGTCTTCTCTCCTGATGAATGGAAAGCACTTGAAGAAATGTTTGGTGGTAAGCTACCGTTTGACTCTTCTGGCGCTGGGAAACGCAACAAACATGAATCGCCCGAAGACGTTCGCAGAAGACTAGGGGTGAAGAACTAAGAAAATAACACAAAGACTGGTTGTGCCCTAACCAGTCTTTTCTTTTAGCCACAATGACCCTAGTCCACGAAGTGGTCGCAGGACCTTTCTTGATAAAGCCCTCAAGAAAGTCCTATATCATATTTACTCTAAGTCTATTTAGAAATAAATTAACCATGTCCTGTAGTTAAATTGGGTTCAAAACAACCTTTTAATGCTCAGTTATGTTGAAGAATTAGGGGAAATTCTAAATTTCGAGTTAAAATAGGGACTTGCGGTAATTATGCGGTTATTGTATATTAATTTTAATGTTCACTCCCAAATTCACGATCACCAACAACATTTTAGTTAACGTCGGTAAAATCGAGGCCGCGAGAGAGGTAATTGAGAATTCGCCGCTTGTGCCTGCCTGGGAAGAAAGATTTCGGGAGGACGCGGTGGTGCGGGCGGCCCATTATGGTACCCACATTGAGGGTAACGACCTAACCTTAACTGAGGCCAAAGAGGTTTTGGAAGGCAAAGATATCGTTGCCCGAGACAGGGACGTCCAAGAAGTTCTCAACTACCGCCAAGTCGTTGACCTAATCAATAAAGAGGGTAAGTCCAAAGAGCAGATTGATAAGGAAACTTTATTTGAAATCCACCGCCTTACAATCCAAAAGCTGGTTCCGGAAGATCAAGTTGGTAGATATCGCCGCGTCAAAGTGGTAGTTCGTGGAGTAGAGACAGGTTTGGTGACTTTCACACCCCCAGATCCTTCTCAAATCACCGAGCAAATTGACGATCTTCTAGGCTGGTTAAATAGCCAGAATGCGCAAAACGTCTCTCCAATTCTTAAGGGGGGTATTGCTTTATACGAAATTGTGCGTATCCACCCTTTCACTGACGGCAACGGCCGGGTTGCCCGCGCTCTGGCAACATTAATTCTCTTCAAAGACGGCTACGATGTGAAAAGGTTCTTTTCGCTTGAGGAATATTACGACACTGATGTTGGGAAGTATTACAAGGCTCTACAAAGCGCCTCTGACCAGCTCGTTGCCGATGAAGCTGAGCGCGACCTAACTGAGTGGCTCGCGTACTTTACTGAAGGTTTGGCAATTGAAATCAATCGTATTAAGGAAAAAGTGAAAAAGCTCAGTATTGACTTACGGTTGAAAGGAAAACAGGGCCAAATTGCCCTCAACTCTCGTCAGATCAAATTGATTGAGTACATGGACCAATATGGGCAAATTTCCAACAAAGAATGGCGTGAGCTCTTACCTATGGTGAGCGACGATACGATTTTGCGGGAACTAAAAGTTTTAATGCAGAAAAAGCTAGTGAAAAAGCGTGGTTCAACCAAAGGCGCAGTGTATTTATTACGTTGAAATCTCAAAGTCGGAAAATTCGCTGGTGGCTCTGCCCCATTCAAAATCAACGCTGTCAACTTTTGCGGCTGGTGAGCCTTCGTAGCACCAGTTGATCAATTCCTCAAGAGCGTTGTGTTCACCCTCAGCTGCAATTTCCACCTTGCCATCCTCACGATTTCTCACCCAACCGGTCAAACCCAGCTTTTTAGCCTCATCCCGAGCATAGTAGCGAAAACCAACCCCTTGAACAGCCCCGGTAACTACTAAATTTACTCTTTGCACCCTCTTATTATATAGTTTCATCATGGCAAAAGTTTCAGTAATTGGAGCAGGCGCTTTTGGAACCGCCTTGGCAGTACAACTCTCCCGTGCCGGAAACAAAGTTAGGATTTGGGTTTACGAAGAAAAGGTTCGCGACGAAATCAACCGACTGCATCAAAACCTTACCTATCTAGCTGATATTAAGCTTTCAAGCGGCATTATAGCTACTAATAGCCTTGAAGAAGCTTATCAATTTTCCGAGATTGTTTTTCTGGCTCCGCCAATCTTTGCCCTGCGCAAACTTCTTCCCAGAGAAGACCAAGGAAAAATCTTTGTTTGTGCCTCAAAAGGGATTGAAAAAGATAGCCATAAGCTTGCCTCCCAAATTGTTGAAGAAGTGGTATCAGGGGATTATTCCGTGGCCGCGGTCAGTGGCCCGTCCTTTGCTAAGGAAGTAGCTGGTGGTCTTGACTCAAAGGTAGTTTTGGCCGGTTCTAACAGAGACGTTTTAGAAAAAGTTAGGAAGCTAATTGCTACAGATAATTTTAAGGTTGAATTTAGCGACGATGCGGTTGGAGTTGAACTTGGAGGTGCTTTGAAAAACGTTTTGGCGATATTAGCAGGTATGGCTGCGGGTGCTACCTTGGGTAAAGATTACCAGGCAGCGGTCTTTACCGAAGGTTTGCGAGAGATGGTCGACCTTGGCAAGAAATTAGGGGCAAAAGAAGCTAGTTTCTACACTGTAGCCGGTCTTGGCGACCTTTTCTTAACCTGTACTAGCGATCAATCCCGCAATTTTACTTTTGGCTACCGACTTGGTTCTGGTGACAAGGTGGATGAAGCTTTAAAAACCAAAAGCGTGATCGAAGGAGCGGGAACAGCTGAGTCAGTTTACCACCTAGGACAAAAACTCGGAATCCAGACCCCACTTTTCTATAATGTCTACGCCACAATATACGAGGCCAAACCCCCAAAAAAGGCTTTAGAAGACATCTGGCAAGCAATCTAGGTGTATAATTTGCGTAAGTAAAGGAGGAGTTGATGACAGCTTTAACTCAAGCAGAACTTGATAAAGCTCGGCAAGGAGCAGAAATTTCCCACAACTTTGTTGAAGAGTTGAGAAAGAAGTACAAAAGAGAAGGAATACTTTACGAGCCTTCGGTTATTGCTCAAAGACCAACAATACCGGAGAAAACAGGTAAGGGGGTAAGAGCCTCTACAAGTTACTTTTTCCGGTGGAGCTGGTATTGGATCTGGTCAGGACTCCGCTGGCTTTTCGTCGAGCCACAACGACTTTAGTTATTTATTAGCTAGAGTCGTTTTCTTTTGCGGTAAAAGCAGCTATAATCGCTTCGGTAACTAGTTAACCGAACGAACAGATAATGATATATAAAGCTATATTGTGAAATAATAATTTTGAGGCTACTATGAAATTTGCGAAGCTAGCGGAATATTTTGAAAAGTTAGAGTCCGAAACAAAACGTAACGAACTAGTACAAATTCTATCAGAAGTTTTGAAGCAAGCCGACTCTTATGAGATTGATAAGATTTGCTACCTAATTCAAGGCCGCGTAGTGCCTTTTTTTGACCCAACTGAGATTGGTATGGCGGAAAAGATGGTCGAACAATCGGTTGCCGCGGCCTACGGGGTTGATCGAGCCGAAGTTGCCAAATTATCTGAGAAATTAGGGGATCAAGGTTTGGCGGCTATGCAGCTAGCCAAAAAACACCACCAGGAGCACGATAACCTTTCCGTGAGCCAAGTCCACGAAAACCTGCTTTCTATTGCCCGTACAGGCGGCGAGGGCTCGGTAGAAAAGAAAATAAGCGTATTAGCCGACATGCTGAAAAGAGTGACTCCAGCAGGCGCTAAGCACCTTGTACGAGTACCTTTAGGTCTAACTCGTCTGGGAATTGGCGACCCAACTGTTTTGGACTCCCTTTCCACAGCTAAGGTTGGTGATAAATCTTTGCGCAAACCGCTGGAGGATGCCTACAACAAAACTAGCGATTTGGGGTTTGTGGCCAAAATTTTCTGGGAGAAAGGTATCGAAGCTATTAAAAAAGTCAAACTCCAGGTTGGCAAGCCGGTTCGTCCGGCCTTAGCCGAGCGCTTGCCAGATGCTGAGGCCGTGATTAAAAGAATGGGCGAGGAGTTTGCGGTTGAGCCTAAATTTGATGGCTTTCGCTGTCAAGTCCATGTTCAGATGGCAGATGGCAGATCTAAGATTTCAGATGGAAAGCAAGTAAGGATTTTTTCGAGGAATTTGGAAGATTTTACCAGCTCATTTCCCGATCTAGTTGAAGGGGTTTTGAAAGAAGTTAAGGCTGATAGTGTAATTATGGAAGGAGAAGCAATTGCCTTCAACCCAACCACCGGTGAATTCCTACCGTTTCAAGAAACCACCAAACGCCGCCGTAAATATGGAGTTGAGGAGGCAGCCCAGAAGTTGCCGCTGAAGCTTTTTTGCTTCGACTTGCTTTACTTAAACGGCAAGGACATAACAGGCGAACCTTATTCGGCTCGTCGCGATAAGCTGAAAGATGTGATCAAAGACGGTTCGGAAACAGTTATGGAGGCGATGGGTAAAACAGCTCGCACAGCTGGCGATCTCACCAGTCAGTTCGAAGAGTCGATTTCCGAAGGGTTAGAGGGAGTAATGATCAAAAAGCTCGATGCTCCTTACCAGGCCGGCGCTCGGAATTTTAACTGGATCAAGTTTAAAAGAGTGGCCGGTGGGGAATTATTAGATACAGTTGACTGCGTGCTGCTCGGTTATCTCTATGGTACCGGCAAGCGTACTGGTTTTGGAGTCGGTGGCTTGCTGGTTGGAGTTTACAATCCAGAGAAAGACGAGTTTGAAAGCATCAGTAAGATCGGTACTGGGTTAACTGATGAAGAATGGCGCAAGGTGAAGGAAATGGCGGATAAAAATAAGTTGGACCACAAACCAGCTCGTGTCAATTCAATTATTGAGCCTTCAGTATGGGTTGAGCCTGAGATAGTGCTCGAAATTTTCGCTGACGAAATTACTCGCAGCCCCTTGCACACTGCCGGAAAGAAAGATGGAGAGCCTGGCTACGCTCTGCGGTTTCCTCGCTTAGTTTCTTTTCGCGGTAATTCCAAAAGAGCTGAGGATGCCACTACAGTTGGCGAAATTGAGAAAATGTACAAGCTTCAGTTTAAGCACAAAAGGTAGATTATTGGGCGCAGACCGTAGTGACGGTGCTTTTTTGCTCACAAACTAATCCCGTGCTCGAAAAATAAACTCGGTAAATTGTGCTAGTGCTGACGACCTGTAAATAAGTAGGGTCAGTTGGTATTGGCGAAGAAGGAGCGGTAACGTGAGAGAAAGTATTTGGGTTAAAAGCGAAGTTATAGAAAGCAGTTGTACCATCGAAAGAGAAGAGTACTGTTAGCCTTTGGTAGGGAGTTGCCGCATCAATTACCACAGGCACTTTTAAAGTTTTAGTGGTTTGGGTGGAAAAACTTGCTCCAGTGGTAGAATTGAAACAAGAAATTCCGTAGGTATAGCTGTTGGCCGCTTGGTTAAAGGTGATGTAAGTTCCGTAAACAACTCCGTTGTTAACACAGCCAGAGGGTTTTGTGGCGGCTCGGGCGTCAGTTCTCAATTTGCGGGCTAAGACTTTTAGCTCTTGAGCTTGTTGCAAAACCGCGTTGGAGCGGGTAGCACTGTTAAAACTGGCAATACCGAACGCGGAAATGATGGCAAGAATTGTAATAGCGATTAAGAGTTCTATTAAGGTAAAACCTTCTCGGTGAAATTTTAAATAGGACAGGAGGGAATGCATCTTCTTTAATTTTAAACCCCCGCTTCCCCAAGTAGCAAGTGTTTGCTTCCGCTACTTCTTTTGTTTCAGCAAAGGGAAACCCCTTCTAAAAATTTCTGAATTCTGCATTCTGAATTCTTAATTTTCCGAAGGTGTGTTAGAATTTTGAGGTTATGGCGAAAATCGTCGCGGATTTGCACCTCCATTCTTCCTACGCCCGAGCTACCAGTCGGAATTTGAACTTCGACACTATAACAGCCTGGGCACGTTTGAAAGGAATTGACCTTCTTTCTTCAGCTGATTTTACCCACCCTTTATGGTTTGCCGAAACTAAAGCTAAGCTTAAAGACGATGGCGACGGTTTATTTTCTTACGGGGGTTTTAAGTTTATTTTAGGGGCGGAGGTGAGCTGTATTTTCTCGCAAGGTGGGAAACTGCGTCGAGTGCACCTTTTACTTTACGCTCCAAGTTTGAAAGCTGCTGAAAAAATTAATTTGGAGCTAGGGAAAAGAGGGAAATTAGCCTCTGACGGCCGTCCAATTTTAGGGTTGACCGCTAAAACTGTTCTCGAAATTATTCTTGAAGCGGACCGTAACTCGATGATGATCCCAGCCCACGCTTGGACCCCGTGGTTTGGAGTTTTAGGACAAAACGGAGGTTTTAACTCCCTGGAAGAGTGCTTTGGTGATTTAGCGGGGTATATTTATGCGATCGAAACTGGCTTAAGTAGTGATCCAGCTATGAACTGGAGGGTAAAGGAACTGGATAACCGTTCCATAGTTTCTTTTTCTGATGCCCATTCAGCTCCGAAAATGGGTCGGGAACTGACTATTTTTGATGGAAACTTGACCTACTCAGATTTGCTTGGAAGTCTCAGAGAACAAAAAATAAGTTCCACAGTTGAGTTTTTTCCAGAGGAGGGAAAGTATCATTACAACGGTCACCGAAACTGCAATTTTAAAGAAACTCCCTCCGATACCTTAAAGCGGGGGCTGCTTTGTCCTAATTGTGGACGGGCCTTGACTATCGGAGTAATGCACCGGGTCGAACAATTAGCAGAAAAGGATCGACCGGAGGGTTACCTAGCGGAGAAACGTCCGGCTTTTAGCAAAATGGTACCTCTACTGGAAATTCTTTCTGAAGCAAATGGTTGGCCGGTGGCAAGCAATAAAACCTCTGATTTATACAACAATCTTATCAAAGAGTTTGGTAGTGAGCTCTCGATCCTTACTGAAGTTCCCACCTCGGAGGTGGGAAACGAGAGATTGTCCGAAGCTCTAGGAAAAGTGCGCTCTGGTGATATTTACATTGATCCAGGTTATGACGGCGTTTATGGAGAGGTGCACATTTGGCCAAAAACAGAAGGTGGAAAAGAAGGAAAAATTGCCGAGAGAAGAGTAAAAAAAGAACCCATAGCCGAAGCTAAAAATAGCGACAAAAACCAACTTAATTTGTTCTGATTACGAGTTTATATAAGCCAATTAACCAGATATAGAACAATTATTATGAACAAAAAGAGTAAAACAGCAAAAAGTTTTTGGATCTCCAAAAAAGTCTTAGGGTTTGTTAAAATTGATTTGTGTTAAACCGTTTGGCCTTTTTTGTTTCAGTAATCTTTGAACCTTTTTTGGTTACATTTCTGTCTTGGATACTAATAGTCGCAGCTTTAGAGGCTTTAACAATCGAAAAGATGCTCTGGTTGTTACTGGTTGTAATTGTCTCCGGCTTACCACCAATTTTAATCTTACTTTATGAAAAAAGCACCGGTAAGGTAACTAGCTGGTTTCTAACCCAACGACTTGAACGTCGAGATATTGAGGCCGCTTGGTTTTTAGGTTCTTTTCTCTTGAGTTTAGGTTTTTGGCTTCTGGATGCTCCACGCCTACTTTTGGCTGCCTCGGTTACTTTATTTCTTCTGAGCTTGGGCGTAACGGTAGTCAACTTCTTCTGGAAGATCAGTGTACATATGGTTGGGGTAAGTTTTTTCGTTATGATGCTACTTTTAGTTTACTCACCGGGTTGGTTGTGGCTAACTTTGTTGCTTCCGGTTGTAGCTTGGTCACGGATAAGGCTAGGTCATCACACTTTAACCCAAGTGACCGTTGGTACAATTGTGACGATTTTAATAACCTACTTTTCTTTTAGCTTGTTTGGACTAGCAACTTTTTGAAGTAAAATTTGAAATTTTTCGCTTGAGACTTTAAACTTTAGTTAATGCTTACCACTCCTCACCTGCTTGTTGGAGCTGCCATTGGTTCGCAAGTTGGCAACCCCATTTTAGTCGCTACAACTGCGGCGGCTTCTCATTTTGTTCTCGATAGCCTTCCCCACCTAGGTTTTATTGTTGGGGAGAGGAGACTAGGGGCTCAATGGGACTTTGAAGATTTGGACAGAAGAGATTTAACTATTGTTGCCGCCGATGTTCTGATTGGATTGGGGTTGGTGACCTTAATTACTGCCGGCAACCCGCGAGCAGAACTTATCTGGCTTGGAGCCTTCTGCGCCTTTTTACCGGATTTCCACCATACTTTCCAAATTCTTTTTGGACCCCAAAAGTTAAAGAAGTACACTAAACTCCACCTTAAGTTTCACTACAAGAAACCAATGCGGGTTCTGCCTGGATTGGCAACGCAAGTTACAGCCGCTATCGCGGCGGTTTTAGTTGTTTTAAGGTAAGTTAATACCGATCTTCCTTCGTGCTACAATTGACTCAGAGCTATGATTTTAAGCCCTGCCGGCCTCGTGCCTAATTTAAAAACTGTCCGTGGTTTAATTACCTTCTTGATCCTGTTGAACATTGTACTGATAGCATCTTGGCTAGTTATTTCCGGAAAGTTACAACCGACCAAACTTATCGAAGCCGAAAAGAGGGATTATTCTGAGATAGCCTATTTGCAAGGTAAAGACTTTTCTTTTCAGGAACTTTCCAACTACTTTACCCAACTGGCTTACTCAAAAGGGGCAGAGTATGCTTATGAAGTCTTGAAGATTACTTCCTTGCCTTCAAATACCGATCTGCATCTCTTAGGACACGTTGTCGGTGACGTTCTTTACAAACAGCAAGGGGGAGCTGGCATTAAAATTTGTACCGATGATTTTCGTAATGCGTGTTCACATTCGATTGTAGTGGGCTTGTTTGTTGAAAAGGGAGAGGGGTCGCTCTCTGAAATTACAGAGGCTTGTAGACAAGCCCCAGGAGGAAAAGGGGCCTATACTATGTGTTTTCATGGGGTTGGCCACGGTATTCTGGCAGCGTTTGGCTACAATCTCGAAAAAGCAGTAGAAATTTGCGAAAAAACCGAGTTCGGCAGGGGTGAATTTCCAGAATGTGTAGGTGGAGCGATAATGGAGATCACCGGAGGTGGTTTTCACGACCGAGAACTTTGGAGCAAGCAGCGCCCTAATTACCTCAAGAGTGATAACCCTCTCTATCCTTGCAATTCAGATCTTATACCAAGTGCCGCTAAATTTATGTGTTACACTTACATCACCCCGTATTTATTTGAGGCAGTTGGAGCCAATCTGGGGTCACCCCAACCTTCTGACTTTGAAAAAGCGTTTGCTTTTTGTAATCAAGTACCGGCTAACGAAGCGCAGAATAGAGAATCCTGTTTCGGCGGTTTTGGTAAGGAGTTTGTGGTTCTTGCCAAAAGCCGAGATATACGCAATGTCGAAAACATGAATGACGCGGAGCTAGCGACTGTTTACCAATGGTGCACGCTTGGAAAAAGTGAAGAAGCTGTCTCAGATTGTGTAGTGGGCGCGATGCACTCGATTTATTGGGGAGGGGAGAATAAGAGTGAGACCGCGGTGCGTTTCTGCTCTCTGGCAACTGATCAAAGTCTTCAAGAAAAATGTTTTACTCAATTAATCGGTGCTGTTTCTTACTACATTGACGATAAAAGCTATAGAAGTAACTTTTGCGCCCAAGTACCAAATGCCTATCAAAAAAGGTGCCAGACTAATTTAAACTCGAATTAACCAGTTAAAAGATGATTAAAAAGTTCTCGGCATACGGACTAAAGTACATTGTTTTGACTTCCTTCCTTTTTTTAGTAACAGTTAGCGTTGTGCTCAACTTGTCAATCCTGACCCCAACTGAAGGAAGTAATCAGGTTTCGCGGGGGTTATTGTTAGAAAGTTTTACGGGTGAGCACAAGAAATGGGCACAGGAAATTGCTCAATTTGGAGCCGAACAAGCCTACAGCAATTTCAAAAAGACTTACCAAGACACTAACCCAGCTTCCCAACACGCCGCGGCCCACATCTTTGGCCAAGTTTTGTACGTAAAAGTTGGTTTATCCGGAGCAACAATCTGTGATGAGTCTTTTGCCTTCGGTTGTTTCCACAGCTTTCTTGCCAACGCCATCCAAGCGGAGGGGATGGGGGTGATTAAGAACCTGAACGAACAATGTATCGCTAAATTAAAGTCCCAAGCTTTAGGTTGTCAGCATGGTATTGGCCACGGCATACTAGCTTCCACCGGCTACGAATTTGCCAACCTTGCCAACGCCCTTGAAATTTGTGACAGCCTCCCAGCCAATGATCCAATCGGGGGTTGTCTTGGGGGAGTTTTCATGGAATACAATCTTCAGACGACACTCGGAGTTAAAGGACGGACAAGGTTGGTGGAAAACAACGACTATTTTTACCCTTGCCGGAGCGTTGCTGGTAAGTATGGACCCGCCTGCTTTTATTGGCAAGCTCAGTGGTGGAGATCAGTTCTGCAGGAGGACTCTGAGCAACAATACACGACCATGGGTAAGTTTTGCGATCAGGTTACCAAGACCGATGAACGTGAGCAGTGTTTTGTGGGTATAGGTAATGAAGTAGGCAGCGCCAGCGGTTGGGAGGTAGAAAAAGCCAGGACGCTGTGTGATCTGCTCACTAACACAGAAGGTGCGGTTTTATGTCGATCTGGTGGTGCAGGCGTGTTTTACGCCGAACCTACAGTGAGAAAGGTGGCGTTAGAGCTTTGTGAAGGCTTGGAAAGTGCTCAGAGGCAGGTTTGTATTGGTAGGTCATCAGTGCCGGAAGGTGCTACTAGAGAATAACAATGAAAAACCTACTTAGAGCAAAATTCTACTTAAAGATTGTGGCTTCAGTAGTCTTTTCACTGCTGGTAATTGTGGGGTTGGACCCTTCATCATCGGGTGGGTTCAAGGAACGAGGTAACAACAAGTCGTTGGAAGATTACGCCCAAGTCGTTATTGATAAATGCGCTAAAGTTAGTTACCGTCCCGGTTGTTACGACGAAGAGATCCCAAAACTTATGGACTTTCTCTCAATGGAGGAAGCCTTCGAAGTCACTAGTATTATTCAACAAAAAGATAAATCCTATGGTTATTGCCACATATTAGGCCACCGCCTTGCTTCGAGAGAGGTCCAAAAGAACCCTTCAAAGTATATTGAAGTGATCCACCGTGGCCCGATGAACGGGATGTGCGCCAACGGGGCATTGCATGGAGCAGTGCAGGAACGATTTCGATCAGAAGTCCTTTCCGAAGGCCAGTTAAAACAACTCGAACCTGAATTAAAAAACGCCTGCGAAGCCCAAGCTGGTTGGCAACCAGCACAACTAGCGAAAGCGATATGTTACCATGGGCTTGGGCACTTAACGGTTATTGTTACAAGCGCTGATTTTGCAAAAGCATTAAAGGTTTGCGATGTTATAAGTTTGAAAGAAAATGGCGATGACTACCGTTCGGTATGCTATGAGGGCGCGTTCATGCAGCTCTTCCAGCCGCTCGAACCGGAAGATTTTGCTTTGGTAAAAGGAAAAGGCCCGGAAAAAGAGGATCTGCGCTTCTTTTGTTTGAAATTTAGTACCGAAGATAAACAAGAAGCTTGCTGGCGAGAAGGTTGGCCTCTTTTCCGCTCCGAAGTTGCAACACCAGCCGGATTAGTGGAATTCTGCGAGGTGCCTGATAAAAAGGAACAACAAGATAGTTGCTTTCAAATGCTTCTTCATACTGTTGGCCAGAACTTCAACTTTGATTCAGTAAAAATAGCGCAATTCTGTAACGGGATAATAGATGAGAGAAAGGGGGACTGTTTCTACAACGCCGCTTCCAGCGTTCTTGAAGCAGACCAGAGGTTTACTGAAGAATCTCTAGAAGTTTGTTCTTTGGCAAATTCCCAAGAAGCAAAAGATGAGTGTTACGAAGGGTTAGCTCAAGGCGCAAGCTATATTTTCCAGCAAGGTTCAGATAGCCACAAAGATTTTTGCCAAAAACTGCCTAAAACCTGGGCAGAAGTGTGCTTGAAAGATGGTTAACGTTACAAAAATGAGTAAAAAAACTTTACTGGCTGTTGGTGGAATTATAATAGTCTTGGGGCTGTTATTTTTATTGGTAATAAACCCATTCTCAAGTGGTGAGGTAACTGTCCACATTTCTAAATCTGGCTTCTCACCACAAGAAGTTACTCCTAAAAAAGGTCAGACAGTCCGTTGGGTAAATGACGATCAAACTTTACATTGGCCGGCATCTAACCCGCACCCAACCCACGAGCTCTACCTTGGTTTTGATCCTGGGGAGCCGATTTCTCCTGGTGGGGAATGGTCGTTTAAATTCAATAACCTAGGAGAATGGCGCTATCACGACCACCTGCAACCGGATAAATTTGGTCTAGTTAAGGTGACCCATTAAGATTCATCCAGTCGATCTTTTTATCTAACTTTGTTAAGTAAATAGAAAGCTGAGGGTTAGAATAAATTTTCTCTGAAACAGAGTAGCCTGGGTTTTGTAAGGAAAATCGGTTAAGGCAATCTTGGGATCCATAAATCTGATTTTCCACACCGAAACAAGCTAGGAAAGCATAGTCATTTGAATTAGTTTGTTCAAGACTATCTGTATTGTTGCTTACTTTCACAAATTTACTGCCTAACTCCTTTTCTAAAGGTGCCCAAAGTACTGCTGAGGACACTGGGTAAGACCCAGTTCTGTAGGATTGTATCTGAAAAAAATCTAGCTTTTGATAACCACGGTCTTTTTGAATCTTATTTACACTTGTTTTCACTTTGTTAACAGAAGCTTTTATGGCTTGAGAGTTGTCTCTCTGTGAGATGTCCAGTAATGGAGTCTTTGGGTTAAAAATTGGAGATAAAGTTTGGAAGTTGAGAGTAACCGCTCTTAGGAGTAAGAAAATCAAGACTATGCCGGGGATCCAAAGATATTTTTTTTGGGAAAATATTCGATAAACCAACTCCCCAATTAAAATTGCAAATAAACCATAAATAGGAGTGAGATAAAAAATTACTTGGGTGCTGCGTAAAACCGTACTTAGGAGGATTGTTTGGGCTAGAAACAAAACAGTCACAAGAGTGTATTTTTTCTCCAATTTAAGATTCTTTAATACACAAAAATAAAAAGCTAAGCAGATAAGAATTACTGCAGTGACGTATTTATTTAGGCCAGGCGTGTAATTGTTTACATCCAACGAGAAAAAATGTATTAGATTGGTCCAAACATTCGTGAGGTGGGGGATAAATTCAGTTGTTGAGCCGATCAGAAAATCTTGAGTTGTTTCCAAACCTCCATTTCCAGCCTGACTGAGGCCTGAATAGATAACTGGAAGATAGAAAACAAGTAGGCTTGAAACAAAAGCCCCAAGAGTAAACAAGTAGTATTTTGTACCTTTACCCTGCTGCTTGAGGGCGAAGAAAGCTATTATTAGATACAGTGGAACCAAAGAAAAAGCGGAGTTATGTAGCGCATTGGCAAAGGTTAGTGTGAGTATACCAGCGACTAAGTATGTATAATTTTTTTTGGTGTAGAAAATTAGTAGCAGTAAAAGTGATAGAAGGGCAAGAGGTTGCATGACGTAGGGCTGCCAGACATAATTTGACTGTCTTAGGGCTTCGGGACCAAAACTAAAAATGAGAGCTGCCAGTAAGGCAGTTCCGAACCCAAACGCGTAGAGTGCTATAAGGAAGATAAGAGTGATGGAAAGGAGTTGTAAAAGTATGTTTACAATCCCCAGGAGAATAACACTATCCTTTATAACCAGGAATAAACTCAGGAGGTAAAAATACACCGGACTATTTTGTAAGCTTCCGTCCGAGGCTGCGTTCCAAGGCCCTATTAAAGGGAACTCCTGATAGACAAGTATATGATTTGCTACTAAGTAATCTCTACTACCTTCACCCCCATCAATTGCAAGAGGGTAGTCAAACCGTTGCCATCTGACTAAGAAAGCTAATACTAACAAAACGACGAAAATCAGATAACGAACCTTAAATTTTCTTAAGTTGAGGATGCTAAGCATATAAGGGGATTATCGGTTTCATCTAAAAATTATAACAGGCTCTTAATTAAGGGTTCCACTATTTTAATTACTTTTAAAAGACCGGTAGGTAAATTTCACAATCGTCTAAGGTCTAGTAAGCGAGTGGTTGTTGGAGTGAACAATTGTCGAAAAAAGGCGCACCAACTTTTGTTAGAGTCGATGCGCCAAAATCTCTCGATCCGTACTACTTAGGAAGCCATTTTACCACCCAGTCGTAGATTGCTCCTCCACTTCTCTTGAGATTATCAGTATCCCAAGTGTGCCCTGGGTCGTACCACATGGCGCAAGCTTGGGCCGCTTTTTCCCAAGGGCCTGGATAGCCATTGGACCAAACTTCCTGAGGCTCTACCCATTTACCGTTTTCAAAACGCCAACCCGTTGATTGGATATAATCCTGACCCTCCGGGGTATTGTTCCAACTTTGAAGATCGTTGGTTACTGGAAGTCCGGCGTCAAGGATTATCTGGTGTTGGTGAGCGTGACAGATTTCGTGAGCGAGTCCGAGTAGAAAACCGCCAATTGGAGGAACGTTTCTCATGTAAATCGTTCGATTACTTGCCAAGTATTGTGTGAACCCATCGTTTGGAGAGCCAATTATCAAACAAAGGCTATCCACTACTCTTAGGTTGCCAAGCATCGACTCAACTTCTTGTGGCCAGGGTGAGCAGTTGCGTTGGTTACTCCCTTGCGTTGGACTGGCTGGTTGTTGTCTGGTTGGTGGCGGACTTGTTGGTTGCGCCGCAACACAGTTTGCTTGGAACCAAGAGCGCTCTTCTTCCGAAAGATAGGCAGTACCGCGGATTTGGTTGCAGTTTTGGCGGTTGGTTACTGCTGTTGCGGTTGGCGGGACTACTGCTGTTGGCTGCGTTGTAGGAACTTCAGTTGGTCCGGAGGATAGCACTTCGCTGACCCCAGGTGTTGTTTCAGTGCTACCGGTGCTTTTCTCAGCTTCAGCCCCAAAACAAGCAGTTGCTGTTAGCAGAAGGACTGCTAAACCCAAAAAGATTTTGCTCATCTCTCTTCCTTTCGAGAATTATTTAGTTGTGGTGTGCGAGTTCACAGAACTAGTGAATCTATAATTTCCAGAATTACAGAACACGTAGTGAGTCTATATACGCCTAAATTGGTAATCTTGTCAACCAAGCTAGCTGTTGTAGCAGTTGACAGCCAAACAAGACTACTCGTATATTAGACGAGAACCCCCTTCATGAAAAACAAGTCTGTCCCTCTTCAAGTAATTATCCTTTCCGCTTTAGCGTTCGGGTTGGGATACCTTATTCTCAGCCAAAACCGCTCCGAGACATTCTATAAGTCCAACGGACAACAAACTACTAACAATGGTGAGCAAGCCACCCGGACACCTTCACCAGAAACAAACGTGCTGATTTTCCCTGCGGACGATGCTCCCCAAGAAGTTAAAGACAAGCACTTCCAGCTAGTTCTTGAGGAAGCAGTAGGAACCGATACCGTGACCATAAAAAATTGCCAGGGAGACCCGGTCGTTGCGTGGGTGAAAAATAAAAGCGTTTTAAAGATTAAAAATGATGATGCACAGGACCACACGCTCAAAGTAGCTGTCAGCGAGGAGTACGCATACCAATTGAAATCGAGTGCAAACCTTGATCTTAAGGTAGAATTTGTCAACGGCCCAGGCGTTTATAGGTACATTTGTGATGATCCAAACGTTACTGCCGGAATTTTCTATGTTGTACAAGGACAATGAGCATTATCACGTTTAAGGTCAAAATCAGCAAAAAGAGTAAAGAGACCATAAAAAAGACGGTTAAGAAGTTATTGTCAATAACTTCTTATGCCTTTATCGGGGTTGTTTCCTCAGCAGCTTTAGTTTTAGCTTTCTACTGGAGTCTCAACCTTAATTCCAGCCTTTACACTCTGATTAACAACACTAAAGACGAGCCCGTCTACCTGATCACATATTTGGTGCTGACTGTGGGAGCGATTATTCTTTTCGGGATCAATATTCCGCTTTTTATTTATAGGTGGAGAAAATATGGACTACCTAAGTTCCAAACCCAAGCCGGAAGTGGCCTCGGTGCCATAGTGGGTGTGGCCGCCTCTGCCTGCCCCGTGTGTGGTTCGTTAATTCTTTCTGCTGTTGGTATAACTGGTGGATTGGCTGCCTTTCCTTTTCAAGGACTTGAATTGAAGGCTCTATCATTTGGCCTTTTAGCAGTGCCGATTTTCTTGACAGGAAGGCAGCTGTACCGATTTAAGAAAGGTCGAGAAGAGTGTCCTGTACCTCGCGATGCTTCTTTCAGGCTGAAAGATTTCCCACTTTTACTCATTTTTGTTAACCTACTGCTACTGGTAATTTATCTAGGAGGCCCGCTTTTAAAGCAAGAACCGCTTCTCTTCGCTTACTTCAACAAAAATGCTGAGGTTAATCCTTTTTACGTTAAGGTGGCGGCCAAAGTGTTGCCCGAAGAGGGCTTTCAAAGCCAGATTTCCCTCTCTGACGCAGTAGTCAAACTCGTTGAGAGAGGGGTAATTGATAAAGAGAAGTTTGAGGATATTTACAAGGATGACGGAGAGCTACCTTCTGAGTTGGGAGAGATATTGATTCAACCCTCAGAAAAACCAATGTTACTTACTACTGAAAGTGCCGATTATTACATCAACCTCCTGTGGCCTTTGGGACTAGCCAACTACATGTCAACCAATAGAGAAAGTCCGGTACAGGGTGTATCTCTGTTTAACTTTGCTTCAACTGGAGGCTGGAGGTTAGGAAAGGAAGATAATGGTGGTGCCTATTTCAATAAGTTTAGGATTGTTGAATTGACTACGAAGCAAGAAGAGCTGGTCACCAAGATTGCCAAAAATACCTACCGGCCCTGCTGCAATAACTCAACCTTTTTCCAAGACTGTAATCACGGCTCAGCACTACTGGGACTTCTTGAGCTTGGGGCTTCACAAGGTCTATCCGAGAAGGAACTTTATAGAGAAGCCCTGGCCTTCAACTCTTTTTGGTTCCCGGATACTTATGTCCAAACCGCCCTTTACTTTAGAATTACTAAAGGTGTTGAGTGGGAAGATGTAGATCCTAAGGAAGCTCTGGGTTACAATTTCTCGAGTGTATCCGGCTGGGCGAAAAATGTTCAATCCGAAATAGCAAAAATTCCTAACCTCATTCCCCATACGGGAATTGGAGCAAGTTGCGGCAGCTAAAATTTAGTAAAATCTTGACAACTTGTTCTTACTTGGTAGATACTTAAAATGAATATTTCTTATGGAAACCGAGCCTGCCGAAAGTTCGTCCTCAAATTTTTCTTTTTCCAATCTTTTGCGTGATAATTGGGTAACTGCTCTAGCCGTGCTAATTGTACTTGTTATCGGTACAACTGGCGGTTTTCTCGTTGGCCAAAGTCTAGCTCCTAAGCAGTCAGACACTTCTGATAGTAGCGTCCCGAAAGCTTTGTTGCAATTACAAAATCCGCTCTTTCTTGAATGGTTCGGCTCCGTAGAAGGGACCTTAGTAGATAAAGATGATTCCTCCTTCGTCTTGGAAAACTCAGGATCAAGGCTCACGATTAAGGTTCATGAAAAATTGACTAGCTTTGGGAAACTAGATAGTTCTGGAGAACGAATAAATTTAAAGCTAGCTGATATTCCTCTGGAGAGCAGGCTAAGAGGAAGCGCTCTAATTAACAAAAATATTGATCAGGGAGAAGACTTAGTCGGGCAAGGATTTCTTGTAATCGAAACCCCGGAATAAATGTTAACCGCTTCTTCTAAAAAAACCCATTATCGCCGATACTTTTTAGTTGTTGGTTTTTTCCTAGTCTTTTTGTTTGTTGTGGTCACAGTTTCGCAAAGACAAAAAGTGTTTGGACAGGTCAGTAATTGTGCAGGTCAATCAAACGGCACTCTTTGTTGGTACTTCAATAGCAGTGATTGCACGGGTGGGTGTAATGGGGGGTCGAACTATTGTAGTGGTAATGACCTCGTTAACCGACGTTACGTTTGTTCTGGTGGGGTATGTTCAGCTCCTGCTAGCGGACCAGAAGAAGTTCACGACGCTGGCGCTTGCGCTCCCTCATATAGCCAAGGTAGCTACTACAGCCAGGGGAGTTACGGTGGAGGGGGTTGCGGGCCGATTACCGACTGTTTTGGTACTAATTACTCAAGCGGCACTTTGGGACAAGTTATCTGTGTAGGTGCGCCAACCAACGGCCGCCAGTGTCAAACTGGTGGTTGGACTTCTGTAACTTATAGTTGCAGTTCGTGCCCTGGTGGAGGTGGGGGAGGGGGTGGAAGTGGTTGCGAAGATGAAGCTCCTTCTGCACCAACTTTATCCTCACCATCCAATGGAACTGTTTTTAACAACACTACTTCGGTGCCTCTGGATTGGAACGCCCCTTCCAGTTGGGGAAGGGACTGTGATGGAGATCCCAATTTCTACCGAGTCTATTTAGAACGGGGTGCTAATCCTCCTGGCGTGCAAGTAGCTACTCCATCCGGTTCTAGTTACACTGCTAGTGGGTTAACAGCTGGCACTTGGTACTGGCGAGTTCGAGCTAATAACGGATCTCTAAATAGTTCCTACTCCAGCACTTGGAGCTTTACTATTACTCAACAGGACTTTTCCATCTCAGTTTCACCTTCTTCCCAGAGCGTAACCCAAGGGTTTGCCACTAACTACACCGTGACTCTCACCTCCATAAACGGGTTCAGTGGTAATGTCACCCTTTCAGCTAATAACTTAAGCAGCTCGGGTATTACCACTAGTTTTACTAACAGCGGTAACGTGAGTGTTCCCAGTGGAGGTTCAGCCACCAACATCATGACGGTTCAAACTTCACCCACAACTCCGGCTACTAGCTATACAATCACTGTGACCGGTACCTCTGGATCGTTGTCTCATCAAGCTTCCGCTTCTTTAGTAGTTAATGCTAGGGATTTTGTTGTCTCAGTTTCACCTCCCTCACAGACAGTTAACCAGGGAGACGGTACAACCTACTCAGTGACCCTCACCCCCCAAGGCGGTTTTACTGGCAATGTTACCCTCTCAGCTAACAGCGGCTTTTTGGGTGGGGTAGGTATCACCGCTAGTTTCTCTCCAGTCACCGTGAACGTTCCTGGAGGAGGTTCGCTAATGACTGTGCAGACCTCACTAACCACTCCGACCGGTAGTTACAGTATTGTAGTTACCGGAACCTCAGGCGCTCTTGTGCGTCAGGGCAACCCTGTTTCGATTGTGGTTAACTTAAGGCCCCCAGACCCCTGGATTAAGGCAGTCGGCGCTGATGTGGGCTCCCAAAGCAGCATTACTATGGCTTCACCCGCAGGTGGAAGCAGTGGAATAACCGGGGTCAACTATGACAACAGT
>DATBWR010000008.1:0-43537 GCA_036514715.1 Candidatus Nanoarchaeia archaeon | reverse complement strand
CTTTCAAGGCGGTTCCTCCTGTTGTCCTTCTTTGGAAGGATCTTGCCGGGTTTCTCTCTTTTCTTCGTCTCTGCCCCAGAACGTAATTTAGGTCTTCACCACCTCGCATCGCCCTCGGCCGAGAATCGCAGCTGCGACACCGAGGGAGCTATGACCGTAACGTTCTGGTAGTCCCTTTCCATTCCCTTTCTACCCACACTACGGGGGGGGTCGGTTCAAAACGATCTGGAAGTCCCTGTTTTTCTCCTTTCTTGGCTATAAAAATGGATAGGTGCAACACCGCAAAACTCTTTGTGGTGTTGAAATAATAGTAACAACAAACTGAGGGAGAATGCAAATTAGTCAAGAAGGGAAGTCATTCCAAACCAAACTCTTTGAGGTCGATTTTCATTGGACCGGTTTTGAAAAAATTCTCAATTGACTCTAAAACCTGAGAGGGAAGGAAACGGGCCTTCAACAAATAGCCTTGTATGCCGATATCTACTGCCTGTTTGATGACCGAACCCTGACCCAAATTGGTGAGCAAATAAACTGGGGTGTCTTTGTAGTCTGGGCCAGAGGTGCGAATGCTTTTCAAAACTTCGATACCAGTCTTTTTTGGCAGCATAATGTCAAGCAATACCAGATCAAATTTTTCGCCAGTTGCCTTATCCACTCCTTCCTGCCCGTCCTCAGCAATGACCACTTCGTAATCGCCCTTTTTTAACTCCCGCGAGTAAATATCCCGAATAAAAATATCATCCTCAACCAATAAAATCTTCTTAGCCATTGCAAATAATTATCTAATTAAAATTAACGCTTGTCTAGTTTTTCTCTCTGCTTCTGGCTGTTGCCTCGTGAAAAATTACTCACCAGAGTGATCGAGCCAGTCGGGACCATGTGGAGAGTACCGTTTTTCTCACGGATCCAAACTGTTCTTAAAGTAATTTTTTCTACTAAACCCCTTTTTCCGGAAATTTCAATTTCATCACCTTCATCAAATTGATCTTCGGCTAAAAGGAAAAAACCACTGATAATATCTTTAACTAGGGTTTGGGCTCCAAAACCGATCGCAAAAGCCGCAATCCCAGCGGAAGCCAGTAGTGGTGCCAAGTCAAAGCCTAAAACACTTAGGGTCTGAAAGAGAGCAAAGCCAATAATGACAGTAGAAATTAGGGTACGCACTACCGAAGTTAAGGTTCTCAATCTTCTACCCCGAGGCGATCCTTGGGCCAGTTGGTTAACAAAGGTTTTAGTTAATAGTTGCAGTAAGCCCCAAAGAACAAGGGAAACTGTAAAAAGATAAATTAATTTAGTCGTGGTTGGATCGAAAACACTAAAAGGATAAATCATTCGAGATTATTGTACCAAAAATTGAGAAGTTTGCGTAAGCTCTATTTGTCTTGTTATGATTTTACTTATAGCAATCTAATGGAATCTCTTAACGAGCGAGTAATCAATATTGGTTCTTTGGAAAAAAGGCCTTCGGGATTAAGTGTTTTCCTCTCTCTCTCTTTTGTTCTTTTAGTTGTAGTCGGAGTTGGTTTTGGCCTCGGGCTTCTTTACGGCCAAATTAAGGCTAACGAGCCAGAAAAAGCAGTTCTTAAAAAAACTTCGACCGTCTCTGCCCAAAAAGACGGCAGCAAGTTTTTTATTGACCGCAATTACAACTACCAAATTACCATCCCAGAAAGTTGGGCCTTGACTGAAAAACAAGAGGCAGTACCAGGAATTATTTTGCAATCTAAAAACTCATCAGTCGAGCTGTGGGTAGGTGTTGAACAACCCCCGATATTTAGCAAAGAACATCAAGAAGCAATTGAGGTTACCAATAAGGTAAAAATTAAAATTAACAGTCAAGAAGTCCAACTAACTGAGTATGTTTACAAAGCAGGAAATTATCTTTCTTCAGTAATTATCAAAGCTAAAAACGCTCACCCAAAAGTTACTCTCTGGCTCAAAGGTATTAACAAAGAAACCTACGAGACTGCAAAAGGGGTTGTCCAAAGTTTTAAGTTCCTCTAATGATCAAAAAACGCTACAAAATCGCTGCGGCAATTGCTGCGATCATCTTTTTGGTATTTTTGCCCCACAGCAACCTTCTAAACAAAGTCGGGGACAGTCTCTCTGAAGGTACTGTTCTTGAGAAAGACACACCTAAAACTGAAACTAAAAAAGAACCACCCAAAATTGATCGAGAGCCGCTGAAAGCTAAACTTTTAACCGATCTTACTACTTACCTTTCTGCCAATCAAAATTTCACGGTTGGGATCCATGATATTAATAACAACGAAACTTTTGGTATCAGAGAAACTGAAATGCTACACGCTGCCTCAATCATGAAAGTCCTAGTGGCCACGGCTGCTTTTGAAGAAGTAGAGACAGGCAAATACAGCTTGAACACACCTTTGGGTGGCAATACCTATCAATTTCAACTCCAACAAATGATCAACCAAAGCAACAATTACTCTTGGGATTATTTTAACAATCTCTTAGGGTTTAAACGAGAGCAGGAAACAGCTGATCGACTCGGACTAACAGCGATCAACGTTTTTCAAAACCACATGTCTGCTGTGGGTGTTAGTGAGCTTTTATTGAAACTTTACAAAGGAGAGGTGCTAAAGACCGAGCATCGCGATCTGCTCTTTTCTTATATGCAAAATACCGAAACCGAAAACCGCATTTCACCGGCCGTTCCGGCAGGGGTTAATTTTTACCACAAAACCGGTACCTTTGAAGGCGGCTTCCATGATGCAGCTTTAGTTATTCACCCCAAAAATCCGTTTATTTTAGTTATCTTTACCTACGACTTGACCGGTTTACCGCATACAGAGCGTGCTGCTGCAATTCAAAACGCGGCCAGCGCTGTTTATACATACTTCAGTTCAATCTAGCTGGAAATGGATAGAGCATTGTAATATTATTCGTTTACCATGACCAAAAAAGTACGCATCTACACAAAAACCGGCGACAAGGGAGAAACTTCTCTGATTGGCGGACAAAGAGTGAAGAAGTACGATCAACGGGTCTGGACAATCGGCGCTCTTGACGAACTCAATGCCAACTTAGGCGTTGCCAGCTCTCAAATAAGAAACTCAAAGATCAATAAGCTGCTGGAAAAAATTCAGAACGAACTTTTTGAGGTTGGAGCGGAACTAGCTGATCCTAACAAAGCTGGAAATTACTTTGAACTAGGACCGGAAAAAATAACTGACTTAGAAGCTGAAATAGATAGTTTTGATAAGAGACTACCAGCCTTAAAAAACTTTATTTTGCCGGGTGGTTCACCCGCAGCAAGTTTCTTGCACCAAGCCCGGTCGGTTTGCCGACGAGCTGAAAGACAGCTATCCCTCTTGGCTACCAGCACTAACATCAACCCCAATCTTGTTAAGTACCTAAACCGTCTTTCCGATCTGCTTTTTGTTCTGGCCAGAACTGCTAACAAGGGTAATAAAAAGCCAGACAAAATCTGGAGAAAAGCTTGAAAAAGGTTCTGCCAATTTTTCCTTTATTTATAATCCTAATTGCAGCTCTTATCTTTTCGAAAAACGCTTCTTGGGAAAACTCACAAAAGCCAATCGATAAGCTTTCAACTTCCTCAACCGCGCAAAAATCAGCTGAAATAAAACCTCCGGTCCCAACTTTGGAAACGATCTTTTCTGAAAAGAGAGCGGATTTAAGCAAACTCGATCAGGGTAAAATTATCAGACTAGTGGCTACCGGTGATGTTATTCCAGCGCGTGGTGCCAATTGGCCGGCAGTCAAGAGCGGAAATTTTAACTACAATTGGGAAAAAACTGCTGATTATTTAAAAACAGCTGATTTAACTTTGGTTAACTTAGAAGCACCTTTGCTGAAAAATTGTCCCTTAGCAACCGAAGGTTTTACTTTCTGCGGCGATGCTCAACATATCCAAGGGCTTTTGTTTGCTGGCGTAGATGTAGCTAACATTACTAACAACCACATCGGCAATTATGGACAGGTTGGTATTAACGAAACGATTAGTTTATTAGAAACCAATGGAGTAGAGTGGTCTGGTTTTTCTCGCTTGGCAATAAAAGAGATAAAGGGCACAAAGTTTGGCTTTTTGGGCTATAACGGCATCGGCGTCAAGATTAACCGAGAAGCAATGGCGAAAGAGATCACAGAAAGTAAAAAGAAGGTCGATGTTTTAGTTGTCTCCGTACATTGGGGCGAAGAATATGTTTTGGTTCCGGACGAGGATGGCAACATTGCTCCAGATAAACCAATCGAAATCGGTCATTTGATGATTGACTCTGGTGCGGACTTAGTGATCGGGAATCACCCGCACTGGGTACAGGGGGTAGAGTTTTACAAAGGGGGATTGATAACCTACGCGCACGGCAACTTTATTTTCGACCAAACTTGGTCAGCTGAAACCCAAGAAGGGGTGGTTGGAGAATATATTTTCTACGAAAACAGGTTGGTTGACGTGCGCTACAAACCAATTGTGGTCGACAAAAGCT
This sequence comes from Candidatus Nanoarchaeia archaeon, assembly GCA_036514715.1. GTDB lineage: Bacteria > Patescibacteriota > Microgenomatia > Woykebacterales > RBG-16-39-9b > DATBWR01. Next base: position 39,071 of record DATBWR010000008.1, on the reverse strand, counting down.
ATCAGCCGATATTTGTCGAAAGCGAAAGGGCCGCCAAAATCCTCAACCAAGTGCAGAGTTCCAGCTTAGAGATTAAGACATTAACCCAAAACTAGACCACCAGAATGGTGGCAGTTGGTATAAAGCGGTTTTGACAGGCAAGTGGGGCTCGTGAGACAATTTTTAATACAAATGCGAAAACCTGCACCCTCCGAACCACTTTACCAAGACGCGCAAATTTTTATCCATCCGGATCACGAAAGGGGTAAACTGATCGTCCCCAAGCACTACTTTAATCGTGTAACTCACATAATCCGCAACAACCGTTTTACTTTCGTAACCAGCCTTTTCCTAATCGTCATCGGCTTGGCAATTGCTCTGGTTAACCTTGTGTTTATTCCAAAAGCTCAAATCATTACTTTTGCCTCTAAAACTAAGGAGATAGTTAGCGCTTCTAGTGAAGGAGTTGAGAACACTTATCAGTCTCTTGATCTTTTGTACCAATTCGTAACGGAAAGCATTGACACTGACGCTTCTTTTTCGAGTGACACAGGGAACTTTTCAGCTGCCTATTCTTTCTTCTCAATTTACCAAACCGCCAAAAAATTAGCTGAACAAGCTAAAACTACTACCGAAGATGCTGTCAAAGGTCTGGCTATCCCCAAAAGCGACCCAAATCTTGAAATCCGTCAACAGCGTAATTTAGCAGTTGAAATTTCCAAAGAAATAATAAGAGCAGGGAATTTGCAAAGTGATTTTTCCGATCTTTTCAGCCTGCCTGTACCAAAAACCATTAAGGACTTCAAAGACCAAGTGGTTAGTTTGGAAAGAGCTACTACCAAGTATTTTAGTGAAGCAGAAAAAACCGCCGCTTATTACGTTACTTTAAGCGACAGTTCCTTAGAGCTCTCTAATTTAGCTACCTCAACCACAACTGTCAAAGACTTGGATAAAACCATTGAGCAACTTACCATCCTGCGTGATCAATTTTTAGGTTATACAGAAGAAGAATTACCCGAACAGATAGAGAGCTACAACGCTGACATAGTTGAAGTTTTTGACCTGCTAGTCGTTTTTTATCGTGATCTTCGCTCCCAAGGGCTAACCTCATCGGAAGCTTTTTATGAGTCTTACGATAATTTTCTGACCCGAATTCAGGGAGTTTCTACTAAAGCTGAGACTGATCAGATTAGCTTCTGGCAAAATAACCCGTCTTTTTCCACTTATGAAGACTTACTTTCTCAGCACACTCAAATTCTTAAAAACTCGCAAAAAGTTTCCGAAAGCAATCGCTTTTTCTTTTTAGACTGGGTGGGTATTAACTAGCAGACAAGAATAGGCTTTAGTTGTATTATTAGAGAAACCATGAGTTACAAAATTTGTGTTAGTGGTGCTGCAGTAGGTGAGTGCGTCAACGACGAAACCATAGAAAAAGCTGAGGAACTGGGCAAAGCAATTGCCAGAAGCGGTTCAATCCTGATTACCGGCGCGACCACTGGACTACCTTTTTACGCTGCCCGAGGAGCCAAGAAGCTTGACGGTATGAGCATTGGTTTTTCGCCAGCAGCAAGCTACCAAGATCACGTTAAACGTTACCAACTACCAACCCGTTATATGGATGTGATTGTTTACACAGGCTTTGGCTACGCAGGCAGAAATCTGCTCTTAACCAGAAGTGCCGATGCAGTCATCGTGATTTGTGGACGAATGGGAACTTTGAACGAGTTTACCGTGGCCTTTGAAGACAGAAAACCCTTGGGGGTTTTGGTGGACTCTGGAGGGATCGCTGATGAGGTCAAAGAATTGACTGAAATTGCCCATAAACACGAATGTTCTGTCTTGTATGAAGCTAACCCCAATAAACTTGTCCGCGATCTAATCCGCGATCTAGAAGAAAAGCGTGTCCAAGAAAATAAAGGCCAAGTTACCACCAAAATGTCCAAAGACGATTAATCCCAGTCACCACAATTGGCAAAAAAGTGCAGCCCACCTTGCCGTCCAGAGTTACCTCTAAACTAGACCCCTTTGGGGGATCCTTTCAAAATGAGCTGCACTTATTTTTTAGCAAATAAAGGTAAGAAGCGTCAACAAGCAAGCAAGCCATAATTGACACCAAGAAGTATTTTCAATTAAAGTATTGCTGTGGAAATCGATTTCCAACGAACAAATCCAGCCCCTAACCCCACTTTTCCAAGAAAGAAAAATCCTTTGGGAAGAATTTTTTTGGTTATTACCGCTATCATCTTGGTCGCGATTGGGGTTTTTCTAGCAGTCAGTAGGGAGGCTCCTAAAGGCCAGAACAAAAAAGAGGAAAAGGCGTCTTCCACTTCAGCAAAAATTACCTCGAACAGTTGTCCTAAAGGGAAGGAGTACGTCAACGAAAAACAAGGTTATCGAGTGTGTTTCCCTGAAAGTTGGAAGTACTCAGAACTACAAGTTTCAGCTTTAACTACTGGTTTTGACCCAAACGGTCCAACTGAAAGTTTCCCGGGAACACTAGAGGTCATTATCAACGATAAAGCCGTTGATGTAACTCTGGAGGAAACGATTAACAACTCCTCAAAGTATGAGTTTGGGAAGGCCTTTGTTGATAAAGTCGCTGGCTCCCAAATAATTTATACTCGCGGTAAAGACGATCCGCTCGCTACTCACCCTCTCGCTATTGATACCCTTGTCTCTACCTTCGGCCGCACCTACACTGTGCGTCTCAACACTAACGAGGAAACCCGAACCGCTGATGAAAAACTTTACGGAGAGTTTTTAGAAAGTTGGGAGTTTTTAGAAGATACCCCTTCACCACCTTGGTCTACCTCCCGTAACATCTTAGTTTATTCACCTTGGGTAGATGATCAAGTTAAAAACCCACTTAGCTTGGTCGGTGAGGCAATTGCCTTTGAGGGAACGGTAAACGTGCGTATTAAGGATAAAGACAGTCACATCTTGTTGGAAACTACCATCCAAACCCAATCAGGAAACCAGCGTTCACCATTTGCAGCAGATCTTTCTTTTGATAAACCTTCGACAGAAGAGGGGATCTTAGAGGTCTTTACTTTATCAGCTTCCGACGGTTCCGAACAGGACAAAGTTACTATTCCAGTACACTTCCCTTAAAAGAGCTTGTTGGCTTTTTTGGTATTTGCTAAGCTTTAACGTATGCAACTTTTGATCAGTTGGTTGGTTAACTCTATCGCTTTATTTGTAACTGCTAAATTAGTACCTGGGATTAGGGTGGATGATCTCACCACCTTGTTTTTGGCAAGCTTAGTAATTGGTGTGATTAACACTTTGATTAAACCAGTTTTGCAAATAATTTCTTTGCCGATTACTATTCTTACTTTGGGCATTTTTGCCTTGATCATTAATGCCGCTCTATTGAACCTAGCAGCTTGGCTGGTCCCTGGCTTTGAAGTCAACGGCTTCTTACCCGCTTTTTTGGGAGCCATAGTCCTCTCGGTAGTAAGCACAATCTTGCACTCGTTGGTAAAACCAACAACTACCTTTCCTTAAGAGGCTATGAACACTCAACAAAACTTTGTTAGAACCCTCTTGCTTACCCTCTATTTAGTAATATTTTTAACTCCCGGCTTTGTTTTCTTCTCTAGTCGTGGAGGTTTAGACTTTTTACAAGTCACGGACTTTCAAACTTTTAGCCGCCAGATCTTCCCACTCTTTGGGCTTTACGCTTTTACTTTAGTTTGGTTCCAGTTCATCATCGGCACGAACTTGCCCCATCTAGTTAAATACTTTCGCAGCATCCGCAACTTTCACAAAAAAGAAGGTATTTTCACTTTGCTCTTTGCATTAACTCACCCAACTTTGTTGATAGTTGGAGTTGGTTTTGAGGAGTATCTGGGTTATAAATTTCTTGACCCCTCTTTAAGAATTTATGCCTATTTTGGAACTTTTGCACTATTTCTTTTGATCTTGACAGCTGGTGCTGGTTTCTTGGAAAAGTGGCCGCCCTTGAAAAACCATTGGCGTAAGGTTCATTACTTAAATTACTTGGTTTTTTGGCTAATCTGGGTCCACTCTTGGAATTTAGGTAGCGATGTTCAGGGCTCTCTAAGTTACCTTTGGTATTTCTACGGAATTACCGCAGCTGCTTCTTCAATTGTTCGACTTTGGAGAGCTTTTCCTAAAACCCAAACTCAAACGGCCCAAAACTCAGGATGAAACTTCGCCTCTTTGTTGCAGTTGCCGTTTCAACTCGCCTTGACAGTCGAATTGATCAACTCAACCAACAAAACTCTTCCCCAAAATTTCGGCTAACCAAAAAAGAAAATTTCCATCTAACACTTTTCTTTTTGGGTTACGTGGAAGAAAAACTTTTGGAGAAAATAAAGTCAATTTTGACCAAAATTGCCAAGGAAACTAAACCTTTCGCTCTGTCGATAGACCGAATTGATTTGGCCCCACCGCAAGGTGCCAAAAGAATGATCTGGGTATATTTTGACAAGAACGAAGTTTTCACCAAACTTGCAAAAACTGTCTACGGAGCACTTTCCGAGTTTACCAAAGAAGAGCTTAAGTGGGACCCAATCCCGCATGTTACCTTAGCAAGATCTAAGAAAACCCTAAAGACACCTGACTTTGAAAAAGTCGTACTGTCTAAGGAAAGTTTGGCTGTAAATTCCCTAAGACTCTACCGTTCCCAACCAACAAGAGCAGGTTCTAACTACACAGTTTTAGCCAAATTTCTTCTTAGGAAAAATTAGAGCGCTTGACTATTCGACGTTGGCACAGGCGACTTTGATTGCTTCCGAAAAAGTTGGGTAAGCGTGGATCATACTAGCAACATCAGAGGCTTTAGCGTTTAAATGCATCGCTAAGGCTAGTTCATGGATCATCTCACTAGCTCTGGCAGCTACAATAGACGCCCCCAGAATTTTTCCCTCTTCATCGGTAATTACCTTAACAAAACCGTTAAAATCGTTAGTGGTATTGGCTTTTCCGAAAATTGAGGTAGCCACAATTCCTTTTTTAATCTTTAGACCCTGTTTAACTGCCTCTTCCTCGGTAATGCCGACTGAAGCAACTTCCGGCAAGGTAAAAACGCAGCGGGGGATAACCCGGTAATCAGCCTTTAGCTTCTTTTCTGAAAACATGTTGCTCACGGCAATATAACTTTGATAATTACCAGTGTGGGTAAATTGGTAAGGTCCAACTACGTCTCCAGCAGCGTAAATATGAGGTGCGACAGTCTTCATTAGGTCATTAACAATAATTTGCTTTTTATCGAAAACGACGCCAGCTTTCTCCAACCCTAAATCCAGGTTTGGCTTCTTCCCAGTCGCCACCAAAACCTCCTCAACACTAATTACGTTTTCTTGGCCATCAACTTCGTAATAAACTAGTTTCTCTTTTTCACGTCTCGCAACTTTAGTAACCTTGCAGTTGAGAAAGATTTTAACCCCTGATTTTTCGAATAAAGCGCGGATTAACTCGCCAACTTCTTTGTCATCGCGGGGAAGCAGTCTGGGAACAATGTCCGCAACGAACACTTGGGAGCCAAAAAGAGAGAAGATCTGGGCAAATTCACACCCGATTGGCCCACCACCTAAAATGAAAATCGACTTGGGCAGGTGGTCAAAATCTACTGCCTCCCGAAAAGTGAGATAGCCGCTCTCAGCCAAACCCTCAACTGGTGGAACAAAGGTGTCGGCTCCGGTTGCAATGAGAAAGAATTCAGCAGAATAAGTTTTACCGCCAGCTTCAACTTCGTGTGGAGAAATAAACTCAGCTTTTTCACGGACTAAAATGATACCAGCTTCTTTGAAAGTTTTTTCGGCTGAAGCTGCGCCAGTGCGGCTAACCACCAGGTTTTTCCATTCCCTAACTTTTGGGTAATCTAAACTGACCCTGTCAACTTTAAGACCGTAAGTGGCCGCTTCCTTAATGCGCTGGTAAATTTCGGCGGTGTGAAGCAGGGCTTTAGTTGGAACACACGCCCAGTTGGGACACTCACCTCCAAGATCCGCGTTCTCAAAAACCGCTACTTTTTTACCTAACGAGGCAGCCTGTTCTGCACCCACACCACCACCAGCACCACTGCCAATAACAATTAAATCAAAATCGTAATCCATACAAACTCATTCTAATTAAACGGGAGGGAAACCCGTGACAGGACCCGTAGAGAGAAAATAACTTTCAAGAAACATCTCGGTGAGTCTTGTACATAAAAGCAGCATCTGGATTTAAAACTTCTAAACTCTCAGTTACTTTCTCAAAAATACTTTTCGAGGTAACCTGCTCCTTATTTCCAAGCCAGTCTTCAATCTCAACGCTTACTTTCTCGGCAACTAACTCTGCCTCACCGTGATGCATGTGGACCGAAAGACACGCCGCGTAGGCACTAGCGTAAATTTTTCGGTTATCGAAATCTTCGGTGTGCCCTTTGCGCTTAACAATCGTCTTTTTCATCTTAGCCAAAGTTAATCGTACCGTTGGCGATTAAAATTAACAACCAGCCCAGCGCAATTAGTAATAGTCCAATAAACAAACGCATATGGCCGCGGGCTTCCTGCTTCCACTGTTTAACATGCTGCAGTTTCACGCCAGTTGCTACCAAACCCAAAATAAAAAGAAGGGGCGCAACGAAGATAATGTTGTAGACAACCAGAAGCAAAAAGGCAGTAAAATTAAAATTCAAGGAAAGAATTGTAATAATGGCCAGATAGGGTGCGCCAGTACAAGGTAGTTCCACTCCGGCCACAAAGGCTCCCAAAAGAATTACCCCAGGGATAGTAGTATTTTGTGCAAATTTATGAATTTTGTCAGTAAAAACTGTCGGAATTGCCAAAGAGAAGCCTTTTCCGTACCAAAAGTAATCTTTAACTTCGATCAGTCCTGCTAAAATCACAAAGGAGCCTACTAAAATAGATAGGTATTCGGTAACAAAAAGAGGGATGTTCCCGAGAAAGTAAATTAACCCTAAACCAGCTGCTAAGTAAGTGAGAAAAATCGCCAAAACGTAAAGACTGCCAAGAAAGAGCATCCGACCCACCCCCCCTTTACCAGAAAGGATCACCGAAACCATTAAAATCAGAACACCGATTGCACAAGGGTTGATGCTGTCAATCGCAGCGCTTCCTAAGACCAAACCGATAGTTGGTAAGTGTGTTTCAATACCCATTGGTCGATATCAAAAACTGTATTTCCCTTTTAGAATTTGAATTTCATAACTCTCACAAAGGTGGTCAGTACGATTTTTGGGCTTAGCAAATTCAACAATAATGCAGTCTCCTGGAGGAACTTCTCCATGCGGACTGATGACAAGAGCCGGTAAATCATCGATCTTGTGACGAACAATCCTGCCGCTTTCCACTCGGTAAATAAAGGCTTGCAACTGCCCTTCACTACCGTCCGGGCATAGGTCTCCGTTTTCTACTTGCAAGCGGCTGTCAGTTGTCGGTAAGTCTAAACTGGTTTTAGATACCTTTCCGCCAACAGTCTCTAGAAAAGTTCCAAAGGTGACGTCACTTGGGTCAATAACCACACCCTCAACATGAATACGGTTGTCGTTGTGTTCGTGAAAAGTGTCAGTTCCCACTTTATTGGAAAACCCTTCTGGGTCAGCCAACTCTATCTTTTCACCGCAGTAATAAATCTCAAAGTCAGCATGCCAATGTACCGGGCCACCAGTTGCGGAAACCGAATTTAAGTAGAGAGTTGAACCAACTAAAACTAAGGTGGTAATAATTGTCGGAATAATGATTAGTCCAAAAAAAAGCAACTTCAGACGCTCTGATTCATTTTTGATGACGAACGTGAGAAGAACAGTAACGCCAATAAACAAACTGGCAACAAAAACAACGTTTAGCGACAAACGGTGTACGTACTCTTCCAGGTTACCTGAGGCAGAAGCAAAAACCGAAGTTGGTAAAATAAAAAAATAAAAAAGGAGTAGAAAAAAGCTGGGCAGCAGAAACCTCATTTTCCTAAGTATAACATAAACTCACCTTCAATCCCCACGAAAGAAGGGGACAAAGTCTAGCAACCGACGGCTAATCTCGAAGGCTATCCACAAAACTAAACTACCCAGTAAAATGTACCCCCAATCAAAAAAATCAATGTGTTTAACAGCAAACAAGTTGGCAAGGGGCGGTGTGTAGACAATAGCTACTTGCAGAAGCAAGGAGATACCCACCGCAGCTACCAACCAACGGTTGGAAAAAAAAGGAGTATTGTGGTCGGCACGGATAATAACTAGACGCACCAACTCAAAAATGATAATAGCGATAAAGGCAGAAGCTCTCGCTTCCTCTAAACCTTCAGGCAGATTGTGATAATACAAACCCAAAACACCAACGGTGAGCAGAATTCCAAAAATAACCATCTCCACCCAAAGCTGGCGGTCAATAATCTGCTTCTGAAATCGCTTTGGAGAGTACTTCATAATTCCCTTTTCAGCCGGATCGGCTCCTAAGGCAACTGCCGGCAAACCATCGGTAACAACGTTAATCCAAAGTAACATTGTGGCAGTGAGAGGTAAATCTTTAAAAAGTATCACTGCCAGAAAAACCACAATCACCTCACCAATATTGCAGGAAAGTAAGTAGTTAACAAACTTACGAATATTTTCAAAAATGCCTCTTCCTTCCTCAATGGCACTTACAATTGTCGAAAAGTTATCGTCAAGCAAAATTATATCTGAGGCTTCCTTGGCAACATCAGTACCGGTTATCCCCATCGCTAAGCCAACGTCAGCTTTCTTAACTGCTGGGGCATCATTAACTCCATCACCAGTCATCGCCACTATAGAACCGTGTTTTTTTAAACTCTCAACCACTTTTAATTTAGTATTAGGGGTAATACGGGCATAAATATTTACTTTTTTCACCATTTGAAAAAGCTCTTCTTCGGAAAATTTTTCTAACTCACTACCAGCCAAGGCTTCACCTTCAATCCCAATTTCGGCCGCTACTGCCTTGGCAGTTGCTAAGTGGTCCCCAGTCAACATAATAACTCTGATTCCGCTTTCTTTACACTGCGTGATTAAAGGGATAACCTCAGGTCGTGGGGGATCAATCATTCCTTGCAAACCAACAAAAACCAGCTCTTTTTCTGGATCGTCCACCGCTGCCGCAACAGTTCTAAAAGCAAAGCCCAAAGTTCTCAAAGCTTTCCCCGACATTACTTCCACCTGATCTTCAATTTCCTTTCTAAGAGAAGCTGTTAAAGCAACCTCTTTACCACCTTTGAGAATTTTGGAACAGTGGTCTAAAACAATTTCCGGGGCACCTTTGGTATAAACCGTAAACTTAGAGTTTTCTTTGACCACCACGGACATCATCTTACGTTCCGAACTAAAAGGTATTTCTTTAACACGCTCACACTTGGTGTTAACACCTGCCTTAGTCGCTGAAACAAGCAAGGCTCCTTCAGTCGGGTCACCAAGTAAGTGGCCCTTCTCAAAAACTGCGTTGTTGCAAGCCTGCCCAATCGTGAGTAGCAGCTTCAAGTTCTCTGGATCAACTTTTTTGCCATTGTCGGTAAATTCTCCGGAAGTTTCGTAGCCAACTCCGCTAACTTGATAATCATTTCCGTCAAAGTAAATCTCACGAACAGTCATCTCTCCACGGGTTAAGGTTCCTGTTTTATCCGCGCAAATCACATCAACTGACCCCAAAGTTTCAACTGAGGAAAGTTTTCTTACTAAGGCGTTGCGTTTGAGCATTCTCTGAGTACCTAAAGCCAAAGAAATAGTCACCACTGCAGGCAACCCCTCTGGAATTGCCGCTACTGCCAAAGCGATTGCCGCTATAAACGATTGGACGATCCGCTCAAGTAGTGAGGAGGCTTGCCCGCTAGCAAATAAAACAATGAAAACAAAAACAACTGCGGCGATTGCCAAAACCACATATCCCAAGACTTTACCAATTTGATCCAAACGCTTTTGGATAGGGGTTTGTTCTTCCACGACACTGGACACGTCTCTAGCAATTTTACCAATCTCAGTGCCATCTCCAGTCCGTACAACCACCCCTAAGCCTCGGCCAACTGCTATAACTGTTCCGGCAAAGACTAAGTTTTTTTGATCCGCAACTTCAACACTCCCAGTAAGTTTTTCAACCGACTTGCCAACTGGAGTAGATTCTCCAGTCAAAGAAGCCTCGATCACACTCAAACTAGCTACTTCTAATAAGCGAATGTCAGCTGGAACTTTTTCTCCTTCTTCCAAAATTACAATATCCCCAGGAACCAATTTACTAACATCAATTTCACGCTCGTGTCCCTCTCTAATTACTTTAGCTTTAAAAGCAAGTAGTTTTTTAAGAGCTTCAACTGCCTTTTCCGCTTTATATTCCTGAAAAAAGCCTAAAATTGTTATCAGAAAAATGATCGCGACGATCAAAGAACCTTCGATTAAATCAGAGTTGTCGCGTTCAAAAAACCAAACCACAAAAACTAAGAAAGCTGCCCCCAGCAGTATTAAGATCAGGCTATTTTTAAACTGTGAAAAATAAATTGAGAAGGGAGATACTTTTTTCTTTTGGGTAATTTGGTTTGGTCCAAATTCAGTAAGCCGTTCCTCAGCTTCTGAAAAGGAAAGACCAGTTTTACGGGAAGACAGTTTATTTAAAACTTGTGCTTCGGTTAAAGAGTAGAGGGGAAGGTTTTCCGGCATTACTTCAATTATACAAAAAGAAGAGTCTGATTGACACAAAAGCTTGGGTAAGGTTAAACTAAATTCATGAGTGTTTTTGGGCTGGGTTCACAGACTACTACCAAAGAGTTCGAATGTCCTAATTGCGGCAAGACCGTTAAGATCGGGGAGCATTACACCAAGGATGATAAGCAATTTTGTTGTGAACACTGTTGCCTACGAGGCGAACAGCCAGAAGAAAAGAAGAAGGCCAAGGTCTGCGAATTCTGCTAAATGTAATTCTGAAGAATTCTGAAATTTGTATGCGCACGATATAATCTCAGAAGATTATTAACGTCGCGATCGCAAAATGTCATTCCTAGGATGGCGTTTTTCTATAGCTAATTTAAAAAATGATCAAGGTGGCTATAGCAAAATAGATCAGTAGGGTAATGAAATCTTGAATTACCGTAGTGAAAGGACCAGCCCCAACAGCTGGGTCGGTACGCTCCCGATACAGAATCGTTGGGATAACTAAGGAGATCACTGAGGCACTGGCAATACTAACAAACATTGCTAGCCCAACAGTAGTCGCTACTTGTGTTGACCCTAACCAAACTAGAGCAAAAAGTCCTGACAAAACTCCAAAAATAACGCCAATAATTATCCCGATTAAAAACTCTTTAGTAAGGTAAGCCAAAAAACGCAGCTGTTTTTTGGCCAAGTTACGTACGTAAATAGTCTCAGTCTGAGTGCCAACCGCGTCACTCATGTAAACAATCACGGGGATAAAAAAAGCTAATTTAACGTTTTTGGAAAGTAGTTCCTCAAATTGGCCAACAAAGAGGGTAGTGATAATTCCAAAAATCAGACCGAGTACTAACCAGGGCAGTCTTAACTTAAGTAAAAGACTAATTCTCTCGGTGGCATCATTAGCATAAATTGTTCGATTATCTTCAGGCATTGGCAGTTAATTAAAGCTTAAGTAAACTGGTGGTATTTGTAAAGTCAAAAACTTGACAACCTACCGTCTAGTTGTTAAGCTTAAATTAATGTTAACCAGCGTTAAGTTTTTCGTTTTTACTCGCAAGATCGCCTTTACCGGCGAGCTTTTGTGCGTTAAACTGTAAACTGACACTAGTTACAAACCGCAAACTAAGCTCGCCGAGATAGGCGAGTTTTTTGGTGGCTAAAAAGCAAGGGGGAGAAGGTGAACCACAAACCAAGCTGCAGTGAAAAAACTCGCTATGTTGACATAGCTATTAGTGTGGTCAGAAACAAAACAACTGGTAAGAAGGCGGTTGTTACCATGAAACGCTGCATCTGTGGAGCAGTGGAAGAGGAAAGGATTCCCGTAGAGAAGAGAGTTCCTGTTGAAACCAAACGGTAAGTTTAAAGCGCAAGACTAACTCTGGGCTCTTGCGCTTTTTCTTTTGGTGTCAGCAACTTTTTGCTATACTTAAGTATATGCCCCAAAAACCAGCAGACCCAATAAAAAACCCCTTTTTAATCGGGCTTTTTGTTTTCATAGTACTTTTACTAATAATTTTTGGCAGCGTATTTTATATTCTTTCTAGCCTTAATGTTTCTTAACCAATGACCACAACTGTTTATTTAGTACGCCATGGCCATACGGAAAATAAAGAGGGAATAACTTACGGTCGTATGCCCGGCTTTAACTTAAGCCCTCAGGGAAAGGAAGAAGCGGAAGTAGTTGGAAATTTCCTCTCTGACAAAAACGTTGTGGCAATCTACACTTCACCGCTGGAACGAGCCTATCAAACTGCCCAGATTATTGCTAAACACATCCCCAAAGCCAGTCTACAACACAGTTACAATCTAACTGAGGTTGACGCCCAAAAATGGCAAAGTCTACCTTGGTCCGAAGCAGTTAAAAGTTTTTATTACGAAAAGATGTTGTCAGACCCTTCTTCCACTGAGGTCGACGAAAACCTTGATCAAATTGCCACTCGGATGGAAAAGGTTCTGAAGGAAATTTTAGAAAAATATCAAGGTAGAGTAGTAGTAGCGGTTTCCCATGAAATACCTATCCTTGCTTTAAAACTTAAAGTGGAAGGTAAGCCTTTGCAGGAGTTAAAAACCTTGGATCTTAAAACCGGAGCAGACGTTGCCCTCACTTTCGGAGAGAGTAGGAAACTTGAGAAATCGGAAATTATTAGCTTCCCAAGCTCTTAACGACCCCGAAAAATCCTTTTATTAACCTTCCCAAGTGCTGGAAAATAACCCAAACCTTTGGTAACTAATCTGCTAAGAGAGTGTCGGAAACGACCTTGTTTTTTGCCTTTTTCACGACGTAGAACTTCCAACATCCTGTCCACGGAACGATCCACAGCTTTATACAAATCTCGTTCCTGATCGGAAACCTTTATAGTTTTGCCTGGTATATGTAAATTGATATCAGCAATAAAGTCATTTTCCTTACCCTTCCTCCCAAGCTCGGTGCGTAGTTCAATCTCAACTTTAATAATTTCTGGAAAATGATGATAAAATTTCTCGGCTTTTTTCAGAGCGTAATCTTCTAAGCTTGTGTTTTCTCTAACTGAAACTCCTTTAACTGAGACTTTCACTCCCTTAATATAAATTAAGGAACCCCAAGAGTTCAAGCAAAGAAGCGTCGGAACTAGTCTCGTGGTCTAACTACATCTTCAAGAAAAACCTCTTCTTCGTAAACCCAGATGTTGCGAGCCGGGATTTGGCTACCGGAAAGGCCCAAACCAACTCTAGAAAGAGCGCTATCGATTAAATTAGTCGCCAGAAAAAGTGGTATCTCAACTTTACCAAACTTGCTTTTAGTAATTTCAATTTCTCCCAGTAAATTTGAAACCGAAATTCGACCACGGATTTCAACTGGAGCGCCGGTTGTGTAAAGCGTACCAGTAAAAATAAATTCGTTTTCTTTCAAATCAAGGTGGGAATTTACAATAGGAAAATTGGGATCTCTCTGAAATTGCTCTTTGAGCACACTGTTAATTTCACTTTCAGTTAAGCTTAGGGCCCTAATGGTTTGGTTTTCGTTAAGAGCAGTCATCTGGTCAATCTTTTCTTGGGCAGATCTTAGAGAATTTTTATCCAAAACCTCACCTTGGACTTGAGCACTTCCAAAAAAGTAGTCGGTTAAGAGAGGAATTTTCACCAAACCAGTTGAACTAACTACAAAAGATGCCCCAGCACTTAAAATTGCTACTAAGATTAAGTTGCCGATCAACCAGCCTGAAAAAAGTAAGCTAAAGGTTGCTAAAAAGCTACGGGTTGACCCTTTCTCAGGCAGCGGTGGGGTAGTCGGCGAGGTTAAAACAATTGGCTGCGGAGGTTCGGGGTTAGCAGGGTTGTCCATAGGTACTTACTTTCTAGCGTAAACAATCGCTCTTTCTCTGTCAATGACAGGCTCAGCTTACAAGTAGCCTGTATCACCAATTAGGTATTTTTGCGTTTTCTGTTTTATACTTAACATGTAACCCTTAATACTTGATACTTAAATTATGCAGTCTGCCGTTTCTTTAGGCTCGTTTCTTGTTACTCTACCTGCCGAATTCTTACATTGGTGGTTTATTGAAGCAACCTTTGGTCTTTTGAAATTCCTACGCTTTCTGCTAGCCTTCTTCTATCAAATTCTGGGCATTAGAGAAATTTTCAGAACCTTCTTTAAACCCTGGAAAAACGAGTATCGGGAAGGGCTGGTAGGCTTTTCAATTTTTATGGGGATTTTTTTCAAGGTGCTTTTTTTGCTTTTTGATTTTTTCTTTTTTGGGATTTTGGTTTTGCTTGAGTTTATTATTTTAGCGACTTGGTTTTTAATACCGTTTTCAGTTTTTATTGGAATTTATGCTGCCTTTTTCACCTAAAACTTCAAGAATCTGGCAAAAAGCTGCCTTTAGTTTAATTTATTCCTCACTGCTAGGAACAGTCTTACGCAGCCTTGCTACGTTTAGCTTATTTCTTCTTACCTTACTTTTACTAAACATTGAGAACTCCACAGTTCCTTACCTTACCGGCTCTTTACTGATCTTTGTTCTAATGTTCGAAATTTTCTACCGTTTTAAGATTTTACGCACCAAAGCGGAAAATCTTGATATCAGCGTTAAAACCAATTTAGCTAACCTTGTTAGCCTTTCTTTAGCTAAACGTATGCTTAGCTGGCCTTTCTGGGGAACTACAGCTAACTTCCTCAAAATTCTTAGTAGCGACCCTAAAATTGCCTTTGTCTTTAGGCGCTCTTTTCTTACCCTCCAAGAGCTTTCCGCAATAAAAACTGCTGACGAAAAAATGGACGTTAATGATTTAATGAGTCTCTCAGCAAGCTATGCTGAAAAAGAAGGGCAAGCTTGCATTGACGAACTCTCTTTCTTGCAAGCTTTGTTTGCAAAATCGGTTTTTCTACAGAAACTTTATTTTCAAAGAGAGCTTCGTGATAGCGACTTGAGCAACATTATCCACTGGGCCCGTAACTGGCTTTCGGAAAGGGAAGTTGCTTTTTGGGAAAGACCGCCCAGCAGTTTCGGTCTGGGGTTAGCGACGATTTGGAGTGGGGGATGGACACTGGAAACTGAAAAGTACACCAAAGAGTTAAGCTTAGTAATAGGCCAGAAAGAAAATTTCTTAGTTGGCCGAGAAAAAGAAGTTAGGCAGTTGCAAGAAGTCTTGTTAAGAACCGAAAAACGCAACGCCATACTGCTTGGAGAACCGGGCATTGGTAAAGAAACTATTGTTTACTCACTAGCTAAAAAATCCTCTAGCGGGCAGTTGCCAGAGGGTCTCTCTTACAAACGCTTTTTGGAGCTTGATATTGCCGCTTTTAGTGGCGGTGGATCAGTGGAGGAAAGGCTGAAAAACATTTTAACCGAGGTCTCGCACGCCCAAGACGTTGTTCTTTATATTCCCCAAATTGAAAACTTGGCCGGTGCCTTAGAAGGGGGCAAGTTCGATATTTCTGGGCTGTTACTGGATTATTTAAAAAGTTCTCTGCAAGTGATCGGTACCTCAACCCGGCAGAGTTATCATGAGTTTATTGAAAGTAGGAGCGAATTTGCTAGTGATTTTGAAATTATTGACGTTTCGGAAACTTCCCCCGACCAGACGGTGAGAATTCTTGAAGAGGCTGCTCTTGTCATGGAGAGAAAAAACAAAGTCACGATCACTTACAACGCGATCAAAAAGACGCTTGAACTCTCCGAACGCTATTTAATTGATAAAGTTTTACCAGGCAAGGCACTTGAACTTTTGGATGAAGCGGCCGTTGCCGTTGCTTTAAAGAAGAAAAAGATCGTTGAGGCCACTGACGTAGAATCTCTAGTCTCAGACAAAGCCCATGTTCCAGCTGGCCTGGCAACTGAAGACGAGAAAGGAAAACTTGCAAATCTTGAAAAAATTCTTCATCAGCGTATCGTCGGTCAAGACGAAGCCGTAAAGAGTGTTTCCCAAGCAGTAAGACGAGCCCGAACCCTGAAAAAAGACAGCCAGAAACCGATTGGCGTTTTTCTCTTTTTGGGACCTACTGGGGTGGGGAAAACCGAAACTGCCAAAGCTCTCTCGCAAGTTTATTTTGGTTCAGAAGAAACGATTATCCGCTTGGATATGAGTGAGTTCAACCAAGAAAGTAGCGTTTACCGTCTAATTGGAGCGCCCCCCGGTTCCTCTGAATATAAGGAGGGAGGGCAGTTAACTGAGAAAGTGCGGGCTAATCCTTTTAGTCTGATACTACTTGACGAAATGGAAAAGGCCCATCAGAAAGTTCAAGAAACTTTCTTGGCAATTTTTGACGAGGGTGTGACTACCGATTCTTCTGGCCGCAAGGTCAGTTTCACCAACACGATTATTATTGGCACTTCTAATGCTGGGGCAGAATATATTCGCGAGGAAATTAAAAAAGGTACAAAAATTGAAAGCTTGAAGCAGACTTTGATTGAAAAACTTTTGAGCGAGGGGGTTTTTAAACCAGAATTTCTTAACCGTTTTGACGACGTCATTGTCTACCAACCTCTTGATCCAAAACAAGTGAGCCAAGTTGTCACGCTAATGCTAACTGGCTTAACCAAAAGGCTAGAAAAACAAGATTTAAAACTGTCGATTTCGCCAGAAGTAGTCGCCTTTCTTTCACAAAAAGGTTATGACCCCACTTTTGGAGCTCGCCCCCTACAGAGGCTAATTCAGAAAGAAATTGAAGACCGCATCTCACAAGGCTTGCTTTCCGGCCAGCTTTCCCGCGGATCAACTGCCACTTTTACTCTAAACAACAACCAAATTCAACTTAACCCTTAAGCTACTAGCAGCTTTGGAGTATAATTTACCTTAAAACTAACAAGCCTAACGGCTTTGAAAGGGGAGTCATGGATCAGATCACTAACACGGTGAACTTGCTCAACAACTTGTGGCTGTACACCATGGTTCTAATCTCACTTGGTTTATTGGTCGTAGGTCTGGTGTTCATGGTCCGCACACCGTCAACTGACGTGTACAGCGAGAGAATAGAGAAGACCCACGGAGCTGCGACTGAAACTGTAACCCAACCGAGAGCCAAAGGCGATGGCCTTGATGACATGGTTGGAGCGGCGGAAGATTATCTGAAGACCACTGAAAAAACTTGAAAGGGAGAGCTTCAACCAACGCGGTAAGTCACAAACTTCACCGCGTTTCTTTTTGTTGAACTTTTTCCCATCAAAGTCTAAAATTCGTCTATGGTCAATTATGAAGATTTTGCTAAAGTTGATATTCGCTTGGGAAAAGTAGTTAAAGTAGAGGATTTTCCCGAAGCTAAAAAACCCTCATACAAACTCCAGATTGATTTTGGTCTTGAAATCGGTGTTAAGAAATCCAGTGCGCAAATTGTTGACCTTTACACAAAAGAGGAGTTGAAAGACTCGCTTGTGCTTGGAGTAGTCAACTTTCCACCCAAACAAATTGGGCCATTTGTTTCGGAATGTCTAACTTTAGGAGTTTCGGATGAGCATGGGAGAGTAGTCTTGGTCCGACCAGACAAACCCGCCAAACTCGGAACTAAACTATTCTGATTTATCAATTTTATCAATAGATTAAAGTATGAAAGTTGTTGTCGGTAGTAAAAATGCAGCTAAAATCCGGGCGGCGGAAATAGCTTTAAAACGGATCTTTTCGGAGGTAGAGGTTGAAGGAGTAGAAGTAGTATCTGGAGTGGACGGGCAGCCCAAATCTGACCAAGATGGAATTACTGGCGCGATCAATCGCGCTCGAGCCGCGTTGCAAAAAACCGGCGCTGATTATGCAATTGGAATGGAAGGAGCAATTAGTAAGGTGAATGGTAGATGGTTCGAAAGTGGATGGGTTGCGGTTATTAACAAAGAAGGAAAGGTTGGTTTAGGTTCTTCAGCTCGCTTTGAGATTTCTAAAAAAGTTGCCCAAGAACTTCTGAACGGGAGAGAACTAAGACATACCATCATCGATATGACCGGCGACCAAGAAATTTACCAAAAAGAAGGTGCAATGGGCATGATCACCAACGGGCACTTACCCAGAGATTTAGCTTACTCCCACGGGGTTATTTTTGCCTTCTCTCGATTTATTTCCAAATATAAACTGGTTGAAGATAAATGATTTTAATTCTGACCACTTTAGATAACAAAGAGAAATTAGTTGAAATTGGCCGAAAGTTGTTAGAAAAACGATTGATTGCCTGTTACAACCTATTGCCAATTGAAGCAGGCTATTGGTGGAAAGGAAAGATAGTTTCCGAAAGTGGGTTTTTGTTGATTTTAAAAACTCTGGAACAGAAGTTTTCCGAGGTTCAATCTTTTATTAAGTCAAGCTCTACTGACGAAACTCCGGAAATTATCTCCATAAAAACTGACGAAGTTGATCCGAAATACTTGGACTGGTTAAACAAGGAAATTCACTAATTACTCAACAATTAAACTGGCGACCATTTCTGGGTAGTGAGCAGAGCAGTGGTAGTTATATTGACCGGCTGTTACAAAAGTAGTGGAGTAATATTGTCCCTTAGCAATCGAGGCGGAATTTTGGACTGGAAAATAAGTGTGTCCAGGGTGGCTGTCGGTATTAACATAGTGAGCTGCGTCATCCATATTTACCCAAGTAACTTTAGTCCCTTTTGAAATCCGAATTTTTTTCTGGACAAAAACAAAGTTTTTCATATCAACAGTAACTTCACTTTTATCCGTCATATCTTGGTAGTCTACTTTTCCAGCTGAATCAATAACAAAAGCAAAAGCCCCGTCATGGCAGGAACCATCTGGCCAACAAGCTTTGTATTCAACTAGGTAAACACCATCGGCCAGACCAGCCTTTAAGCTTTTCTGCATGGTTAATTTATTACTAACAATTTTAATTTCACCCTCAGACCAATCCTGACCATCTTTAGTTACCGTGATCGTACTTGTTGGAACTAAATCAAAATTAAAATTAATCGTGACGTTAATCGGGGCGGTAGCATAAGTATCACCATGCATCGGAGTGGAACTTTCAAAATGGGCAGCTTTTTTCTCTGGAGCTAAGCTCAAATTACTGGTCGAACCACTCTGGCTGGCTTCCTTCTGAGAATTTTCTGAACTGCTGCTGTTGTAAGAGCCGCTCTTTCCAGAAAGAAGATAAACTATTCCTAATACAATTAGTATTACGATAACCGCGGCGGCAACGTAGATAGTAGTTTTATTGTTTTTGTTTGGGGCTGAAGCAGCTTCCTCCATGAAGTTTAAGTTTAAAATAAGGTCTCCAACTTGTCAAAGGCCTAGAGTAATTTGGTAGAGCAGGTTATAATTAAGGGTAGGGAAAGGAGAAGTATGCGTCAGCCTAACAACCCTGGTGAATACTACTGGGGACAGCGAGTGCGCAAACCGTTTTTCTTGGACAGTTGGTGGGTAATTTTAACGGGTCTGGTTCTACTCATAGCTGTCGTCTTCCTGTCTGTCCACATCGCAGGAAGTGAGAGTTGTATCAGAACCATAGACTCATCAGAACAACCGCTTTACGATTCTGACTACACCCGAGACAGTAACGGCTGCCTGCACAAAAAGTAGTGGAAGATCTTTAGGAGAGAGATCTTCCTTTGTTACCCACTCAGTAACGATCGTTCCCCCAGAAATAATTAATTGCCCTAGAACTTGCTGGCAAAGACTGATTCAAAACCAGAAGGAAAACTACAAACAAAAACACTAACGCTAGGTACATTAAGGGTTTTTTACGAGTCTTTAACCACGCTACAAATAATATGATAGTGAGGATACCAAATATGGGGATTAGGAAGGTACTTCCTAGCAAAAATAAGAGCTCAATCTCAGCTAATGCATCCACACACTAAATCTTACCTGTTTAGACAAGACGCGTCTAGTAGCTATATAATTGCAGTTAATGTTCGCTATCGCTGCCATAATTGCCCTCGGTTTAGGCTACCTTGTTTACAGTTATTGGAGGTATAAAGCAGCTGACGTCGGTGCTCCTTACGTAGCCATGGAGCCGGACATAGTCGAGGCAGTTTTACATCTAGCTAAAGTAGGGGAGAGTGATGTGGTTTACGACTTGGGATCTGGTGATGGCCGTATCCCCATTATGGCTGCACTTCGCCACAACGCCCAAGCTGTTGGAATTGAGATTGATCGGTTGCGCTTTTTTTACAGCAAGTTCCAAATTTTTCTTCTTAGACTTTCCGATAAAGTAACTTTCCTTAATAAAAATTTCTTTGCAGTTGATCTTTCATCAGCCACCGTAGTTATCCTCTTTCTTTTGCAAGAAACTAACGAAGCTTTAGTTGATAAATTGTTAAAAGAACTCAAACCTGGCACTAGAATCGTTTCTGCAGCTTTCACTTTTCCTGATTGGAAACCACTAGCTGTTGACGAGGTTCATCTTACACCTTTCGGCCCCCTTTACCTCTACGAAATCGGCGTTTCCAACCCCAAAACTAACTAAAACCGCTGCTTCCTTGTTGAATCAAAGAAAATTTCTGCTAAATTATCTAGTGTTAAGAGAAACGAAAGGAGACAGGAAAACTCTTGCAACCCGTCACTAGCTCGAGTAAACGAAGAGCGAAGCTGTTCTTAGTGCTAAGTATCGGATCTGCTCTGGGAGCAGCTTTCTTAAGTAAGAAAGGAAGATCAAAACTCATCGCTTTCCGTGTTCAAGCAATGGACCTGATTTCCAAAAAGCGGAGGCAGGAAATAATCTCGCACTCCTACTAACCAAAGGCGTCGAAACAGGGAAGGTCTCTTTTCCAAAAGAGCCTTCCTTTTTGTTTGGTTGACCTGACCCGAAAGAAAGGCTAATATATTTCTGCCATGCCAGCAAAAAGGTTTTCCAAACCATCTCAAACTGCAACTTCTTCAACTCGCCCTCTTGCGGATCGGATGCGTCCGCAAACCCTGAAAGAGTTTGTCGGCCAAAAACATCTTGTTGGACGGAGCAAAATTATCACCACTCTTTTACAAAACGACCAAATCCCCAGTTTAATTTTTTGGGGACCGCCCGGATCTGGGAAAACAACTTTGGCTAAAATCATTGCCAATGAAACCAAAAGCGAATTTGTTTTCCATTCTGCAGTTGAAGTGGGAATTAACGAGGTTAAAAAGGAGATTCACGCAGCCGAACAGCGGCAAGACGCTTTCAACCAGAAAACAATTCTGTGTATTGACGAAATTCACCGCTGGAACAAAAGCCAACAAGCTTTCCTTTTGCCGCATGTTGAAGACGGCACGATTATTTTAATTGGCGCTACCACTGAAAATCCTTCTTTTGAAGTGATTGGCCCGCTTCTGTCCCGCAGCAAAGTTCTGCTTTTGGACCGGCTAACAATCGAGGATATTTCCATTTTGATCGACCGCGCCCTTGGTGATAAAGAGCGGGGACTGGGGGGAAGTTACGCAAAACTGACTGAAGAGGCAAGAAATATTCTGCTGGGAGCTTCCAACGGAGATGCTCGGACTGTGTTAAACGCCTTAGAAATTGCTGTTAATTTAACTAATCTTAAGGAAGGCAAACGTACTCTTACCGAAGAAAAAATGACTCAAGCCTTGGGTTCCAAGAAACTTTTGTACGACAAGACTGGTGAGGAGCACTACAACATTATCTCGGCTTTTATTAAATCAATACGGGGAAGCGATCCAGACGCAGCAGTTTATTGGCTAGCGCGCATGCTCGAAGCCGGGGAGGATCCGGAATTTATTGCCCGCCGCATGATTATTTTGGCTAGTGAAGATGTTGGCAATGCAGATCCTAAAGCCTTGCAAGTGGCAGTGGCGGCAGCTGCCGCTCTTCAGTACGTTGGTTTGCCGGAAGCCTCCCTTAACCTAGCCCATGCTGCCACGTATCTGGCCACTACACCCAAATCCAACGCTAGTTATATGGCTCTTCTTGCAGCCCAGCAAGATGTTAAGCGCACTTTGAATGAACCCGTGCCGCTGCATTTGCGCAACGCTGTCACTGACCTTATGAAAGATATTGGTTACCACAAGGGCTACAAATACGCCCATGATTACGAAAGCGGGCACGTAGAACAGCAATATTTACCGGATCAACTTAAAGACCGCAAATACTACCATCCCAAAGATATCGGCTACGAGAAATACATCAAAGACCACTTGGAGAAGTTAAAGAAATGAAATTAAATGTTCCTTTAGTAATTCAGCCTAAAGATTCTGTTGACTGTGGTTTAGCCACGATCAATATGGTAGCTGCCTATCATGGTCTGAAAGCCTCACTTGCAGATCTCAAATCAAAAATAAAGGTTTTTAAAGTTGGGACTTACGGACCACAACTAGGTTCTCATCTTTTAAATTTGGGTTTTAAAGTTGAAATTGTAACCTTTAATCCTGGTTTGTTCGCACTTAGTAATGTTGGAATTGGTAGGGAACAGTTAATCAAGCATTTGGAAAACTCATTGAAAATTAATACATTTAAAGACGGTAAACGAGTAATCAATTTCTTTGTTAATTTCTTAAAAGACGGTGGCGAGGTCAGAGTCAAAATCCCTGATGTAGGGGATATTAAGGAGGAAATTAATGCAAGAAGACCTTTGATAGCTTTACTAACTTCTAGTTTTCTCTCCGCGGGTAAACCAAAATTTAATTTTCATTTTAACGTGATTACTGGAATTGACGAAAAATACATTTATGTAAATGACCCTATTTGGGGCAAAAGAGGGGGAAGACACAAATATCTAATTCCGAACTATTTATTTGGAATGTATGCTAGTGCTTACGGCGACTTAGATAATCCGTGTTTAATAAAAATAAGCAAGCCCTAAACCGGTTGCTTTTTTCTTTGTGGTAGAATTTATCTAGCCGGCCCACAAACCCTTCGAGATGGGCAAAATTTTCTTGCATAAGCCTGCCGCTTTTATGCTGGCAGTAGGCTTTGCAAGCTTGATTTTCCTATCCTTACCTTTTTTAAAATCACAACCGCAGACCTTACAAGATTCTGTTCTGGGAACAAGATCCTACCAAACAGAATTTGTTTTTACCAATTTAAAAAATAAAGAGTCTTTTGTTCCGCAAGTTCTGGCTGTACCACAAACTCCTACAGCCTCAACTGAAAATACCAGCCCAACTTCTGCGCCAACACCAACTGTTTCACCACCAAAACCAAAAGCCCCTACCAAACCCATAACCCAATTTTGGGGGGAAACTTTAGTTACCCTGACTAACCAAGCCCGAGCCGAAAATGGCTTACCTGCCTTGCAAGTTGATAGTCGGTTGGTTAATATCGCTCGAAGCCGTGCAGGCGACATGGCCACCAAAAACTATTTTTCCCACACCTCCCCAACCGGAGAAACGGCCTTCACTCTCTTGGCAGAGGCGGGGATTAGCTACAAGAAGGCCGGGGAAAATATTGGCAGAAATACTTACGCTGATTCACAAACAGTCATGATCGCCTTCCAAACTTGGATGGCCAGCGCTGACCACAAAGCTAACATCTTAAGCGGCGATTTTACTCACATCGGCATCGGCGCAGCCGTAAGTGCCAGTGGAATGAAGTACTTCACCCAAATCTTCACCGGCAGCTAACCAAGCAAACACTTAATGGCTTTCCAACGAACCTGCCCCAACAGTTATTAAATTTGCCTTCTTCACAGTTGTCTGTCAGTACAATCTGCGGTAGAATATTCTTTTCCCACAATGGCCAAAAAAGTTGACGTTTTGCTTGATGAAGAAGAGTTGGAAATTATCGCGGCCACGACTGGTCGGGCTCCAGTCCAACTTCCGGGTCGAGTAGCCTCAGTCTTCCCAGCTCTAACCCATCGCAACTACCAATTTTACTTTGCCGGCCAAATAACCTCTCTCATGGGTTTTTGGCTTCAGTTAGTCGGACAAGGCTTTTTAGTTTTCCAGTTGACTCATTCTGCTTTCTGGGTCGGGACAGTAGCCGCACTTGGTGGCTTGCCAACTTTATTCTTAACTAGCTGGGCTGGAGTCTTGATTGATAAAGTTGACACCAGAAAGCTTTTGTCTTGGATTTTAATTGTTCAAGCCCTTTTAGCACTTATTTTGGGTTTAACGGTCTTACTGGGAGTAGCTACGGTTGAACTAATCATAATTTTAGCTGTCTTAACCGGTATTGCCGGAGCTATTGACCTGCCAACCCGGCAAACTTTTGTGGTCGAGCTGGTTGGCAAAAAAGACCTTGCCTCTGCAATTTCGGTAAATGTTGGTATTTTTAACTCGGCACGTTTTGTAGGCCCAGCACTTGCCGGAATCCTGATTGCTACTGTCGGTGTGGGGTGGACTTTCATTTTTAATGCTCTTTCTTTCTTACCAATTATCTTTTTCTTAACTAAAATTAAACCCTTAAAGTTTGAAGAACTGGAGGCTAACTTACACCCTTTTACTATGTTGAAACAGGGAATAAAATTTGTTTTTACCCACGAGCGTTTGCTTTGGTTAACATTACTCGCCTCCGCTACTGGTCTTTTCAACTGGCCACACCAAACTTTGATGCCGGTGGTCGCAGAAAAAATCTACGGCGCCGGAGCTTCCGGTCTGGGGTCTTTGCTTTCAGCTGCCGGAGCTGGCAGTTTACTGGGAGCGCTCTTCACTTCCACCCAACGCTCTCGAAAAGAACGCAGCGGTCTGATCATCGCCGGGGCCTTAATTTCCTCCCTAAGTCTGATGCTCTTTGGTTTCAACCACAACTTTTTCTTAGCCCATCTTCTTTTATTTTTTGCTGGGTTAGGTTTGATAATCCAGGTAGCCAACATTAATACAACTGTGCAAACTCTGGCTCCAGACCAAATGCGCGGGCGAGTGATGGGCGTTTACTTAACTATGTTTGTTGGACTCATGCCGATTGGCAATGCTTTGGCGGGGATTCTCGCGGAAAGAACCTCGTCTCTTTTCACTATTAGTTTGGGAGGCTTTATTCTTTTCATCTTTTCCTCATTTTTGTATTGGCGCGGCTACATAAAATAAGCAGAGTTTTCTTTTTCTGGCAAGATTTTGTTATAATCATTCCCAAGAAAGGAGCAGAGGTGACAACCAATTCTGAACCCCGCTTGCCAATTTCGGTCGAAATTTACGGTTGGCCAGACGGACAAGTTGTGACAAATAGAAGACTTCTTTTCGTTGGCATGACTGTTCAAGAAGCCATCGCTGAACTTGATAAAGAAGCAGACATGAGTCTAATTGGCCCTTTTAGTCTCAACGGTCAACCTGTAGAGGAGAGTTCGCTAAGGAAGCTGCAGGCAAATGACAAGCTAGGAGCTTTCACTACTCGACGAACTCCCGTCAGAACCTAGACGGGAGTTTTTCTTGGCAAGGCAAATAACTACCCAGCATTTACATTCAGCTTCGAATTTGCTAAACTCATACCCAAACTAAAAAACAGAAAGGGGGGGATCCAAATGCGGAAACGGTTTTTCTTGGGCAGAGATTACCAAGTCCGAGAGGGAATCAAGCTCCTGACGGATCCAAACCCTTGGGGTTTGTCACCAGAGGAGTTTACCATTCTTTGCCTGCGTTACCTGCTCCGAAGAACAGCTTTGGAAACTGCGAGAATCCTCTTCGAAGAGGGTCACTTCGCACGAGCCATAACCCGTATCAACTTCATGTCCTCGCACCACCGCCAACGGTTTGCAGGCGTAAATACCGACGGTTATGGACCAAGAGTTGTGGCCCTATACAAGCGAGTGACAGAGTTACCCCATCTAAGAGGTAGCTTTCAACGGTCTGAAATCGAACCCTGGTTAGGCATCTACACCGAGACCGGCTACGAAGGGCCAACCGAATGGGGTGAGCGCAGCAAAGAGATTAAAACGGACAAGAAGCTCAGGAGCGTACAAACTAGGGCTAAGAGCCCGCCCCAAGCAACCGAAAAGTCGGTTAAGCCCCAAACAGAAGAAAAACCGCCAGTAGAGTGGAAACCGTTGCCGGACATGCCTCTAGAGGCGATGGGCCCTAAGACCAGAGAAATAATTCTAGGGTTACGGAGGCTCGCTGCGCAAAAAGCAGCAACTAAAGCGGTAGCGGAACAACCACCCGAACAACCGCCTAGCCGACGCTGTCATCACTGCGGCGGTACAACTTTCTTTGAGAGTGATGTGTACGACGAGGTGCAAAAGTGTCGCTCTTGTGGCCGAGCGCGTGTTTTGAAAGTTAAAACACCCTTAGCCGCAGAAACGGAAGAGATCCTGCACCGCAACAGCGCACCTTCAGACCTCTAACGCCTTGATCAAACCGATCAGGGCGTTTTTCTTTTCTCATTAAGGAACATTTACTTTTTAAGTATTGCTTGTTACAGTTAAATCGTTAAGGAACGAACGTTTTCCTCCGCACAACAAAACCAAATTCAGAGAAAGGGGAGTAAAGATGCCCTGGGATGACAACCCACAGCTACTGGCTGATCTAAAACCTGGGGTTCATCTTCTCGAAGATGCTTTCCCCTGGGACATCACCAGAACAGAGTATACCGCCCTCTTTTGTCTCTATCTTGGTCAGCAAAGTACAAAAGAGACTGCAGAAATACTCTTTAAGCCTGACGTGGTGAAAAGAAGGGTAATCTGGATAGCCCGCTTAGGTTCGCTCCGAACGGAGATCTTGCGTCTTAACGCGAGTGGTTTTGGAGAACGGGTTTCCGCACTTTGGGACCGGGTGCTAAAAACACCTGACCGAAGTCATGCTGACCCACTTCCACAAGATGAACTCGAGGGCTGGTGGCTTGTCCTGGATCAGATAGAGGGCCTAGGCTCCGGTCCTGCAACACCAGTCCGGGTTATTACCAACGGCCAAATCCCGCGGAAGTTACCTGACCCACACGTACCGCCACTGCCAACCACGTTAGTCGGCCGCCGACCAGTTCAACAACAGCCAACAATGGCAGTGAGGAAAAGAAAATCACCTTCCTGCCCAAAATGCGGCGGACGAATGGTCTATGAAAAGGACTTTCGCGGAGCCTACTGGACCTGTACGATCTGTGGGAAGGTGCGGGAGGTAAACACTGGTCCACCGATCAGTCGTATTCCCATTGAAGGAGCACGAGGGTATCAGCGCCGAAGACAGCCTTCCCACGGCAAGATGCGTCTTTAACGCTAACGGAGAAAGGAAAGGCGAAAGGTGCTTCTTATTGCAATCGCCAAACCTTGCCCTCGCTGTCGAGGACAACTAGTAGTTGGAGACGATGATCGAACCAAATACCGCGTCAGTTGTCTGCAGTGTGGCTACGCCCCACAGGAATACGACAACGACTTCTTGGAGCTGGTAAGAAGGATAAACCCAGAGTGCTCACTCTAGCGCTTCCTTAAAAAAGAAGCGCTTTCTTTTTCAATAACTTATAGTAAATTGACTTTTTGTGTCCCTTGAAGTATAATCTACCCACAAACTAAATAAAAAAGGAGAAAGATCTTGAAACTGTACGAAAACGATCCACTGCAGGGGATCCTGGAACTGAACCCTTGGATAGTTGGAGGTCTAGTTCTGGCAATAGTAGGAGTCCTCTACCTACTAGCTCTCCGGGACTACTTCCAAACGGAGCATCACGGCAGGGTAGGACTGACCTACTTCTGGACCACCACTTTTGGCGACCCGATCATTATGCCCATCGTGGCTGGACTAATCGCTGCCTTCTACCAAAACGCAGAGGTGGATGGGGGCGTACTAGTCTCTAAGGAACTTTCTTGGCTCTCGGTCATTGCTTCGCTGGTAATTACTAGTGTTTGGCTTTCGACCGGACCAATGAAAGATCGAAGAGGCGACTGGACTACTACCGCACCGTTAGATAATCTAAGGCACGGTACGGTCGAGATTGGCGTCAATACTTACGGCTGGTTCCATGCGATCTTTTTCTGGGGAACAGCTTACCTGTGGCTAAACTTCGGCATCAAAGCCATTGGCTTTTTAGCCAAGGAAGGTTTCTCCGGAGAGCTGACAACCTATGCCGTCGTAATTGGAGCCTTGGCCGCTCTTTTCCTACTGATCATCGGCCCGAGGGACAACAAGTCAGCCTCACCGCTGTACAAGATCTTGAAGATCTGAAACGCTGATCCCCGCTGGTCTCGCTAACCGAGCCACCAGACGGGGATCTTCTTTTTTCTAAAAACTTTAAGCCCAACCAGCAATAATTGCCCCCATTACCAAGTAATTTACTAATTGGTAGCCAGTGTTAATCAACCACAATTTCTTACGTGAACCTTCGAAAAAGGTCGTCACACCAGCACTCGTTGCTACAAAACCAAGCCAGACCACCGCCCCAACCATTGCACCGTCACTGTAGGTGGCCGCACCAGTCTTTTCGATTATCAAAGACATAATAGTGGCAGTGATTAGTCCAAGGACAATGGTTCCACCGTAGGCGGTAGATGCGTTAGCCTTAAGATCCGCTTCAGATTTACCGACCAAAGCTTGCCACTCCTTACCAAAAAGCAGGTTCGAATACCAAGCGTACCCAATGACCATGGAAGCAACAACCGCCGCAACAACTTCGACCCAGTTAACATTAACCAGAGAAAACATCCAAGCTTCACCTCCCTTCGATATTGTCAATTGCCGATACTGTAATAGCAACCAGGAAGTTTTGCAAGTCTTTTCTTAACACAACCAAGAACATAGTCTTTAGACTGATATATCAAGCTATTTTTCTATACTTAGCCTCAAATTTGTACAGAACGGAGGACTGGCTGAATTACAAAAATTGGCATTTTTAACTGTTCTATCGGTCAATATTTCGATCCTGACCGAAATTGAAAGATAGAAATTTTTAGCCGGCTACAAAAACGGAGAATTTTGTAAAGAGTTCTTGAAAGAATTTTCATTAAGACTGGTAGCGGAGAAGAAAGTAAAAATTTTACAAAACAGCCTCCGGAGAAGAGTGGCTTCACGTCGCATAAGATACATTGTGCGACGTAATAACTAATTGAGGCTAAGCCTGTTAAGAAGGGCTTCAAGAGTGGGAGCAGGTTTGGTAAAAACTTAAGAAAACAATTGTTAATCTTTTGCTTCTCTGGAAAGAGAGTCAAAACTTTACTACCTTAAATGTAAAAACGCGCTCTTGGGCCTTACAGCGCCTCCTCTGTAGACCTGGGTTAATCTAATAGCGTTCTTAAATAGAAATAGGTTCAAGATAGGTCAAAATTTTCTTGTTAGACAAACTTAATTTTATCATTTGGAGCCTCAAGAATTACAGACTTGAACCTCTGGTTAGCACTCAGCTTTAGGGTATGCAAAACTTATCCACAAAGTAAACTTGGGCTGAAGCAAAGAGGTTAGAGAGAAAAATTTAAAAGGTGGGGTCGGACGGAGAAGGGTGGGGCACACAAGTACTTGTTGGTTGGACAATAACCCCAAGAACCTTTCGGGTTTTTTACGAGCAGGTCCACAATTGACATAGACCCTATAGTTATACTTTCCACACGTGGAAACAACTATATCGAACTATATCACCTGTACCTTACAGTCTTTCGTTTTTAATTCCCCTTTCTCCTATCGCTCTACTCCTCTACCCCATGCGTTAAGTAAGAAGTAAAAAGTTAGAAAAATTATTTGTACTTCGCCCTTGATACTTATCGCACACTTCCCTGCCTTAGAAAAGGAAAGTGCTCGAGGTTAGCTAGCTACAGTTGAACTTCGAGCACTTTTGGTCTCTTTTCCTTATTCTACTTCTAGCTGCGGGATATGCGCAGGGAGTTAGATGCGTCCTTGACTAACCTCCTCTAGGAATCTATCGTCGTCGTAGACGCAAACAATGTGGGGTTGGCCTTGACTGTCATACAAAGTCTTCACGTTACCCTGCCCACGGATCAGAGGAACCCCGGATGAGGTTGACACACGGACGGTCTGAGGGCTTCTGCATTTACTTCCGTAGTAACAGGGAAAAGAGCCCCATCCAGTAGTTCGGGTTGCGACTGGCCTCAAGCCCCCTCCAGTAGAGTTGGTCCTCCTCCCATTTGCGCCGTGGAATTGTGCCATTAGAACACTCTTGTTTCCTTTCTAGAGAATTTCCCTGCTCCTTTTTGGCTTTTAACGGCGGGGTTCCAAGCCCTTGACTTTGTTCAAGTACACACTCCCTTCTTAGTAACTGCCTTTCAACCGCTAAAGATTATACCTTTTTTTCTCTTGAGCAGTCAACCAACCGGTTACTTGGGAAAAAGAAAACCCGCTTCATTAACAATGTGAAACGGTTTGGAAAATTAGTATAGCAGGTCAAGTCAAGGTTTAAATACCCCAACTTGTCGTTACCGTGAGAAGAAGGAAAACGCTAAAGGCGACAAAAACGTATTCTAAAGCTGTCCGTCTGGTCAAATCTTCTTTAACCATGTGCTGCATAATTCCTAAAGTAACGTAAACCAAAGCAGTTACAGCTAAACCAACTCGAGGCGGATCAAGCGGCCAAAAGGAAAGGGCTGCACAAAGCTGGGCCACTGAAAAGCCAGCTGCTAGAGAGCTAACAATTAGTTTTCGGCTAAAAATTTCTTCTAGCTCTATCTGCCACAGAGCTTGAGCGAAAAGTAGCGTTCCAACTACAAAAGCGATTGGTGTGAGTACCCACCAAGAAAGCCCTAAACTAAAAAAGAGCGAGAAAAAAGCAAAGGAAACAAACAAGGTCACCAAATAACCCACTGTTCTAGCCGCACGGATTAAAGGGATATTGCGCTCGGCAGAAACGTTAAAAATATTTTCAGCCAGCAAGCAGGTGTATAAAACTACCCCGTAAACAATACTCAGTAGCAAACGTACTTCCACGGTTGGTTGGTAGCGATCAATAAACAAACTGAAACTAGTGGTAAGCAACACCGGCAAGACAAAAAGCGTTATGAACTCAAAACGAGAAAGATCTTGAAAAATTGACCAGACTGAAAGCAAATAACTAGCAGCTACCAGACCAGCCAGAAGATAAACTGCTGATGAGTCTTGAAAATAAACTTTAAGTTGACTGTCGAGGAAAGGAAAGGCAAAAAGGCCGACAGAAAGAATAATTGTGCTCAGGGAAATCTTTTGCCGCTTAGTTAAGATCATGCTCCTTGAGATTTTAGCACATGGCAGATAGCTAAGGCTAGGGCATCATAGGCATCGTCACGAAAGCGAAAAATTTCCCGACCAGATTGGCTTTTAACTGCCGGCAATTTTCTAACTCCCAGATGTTTTAAAACTGCCTTTTGTACCTGTTCTTTATCAGCTCGGCCGTGATCTGCAACTACCAGTTTCATTGTCAAACCAGTGTACTCAAAGAGCGGAACGTGGTCTTCGGCCGCAGCCAAAAGTATCGCCCCAATCGCCTGGCCCACCATAATAGCCGTACGGTGGTTAACACCGAAGAAGATCTTCTCCACCACCATTGCATCAGGTTTATACTCAGAAACTAAATTATTAATCCCCTCTTTAAGAGAAAGTAGTCGGTAGTGCATCTCCCGATTTTTGTCGGTAAGAATACAGCCGTAGTTGCGGACAGAAAATTTTGTTTTACCATTAGTGCCTTCAACTTTGAGGACTCCCCACCCGGTGGTGGCAGTGCCAGGATCAATTCCGAGAATTAGCATGGTCAAACTCCCCTTTTTTGCGCCGGTTATCAATGTGTTCTAAGACTTTTGGGTACTCTGTGTCTAAATCAATATCGTAAAGAGCTGATAAGCCAAAAACCGAGAAAAGAACATCACACACCGAGTCAATAAGTTCAGACTTAGCTCGTTTTTCTGTTTTCCAACCCTCTTTGACTTGAATAGCGTTGGCAAGTTCCCCTACCTCTTCAACCAAATCCCCCATTCGTTGATATGGCCCCCACGCTGGAGGAGGCATCTTAGAAATAACTTTGTGAGTTTCTTCTTTAGCTTCATTAAGATTCATCTGTTCTTTCTAATAAAGAATACAAAGAAATGGATAGCAGAAAACAAGACTAAATAAAACAGACTCCAGACTATAGCTGAAAGCGGCCAAACAAGAGCATTAAACAGACCTGGAAACAGCCAACTTGGCCAGCTCAAAAGGTCAAGGAAACCTTTGATTATAGGTCCAGCTTTACAAGGTTCAATCAAACCACAACTTAAAGCTGCAACAAACGGTAATACCAATGACAATAATAACGATATTAGAAAGTAAAAGCGAAGATTTGCTATATTAGGTAAATAATTTTTCATTTCTGAATTTGCATTTTTTTATCTTAAATCTGACATCTTAGATCTTAAATCTAATTTCAAGCCACCTTTTCCATCACTTCAGTCGCGATGTCGAAATTGGCATATACTCTTTGCACGTCCTCCAGATCTTCCAGTTTTTCTACTAAACTCAAAACCTTCTCCGCTTGCGCCTCATCAGTAATTTTGACTGTAGAACTAGCCTCTTTTGAGATTTCTGAAGACTTAACTGAGTAATTATTTTGTTCAAGTGCCTTCTTTACTTTATCAATAGCTTCAGGCTTAGTGTAAACCAAACCAGTATCTCCTTCCACCTCAACATCATCGGCACCGGCGGTAGCGGCGGCCATAAGCAAATCGTCCGCTTCTTTCCCAGAAGCATCAACTTCAATTACACCTTTGGAGTTAAACAGAAAGGAAACCGCGCCTTGCCCAGCCAATGTTCCACCAGTACGATCCAAAACAGAACGGACTTCGCTGGCGGTGCGCATTTTATTATCAGTAACTGCCTCAATCAGTAAAGCTACTCCAGAAGGCCCGTAGCCCTCGTAGAGAGCTTCTTCCAAGGGTTTGCTTCCATCTCCCCCAGTTCCCTTTGTAATTGCCCGTTCAATGTTGTCCTTGGGCATGTTAAGACCGCGCGCTGCTTCAATTGCCAAACGCAGTTTAAAATTGGCATCTGGATTGCCGCCACCTTCGCGGGCGGCCACGGTAATCAACCGAGCCGCTTTGGTAAACGCCTGCCCCCGAGCAGCATCTTTAACCCCTTTTTGTCTTTTAATAGTGGACCACTTGCTATGACCTGACATATCTGTCTCAATTTTAACACAAAGAAGCTTGCTCCTTGCTATTAACTAGAAAACCAACTATCGTTCACAACCACGTGTCAAGACCTTGACAAGACTTATAAAATTGCGTGTATCATTTAACTAGTATGGCGGTCGCTAAGAAGCGATACGCATTTTAGGAAAAATGTCACAAGTAGAACTAGACCCTAGAAACCAAGAAGCTATTACCGCCGCCCTTGACGGAGCCTGGGAAAAAGCCGCAACCCTCAACGCTGCTCTTTCCGAAGATTATCCGGATGACAGCGACGTTCTCAACCGCTTGGCCAAGGCTTATACAGAACTAGGTCAAATTAATAAGGCCCGTGCTTCTTACGAAAAAGTTTTGGAAATTGATCCTTATAACCCCATCGCTGAGCGTGGTTTAGACCGACTCACAACTCTGCGCGGACTTAAAACAAAGGAGACAAACAACTTACCGATTAACCCTGAAATTTTCCTAGAAGAACTGGGCAAAACTAAAACTGTCGAAGTAGTGGATTTGGCCATGCCCAAGGTTTTAGTTAACTTAAGAGTTGGCAATCCGATTAGTCTTCACGAGAGCAAAGATGAGGTAACGGTGATTTCTGAGGATGGCCACCGCTTAGGCAAATTAGAAGAAACCTGGGGTAAGGAACTTGCCCAAGCAATGAACTTAGGTAGTGAGTTTAAGGCTGTAGTCAAGTCAACCCAAGTAAGCAAGGATCAAAAAAAGACTTCTCTGTCAGTCTTTGTGCGCGAAGTCAAAAGAGCAAAAAAATTAGTCAATCCGCCTTTCCCGATTGAAACCAACAACTTTACTCCTTACGTAAGGGAAAATGCTTTGTCGTATTTGAAAAACGAGGAACAGCCACTAAACGAGGCTTCTGGGGAAACTGAAGGAGCGGAAGCTGAAGATCTGCCTACTGTCAGACAGGAGTCGCTTAAAGAAAGTTTTGAAAAAAAGCCGCCCCAGCAACCAAGCTTAGTGGAAGACGAGGAAGATCATTCCTCTACGTAAACCTTCACTTCGTGAACGACTGCTTTCTCGGAAGAAAGTAAACTTTTCGCCCGAAGCGAAACGACTACTTAGTAGGAACTACGTAAACCCCTTCGGGGACTGCTTAGTCTGAACTAAGTAAGTTCTTCTTCACCACCTGTTACAGGTGGGACAGCAGCTGGTGCAGTCTCTTTAGGCGTTTCTTTGGTAGCTTCTAATTTTGGCGCTGGAGCAGAAACTACCTTAGCAACTGGCTCAGGTTTTACTTCTGCCTTAACTACCTCTTTTGGTTCTTTAACCTCAGGTTTTTTCTCCTCTTTCTCTTTATCTGGAGCTTTTTCTTTCGCAGCGGGCGGCACACTTTGGACTATCTTTTCAGGGTTTTTCTCTTGCGTAACTTTTGGACTTATCACTGGTGTTGGCATTGGCGCCTCTTCAACCTTGGTAGGGGCTTGCTTTTGTTCACCACCAGCTGCCTTAATTGACTCAATTGCTCCGTAAGGAACAGTTAACTTATTAGCTGGCAAGTGTAAGAGCACCTCACTACCAACATCAGCCCCAAAATGGCTCACCGAGGCTGGTAGTACTTTGTAGGAACCTTCCGGTGTAATCACTTTCCATTTACCATCCTTTTTTGTCAACATGCCGCTAGTTTTATGTCTTTTAACATGTTCTATTTGCTTGAAACGCTTTTCCTTACCTTCCTCCACCAGTTTTAAAGTGTCACCCACTACCAACATACTTTTACTAGCGTAGTTTGCCGGCACGGGAAAGGTTTGCCCATCCCCTGCTACCATGTTTTCACCATCGAAAATACCCGTTATCCCAGGTAACTCCTCTAGTTTGTCCTTTGTAGTTTGAACACCATTAACCCCTTCCATCTCAGCGAGCAGTTGTTTAGCTAATCTTATACTTGACTCAGCGGCTCCTAGGGCCTGACTAATTAGATCAATATTCTTTTTTGCCATTTATTTTTACCTCCTTTATTTGTTCACTAGATTATTTTGGTTGGGTCTCTTCTTGATTTACCGGTATTTGTGGGAAGCGGAAGATTTCCACCTCACCCTTACGTTCCAAAACTGGCTCTTCTTTAGGTCTTTCTGGGTGATCAGGTGGAATTAAGCCAGTCGGTAAGTTTTCCGCTGCTACTTTATAAGGTTGGACGTGGGCAGTCTGTTGATCTAATTTTTCCACAAACTCTGCCGAGTCTACCTGATCATGGGCAATTGGCGCACTTTCCACATCTCGAGAAGTTTCTCTCTGCGGTGTCTCTACCGGCGGCGGCTGTTGAGCTTCTTCGGCCACAGGCCCTTTCTCAACAACTTCCGGTTGCTCACTAGGAAGTGTTGAAGGTTGACCCTCTTGAGTTTCTACTAAAAGATCAGCAAGAGGGCTTTCTGGGTGAGAAGTTTGTCCGGGAAACGCTGGTTGCGGTTGCGGAGAAACAGCCTCCGGGGCAACTGTCGTGGCAGAAGGTGCTGGTACCGACGCTTGCGGAAGCTGCTCTATTGTTTGGACTTCTTGACTTGTAACCAAAACCGGCTGGTTAATGGTTGGAACCGGGGTTGGAGTAGCTTGTTCGGCAGCTGCTTTGGCTTCATCCAGTGCCCACTGCGGCGGTTGGGGTGGTTGACCGGGTCTAAATTTAGTTTCACTCCACTTTTTAATTAACTTCTCTACTTTTTCAACTTCCCTAGAATATTTTGCCCGGGAAGCTGCTACTGCCCGTTGGGAAACTCCAGTTACATCGGTAAAGGGCGGCAAAGAAACTGCCGAAAACGGAGTCGAGGCCATATCGTCAATCTGCAGTTTCAAATACATTTCGTAGCGACCCAAGTTAATAAAGTCATTAGCCAAAAAGGTGGGGGTAAATTCTTTTTCCAGAAAGGCAGCGTCTTGATTACCAACCCCAAAACAAATGAAAGTCCCCACGTTACCAAAGATCGCGTCTTTCACAGGTAGGGGCATTTGTTCGATGTATTGATGGGTAATGGTTAGATCCAAACGATATTTCCTAGCCTCAGAAAGAATAACCGCAAAGCTGTCAGTCGCGAAGCTTTGAAACTCATCAGCGTAAAGAAAGAAATCGGTTCGTTGCTCTTCCGGAACATCAACACGACGCATGGCCGCAAATTGAAGTTGAGAAACAATCATTGCCCCTAAAAGCGAAGTGTTATTGGCTCCAATGCGCCCAGAGGCAAGGTTCACAAAGAAGAGTTTGCGATTATTGATAATGTCGTCCACCTTAATGGTGGATTTGGGTTGGCCAACAATGTTGCGGATGAGTTCGCTATTTAAGAACTGACCAACTTTGTTCTGAATTGGGCTAATTGCCTCAGTTATCAAGCGCTCATTTTGCTCTAGCTTGGCAAACTCTCCGTTCCAGAAGTTTTTCATTTGCGGGTCGTTGATTAAATTAACAATGTACTTACGGTAATCGCGGTCAACCAACAGGCGAATTATCGAAAGAAGCGAGGTGTTGGGTACTTCTAGAAGCGTCAAAATACAATTTTTGAGAATATACTCAAGACGTGGTCCCCAGCTGTTGGCGAAGTATTTTTTGAAAACATCAACCAAAGTGTCAGCCATCAGTGTTCGCTGCTTGGGGTCAAAGAGTTCCAGCATGTTGAGAGCGACTGGATAGTCGCTATCAGCGGGGTTGAAAATTACTACATCGTCAAGCCGGTTCTCCGGGACAAACTCCAGCAGTTCGTCAACGAGCTGCCCGTGAGGGTCTAAAATCGCCACACCGTAGCCGTTGCGCATATCTTGAATAATCATGTTTTTAATTAAAGTGGATTTACCCACACCAGTCTTACCAATAATGTAGACGTGTTTGCGCCGGTCTGGATTTTTAATACCAAAAGAGGCTTCCTGATCTCGGAAGATGGTCTTACCCATGTAAGTAACTCCCTCAGTCGGGAGGTTAAGGGGCGGTTCCCCTTTCTTGGCCCGGGTCCAAGCAATGGTAGGCGTTTCCACGCTAATATTAGGTAAGTGAAAGATCGAAGCTAGTTCTTCAATATTGAGTATGTAATCCCCTGCCTCACCTTCTGGAAACAGACGCGCTTGGTAACTTTTTATTAATGAGGCAGTAGTTGGAGAGTCTGGATCTTGCTCAAGACTGTTTAGAGAAGCGGTGGAAAACTGTTTAAACGAAGCGATCACGCTGCTTAAGCGTTGCTGGGCAATTTCTTGATTAGCAGCTACTGCCACTAACCTAATCTTGGTCTCAAAACCGATTTTTGAAAGCTTGTTTTCGATCATTTTAAGATCAAGCTCTTGGCCCGCGGAAAGTTTTGGTGGCAGAGGCGCTCTTCCAGGAGGTTCTGGCTCCTGGGGTCCTTTCATCATGTAAGGGATAACGTTGCCACCAACTGACAAGATGTGCTTACCAACATCAAGCATAATTTCAGAGGCGTTGAGACTAACCGGCGTTTGACCATCCCTTACCATTTGGACGTAGTCATGGCCATGTTCTTGCCAAAAATCATCTACCGGGCGCACCAGAATTTGCACCCAAATTTGTTCGTTATTGCGCACACTTCCCAAGGCGCTGGTAATTGCTGCCAGGGGGTCCACTTCAAAATCACGAAAAGTTTTAATCGGAAAAAGAAAATCTTTGGCTAAAGCTAGTTCCGTGGCCATGGCAGTAGCTTCAGTTCCAAGACTGCGGGAATAATCAACTGCCTCACGAATTTCCGCTTGTGGGTACTGGGCGTAAATTTGGCTTTCTACAAAACTTTTAAACTGTCTGGGGGTAAAAACGTAGAAATTAATGCCTTCGGCAGATGAGGCCATCTCTAAAGAGATATGTTCTTGGACACCAGGAGTGAATTTTAAAAGGCCGTGAAGCGAGGCGAACATTTGCTCAGCGGCTGTGGGTAGTTTTTCGTTTTCTTTAGGCAACCGAATAGAAAGGAGAACTCCCTCTTTGATGTCAGATTTTTTACCTATTCCGGTTTCTTGTTGCAAGGCAGTGCGGTAAGCTAAGAAAAAAGCTACCACCACCACTATTGCAACGATAATTATCAGTGGCATTTGAACCTCTCTGCTCTACTCCTCCCTAACGTTAGTGATGATACAACTTTGCGAGTTTGAAGTCAACGGAAATTTAAAGGTTGGTCGAGGGGGGTATTTCACTGACGACTCACCACCGCCCAGAAGCAGTAGTTCTCTGTCTCCCAACCTATTCTACGCACGACCAAGTGCTCTACTAGAATCAACGTAGGGCGTCGATTCCCTATGAGAAAGACGGCTTCTCTTTCCCAGCTTCCATGCCGTGTTAAGCGCTGCTAAAAACTTTATACTCCAAAGGAACCCACAAGTCAAACAAAAAGAAAAGGACGGCCAATTACAGTGAGAAGACTGTTAGAAACTCTTGTCTCTACTTAAGTGCCCCATTTGGTGAGGAGAATTGAGAGGTCAATAATGTCCACTTTACCCGATTTATCCAGATCTGCCATGGTGTCGCTTGTACCCCATTTGGTCAGTAACACTGACAAGTCCAAGATGTTGATACTGCTGTCTCCGTTGATGTCCCCTACTTTTGTTGAAGGTTGGGTGGGCGGGCCTAAAACAGAACAATCTGAACTTTGTTGCCAAGTTCCGCTTTGCTCCTGTCCTGTCGCTGACTGGAAGGCGGCGAGGCTACCGTAGGTAACACCGCCGTTCCACTTGAACGGCGGTCCCGTCGAATACATCACGTCCTCGTCGAAGTCCAGGCCACTCGTCGGCCCGTAAGGCAACTCGAAGATGTAACCGCCGACCTGCCAGCAGTTCTGACGCAGGACGAGCGAAGAGTGATTCGGGTCGGTCTGCTGCATGCCCTTCGGCCCCGTGCAGCGGTTACCGGTCAGATAGGTCACACCAGTACCTGGGCCGTTGCCCACCTTGTAGCAGGCGTTGAGGAGGCCGGAAATAACGTTCCCCTCGACGTAGGTCGGGCCGGTCTGCGGCGAGGCGATGGCGATGCCGATGAGACAGCCCGAGATCGTGTTGTTGCGGATGCGGACGTTCTCGCCGCCGCCCTCGATCTGCATGCCATCGTCATCGCAGGTCATGATGACGTTGTCTTCAACGGTCGAGTTCTTATGCAGCGTGCCGGCCGCTTCGGCCTCGTCGCCGCCGCCGAGGCCGTCCCAGCCGCCGACGATG
>DATBWR010000007.1:0-3137 GCA_036514715.1 Candidatus Nanoarchaeia archaeon | reverse complement strand
GGTCCCCGTCAATTCCTTTGAGTTTTAGCCTTGCGGCCGTACTCCCCAGGCGGGACACTTAACGCGTTAGCTTACGACACCAAGCCGTCAACCAGCCTGATATCTAGTGTCCATAGTTTACAGCGTGGACTACACGGGTATCTAATCCGTTTTGCTCCCCACGCTTTCGTACGAGCAGCGTCATTAACTTACCAGGTACCTGCCTTCGCCTTTGGTGTTCCAGTTGATCTCAACGCATTTCACTGCTCCACCAACTGTTCCGGTACCCCCTCAAGTAATCTAGTTTGATAGTATCGCTACCGGGTTCAGGGTTGAGCCCTGAAATTTCAATAGTGACTTACCATACCGCCTGCGCACGCTTTACGCCCAATAAATCCGGGTAACGCTTGCACCCTACGTATCACCGCGGCTGCTGGCACGTAGTTAGCAGGTGCTTATTCTCCAATACGCGATGTATTGGCAAAAGGAGTTTACAACCCGAAGGCCTTCATCCTCCACGCGGCGTCGCTTGGTCAGACTTTCGTCCATTGCCAAAGATTCCCAGTTGCTGCCATCCGTAGATGTATGGCCCGTGTCTCAGTGCCATTGTGGCTGGCCGACCTCTCAGTCCAGCTACCCGTCAGAGCCTTGGTAGGCCTTTACCCTACCAACAAGCTGATGGGACGTAGGCTCATCTTAAAGCGCTCAGTTACGAGCTTTGATATTGCTACCACATGCGGTATTAGCTAACCTTTCGGCTAGTTATTCCCCACTTTAAGGTAGATTCCCACGCGTTACTCACCCGTCCGCCACTAGTATTGCTACTCGTTCGACTTGCATGCTTAAGGCACGCCGCTAGCGTTCACCCTGAGCCAGGATCAAACTCTCCAAAAAAGACTTACTTAAAGTAAATCTTTGAAAGTTTGCAGCCACTTCTAGTAAAGAAGTGGTTTAATGCTCAAAGTTAAATTGACGTATCACAACTTATCTTTGCCAAAGCTAGCAAAGACAAGCTTCTTAGCCTCGATTGAAGGCAAGAATTTGTGCTACTGATGCCACTTGTCAGGTGGCATCTGTACAGAGCTCACGAGGATATAATGTGAACTCCATACTTTATTAAATTTTCAAAGTGCGTGATCTGTAAACCCTAATCTTTTTCCAACTAAAAAAGAGTCCATTTCTAGCCTCTTTTTCGAAAACCAACGAAAGCGGGTCGGAAACGAGTTAAAGTTACATATCGAAGCCGATTGTAGACTAGGCCAGAGGGTTTGTCAACTCTCTTTAAGTTTTTCGTTTCTTTTTGCTAGGGAGATAGCGCTTTTTTACTAAATAGGCTTGATACTGCAAATCTTGGGCAGGTAGTTCTTGAGTGTAAAATTTTAACAACCGGTAGATAGTTAAACCTAAAGCTACTATCCAAACAACCCACCAAGCACGGGCAGAAACCCAAACTATGCCAAAAATCCTGAAAAGGACTAGCGTAGCTCCTACCAAGCCAAAACTAACTAGATACCAGCCTACTTTGGTAAAAAGCTTCTTCTGGGGCGGTGTTAGAGCTTTGCTCCTCGCGCAAAGCCACAAGACCACTACTGATATAACTAAGAAGGCGCCTGCGAACAAAATCAAACCTAAAACAGCCATTAAACCTGTTGAACCCGGGTTACTTACCCAGTAAGATAAACTAAGAAATTGTTGTGTTTTGATACCTTCTGAGCTAAATGTTGCTAGTTTAGCGGTGATTGAACTTTCCATATCTTTTTATGTAAATATATAACCTTGTGTATCACCTATCTGGGTCTTTTGCAGAACCAATTTTTCTTCGGAAATAGTCCCTCCTCCCAAAACTTCGTCGTTTTGGTATGAAGACATATATTTCTTCGAATTATAAAGAACGACCGCTTGTCCGGGAGTTACTGCCCTTTGAGGCTCCTTAAACTCTAAGACCAACTTATCAGCTTCCAAATCGGTAATCTTAGCTTCAACCAAAGGTTGTCGGTAGCGGATCCGCACCTGTACATCGGGAACTTTAGGCTTTTTGCCTACCCAAGTTAGGCCGTTAGCCTCCAGTTGAGGCTGAAAATGGCTTGGGTCTCCTAAAGGAGCAACGATTAAAGTATTAGTTTTTGCCTCCTTCCGAACGACGTAATAAGGGATTTCACCACTCGCACCCACCCCTTCTCGTTGACCGATAGTATAAAAACTGAGCCCACGGTGTTTTCCTATCACTCTACCGCCTGTTGTGATAACATCACCAATCGTATTTTTGATCCTTTCGCTTAAGAATTCTCTTACTTCTACATCACCGACAAAGCAGATACCTTGACTGTCCTTCTTAGTAGCATTAGGCATGTTTAGCTTGGCTGCCAGCGCTCTTACTTGAGTTTTTTTTAGATGTCCGATAGGAAATAATACTTGTTTCAACTGCTTTTGGGTCAATCTGTAGAGAAAATAGGTTTGGTCCTTATCAGGATCCAAACCTGCGAGCAATTTGAATTGCTCTAAGGATTGGTCCCATTTAATTTGTGCGTAATGACCGGTAGCTATATAGTCAAAACCAAGTTCAAGAGCTTTCCTAAGGAAAATACCAAATTTAATTTCACTGTTGCAGGCAATGTCCGGGTTGGGCGTTCGTCCAGCTTCATACTCCTCATAAAAATAGTTAATGACTGCTTCTTTGTACTCTTTCTGGAAATCAAAAACCCGGAAGGGAATGCCAAGGTGAGCGGCCACTTTGGCCGCATCAGCTCGATCGGAGTCGCTGGTGCAGTAAGGACCCTCTCTCCAACAGACCATGTGGGCTCCTTCAACATAGTAGCCCTGTTCCTTCAATAAAGCAGCACTCACAGCACTATCAACCCCGCCGGAAAGGGCTACCAGTACTCTCTTTTGATTATTTCTGTTTGAATTAACACTAGACATAGCCAGTGATTTTATCACAGAAAAGCAGTCTGGAAAAGGTTGCAGGGTTTTTTGGAAGGGTTTAGGGTTTTTCTTCTTGGTAGAAAGCTCTGGAATCCCCTAAATAATCAGAAAGGAGGAAGAAGTATCTGGGATCAAAGATAAAGCTTTCCGAAGGTGTAGTAGAGTTAGCAGCTCCAAGATCTCTCTGGAGAGACAGTTGTCCGGCTCCCCCTAAGACTCCCATGACTCCACCGTTA
>DATBWR010000006.1:0-50868 GCA_036514715.1 Candidatus Nanoarchaeia archaeon | reverse complement strand
CCCGCCTCTAATAGTTCAAAGAAAGGAGACAAGTGGTAATGACCAGTTCTTTGGTGGAGCATCTGCCGTTCAAAGTCCCCTACACGCAGGAGGAGATCGAGAGGAACCTCTATCAGCCCGATGGGGAAGTCGACGAGGAGACAGAGAAGGTCGTTGGTGAGATGACCGATGACCAGAAAGTACTCCTTACCCTCTGGCGCCTTTTGGCCCATGGTGCCGTGGTAGCGAAGTCAAGCTCCACACTAGCTGTTAGTAAGGCCGAACGGGACGAGGCAAAAGTCAAGTTCGCGGATTTACAAAGTAAGGCCACCGTCATACGCGGGATGTTCTGGACTTCGATCCGCGATCATTTCGATCTCTGGGATGCTGACACAGTTGCGTTCCGAGCCGGTTACAAAATCATCACCACAACGGGCCACGGTCTGGGTGACCTACTCGATCGGATTGGCAGCGCACGTGTATCGGTCGTCGAGGTTTAAAGGAGACACGCCAAACTCAGGGCGGTTTGATGTTCTATACACCAAGCCGCTTTTCTTTTTCCACAAGACAAATAATATATGAATAACTATTCATATATTTTATCTAATAATCAAAACTAATCTTTATTTTACTTAGTAATTTAGATTTGGGGACTAACCAGGCCGGTGAGCCAGTTGATGAAAGGCAGGCGGTGCTTTTCTATGGAGAGATCGTCTAAGGCGATGGATTTTTTGGCCGCAAAAGCAGAAAGAGTTTCAAAGCTTGCGGTTAAGTCCGTGCTGATTATGTTGGCGTTATGAAAAGAAATAAAATTACTAACGTTTTCAGTCACTCTTTCAAGTGTACTCCACAAAAGCTAATAAACAAGGGATCAGTCTAAAAAGTCGAATTTTAGCTGCCAACCTTGTAAAATCAGAATAGATGAAGGTTACCTTTACAAGACACGCTCTTAATAAACAAGAATTCTTGAGAGAACTAGGTTGGGATATAAGTTTAGATTTGGTAGAAGGCGCGATAAATAACCCGGAATTTCAAGGGCAAACTAAATATCATCAACCAACAGCCATAAAATCAATAGACCAAGACCACGTGTTAAGGGTTGTGTATGAGGTTAGAGATGATATAATTTCGGTAATTACCTTTCATGTAGCCAGGAAAGGCCGCTATGCAAAACCTTGACGTGTTAGAAATAAAATATGAACCTGAGGAAGATGTTTTAAACGTTTTCTTCTCCAAAGAAAAAGTTGATGATTCCTTTGACGTGGAGCCTCATGCAATTATGCATGTGGATAAGGCCGATAAACCGGTTTACCTGGAAATCTTTGAGGCCTCAAAAAACTTCAATACCTCACTTAAGAATCTCCCCGAGAAGATTAAAGAACAATTCCTCACCCCAGTTTAATAAAAAGTTAATCTTTGTCCTATAACATTCGCCAACCTGTCAGTAGGTTAGATTTTTAGCCTGCTTGGTGGTATAATCCGCGTGCCTAATGAAAAGTAGGTTTTTATGGAACCAAAAAGAAGTCTTAATGATCTTAAAAGAGAAGGCCTGCTTAAATTACCCAGCGGTTTTGGTGGAACTAATATTGATGATATGGAAAGTGGATGGAACAATATTTTTCTCAACGGAACCGAAATTGGGAGCCATGGGAAAGCCCTAAAACTTCTTTGTAAAACAAAGCGTGGTTCTGAAGTAAGTGCAAGCATTAGATCTGAAGACAAGAGATTGTTACTAAAAATAGAGGGTATTTTAGGGAGTTTGATTGGAGATCCCATAAGTAACCTTTATTACAAGAAAGTTTTTTAAGTTATGGAAGAACCAACAGTTGAAGAAATTTTAAACGGCCCTGTTATAAGTAAATTGTCGTTAATAAAGGCCCTGGCAAGAGAATTTAAGTTACATGTTTCGGAAACAAGTGCCAAAGCAATTGAACTTTTTGTAGAAGATATTTGGAATAAATACGCAAAATTAAGACCCATTTTTAAAGAAAAAGATAACCTTTACGACGCTTTGATGGATGAATTTCAGCTTCCTTATGAATAAAACAACCCAGACAATAAAGGATCTACAAGAAAAAATAATCAAGTTTCGGGACGCCAGAGATTGGCGGCAGTTTCACAACCCGAAAGACACCGCACTTTCCTTGGTTTTGGAAGCAGCTGAAGTTTTGGAGCATTTTCAGTGGAAAAATACTCAGGAAATTGAAGATTATGTGAAGAAACACAAAAGCGAGATTGGTGAAGAGTTGGCAGATGTTTTATATTGGATTCTCTTAATAAGCCACGATTTAGAGATAGATATTGTTAAAGAGTTCAACAAAAAACAGAAGATAAACGAGAAAAAATACCCAGTCAAAAAAGCGAAGGGAAAG
Organism: Candidatus Nanoarchaeia archaeon; assembly: GCA_036514715.1. Classification (GTDB taxonomy): domain Bacteria; phylum Patescibacteriota; class Microgenomatia; order Woykebacterales; family RBG-16-39-9b; genus DATBWR01. The sequence continues at coordinate 48,517 of DATBWR010000006.1, read as the reverse complement.
CACACGAAATATAATAAACTTTAAATATATGAAGATTAAAGAGCTTACGAAAATTGAGAGGCCTAGAGAGAAGTTAGAGAAATACGGCCCAGAAAAACTATCTAATTCTGAGCTTTTGGCCATTCTAGTAGGTTCAGGTACTAAAGAATTAAACGCGATTGAACTCTCAAGAAAAATACTTCATAAATTTGCTGGCAACAATCTTTCAATTGCCGACGTAAAAGAGTTAAAAGGTACCTTCGGTTTGGGAAGTGCTAAAGCTTCAAGTATTGTGGCTAGCTTTGAATTAGCTCGTCGACTGCTGAAAAATAAGCAAACTTCATTGATTCTTACACCAAAGGATGTTTGGGAAGAGTTAAAAGATATACGAGATAATAAAAAAGAACATTTTATTGTTTTCTTTCTTGACACACGTAACCAAGAAATTAAGCGGGAAACTATAGCGGTAGGTTCGCTAAATGTTAACCTTATACACCCAAGGGAAGTATTTGAGCCAGCAGTGAAACACGTAGCTGCTCAGATCATTATCTCTCATAATCATCCATCAGGAGATGTATCACCAAGTAGAGAAGATGAGACTGTTACTAAACAATTAATTAACGCTGGGCAAGTTTTAGGTATTAATATACTAGATCATATTATTGTTGCTGGTGACAATTACTTTAGTTTTGCGAGTGTAAAACCACAGCTTTTTGAAACTAGTTAAATATTATGGATTTTGATTCTATATTATGAAAAAAGAGCTTTTTTAGATTTACTGGACCACCGGAACATTGGTTAACAGCCGTAAAATACATGACGTGGGGGTTACAAGAGGAGTTAAGAGACCAGTGGATAAGAATAAGGCCGGATGATATATTCTTTATTCACAGCACCCAAAATTCTGCGTTTAAAAACGCGAGATCAGGCATCATAGGATTGGGTGTTGTAGGACCAGGGTTTTCTGAAAAGAAGAACCCATTATGGTTTTACGAAACTGTTAACAATACAAATCGTTGGCCACTTCTAGTACCACTTTCAGAAATTTACCTTTTCAGCGAATTACCTGATCCTAGCACATGGCAAAACCCGACATCACAAAATACTGCAGAAACAACGATACTAGTCGACAAATTACTTGAAAACTACATCCCCTTAGGCCAAATTCCAGAGTTCCCAAAAATGGGAAGTTTTTCCTCGGTCAGACCGGAAGTCTCAAATAAAATACTTTTCGACAAAAGACCACTTTATCTTTATTCTGGTTATGAAAATGTTGACTCGTCTAGACTCAAGCTAGGCTTAAAAATTGAGGAAGCTGACAGACAGTCGTACGAGATTAAAAATGCAGATGAAGCCTTGCGTTACGCAGACACATTGAAGATTTTCGATAGTGTGAAAACTAGAGTTATTCGTGAGCCTACTTCGCAGTATATTCGCGACAATGAAATTCTTGACCGTGCAAACTTAACGCACCAGTCAATTCTCCAACAACTCATAGATTTGTTTAGAAAACACGGTTACGATACCCGTAACAGCCGAACTGTTGACCTGTTTGCTCACAACGATAAAAATGCGTTTCTTTTCGAGGTAAAGAGTACGGAAAATAACAATTTCCGAACTCAAGCACGGAAAGGAATTGCCCAGCTATTTGAATATGAATATTTTGATGTTCAGAAATTTGCAGAAGACAATAGCCTAAACTTTGACCAAAAACATAAATTAATTGTTCCTTCACAAACACCGCAAGACAATAGATACGTAAGTTTTATTAACAGTTTGAAAATTGGAGTGGCGATGGTAGGGGACGATCGACTCAAACCGGTTGGTGAGGATTTTGGTTTTTCCAGTTTTTAATAATATTAAAGTTGACCAAAGGGTTTACAACCTTACGGATTAATTTAGAGAGAAAATGAGAGTATAGATTATACTTAGTAGCGTTGTAGACAAAATAGTAAAATAGTAAACTCCGTTTATGCCTAATATTGAAGCAAAAATAAATTCAAACCTTTTAAAGTGGGCAAGAGAAAGTTTTAATAAAAGTAAGTCTGAAGTTGCCTCTAGACTAAAAGTCTCTGAAGAATTTATTGATAAGATAGAAAACGGTGATGCAAAAGTTTCAATCCCTCAACTAAGAGACTTAGCAAATGTTTATAAAAGACCTCTTGCCGCTTTTTTCTTCCAGAAATTCCTAAGAATTAAACTTCTTGACACCTTTTCCAAACCTAAAGATATGTGAATGACTATTCATATATCTTTTACCTTGACTCTTCAGGCAAACAGGCCTAAAATCCCTCCGAATGAAAAATGAAGAACTTCTCTTTGACCCACTCTCAAACAAGAATGGACTTCTGGAAAACTACTCATTAAATGGAAGAGAGAATACCCTGACCTTTTTGACGAAGAAGATTTAAGAATTGCTCTTTCCCAACCGCAATTTCATTTTTATGAATGGATAGCCGCTCTTCACTATTTTGGCTTGGGCTTTAATGTTTTAATTGAGCAGTATATCTACCAACCCCACAAAAGGAAACTGGGGTTGTTAGAGAAGTTAATTGGTACCGAAGGGATTAACTTCTTAAGGTCCCAAATAAAAACTAACCGTACCCAACCACCGGATTTATTTGTTTATAAAGATAAAAAGTTTTTCTTTGTGGAGGTTAAGGGTCCAAGGGATAAACTACAGGAAAACCAAAAAGGGTTTTTTTCCGGAATAGAAAAATATTTCAAAACAGAGATTGTTTTGTTAACACTTGTGCCGATTTCTTAACAGATTTTCCAAACCAACCCTATTCTCACCACCACATACTCTCAGTTAATTACCACCAATTCAAGGAAATAAAATAAATTCCTTGAATTGACAGAGATGAATTGTTTAGATACAATCTCCTTGTATGAACAAAGTCGCTACTATTACCGGCAAACGCCAAATCACCATACCTATTAAACTTTTCAAAGCTGCTAACCTTGATAAAAATAAGAAGGTTATCATTTCACAAGAAAAAAACCGCTTGGTAATCACCCCGGCCATTAGTCTAGTGGAGCACCTTGCGGGTTCCCTGAAAATGCCGACTGCTTGGAAAGGCAAAGACCTAGAAGCAATCATTGAAGAATCAAAAGCCGAATACTTTACCGCCAAAAGCAGGAAATGATCTTTGTCGATACCAATTTTTTTCTAAGATTTCTCTTGGCTGATAATAAGGGGCAGTTTCAGGAAGTTAAGAGCCTTTTTAGCCAAGCTGCCGAAGGCAGAGTCAAACTTTTTACCTCGATTATTGTTTACTTCGAAATCTACTGGGTTTTGAGCTCTTTTTACAAACAAAACAAGCCAGATACGGCCAGTACTCTAGAGCAGATTCTGGAAATGGAGTTTATTTTTCTCGAGGAGCATGAGATATTGAAAACCGCCCTGAAAATGTTTGCGGGCAGCAACTTAAGCTTAGAAGATTGCTACAATTTGGCCTTTGCCAAAAGCAAAAAAGCTAGATCTTTCAAAACTTTTGATAAAAGGTTAGCTAAATACTTTTCTTGACAGATTTTCCAAACAACCCTAAAATTCCTACACTTCCACACCCTCAATCCACACTTGACATCTTGCCATATTTATGGCAAGATAGTTTTTATGAAACTAGTTAAAACCACTTTAAGAATAGATACAGACCTCAAAAAAAGTGCTGAACTTGAGGCGCTTGAGCAAGACACCACTTTGCAAGCGGTGGTTAACCGTGCTCTTGAAGAGCATATTCAAAAAAACTCTAAAAACACCAAAAACCAAGCTTCCATTGGTGCTGTTGATCGTGAAATTCACGACCTTACACAAAAAATTATCAAGCAATACCGCCCGGCTTTGGAAGAACTTGCTAATAAGTAGCGACTGTGAGATATCTTTCTCCGCAGGATATTATTCAAATCCATTTTGAGATAGTTGAAGCCACTGGTGGTTTGCACGGTTTGCGCGATTTAGGGTTATTGGAATCGGCAGCCGCGCGTCCTCAAGCTACCTTTGGCGATGAGGATCTTTACCCGAGTTTAGAGTTAAAAGCAGCTGCCTTAACCCACTCACTCTTGCTTAACCATATGTTCGCCGATGGTAACAAGAGAACTGCCACAGTTTGTATGATCGAGTTTCTAATTTTGAACGACAGAAAATTTGAAGCTGAAAATAAAGAAATTGTTGATTTTGCGCTGTGGGTGGAAAACAAGAAGCCAACTATTGAAAAAATTACCGAGTGGATTAAAAAACACACCCGTTAAATTTCTTGACAGATTTTCCAAACAAGAATAAAAAATAAATATGTACTATCTTTATATTCTCAAATGTTCTGACGGAACGCTTTATACTGGAATTACCGTTGATTTAGTCCGCAGAGTAGCCGAGCATAATTCTTCGGATTTGGGTTCCAGATATACCCGCGGTCGCAGACCGGTAAAACTTACTTTTTCCAAAGAATTTGTTGACCGCTCGATTGCTTCCAAAGAAGAAGCCCGAATTAAAAATTTATCCCGCAAGAATAAGCTAAATATGATAAAGTTAAAGAACTAATTCTTATGGCCCATTCCCAAGGCAAGCAGAAACGCGAAGTTAAAAAACCCAAGAAAGACAAGAAAAAGTAAATGGCCGACGAAGTTGAAGTTAAATGCCCTTATTGTAACTCCAAAGATTTATCCGTAGTGCCTGCGGCTACCCTGTCTACCACTGTTACCTACCGCTGCCAAATGTGCCGGCGCATTTTTAGCAAATCAGTTTCCCAAACAAGTAAAGAAGACTAAAAAACTTTCCCTGACAGATTTTCCATACTAAAGCTGTTGACAGTTAGGCTCACTCCAGATATAATCACCCTCGTTCAGGGCGCTTGTACCGTCAGAAATGGTATAATCCCCTTCGGGTCTTGTAACCTAAGAAGGTTATAATTCTCCACGTACTATGCCTACAATTGCACAATTAGTCCGTAAGGGACGTACACACGCTGCTAAAAAAATTAAGGCTACTGCCTTGCGTTCCAGTTTCAACACTAGGGAACGCCGGCCGGTTGCCACTTTCAACCCGCAAAAACGGGGAGTTTGCGTGATCGTCAAAACCATGACTCCGAAAAAACCAAATTCGGCTCTGCGGAAAGTTGCCCGTGTTCGCCTTTCCAACCGGAAAGAGGTGACTGCCTACATTCCGGGAATTGGCCATGAATTGCAGGAACACTCCATTGTTTTAGTAAGAGGCGGCCGAGTCAAGGATTTGCCGGGAGTAAAGTATCATGTTATTCGCGGTCATTACGATACCAGCGGCGTGGCCAGTCGTAAGCAGGGCCGTAGCTTATACGGGGCCAAAAGGATGAAGGAAAAGTAAAATGCCAAGAAGCGGACGAGTAGTAAAAAGAAAAGTTGAAGGAGACCCTGTTTATGGCAGTCGCTTGATTGCCCGCTTCACCAACCGCTTAATGTCCGCTGGTAAGAAAAGCACGGCCCGAAAAGTTTTGTACGACGCTCTTAAAAAAATCGAGGAAAAGAAACAAAATCCTCTGGAAGTTTTCGAAAACGCCCTGAAAAACGTTTCCCCACGCATGGAAGTTAAACCCCGACGGATTGGTGGAGCCAGCTACCAAGTCCCACTGGAAGTAAGGGGCGATCGAAAAGAAGCTTTGGCAATCCGCTGGATCATTACTGCGGCCAAGAGCCGACCCAGTACAGACTATAAAACCACTGCCGATAAGCTGGCTGCCGAATTTATGGATGCAGCTAACAACACTGGCTTAGCAATTAAGAGGCGCGACGATACTCACCGCATGGCCGAAGCTAACAAGGCATTTGCACACTTTAGATGGTAAGTAGGGTAGTTAAATAAACTGCCCCTAAGCACCGGAAGGGTGCTTTTTTGGAAAGAAAAACTAATGGCAAAGGACTTAAGCTTAGACAAAATTAGAAATATAGGTATCATAGCGCATATTGACGCGGGTAAGACTACCGTGACTGAGCGTATTTTGTTTTACACTGGTCGCACTTACAAAATCGGTGAGGTGCACAAAGGTGAAGCAGTTATGGACTGGATGGCCCAAGAGAGAGAGCGGGGTATTACCATTACTAGTGCAGCGACCACTACTTTTTGGACCACACAGACAGGCCCCAACAAGAATCAAAGACACCGCATTAATATAATTGATACGCCTGGACACGTAGATTTTACGGCTGAGGTGGAGCGGTCTTTGCGGGTTTTGGACGGTGGGATAGTGGTTTTCGACGGCAAAATGGGAGTGGAGCCCCAGTCCGAAACTGTCTGGCGCCAAGCGGATAAATACCACGTTCCGCGTATCTGTTTTATTAACAAACTGGATGCTATCGGAGGCGATTTTTACATGTCGCTCGCTTCTATTAAAGAAAGACTTGGTGCCAATGCCCACCCAATTCAACTTCCGATTGGAACTGAAAACGGCTTTAAAGGAGTGGTTGATCTTATCCGCCGCAAGGCAATTATCTATACTGAAGATCTGGGTAAAGAACCACAAAGTGGGGAAGTACCCGCTGACATGAAAGACGAGGTTGAGAAATACCGCTCGCAACTGGTTGAAGCAGTTGCCGAACAAAACGACGACCTCTTAGAAAAATATCTGGGCGGGCAAGATTTAACTGAAGAAGAGTTGGTTACCGGGTTGCGGGCCGCTACAATTGGCTACAAAATCGTGCCGGTACTGGCCGGAAGCGCTTTGAAAAACAAAGGTGTCCAACCTCTGCTTGATGCCGTGATTGATTATCTCCCCTCTCCTCTGGATGTCCCCTCAGTAAAAGGGGTTAACCCCAAAACTGAAGGTGAAGAAGTTCGCAAAACCGACGACAGTGAACCTTTTGCCGCCTTTGCTTTCAAAGTTATGACCGACCCTTTTGTCGGGCGGCTGACCTACTTTAGAGTTTATTCCGGAAAAACTACCGCTGGGAGCTATCTCTACAACGCTACAAAAAATGTTAAAGAGCGTTTGGGGCGAATTCTCCTCATGCATGCTAACAATCGGGAAGAAATTAACGAAATTGGGTCAGGGGAAATTGGTGCGGCGGTTGGTTTGAAAGAAACTTTTACTGGAGACACACTTTGTGATGAGGCAAGACCAGTGGTTTTGGAAAAAATTACTTTTCCGGAGCCGGTTATTTCCCTAGCGATTGAGCCTAAAACTAAAAGCGATCAGGAAAAAATGGGTTTGGCACTGGCCAAACTTTCCGAGGAAGACCCCACTTTTAATGTCAAAACTAATCAGGAAACCGGGCAGGCGATTATTTCCGGTATGGGAGAACTGCATCTGGAAATTATTGTGGACCGGATGAAGCGAGAGTTTAGTGTTGAGGCTAATGTTGGGCGACCGCAAGTAGCCTACAAAGAAACTGTGCAGAAGGTTGCCCAAGGAGAAGGCAAATACATCCGCCAATCCGGCGGCCGGGGCCAATACGGCCATTGTTTCCTGAGAGTTGAACCAAAGGCCAGAGGTGAAGGTTACGAATTTGTCAGCGAAGTTGTCGGTGGAGCGATTCCGAAAGAATTTATTAACCCGATTGAAAAAGGCGTTAAAGAAGCCATGGACACTGGTGTCCTGGCCGGTTATCCTATGGTGGATATGAAAGTAGCAGTTTACGACGGGTCTTTCCATGAAGTTGATAGTAGCGAATTTGCCTTCAAAATTGCCGGTTCTATGGCTCTGAAAGATGCGACAAAAGCAGCCAACCCGGTGATCCTTGAGCCGATTATGAAAGTCGAAGTGATCACGCCGGAAGAGTTTTTGGGTGATGTTATCGGTGATTTATCCAGCAAACGTGCCCAAATTGAAGGGACTGAACAAAGAAGTAATGTGCGTGTGGTGCGCGCTTTGGCGCCTCTTGCGGAAATGTTCGGTTATGTGACAACTCTGCGCAGTATGAGCCAAGGTCGAGCCAGTTCCAACATGGAACCATCGCACTACCAGGAGGCGCCGAGTAGTGTAACTAACAGTTTAATTTCTAAAAGTAGTAGGCAAGAGAGCTCTTAAGCAAACTAAGGGCTGTACTTGTTGACTTAATCTGTTAGAATACATGTGTTGTAAAAATCTAGCTTCGACTTGAAGCTAAAATTATTAAAAATATTTAGGAGGATTAAAAATACATGGCAGAAGCAAAGAAATTTGAAAGAAGTAAGCCCCACGTTAACGTGGGAACTATTGGTCACGTTGACCACGGTAAGACTACATTAACAGCCGCAATTACCAAAGTCCTTTCCGGCAAAGGTATGGCGGAATTCCGAGCGTTTGACTCAATTGACAACGCTCCGGAAGAAAAACAGCGGGGTATTACCATTGCTTTGGCGCACGTTGAGTATGAGACTGAAAAAAGGCACTACGCCCACATTGATGCTCCGGGACACGCTGATTATGTTAAGAACATGATCACCGGTGCTGCGCAAATGGACGGAGCGATTTTAGTGGTCAGCGCTGCCGATGGCCCAATGCCTCAGACCCGAGAACACATTTTGCTAGCTCGCCAGGTTGGTGTGCCGGCAATTGTTGTTTTTATGAATAAGGTTGACACTGTTGACGACAAAGACTTGCTTGATTTGGTTGAAGAAGAAGTCCGCGAGCTTTTGACTAAGTACGAATACCCAGGTAAAGACGTTCCGGTTATCCGAGGGAGCGCTCTAAAAGCTTTGGAAGGAGATGCTGAAAGCGTAAAAGCTATTGAAGAGTTAATGAAGGCAGTTGACGAATACATTCCCACCCCAACCCGCGAACTTGATAAGCCCTTCTTGATGCCGGTGGAAGATGTTTTCTCAATTAAAGGTCGTGGAACTGTGGTTACTGGGCGTATTGAGCGTGGTAAAGTGAAAGTTAATGAGACAGTTGAAATTGTCGGAATTCGTGAGAAGACTACTTCAAGCGTAGTTACCGGTGTAGAAATGTTCCGCAAGCTGCTTGATGAAGGTCAGGCCGGTGATAACGTTGGGCTCCTTTTGCGTGGCATCGAAAAAGATGATGTCGAGCGTGGGCAAGTGGTGGCCGCACCCGGATCGATTAAGCCGCACACTGAATTTGAAGCTGAAGTTTATGTTTTGACCAAAGAAGAAGGTGGACGTCACACTCCGTTTTTCTCTGGGTACCGACCACAGTTTTACCTGCGAACGACCGATGTTACCGGTGAGGTAACTTTGGCCGAAGGAACAGAGATGGTTATGCCCGGTGACAACACCAAGATGAAGGCTAAGCTTATTGGACCAATTGCTCTCGAAGAAGGACTTCGTTTCGCAATTCGAGAGGGTGGTCACACAGTTGGTGCAGGGGTTGTGACCAAAATAATTGCCTAAGGAACACTCCGCTTTTTAGAAGCGGAGCGCCTTTTTTGAGAAGAACTTTATATGCCAAAAGGTCGTATTCGAGTACGTTTAAAGTCATATGATTCCAGAGTCATCGACGACTCTGCAGAAGAGATTTTGGATACCGCTATCCGCACTGGTGCCAAGGTAGCCGGTCCGGTCCCCTTACCTACGGATAAGGAACGTTTTACGGTAACCACTTCTCCCCATGTAGATAAAGATGCTCGGGAACAATTTGAGATTAGGACTCACAAGAGACTCATTGATATTATCGAACCGACTCCGAAAACTTTGGACGCTCTTATGCATTTAGAGCTTCCGGCCGGAGTTGACATTGAAATAAAGATGTAACTTAGGGTTAAGCGATAAGTCTCTCTAGAGAAAAGCCTAAAAAAGGCTTTTTTTCGTGTTTGGAATAGTCGCTACTGCATGGAAATATGTTAAAAGCATTAATTGGTCGAAAATTGAATATGTCCCAAGTTTGGGACAGCCATGGTCGGGTAACACCGGTAACTAAACTTTCGGTTGAGCCTAACACCGTGGTTATTTTGAAGGATAAAGATACCGATGGCTACAAGGCGGCTCAGGTTGGTGTTGGTAACCAAAAGAAACCAACCAAACCTCTGAAAGGGCACTTTGACAAAGCCAAACTGAAAATTGCTCCTTCTCTAGTCCGCGAAGTAGATTTTGAGGGCGATATAAAAGCTGGTCAGGAGATAACTGTTGACGAGGTTTTTCATAAAGGCTCTTTGGTTGACGTAGTGGGCACTTCCAAGGGTAAAGGGTTTGCCGGAGTAATTAAACGCTATGGTTTCCATGGTGGTCCTAAGACTCATGGTCAGTCGGATCGTCACCGAGCAGCTGGTTCAATCGGTTCGGGCACCACTCCTGGAAGAGTCCAAAAGGGTCTGAAAATGGCCGGACGTTTAGGGAGTCAGCAAGTAAGTGTTCTGGGTTTAGAAGTAATGGAAGTGAACAAAGATGAAAACACCCTACTGGTTAAAGGTTCAGTGCCTGGATCAATTGGAGAAAGCTTAATAATTAAAAAATCAACTAAAAAGAAAGCTGCCTATCACGAGCCGGAAATACCTGCTGTTCCACAAATTGGCGGTGGCGGTGAGGAAAAAACTGAAAGTGAAACCCAAGGGATAGCGGAAGGCCTGAGCTCCGAAACTGGTGGTCAAGCTCCTGTTGCGGCTAAAGAAGAAAAGGAAGGTCAAGGGGATGGAAAAGATAACTAAGTCTCCAAAAACTAAAGAAACAAAGACAAAGGCGGCTCCGAAAACTAAAGCAGTAACTAAAAAGGAGACCGGTTTAACTGTCGAAGTCTTTGATGTCAGTGGCAAAGTTGTCGGGAGAATTAAACTTTCCAAAGAAGTTTTTGGAGCTGTTCCTAACAAAAGCTTAATGTCCCAGGCAGTTAGAGTTTATCTGGCTAACCAACGTCTGGGAAACGCTAGTGCGAAAACTCGCGGAGAGGTGCGAGGCGGTGGTCGCAAACCTTGGCGCCAAAAAGGGACCGGACGAGCCCGGGCCGGCTCAATTCGTAGTCCGCTGTGGCGCGGAGGTGGTGTGGTTCACGGCCCCCAACGTCGGGACTTTAGCTTAGAGCTGCCGAAAAAAATGAAACAGAAGGCCTTGGTCTCAGCCCTTTCCGATAAAGTTAAAGAAGGCGGGCTAGTTATTTTGAACGATATTAATTTTAAAGAACCAAAAACCAAAGAGGCTGCTCTTATGCTGAAGAATTTAAATGTCAGCGCTAAAAGTTTAGTAACCCTGCCAGAATTCGGCGAAAAAGAAACTAAAGCTTTGAGAAATCTAAAAGAAATTAGGTTGTTAAAAACTGCCGATTTGAATACTTACGAAGTACTTAATACAAAGAAGCTTTTAATAACTAAAAGCGGAGTGGAAGCAATCGAAAAATTACTAGGAGCATAAAAGAATGCAAAGTTTGAAAGTGATAAAAAAACCAGTGATTACCGAGAAAGCCTTAAGTGAAGCCGAGGGTGGCGAGTATACTTTTGAGGTTGATAAAAAAGCAACCAAAGCCGAAATCGCCAAGGCAGTCAAGGAAATGTACGAAGTTGACGTAGTTAGGATAAAGACACGAGTAATTAAAAACCGGCACAGGCGAATTTTGCGTACTTCTCGAAGGGCAAAACTTGGACCGGTTAAAAAAGCGACAGTGAAGGTAGGGAAAGAGCAGAAAATTGATATTTTTGAAGTGAAGGAAAGCAAATGAGAAATTATATCGACCAAGAAGTTGTTTTTGAGAAACAGGATGCAATCTAAGAAGATAGTAAAAATTTATATTACGGTCGATATTTTCGAAGACGAAAATGGCTATTAAACGACTAGGCGGTACAACTCCCGGGCGACGTTTCATGACTGCTGTCAGAGAAGAAACAAGCTCTAGAAAAAAGAAGGTTAAATCCTTAACTTCCGTGCTGACTAAAACCGGCGGTCGTGACAGTTCCGGACATGTTAGTACCCGCCATATTGGCGGCCGTCACAAGCGTCTTTATAGAACTGTTGACTTCAAACGAGACAAGTTTGACGTTCCGGGTAAAGTGATGTCCTTAGAATACGATCCTAACCGATCCACTTTTATCGCCCAGATTAACTATTCGGACGGTGAAAAACGTTATATTTTAGCCCCCTTCGGACTAGAAATTGGCGACGAAGTTGTTTCGGGCGAGAAAGTGGAAGTTAAAACCGGCAATGCTATGCCTTTGAAGAACATTCCGATTGGGACAGTAGTGCACAATATCGAACTTATTCCGGGAAAAGGCGGCGCGATCGTGAGATCGGCAGGATCCTCAGCCACCTTAATGGCTAAAGAGGAAAACTTCGCTCATTTGAGGTTGCCTTCGACCGAGATCCGACGGGTTAGTTTAAACAGTCTGGCAACTATGGGTACTTTAAGCAACCCGGATTGGAAAAACATTACTTTTGGAACGGCCGGGAGACGTCGTCGCATGGGTATCCGTCCTACCGTCCGCGGGGTAGCTATGAACCCAGACTCCCATCCTCATGGTGGCGGAGAAGGAAGAAGTGGTATCGGTATGAGCTCGCCTAAAACTCCTTGGGGTAAAAAGGCTTTCAAGAAAACGCGAAAAGCAAGACGTGGTAACAAGATGATTGTTACTGAAAGGAAACGCTCATGAGCCGATCTTTGAAGAAGGGCCCTTACTTAGATACCAAGCTAATGGAAAAAGTGAAAAAAGCCAAAAGCGAAGACGCCCGTACGCCGATTAAAACTTGGGCCAGAGCTTCCCAGATTTCTCCGGAAATGGTGGGGCTGACCTTGAGCATTCATAACGGCAAGAACTTTATAAATGTTTTTATAACTGAACCTATGGTTGGCCACCGCTTGGGTGAGTTTGCGCCAACCAGAACGTTCAGAAGTCATGGAAGGGTGACCGAGCGGACAATTTCGCCCACTTAAAGCTTATGTTAGTTGTCGCAGAAGCAAAAAATGCCAGAATTTCTACCCGCAAGGCGCGTTTGGTAGCTAAAACCTTAAGTGGTAGGTCGGCTGCGGCTGTTTTGGAAACACTAAGGTTTGAGCCTAAAAAAGCCGGAATGCAAATTGCGAAAGTATTAAAATCGGCGATTGCTAACGCTACCCAAAATAATAAGTTGGACGAAAAAAAGTTAATTATCAAAGAAGTTATCGTTAACGAAGGTCAAGATTTAAAAAGATTTCGGCCGAGGAGCCGAGGTATGGCCCACCCGATTGTGAAGAAAAGTTCTCACATCAAGGTGGTTTTGGAAGGAGCAAACTAGATGGGTCAGAAAGTTAATCCACTAGCCTTTAGGTTAGGAATAAATCGCGATTGGAGCAGCCGCTGGTTTGCGGGCAAAAATCGCTATAAAGAGCTTTTGGCAAGCGATATCAAAATTAGAGAGTTTGTTATGGAAAAACTTAAAGTTGCCGGTGTCGCCCGGGTTTTAATTGAAAGGTCGATCAATAAGCTCAGTATAACTGTCTTTGTTTCCCGTCCCGGTGTGGTGATTGGTAGAAGTGGATCAGGTATTGAAGAGCTTCGAAAAAACCTTGAAAAGTTAACCGGAGAGAAGATTTCAATCAACGTGGAAGAAATTAAGCGCCCGGACTTAAATTCCTATTTAGTCGCCCGGAGTCTCGCTGATCAGATTGAAAAAAGAATGGGTGTAAAAAGAATTATGGTACAGGCAGCCGATCGAGTGATGAGAAGCGGGGCCCGTGGTGTAAAAATAATTTGTTCGGGACGGTTGGGTGGATCTGAAATTGCCCGCTACGAAAAAAGAGTAACAGGGTCTATCCCGCTGCACACTTTGCGAGCCGACATTGATTATGCGTGTGTTCCAGCCAAAACTTTAACTGCCGGGGTGACTGGAGTTAAAGTGTGGATTTATAAACCTGAAGCTAAGGAAGAGGTAAGCGATACCTCTTTCATCAGAAGGTAGGCTAGTAATGTTGCAACCCAAAAGAGTTAAATACAGACGAGCTTTTCGAGGAGCGCGGGCAGGTGTGGCTACACGTGGTGCTAACGTGGAGTTTGGTGAGTTTGGGCTTAAAGTCCTAAGTGCTGGTTGGATTTCCGCCCGTCAAATCGAAGCAGCTCGCCGTGCTATGACTCATCACACCAAAAGAGGCGGGAGAATTTGGATTAGGGTTTTTCCTGATAAGCCGGTTAGTAAAAAACCACCGGAAACCAGAATGGGGTCAGGAAAAGGTGCCACTGACCACTACGTAGCCGTAGTTAAACCGGGAACTGTTCTTTTTGAAATGGGTGGTATTTCCAAAGAGGTAGCTGAAGAAGCAATGAGGCTAGCTGGTAGGAAAATTCCTCTTGGTACCCGTTTTGTGGATCGGAGTAACCTTTAGGTGAAAAAAGATGAGTTAAAGGTTAGTTCAATAACAGAATTACAAAAAAGCCTGAAAGAGGCTCGGAAGGAACTAATTAATTTAAGAGCAGAAAATGCTCAGAGGAAGCTTAAGAACGTTAAAAGTATCGCCCACAAGAAAAAGGAAATTGCCTCTATTTTAACTTTTATACGAGCTAAGGAGTTGACTAATGCAGGGTAAAGTTGTTAGTACCAAAATGAATAAAACCGTTGTTGTTGAAATCGAAAGATGGGTTGTACATCCTATTTACAAAAAAAGGATGAAGCGCACTAAGAAACTCTCAGCTCACAACGAGTTACCGGTGGAGATTGGAAATATTGTGGAACTGGGGCAAACTAAGCCTTTTTCAAAAACTAAGAACTTTATAGTTAAAAAAGTGATTACCGAGAGAGGGGTAGTGAAAAAATGATCCAACATCGCACTCTTCTTAATGTCGCAGATAATAGCGGGGCCAAAAGTTTGATGATGATTGGCCAACCCGCCAGAAGCCGTCAGCATTTTGCTGGGCTTGGCCAAGTGATTACCGCGGTAGTTAAAAAAGCCGACGCAAACGGAGCAGTAAAAGAGTCAGAAATAGTGAAGGCAGTTTTGGTACGCGCTAGTAAAGAGACCAGACGAGCCGACGGTTCTTACGTACGCTTTGACGATAACGCGGCGGTGATAATTGATTCAAGCGGTAATCCTCGGGGAACGCGAATTTTTGGCCCAGTTGCTCGGGAAATAAGAGAGTCAGGATTTTTAAAAATTGTTTCTTTAGCTCCGGAGGTAGTTTAATGCTAAAGCTTAAAGTTGGTGATCAAGTTTTAATAACGGCCGGTAAAGACAAGGGAAAAAGCGGAAAAATTGAGCGGGTTTTGCCACGCGAAGCGCGGGTTGTAGTAACCGGGATTAATTTGTACAAACGAAATCTGAAGAGCTCTGGAACAAGCAAGCGTGGTGGAATAATTGATATTGTTAAGCCAATTGCAGTAGCCAACGTTACTTTTACTTGTCCAAAGTGTAAGTTGCCCACACGGGTCGGCTATGTTATCAAGGCAGATAAAAAGGCTCGCATTTGCAAAAAATGTGATCAAATGGTGGACTAAATGTTAGTAAAAGAAAAGTATAACCAACAAGTAAAAGAGGCTTTGCAAAAAACCTTTTCAATAGGTAATACTCTCGCAGTGCCAAAAATTACTAAAGTGGTGGTCAACACAGGTTTCGGAAAGCTGGCTAGCGATGAAAAAGCTTGGGGGCAGATTATGGTTAACTTAAACCGTATCACTGGTCAAAAACCTTCGGTACGAGCTGCAAAAAAAGCGATCGCCTCTTTTAAGATACGAGCCGGGCAACCAGTTGGTGCCCAAGTTACGCTGCGGGGTCGAAAAATGTATGACTTTCTAGATAAGCTTACCGCTGTAGTTTTGCCCAGAGTGCGCGATTTCCGTGGAGTCAGCGAAACTTCTTTTGACGGAGCCGGGAATTACACCTTAGGCTTTAAAGAACTAACCGTTTTTCCGGAAATTGAGTTTTCGAAAGGAGAGCTTCAAGGGGGTGTTGAAGTCACTTTGGTAACTAACGCTAAAACCAACGAGAAGGCAAAAGCCTTACTTGAAGGGGTAGGAATCCCTTTTAGAAAAATAAGGAGTTAAAACAGATGGCTAGACTTGCAATGATTGTAAAAGCAAAAAAGGAACCTAAATTTTCGTCACGGGCGAAAAACCGCTGTGGTATTTGCGGCCGGTCTCGGGCCTACATGAGAAAATTTGGAGTGTGCAGAATTTGTTTTAGGAAACTTGCCCATAAAGGAGAATTGCCTGGTGTTATCAAGGCAAGTTGGTAATTTCTATGACTGATCCAATTGCAGACATGTTAACTAGTATTAGAAACGGGTATTTAGCCTCCAAAAATGAGGTAGTTGTTCCCTATTCTAAACTTAAAAGAACTTTAGCCGACAAACTCCAGACCCTCGGCTATCTAAGTAAAGTTGAAGAAGACCAAGACGGTCAGCGGAAAGTTATCAAAATTGACTTGCATTACGAAAAAGGCCGGCCGGAGATTGAAGGTCTGAAAAGAGTTTCCAAGCCGGGCTTGAGAATTTATCGTGGAAAAAAACATCTTCAAGGCGTCTACGGAGGTTTAGGCCATGCGATTATTTCTACTAACGTTGGACTGCTTACTGATAAAGAGGCCAGGAAAAAGCAGGTCGGCGGGGAAATAATCTGTGAGGTTTGGTAAAATCATGAGCAAAATTGGAAAGCTGCCAGTTAAATATGAAGCAGGAGTTCAAGTCAGCCAAGAAGGCTCGACTGTTAAAGTTGTCGGCCCAAAAGGGCAACTGACCCTTCGTTTAGCAGAAGAAGTTAAAGCCACTTTAGTTCCCGGAGTAGTTACTATTGAACGTAGAGACGATAGCGACCGCGCAAAAGCAATTCACGGTTTAACCCGGACTCTTGTTGCTAATATGGTCGAAGGTGTGGAAAAAGGTTTTGAAAAAACTCTGGAACTTTCTGGGGTTGGGTTCAGAGCTTCTGTTGAGGGCCAAAAATTAGTTTTGAACATCGGTTTTTCTCACCCAGTTGAAGTCGAGGCTCCCAGCGGGATTAGTTTTCGGGTGGCCGAGAACAAAATCACTGTTTCTGGCATTGACAAGGCTTTAGTGGGCGAAATAGCCAGTAGAATTAGAAAAGTGCGCAAAGCAGAACCTTACAAAGGTAAAGGTATCAAATACGAAGGCGAAGTGATTAGAAGAAAAGCTGGTAAAGCTGCTAAAGCGGTTGGGACTGCTTAAAAATGAAAAAGAAAAGTGAAAGAAAAGCAAAAAGACATCTAAAAATTAGATCAAAAGTCAAAGGAAGCCAAGAGCGGCCAAGATTAGTAGTTTTCCGCTCCAACCTACACATTTACGGAATGTTGGTTGATGATGCGGTTGGTAAAACCATTCTTTCGGTTTCAGACAAAAATTTAGAAAACAAGAATTTAACTAAGACCGAGAAAGCTGAAAGTGTCGGAAAGCTGCTGGCTGAAAAAGCTAAAAAAGAAAAAATCAGTAAAGTAGTTTTTGATCGGGCTGGCTACTTATACCACGGTCGGGTGAAAGCTTTGGCAGAAGGTGCCCGAGCAGGAGGTTTAAACTTCTAAGATGCGTTATTTTGAAGAAAGCGAATTTAAAGAAAAAATTATTCAGGTTAACCGGGTTTCTAAAAAAACCAAAGGCGGTAACAAAATTGGTTTTTCCGTACTGGTTGTGGTTGGGGACCAAAAAGGCCAAGTGGGAGTAGGTTTGGGTAAAGCCCCTGATGTCCAATCGTCCATCAAAAAGGCAGTTACTTACGCCAAAAAACATTTGATCACCGTTCCCATGAAAGGAACAACTATACCCCACCCAGTTAATGTGAAATTAGGTGCAGCTAGGATAATGTTGAAGCCTGCTTCAGTGGGTACCGGAGTAATTGCCGGTGGAGCAGTTCGGGCGGTTGCAGATGCAGCTGGTATCCACGATATTCTTTCCAAAGTTTTAGGTACATCCAACAAAGCTTCAAATGTTTACGCAACCATGGACGCCTTACGTCGGTTAAGACCTAGTTTGGAAGAAACCAAGAAGGAAAAAGAGAAAGACGAAAAATAAGTCGGCAAGTAGGCAAGTAATATGGAACTAAACAACTTATTAAAAATAAAGAATATAAAAGCTAAAAAGCGGGTTGGTCGTGGAGAATCTTCCGGAAAAGGAAAAACTGCGGGACGAGGCAGCAAAGGCCAAAAAGCCCGTGGCAAAGTCCGACTTGGTTTTGAAGGTGGGCAACTTCCCCTCATCAAACGCCTACCTTTTAAAAGAGGTGTTGGTAACGCTCCTGCAAAGGGCTCTCTAGTAGTAACTTTAGACCAACTTAAAGTTTACAAGGCCCATGAAACAGTTGATATTGGATCCTTAATCAAAAAAGGTTTGATCGGCAAAACCGCCCTCCCAAGTATTGTGAAAATTGTCGCCAAGGGCGGGCTTACCCAACCACTTACAGTAAAAGTAAAAACAACTCGGGAAGCTAAAAAATTAATTGAAAAAGCAAAAGGTGAAGTTGTTGAGTCTCTCGTGGAACGGAAGGAAGCGGCTGTTAATGTTTAAGATCTTGCAGGATATTTTAAGAACGCCGGATTTACGCAATAAGGTCCTTTTTACCCTGGGCATCATTTTTGTTTTTAGACTGATTGCCCACGTCCCTGTTCCTGGAGTTGATCCCGATGCTTTAAAAAACCTTTTCTCCGGCAGCCAACTTTTGCAACTGCTCGATTTGTTTACCGGCGGTACTTTATTCAATTTTTCTATTATTGCTCTGGGTTTGAACCCTTACATCAACGCCTCAATTGTCATGCAGCTTTTAGGAATGGTTGTCCCAAAAATTGAGGAACTGCAAAAAGAAGGTGAGTACGGCCGGGCCAAGATCAACCAATACACGCGTTATTTGACAGTACCTTTGGCTTTTGTCCAATCTTATGCGGTGATAACCTTCCTTACAAGAGGCGAAACCGGGGTGATTGGTAAATTAAATTTACTTGAAACACTGGCCATTATGCTCACAATGACGGCCGGGACAATTTTAATTATGTGGCTGGGTGAATTAATTACCGAACACGGCCTTGGTAACGGTATTTCTATGCTGATTTTTGTGGGTATTGTCGGAAGGCTTCCGGTTACCGTTGGGCAGTCTGCACAAGTAATTAACGCGGAAAACATCTTAACCTTTGCCGCTTTGCTTGTTGCCGGGCTCTTCATAATTATGGGTGTGGTAATTGGGACTGAAGGTCAAAGAAAAATTTTGGTGCAATACGCTCGGCGGATACGAGGAAACCGGTTATACGGAGGGCAAACAACCCATTTGCCGATCCGGATTAACCAGGCTGGGGTGATCCCAATTATCTTTGCGGTTTCTTTAATACTACTCCCAGGGGTTTTTGGTACGCTTTTATCTAATTCTTCTGGGGTGACTAAAAGCATTGCCGATGCCCTAGTAGGTTTTTCGCAAAACGTGCCCGCTTACAGCAGCGTTTACTTTGTTTTGGTGGTGATTTTTACCTATTTCTACACTTCGGTAATTTTTAACCCAACTAAAGTTTCCGACGAAATTAAAAAGTATGGCGGTTTTGTTCCTGGTATTCGACCCGGCAGAGCTACCGCTGACTACCTTTCTTTTATTGTTAATCGAATTACTTTGGTTGGCGCTGTCTTTTTAGGAACAATCGCAGTTTTGCCCTTTGTCATGCAAGAAATTACCAACATCAGTGTGGTTGCTTTTGGTGGTACTGGGCTGTTAATCGTAGTCTCAGTAGTCTTGGAAACTACCAAACAGCTTGAATCCCAACTGGTTATGCGTTCCTATGAGGGTTTCCTAAACCGATGATAATTTTAGTTTTTGGCAGTCAAGGTTCTGGGAAAACCACTCACGCACATTACATTGCGAATAAACTAGGTCTACCCTACGTTTCGACCGGAGAAATTCTGAGGAAGATACAGGAAGAGCCTACCGAGTTGGGCCGCAAGGTCAAAGACTTAATATCCAAAGGTTTTATTGTTCCTGACGACATTACAGTTGATGCCTTTAAAAAGTATTTGGATGATAATCAAATAAAGGATAGCTTTGTGTTGGAGGGCTTTCCTAGAACTACCTCACAAGTGGAATTGGTTCCTTATCCGGTTAGTATGGTCTTTGAATTTGTTTTAGGCGAAAAAACAGCTGTTGAGAGGTTACACAAACGTGGGCGCCACGATGATAGTCTCGAAATAATTCACCAACGGTTGAAGTTATTCAAAGAAAAAACTTTGCCGGTTATTGAGTACTATAAAAAAAGTGGCATACCTATCTTTGTTGTCAGCAACGAACCACCGATCGAAGAGGTGCAAAAGGAAATTGATGAGCTACTTAAAAAACAAACGGGAAATTGAGGTTATGCAGCAAGCTGGTAGGATCAGTGCGTTGGCGATGAAGCAAGTTGCCAAAAACATCCGGCCTGGGGTAACAACCAAACAATTAGATGATATTGTCGAGGGGGTTTTTAAAGAAAACAAGGTAGAGGCTGCTTTCAAGAAAGTCGACAACTACCAGTACTCGATTTGTGTAACACCTAATGAGCAGGTTGTGCATGGTTTACCCAGCGACTACAAGCTAAAAGAAGGAGATATTATCGGTATTGATCTTGGGTGTAGCCTCAGTGGCTACAATTCTGATATGGCCCAAACCTTTGCAGTTGGAAGAGTGACCCCCGAAGTTGAAAAATTTCTGAAAGTTGGGCAAGAAACACTTTGGAAGGCGATCGAACAAGCGAAAGTTGGCAACCGGGTTGGTGATATCAGTAGCACAATCCAAGAAAGTATCGAGGGGGCAGGTTTTAGTGTGGTAAAAGAACTTGTTGGCCATGGAGTTGGTAAAACCTTGCATGAAGACCCGATGATACCCGGTCGGGGAAGGAGAGGTACGGGAGGGGTTTTAGAAGAAGGCTTGGTAATTGCGATTGAAGTTATTTACAACCAGGGCAAACCAAAGGTAGTAATGCTACCCGACGGCTGGACCATTACCACCGCCGACGGTTCCCTAGCTGGTTTATTTGAGAAAACAGTAGCAGTAACTAGGAAAGGGCCTGTAGTGTTGACGGCTGAATGAGGTTTCTGTTAAAATATCCCTCGTTTATGATTTATGGTTGAAGAAAATAATACAGCCCAGGAGAATATTGAAGTAGTCGGCAAAGTTTTAGAGGCCCTACCGAACACCCTTTTTCGGGTGGAGGTTGGTAAAAAGGCTCCTGAGAGCTTAATTGACAAAGTTATTCTTTGCCACGTAGCCGGAAAAATGCGGATGCATTATATTCGGATTTTACCAGGAGATAATGTTCGGGTGCAAATTAGTCCTTACGATTTGACCAAAGGTCGTATAGTGTATCGGGAAAGATAGTTTAAACAAACATGAAAGTACAAGCATCAATCAAAAGACGTTGTATAAAGTGTAAAATTGTCAAGCGCCGCGGCGTGCTGTTTGTTATTTGTGACAACCCTCGCCACAAGCAGAGGCAAGGTTAACCATGGCTAGAATAAGTGGAATTGAGTTACCTTCGAATAAAAAAATCCTTTTTGCCCTTCCGTACGTTTACGGTATCGGACCGACTTTAGCGAAGAAGATTTTGGACGAAGTAAAGGTTGACTCAGATAAAAGAGTTAAAGATCTTTCTGACAGTGAAATCTCTAAATTGCAAAAAGGTGTGGATTCAATAGTGGTTGAAGGTGATTTAAGGAGAATTGTTCAACAAAACATTCGTCGTTTGGAAGAGATTGGTACTTACCGGGGTTTACGACACCGTAAAAACTTACCGTCTCGGGGCCAAAGAACCAGAAGCAACGCCCGCACCCTACGAGGGAAACGCCTAACCGTCGGAGCAATTAAGAAAGAAATTGCCGCCAAGTTGGAAACAGCTGTAGCCAAAGACGCTGCCGCCGCAGGAGGTAAACAACCATAGCCGTGGAGAAAAAAAATAAAACAACTAAAGAAGTTACTAGTGGAAAGGTTTACGTTAACGCGACTTTTAACAACACTCTCGTCACTATCACTGATGAAGCTGGTAACGCTTTAGGTTGGAGTAGTGCCGGCGCGGTCGGTTTTAAAGGCGCGCGCAAAGCAACCCCATACGCGGCTTCCTCGGCAGTAGAGAACTTAGCCAAAAAATTAATGAACCAAGGTTTAAGAGAAGTAGAAGTTTTTATTAAAGGACCAGGCTCCGGCCGAGACGCTTCGATCCGAGCACTGAAAAACTCTGGACTAGCCATTAAAGCAATCGCGGATGTGACGCCGATACCCCACAACGGACCGCGATCTAGAAAAAGAAGGAGAGTGTAAAATATCGTGCTAAAGGTAATTTCGAAAAATATTATGAAATTTTATGCGCACGATATATTTAATAAGAATTAATTATGGCACGTTACACTGGACCAAAATTCAGACTGGATAGAAGAGAAGGAACGAACCTTTTCTTGAAAGGCAAAAGAAGTGCCTCACCAAAACATCCAATTAATAAAAAGGGGGCTGTTCCCCCTGGTCAGCATGGGCAGAGGGCGTTGAAAAAAAAACTATCCGACTATGGATCTCAGCTTAGAGAAAAGCAAAAAGTGAAAAGAATGTACGGACTTTTAGAAAGACAATTTAGAAAATACTATCAAGAAGCGGCTAAGAAAAAGGGAGCCACTGGTGAGACCCTACTTCAGCTACTGGAGACAAGACTCGATAACGTTGTTTACCGTCTTGGGTTTGCCGCCTCCCGTGCCCAATCTCGGCAGTTGACCAACCACGGTCATGTTTTGGTAAACGGCCAGAGGGTTAACGTCCCTTCTTACAAGGTAAAGCCGGGCGATGTTATCAGTTTGCGAGGGAAAGCCGCCAACTTCGGTTTTGTTAAAGAAGCAGCTTCCAGTATTGATGAGGAAAAATTAACTGAATGGTTAGAAAGAAAAGCTTTGGTGGGCAAAATTAAAAGATTGCCTTCAAGAGAAGAAATTGGTCAGGATATAAACGAACAAGCAATTGTCGAATTCTACTCCCGATAGGGAGCAGAACTCGCAGATGACTGTTGTCGAATTCTACAGCCGGTAGGCTGCAGAGCGCAAAGCGATCTACTCGCGTTAGCGAGCAGTCCCCAAAGGGGTTTATTAGCGCTAAACTAATATCTGCCTTTGGAAATTTTTAGAAAGTTTTTGAAAGTATATTTAGGAGGTAAAAATGGTTGATCAAATTAGAATTACTCAGGAAGGAAGCCCTCAAAGCGGTTCCATTACCGTGGAGCCCCTTCCCCAGGGTTACGGTATGACCTTAGGTAACGCGCTGCGTCGGGTGTTACTCTCCTCACTTCCGGGGTCGGCAATTACCCAAGTGAAGATCCCTGGAGTTGCTCACGAATACTCCACGATCAAGGGAGTCAAAGAAGACGTGGTTGAAATCCTTCTCAATTTAAAAAGAATTAGGTTACAGATTGAGGGTGACAAACCGGTAAAACTCACACTTGAAGAGAAAGGCCCTAAAGAAGTAAAAGCTTCCGATATCAAACTTCCTGCTGGCATGAAGATTGCCAACCCTGCGCAACTGATCGCGACACTCTCTGACAACAAGACTAAGCTAGAAATTGAAATGACTGCTGAAAAAGGAGTGGGCTACGTACCAGTGGAGGGTAGACGTGGTCTTGGTATCGGTGTAATCCCATTGGACGCTAACTTCACCCCCATACTTAAAGTTAATTACCGGGTTGAAGCAACTCGTGTCGGACAAATTACGAACTTCGATAAACTTACCTTTGAAATTGATACCGACGGAACCGTTACTCCCGCTGAGGCCGTTAAGGAAGCTGCCAAAATTTTAACTGACTTTTTTCAAGTCCTTTTCGAGCAGAAAAAGCCACCTAAGAAAGAAAAAGAAGAAACTCAAGTCAGACCAAAAATCGAAAAAACAGCCAGTGTCGAGGAACTAGAACTTTCTACTCGAATTACTAACTCTCTCAAAAACGCTGGTATCGAGACAGTCAACGACCTTCTTGAGGCTCCAAAAGAAAAACTCGTTAAACTTAAGAACATGGGAGCCAAGTCGTTATCCGATATTGAGGAAAAGCTTAAAGAGAAAGGTCTAACCAAGTAATTTACAAAGATGTTGCATCACGTAGCAGGCAGAAAATTAGGTAGAAACACTGGTCAAAGAAAGGCCCTGTTCAGGGCTCTTACTAATCAGTTAATTTTAAACGAGAAAATAACTACTACTGAAGCTAAAGCCAAAGCAGTGAGACCTTTGGTGGAAAAACTTGTAACCCGCGCTAAGGATTCCAGTTTGCACTCACGCCGACTTTTACAAAAAGCGCTAGTTTCGGAAAACTCGGTCAAAAAAATGATAGAATTGATCGGTCCCAAGTTTAAAGATCGCCCCGGTGGTTACACCCGGATCGTCAAAGTTGGAACACGTTCTGGGGATAAGGCAAGCCTAGTTTCACTAATGTTTGTGGAAGCACCGAGCGCTGTTGTGGTCCCGAAGAAAATCGAAGGGAAAGTAAAAAAGTTGGTAAGCGCAAAAGTTGATGAAAAGGGAGTCGAAAAGAAAAAGGCGAAAAAGGTTAGAATTACAAAAGCCAAAAAGGAAAAAGATGCCAAGTCAGAAAGTTAAAGAAAAAATTGTTAGTCAAGAAGAAGATATTAAAAAATGGTTTCTGGTTGATGCCAGAGGTAAAGTCTTGGGTAGGTTGGCAACTAAAGTTGCGGCAATTTTACGGGGTAAAAATAATGTCGAGTTTGTACCCGAAGCAGATAAAGGTGACTACGTGGTAATTATTAACGCCGCTAAAATTGAGACAACTGGGCGGAAAGAAGAAAATAAAAAATACTACCGCTATTCCGGTTATCCTGGAGGGTTGCATACTAGGACTTTAAAGATTTTAAGAAGCGAGAAGCCCCAAGAAATTATTGAGCATGCAGTAGTCGGCATGTTGCCAAAAACGAAGTTGGGGCGCTCTTTAGCTAAGAAATTGTTTGTTTATGCCGGTGAAGAACACCCACACCAGGCTCAGAAAGTAGAAAAAATCGAGGTTTAAGATGCCGAAAAAAGCCAAGGCGCTAGTTGAAAAAGAGGAAGTTGTTGAAGAAGTTAAACCCAAAGCAAAAAGCGGTAATGATTTATATCGAGCAGTCGGGCGCCGGAAAAGGGCGATTGCCCGTGTCTGGCTGAAATTGGGAAAAGGAGCAATTTCGGTCAACGGCAAACCCATGGAAGAATATTTCGCCAGCCTAAAAAATTCAAAACAACTGGAAGAGCCTTTCAGGGTGGTTAACCGACTCGGGCAAATGGAGGGTGAGATCAAGGTGGAAGGCGGCGGGTTAGTAGCTCAGGCTGGAGCGGTTTTACACGGTATTTCCCGAGCCCTTTTGGCCTACGATGAAACAATGCGGTCTGGCCTTTCAAAGCGGAAGTTATTGACCCGAGACTCTCGTGTTAAAGAAAGACGCAAATACGGCCGAGCCGGAAAAGCCCGCGCCCGCAAACAATCTCCAAAGCGTTAAAGTTAGTATTTATTCTTAAAAACTGCTTGGTAAAAAAGTAAACCTCCTAGTAACAAAGGGGGGATAGTTAGGATTTTGAAAAACTGCAATGGGATCAGAGCAAAAAGTCCAGCCAAAGCCAGTAAAATAATCGCCCACACTAAAGGGCTGGTGTTTTTTAATTTTACCAAGGGGCTATTAAAACGATTCCCTTCGTACATTTAACCTCATCGTAGTTTTTATGACTACTTCTTGTCAACCCCACCGCACTTGACTTTGGAAGCTGAACGTGCTATACTATAGGGCATCAAATAGAGGAGGTTCGAGTTGAGAGTAATTCCTTTCCCTACCATCGGTAGGGAAGTTCCTTTCCAGAAGGAGAGGGACTTTGTACCCATTACGGACCTAGTGGCGAAGAACGTACTGGTTCGGAAGATCATTGTGGGGGTTGGTGTGACCACCATCCTCGTGTACATCGCAGTTCAGCTCTTGTAGAAAGGAGAGCAAAGTGAAAAGGAGATCAACTCGCCTTGGTCTTCGCAGCCGAGTCCTCTACGTAGTCTACGGACTGATCAGCATTGTGCTTGGGTCGTTCCTCTTTAGGTACGTTACCGAGCCGGTTCTGGTTGAAGACGACCCACTGTGGATTTTTGCCTTCATCGGCGGAATTGTCCTGTTGGTCGCCGGCTTCTGTCTCATCATTCTGAAAGGACTTCTCGGCATCCGAGACATTGATGAATGGAGCATGAGGCCAATCAAGTAGAGTACTTCCCGGAAATGACGCGCCCGGCTGGCCCCGCCAGAGATGAGATTAAAAACTCATCGAGCGTCAACTTCTTTTTTGTAAATTTCGATAAACTCCCAGAAGTGTTAAGAAAACCATAAACAAAAGCCCTGCTCCTAAATAACCCCCAGAAGCAAAATAATAAATTATTACCGGTAGAACTAAAAATGGCAAAACCAAATACGCCTTCGGATTGTCTGAACTGTAGTTTGCGCTTGTCTTTTTGCCAAATTTCGGTCTCACCCCTTTGAGAGAGGTAACTAAAATCGTGACGGAAACAATTAAGCTTGCAAAGGGAAAGGCAGTTGTTAAAGTATCACTAACTGAGTGCGAATTTAGATCGGCGGTAAAAACACTAAAACCTACCCCAAAAAACATCAAAGCAATCAAGAGGTAAGCTTCCCAAGTAATCGGGTACCAACCCCAAAACTTATGCACTCCAAACCAAGCTTTAGCCATTGTTTTTACTGTACCGGCCGATCAAAGGGACGAAGGCGACGTTTTCAATATCAGTTATCTTAATGCCGGTCTTTTCTTTTACAACAAGTTGCAACTTTTGCGACCCATCTTTATGCACCGGGATTACCATCCTCCCACCAACTTTAAGCTGATCAACTAGCGCTCCTGGAAGTTGTCTTGCACCAGCAGTAACAATAATAGCGTCGTACGGGGCTTTCTTGGGTAACCCCAAAGTACCGTCGGCTACATAACTTTCAATGTTTTTAAGCCCGAGTTCATTGAAGAGCTTCCCAGCTTTGGCAGCAAGACTGCTAATTCTTTCCACAGTGTGAACTTCCTTAGATAATTTTGAAAGAATTGCTGCCTGATACCCAGAGCCAGTCCCTATTTCTAGGACGATTTCTTTTCCAGTCAAGTTGAGAAGGTGGGTCATGATCGCCACTAGTGATGGTTGGCTGATAGTTTGCCCTTCTTTAATTGGTAGAGCCATGTCCGAATAAGCTTGATTTTTGTACTCTGGTAAAACAAATTTTTCTCTTGGGACTGAAAGAAAAGCCTTGAGTACTTTTGGGGAAACTCCGGTTGGTTTGATTACTTTTTCTGCAAAAGAGCGCCGAGTTTTTTCAAAAGTTTCCATTTGCGAGTCCTCGAGCAAATGTCGCTAACTTACAGTTACTGTTGCCGTCTGAGTTGGGTTAAAGTGGTTGTGGACTCCGCAAGCTTTAACTGCAGTCAAAGTGACTGAAACAGTCTGTCCGGGATAAACATTTCCCAAGTTAAGTTCCGGGTTGCAATCGTGGGTTGGGTGCGGATCACTTTGAAAGGCCAAAGAGTTTCCCGAGGCATTTCGGACACTCAACGTCCCACCCGCACTTATAGCAACGTAAGAGGGGGAGAAACCATCTCCATTAAAGGTTATTAGTGCAGAGGTTGAAGGGACTTGAGATGCTGGTGGGACTTCAGGAGTTGTTTTTGCTCCTTCTTGGGGTTGTGTAGGTGTAGTCTCTGGCTCGCTGGCAGTTTGCGACGCGCTTTCAGACTCACTATTGGTTTCCGGCGGAGTTTGAGCAAGGGGTTCTGGCTCTCCCTCTCTAAAGTTTAGGGTGTAAAGCCCGGCGGAAATCAGAACCAGTACAAATAAAACAGCGATGATGTAGGTTGAAGAACTAAAACCCTTAAAAGAGTTCATTAACTCTATTATATCGCATCGAGATACAAGCGTCGAAGATGATTATATCGTTCCTACGATACAAGAATTGAAGATGCTTATACCGTGCAGCGGTACAAGAGTCGAAGACCTATACCGCTTCTTCCACTTTTGCCAAAGCGACTTTTGATTTATAAAAGAAATAACCAACTGTTCCAAAAGTGATTAGCGGTGAAAACCAAGGCGGAAAATGAAAACCAAAGCTGTCTAAGATCATAATTGTGCCTAGGAAAAGGATAGAATACATTGCCCCGTTCTTCAGATATTTATAGCGTTTAATTCTCTCAATGTTACTGACTGTTAACTTTCTCAAAACTAAGGCTCCTAATCCGTTACCGACTAAGATTAACGGGACTAAAAAGGTAAAGGCAAAAGCGCCGATCACTCCATCGATTGAAAAAGTCGAATCAAGAACTTCTAAGTAAGCAATTTTGGCGACGTCTGACATGTTACCGCTCATAAGTCTTTTCTCTTGCTCTTCAGCAAACTGTCGAAACCCGTGAATTATGAAAAAGGCAGTCGAACCAACTACCGCGGCAAACCCTAGCATCGGCCCCTTCTGGAGCGCAAACCAGACAATAATTGTGAGTAAAATAGAGACAACTGCAAAAAACCAGGCTCCTTGGGCATGAAAAAACGCTTCACCCTTTAATCCGTAGCTTTTTGGTTCCAAAAAAATCCAGTTGAAAAAGAGAAAGACGAGGAAAACCCCTCCACCGATTAGTAAGAGCGGTGAGGAAGCTTCGATTGCCTCTATTATCGCTGGGTCGTTAGAAAAAGCAGCGGTAATGACTCCGATCGGACCAATCGTGGGATTGGCGATCCAGACAATGAGAAAAGGAAGCAAGCCCCGAACGACAAAAACCGCAAACAAAAAGCCCCAAAGCAAAAACCACCGCCGCGCTCTTTGGCTCATACCACCGAGCACCTCAGCGTTGATGATGGCGTTATCGATGCTGGTAATAATCTCAAAAAGAGAAAGACCTAAGACTGTAAGGAGAAGAAAGAGTATTTCCACACTCTGGAAATTATATTACAAAGGCTAGTTGACTGTCACGGTCGCGGTGTGTGAGTAATTATCGTGATTGTGCACACCGCAAGGCTTCTTGGTGGTTAAAACCACTGACGTACTTTGTCTCAAAGTGCTAAAATGCCAGCAAGAATTTAACAAACTCTAGATATATGAATAATCATTCATATATCTTTAGCGCTTGGAATGTTGAATATTTTGTTAGACATCTGGAAATGGAAGCCTAGGTGAGTAATTTTTTCATGGTTGCAGGAATTTCTTCGATCAAATCGCTGGCGTTGAAATAATAGGAAACCTTTTCCTTGAGGGCATCGGCAGCGGTTCCGTTGATGAACACAGCAGCACACGAGGCTAAAAATAAGTCGTTTTTGCAAGAGAGCCCTGCAATCAAGCCGGCTAGCACGTCGCCAGTTCCACCCTTGGTCATACCAGCGTTACCAGTTTGGTTAATTCTCAAGCTTTCACCGTCGCTGACATAAGTCTCGGGTCCTTTGGCAACTACAATACAATTATATTTTTTTGCTGCCTCTTGCGTTGTTACTTTGGCAGCATCCTGACCAAACAAAATCTTAAACTCCTGTCGGTTGGGAGTAACAACACAGTTTTTATTTAGCAGAGACTTATCTAAAACCCGCAGGGCGTCGGCATCCAGCACAAATTTTTTATCAGGGAATTTTTTCAGTAGCCCATCGGTTATTTCTTTAGTGTCGTCTCCGGTGCCCATACCCGGGCCGATTAAAATAACATCTACTCTCGCTGCTTCGTCATAAACGTCGGCTCTATCAATCACAATAAAATCAGCTAGCCCCGATCTCATTTTTCTTACTAAGACGTTATTTTCGGCAACTGAGGAGAAAAAGACCAGATCAACAATTTTGCTGGCAATTTTTGCACAAAAAAGGGGAGCACCATGATAATGCTCGTTGCCGCCGATAATAAAAACCTTTCCGTTCTCACCTTTGCGGGAAACAGTTGGTGGTTGGTAAAGATCCTTTAAATCAGCTGCTAAAATTTCTCTTTCGTCCACGTTTTTGATTTTACCACCAGAGTGCTAGAATGTCAGCTATGAAAACCTTCTATCCATCTAAGAAAATATATTTATCGAAATCAAAAATAAAAAACGCGGGAAGAGGGGTTTTTGCCTCCAAAGATATAAAAAAGAATGAAGTTATCGAAATCTGCCCTGTTATCGAGGTACCAATGGATGATTTATCTAATTTGAAGGAAAGTATTCTCGTGAAATATTATTTTTCTTTTGAAGATAACAAAGATCTACTTGTCATAGCTTTGGGTTTCGGTGCTCTTTACAACCACTCTTACAAACCCAACGCCACATACAAAAAGATTTCAAAAGACAAGGTAATAGAGTTTGGAGCAATTAAGGATATAAACAAGGATGAGGAGATTACAGTCAATTACAACTCTGGGGATCCAGACGATAAGAGCCAATTATGGAAAGATATCCCACCTTTCAAGGAACAGACGACAGAATGAGAAAAATTGTGATGTTCAATCTAGTGTCGGTGGCGAACCTAAATCGTTTCTCTCAATTTGCTTAAATTAGCTTCGAGTGGTATAATCCAGCCACAAAATTGAAAGCCAAAACTAAGCTATTTGCTTTAACAAGTTAAGGAGAGGGAAAGTGCAGGAGAGCCTAATTGAACGCTGGCTTAGTAAACGAAGGGGTCAGCTAACTGCCGGTAGCGTTATCGACCATCAACCCACATTCCTCTGGTTGAACTCAAATACCCCTCCCACAATGAATGTGACTGTTATAGATGGGGATCCAACTATTCCTGTTGACAGACTAAAAGTTCTGGAGGAATGGGAAGTTCTTAACGAGCAGAACGAGGATCAGGAACAACGATCTCTATTTATGCTGTCCGTGTTGCTAGGTAAAAGTTTCCTAGCGTTTAGGGAAAATCCGGTAGCTCCCAAGGAGTTTGTTTTCGCTGTAGTTAAGGCTTGGGAGGACTTTTCCACCCTAATTGCTAGGGTTGCTGCACGTCAGGAGATTCTCGTTGACTTTGAGGTTGTAAGACCGAAGAGTTGAGTAGCCAACAAAGAATAGCGAGCTTTATAAAGGTCCTTGAAGAAATTCTTCTTGGGCCTTTTCTTTTTGTCTTAAAGTCCGATAATATTTTAGGGTTAAAGGGAAATTTAGCTTCAAAAACCTTGGCCGGCTTTTTATTGGACGATATCAGGGACCTTTGGCCATGTACCATGCGCCTAGCTTAGGTACACGGCTGGCCTCAGATGAACTCTTTCGAAAAACAAAGTTTGCAGAGCGCTTTAGCGATCTATCTCAGTATAAACAATCTTAACAAGCCCCTAGAAATTATCCTATAGTTGCATTTTAGGCTACTTTCTGTTAAAATTCACCAAACACTTGAATAGGAAGAAAGGCCATTATGACTCAGCTAAACATTGGGAGCTTTCCTGATTGGGGAACAATTGAGGCTGACTGGAAGGACGGAGAGGTAACCCTTTCGTTTCATCGAGTCGCTTCGGCAAGCCTTAGACTCTCAAGAGGAGGCCGAGACCTTTCGTTTCACCGAAGAGAGTTTTCTAGGCAACGTGGGTTATGTTTGGTCGGTGGGTTTTCTTGAGGTAACTCTTACCAAACTGCCCCCGAACTATTTCTACTGGTACGGTAGAGACAAGCGGGAAAAATGGGAGGACCTTCTCGAGATGTTAAAGAAGTTGCCCGTCCCGAAAGCTGTTTAACTGGAGGAGAAGTTGGAATACGAGATAGTGTACCTTGAAAGTGGTAGATCCGGTATCAGCACAGAGAGGCAGAAAGGCTTTCTTGGAGGCTGGGTTGCAAATGGTTGGGAATTAATAACAGTTATTTCCGACATTGAAGGCTCAGTCTACGGGGAAGGAAATGAAATTAGCGGTGGAACTTACCTTGAGGGACTTTGGTTTTACTTCAAAAGGGAAAGGAGGTAGCAACGGTCGACAAAAGGGCATTCCTAAGGAGTGTCCTTTTCTTTTTCTTGGTGCTAGAATTTCAGCTATGGATATAACCACCGAAACTAATATAACTAAAATAATTAATCGCGTCTGTGCTGTTTGCGGCAAGGAAATTTCTGTAATTATCCATTCAGACAAAATCTATTCCGGCGGGCATTATTTTGGAAAGTTAGGTAATAATAGAATCCAGAAAGCAGAGTACTGGGAATGCCAAAGTTGTTTCGATCTTTGACTTTGTTGGACTCCGCCTTCGCCAGTTGGCGAATGGCGGAATACGGAGCTTCTGGTCTCAGCTCACCGCTTTCTTTACGAGCGCGCCGATCTTTGCCTCTTCGCTGTCTGTCAATTCCTTCAGCGCGAAGGCGACCGGCCACATGGCGCCTTCGTCGAGGTTCGCCGTGTCGTTGAAGCCAAACGACGCGTACCTATATTTGAACTTATGTGCGCTTTGGAAGAAGCAGACGACCTTGCCGTCCTTGGCGTACGCGGGCATCCCGTACCAGGTTTTTGGTGAGAGTTCTGGCGCGTTGGCTTTGATGATAGCATGGAGCCGCTTACCCATGGTGCGATCCGGTTCCGGCATCGCCTCGATCTTTGCGAGCACGGCGCTTTCCTCGTCCGCCTTGTCCGCCCTCAGCTCTAGGATACGCTCCTTCATCGCGTCTCGTTCCTCGTCCGTGAATCCCTTGACTTTCTTGTTATCTGTTGACATATGTTTGATCAACTTAATCGATATTAAAGTAATTGTCAATAAATCTTGGTTAGCCTGGCTGGACCCTTCTTCGCTAAAGCTTCGCAGGGCAAGCCACGGAACCTCTGGCCTCAAATGAATAGTTTCAATTTCAGCCCTGAGAACCTAAATCGCTTTCTCCTTGCATAACTGACCTTAACTTATTCAATACCTCTATGGTAAAAGGTTCTTCAAGCTCACCTTCATCGACCCATTCGTAGTATTCCAACTCAGTTTTATTTTTCCCAAGTGGTTTTAGAGTGTATTTAACTTGATAGTTTCCATCTTTTGGGGTTAGGACGAACATTTCATTTTCTTTAAATTCTGTAACAACATACTTCGTCCAAACTCCTTCTTTGTTTTGGTTTCTGTAAATAGTCCCTATTTTTACTGGCCATTCGTTGGTTTCTTCTTTAACTATAAAATCTAACCACTTAGGAGTATTGGCAGGATTAAGAGAAAATTCAAAAACCTCTTTTGGAGACTTATTAATCTCAACTACTAGTTTATTTTCCTTACTCATAGTTCGAATTCTAACACCAAAGTGCTAAAATAACTTCCTACGGATGATATTTTATCACTACGTTCTAAATTGGCAGCTATGAACCTTTCAGGATTTGATATTGCAGCAATTGTTGGCATCTTAACTATAATCTTTGGGGTTGTGGTAAAAGTTATTGGTTTTCCCGCTCAAATAAGAAATAACCTTCAAAGAAAGTCAACGAAAGGATTATCTACAACTTTTATGGTCCTTTCTTTTATAGCTTATGTTCTTTGGACACTTCACGGACTTTTGCAAAAAGATTCCGTTTTAGTAATTGGACAAGGAATTGGAGTTATCACAACTGGAATAATCCTTTATCAAATTTGGTTATACAGGAAAAACTAAACTGGTCGGGGTGATAGGAATAGATCGCTTCGCGCTCTGCGCCGAAGACGGCTTCGAACCTACATGGTCGGGGAGGGGAGGATTGAACTCCCGATACCGCACCCCCAGCGCGGTGTATTACCACTATACTACTCCCCGAATTCGCTAATTATATCGCGTCAGAGATACAAGAGTCGAGCTTTTGCGAAGAGTTTTATACACCAAAAGTAGTAGTAGTTTGACCCAAAAAGAGGCCGTTGTCTGACCTTTTTCTTTGTGCTATGGTGTCATTAATGTCCGACAAAATACACTTGCCCGAAAGGGAAATTTTTAATGGATAGTAACAAACTAGAAGCTATAAAAGCCGCCATGGGTCAAATTGAAAAACAATTTGGTAAGGGCGCGATTATGAAGTTAGGGGAAACCGGCGACAAAATGAATGTCGAGGTAATTTCCACTGGTGTAATGGGTTTGGATCTAGCTCTTGGAGTTGGTGGTTTGCCGCGTGGGCGAGTTGTTGAAATTTTTGGCCCAGAAGGTGGCGGTAAAACAACCCTTGCCTTGCATGTTGTAAAGGAGGGTCAGAAAAAAGGTGGGGTAGCTGCTTTTGTGGATGCTGAGCACGCTCTGGATCCACAGCGGGCAGCCTCAATTGGAGTTGATATTAAGGAACTGTTAATTTCCCAACCGGACACCGGTGAGCAGGCTTTGGAAATTGTTGAGACCTTAGTAAGAAGTGGAGCAGTCGATGTGGTAGTTGTTGATAGCGTGGCTGCTCTTGTACCAAGAGCCGAAGTGGAAGGGGAAATGGGAGATTCCTTCATTGGTTTACAAGCTCGTCTTATGAGCCAAGCGATGCGAAAACTAGCTAGTGCTATTTCTAAATCTAATACCTTGGTGATTTTTATCAATCAATTGCGTGAAAAAGTTGGAATAATGTTTGGTAATCCGGAAGTTACTCCGGGCGGGCGGGCTCTCAAATTTTACTCATCAGTACGGCTGGATGTGCGCCGAACAGAAAATATTACCGAAGGTGACCGAGTAGTAGGCAACCGAGTTAAAGTTAAAGTTGTTAAAAATAAAGTTGCCCCGCCTTTCCGTACTGTAGAATTTGACATTATGTTCGACAGGGGAATTAGTGCCGAAGGTTCTCTACTTGATGCTGCAGTGGAAACCGGGGTCATTGCCAAATCAGGCGCTTGGTTTGAATACGAAAAACAAAAGATTGCCCAAGGTCGGGAAGCTGCCAAAAGTTACCTACAAGAAAACCCGAAAGTGTTTGCCGAAGTCGAAAAAAAGGTAAAAGAGGCCTTTGCTAACGGTAAAGCGGTGATGGAAATGAAAGAAGCCGAAGACGAAGAAGCCGAAGAGTAAGTTTAATGCCGCTAATTACTGATATCCAACCCGGTAAAAAAGACCCAAGACGGGTTAATGTTTACCTTGACGGGCAGTTTGCTTTTGCAGTCTCTCTTGAAATTAAAATTCTCAATAAGTTAAAAATTGGTGAACAAGTTTCTCAAAAAAAAGTTGAGGAACTCATTTTTGCCGATCAAACTGACCGTTTGTTCGAAAAAGCTATCAAGTTTCTCTCCTACCGACCACGTTCCCAAAGAGAAATTAGCAACTACCTTCTCCAGAAACTGCGGTTAAGCGACAAAGGAGAGGAGGAGAAAAAATCCTTTGAAAAATCAGTGGAAAGTGTTTTGAAACGCTTGGAAAAGATCGGGCAAATAAACGACAGGGAATTTACAACTTGGTGGGTGGAACAAAGGACAAAATTTAGAAAAGCCTCTCCCCGTATTATCAAAAGCGAACTTTTCCAAAAAGGTGTTGAGAAAGACATTATCGACGAAGTTCTGAAAGAAAACACTGCCGACCCCCTCGAAACCGCTAAGCAAGCAGCCCAAAAGAAACTTTCCGCTTACAAGAACCTTAACGCAAAAGAATTTAGATTAAAAATGAGCCGGTATCTAGCTTCAAAAGGTTTTGACTGGGAAATTATCAAAAAAGTCGTTGACAGTTTGTCCCGTAAAGAGTTAGAATAGTTTAAAAGTAGATTAGTTAATTAGACTGATAGTACAAGTAAATTCTTTAATTGACTAAGCCCTGCCTGTTAATTTATCCCCTGCCCGGACTGCAACTTATAATCTATTTGGTGATTTACTCAAGAAAGGTCAAAGGTGAAAATAATTTATGGACCCAGTTTTAATAGCCATTGTAGCCCTTTTAGTCGGAGGGGCAGGAGCTTACGCGTACCAGAACGTAATTAAAGGCCGACTTCCCCAAACCAAAAAAGATAAAGAAGACAAAGAACCAACCGATGCCCGGGAAATTATTCTTGATGCCAAAAATGAGGCGTTTAAGATTAAGCGTGAGGCCGAAGAGGAAACCCGCAAGGTACGTTCTGAGGTTCTACAGCTTGAGGCAAGGGTGGTTGCTAAAGAAGAGACTCTTGATAAAAAAATTAGCGAGCTTGAATCTAGGGAAAACTCTTTCAAATTAAGGGAAGAAGAGATTGAAAAA
Source organism: Candidatus Nanoarchaeia archaeon (assembly GCA_036514715.1). Classification (GTDB taxonomy): domain Bacteria; phylum Patescibacteriota; class Microgenomatia; order Woykebacterales; family RBG-16-39-9b; genus DATBWR01. The sequence continues at coordinate 12,740 of DATBWR010000006.1, read as the reverse complement.
GGAAAAGGTGAGTTAGCCGGCAAACTGGAAAAAGTCGCTGGAATAACCAGGGAAGAAGCCAAAAAACTTATTTTAGAAGCAACGGAAACCAAGCTTAAAAGTGAAGTTTCCCGGCGGATCAGGGAGGCGGAAGAGGCGGTTAAAAAAGAGGCGGATGAAAAAGCCAAAGCGATTTTGATTGATGCCATGAAAAACGGTGCGACTGATTACGTTGCTGAATACACCACCTCAATCGTTCGCTTTGAGGACGAAGATATGAAGGGTAGGATTATCGGTCGTGAGGGTAGAAATATCCGCGCTTTTGAACTCTCTACTGGAGTTGATGTAGATCTGGATGACTCTCCGGGAACAATTCGACTTTCTTCTTTTGACGGGGAACGAAGAGAAGTTGCTAAAGTTGCCCTCGAAAAGCTGATGGTGGATGGACGAATTCACCCGGCCCGAATTGAGGAAATTGTCGAGCAAGTGAGATCCGACTTTGAGAAAATCCGACGGGCCGAAGGAGAAAAACTCTGTGCTGCAGTGGGGGTGCACAACTTACCCAACGAAATTGTTGAAACCTTAGGGAGATTTAAATGGCGTTTCTCTTATGGTCAGAACCTTCTCCAGCACACCGAAGAAGAAACTAAAATTGGTATGGCAATTGCCCGGATGATCGGTGCTGATGTTAACATGGTGCGTCTTGGGTGTCTCTTCCACGATATTGGTAAAGTTTTTACCAGCGAGCAGGAAGGAACCCATGTCCAACTTGGTGTTGACTACCTTAAGAAATTCAATATCGACCAGAAAGTCATTAACGCGGTTGCCGAACACCACGAGGATAAACCCTTTTCCGCTCCGGAATCGGTAATTGTCTGGATTGCTGATGCTATTTCCGGCAGCCGTCCTGGTGCACGTCATGAAGCAGTCGAAGACTACATCAAGCGCGTGACGGAAATCGAAAATGTTGCCAGCTCCTTCAAAGGTGTTGATAAATCTTTCGCGATTGCTGCTGGACGTGAGGTGCGGGTAATAGTTTACCCGGAACAGGTTGATGACGATACCCTTACTGTGCTGGCCCACGATATTTCGGAGAAAATTCATGACTCGATTACCTATCCGGGACAGGTGAAAGTAACGGTTATTCGTGAAACTAGAGCCGAGTCAGTAGCACATTAGATCGAAGATCTAAGATGTCAGATTTTAGATATCTTAAACCCTAGATCATAAATCCTAAATCGATGAAGATTTTAATAATTGGTGATGTAGTTGCAAAACTTGGCCGTAAGGCAGTAGCCGAAGTGCTTCCTAACTTGCGTAAAAAAGAAAAAATCGATTTGGTGATTGCCAATATCGAAAATCTTTCTCATGGTAAAGGGGCAACAGCCGAGCGAGTTGATGAACTGCGGGAGTACGGAGTGGATATTTTTACTAGTGGCAACCACATTTGGTTTAAACCTGAATTCAACCAAACTCTGGATAGCGATCCAACCGTGATCCGCCCGGCCAACTACCCCTCTGATAGCCCGGGGTTTGGCTTTACGATTGTTAAGATCGGCACAAAAAAAGTTTTGGTTATTAATATTATTGGTAGGCAATGGATGGAAGGCCCAACTGAGGAGCCTTACCGTACTGTTGATACAATACTTTTGGATCAGGTGAAAAAGGAAAAACCCGATTTTGTAATTGTCGATTTTCATGCCGAGGCAACCAGTGAAAAGGCTGCTATGGGGTGGTTTTTGGACGGTCGGGTAACGGCAGTTTTGGGAACTCATACCCATGTTCCGAGTGCTGACCCTTGGATTATGCCGGGTGGAACTGCCTTTGTGACCGATATCGGTATGAGCGGAGCACTACATTCAGTTTTAGGGGTAGAGCCCCAGATTATTATTAAAAAACAGAAAGACACAGAGCCGGTCAAATTTGAATGGGTGGAGGAGGGTCCAACCCTTTTTCGCTCGGTTTTGATCGAAACTGAAAGCAAGATGAAAGCTAAGGCGATCAAGAGGATCGATGAATTAATACCTGAATAACGCGCCCAAGCACGATATATGAATAAACATTCATATATTTATTTGTCTTGATTTAACAAGATATTTACTGTAGAGTTAAAGTAAGGCTTGTTGAACAAGTCGAAGGGAGGTGAAAAATGTTAAAAGTAGATATTATCGAAAAAGTTGCCAAAGAGGTTCGTTTAACTAGAAAAGCGGCTAAAGAGTCGGTTGATGCCACCTTTGATTTTATTGAAGATTCCTTAAAAAAGGGTGAGAAAGTGGTCATCTCCGGCTTCGGCACCTTTGTTATCCGAGGAAGAAAGGCGCGGACTGGACGAAACCCAAAAACTGGCCAATCTCTGCAGCTACCGCAGATGAACACGATTGGGTTTATTGCTGCCAAAAGTATTAAGAAAAGTGTGCGCAAGTAAGCACCTGTTCGAAATTTGCTTTCAGTTAGTTTAGCAAATTTCTCTCAGAAGCTTGCCTTTTGCACTTTGTGCAAAACGTAGGTTTTCAGGCTAAATCATCTTCACTTGGAAAGTACTTTGGCTGCTCGTCGTTTGTTTGGGCCTCTTTCTCGTATTTGGGTTGTCGGGCAGTTGTACCCTTTTGATCAGCAAAGTTCTGAACTCGCCCAACGATTCCGTTGGTTAAACGTACCTTATGTCCCCGCGGATGAAACTCTTTAGAAGTTAGGACATTGGTAACTATTCCCTCGTCAAATTTTTCAGTACCGTAGTTTTTCTTTTGAATAATAATCACTCTGTCACCCGGCTTGGGCCGCCGAGATCCAACAATATAATCAGACATTTGGGTAGAAAACCTCGCGTTTGCGGTTGAAGTCGGTAAAAAGATACTCACCTTTACCGTCAACCACGGCTTGATAAGCTTCACAATCAGTTGTACAAGGCCGGGCCTTGTCAGTAAAATCTTGCTTGGCAATAACCGTAGCTACTTCCTGTGCCTTTTGCTTAAGTTGAGCTAAAACACTGTCTAAATCACCCAGAGGCACTTCTTTAGGTTTATCATCCCGATCCAAATACCAGTAACTTACTTTTTCCACTGGAAGTTTTAAAACATGGGTAGCTAAAAGGGCGTAAATTGGAAGCTGTAGGGAACCTTCCTCTTCACTTGTCCCAGTTTTAAAATCCAGAATGTGCAGACCAGAAGATGTTTTTTCCAGCCAATCAAAATTGCCCACCAAAACAACTTCGTCTTCACCAACTAAAGGCAATTTTGGGAAATCAACTTTAAGAGTTTGGCCTTTGCTAAAACTTGAATTTTTGTAAAACCTTTCCAACATAGCCTCCCCACGTTGTTTAAAATATTCTTCTTGGGCGCTGTCTTTAAAACCGCCTCGCCTGCCAGCTCGTAATTGCCAACTTCTTTTAAACTCATAAAAAAGTTTGTCTTTATCCCGCTCACTAGTCGGATAACGAGTTACAAACCGGTCAATTGCATCGTGAACCGCCTCCCCCAACGAAAAATAAGGGTTGGCAATTTGGATGCGGAAACGGTTACCCTTAAGTTTATCGCGGTAGAGGTTGCGTAAATAGTAAAGCTTGTGGCACTTCTCAAAATCATTGAGTGAAGAGTGCGAAAGCCAAATCGTATTTGGGTTAAAAGCCATTGGTTACAGTTTACCACTTGCGACCTGAGAGTTGCCTGCTTTTAACTTGCGTATTTGTGTTAAATTATCCTCATGCAAAAACTTTTAGTGATTGTTGGTCCGACCGGGACTGGGAAAACTGCTTTGGCGCTTTCACTTGCCAAAAAATTCAACGGTGAGATAGTGAGTGCTGATAGCCGGCAAGTCTTTGTCGGTATGAACATTGGAACCGGCAAAGAAGCCAAAAGCTCAAAGCTAAAAGTTCAAAGTGGACTGGGTAAGTGGACTGTCAACGGAATTCCTATTTACCTTTACGATGTGGTTAGCCCAGACCAGAAATTCTCTTTGGCGGATTATCAGCAGTTGGCACTGGAGAAGATAAAAGAGATTCAGTCTCAGGGAAAGTTGCCGATTCTTGTGGGTGGAACAGGGCTTTATATCCAAGCAGTTACTGAAGGGTTGAAGATACCAAAGGCAGCCCCAGATTGGAGATTGCGGGGTGAGTTGGAAAAGAAATCTTTGGACTTGCTACTTTCCGACTTGGAAAAGATTGACCCAACAACTTTCGAGCGGATTGATAAAAATAACAAAAGGCGAATTACCCGCGCGTTGGAAGTTTACTATCAGACCGGCCAGCCTATCTCGGCTTTGCAACAAAAATATAAGGCTGATTTTGATATTTTAAAAACCGGTTTGACTGGCAGTCGGGAGGAACTTTACCAAAAAATCGACGAGCGGATTGAGCAGTGGTTTAAGCAAGGGTTTGTCGAAGAAGTGGACAGGTTAGCTGCCAAGTACGACCATAATCTACCTGCCCTAACGTCATTAGGTTATCGCCAAGTAATAATGTATCTTGAGCACAAACTAAGTTTGGAAGAAGCCAAACAAAGAATGAAATTCGAGCACCATTCTTATGTACGGCGGCAGATGACTTGGAACAAGCGCGATAAGACTATTTATTGGTTTGACTTTAACTCTACTGACTTAGTTTTTCGTACAGGCGACCTTGTTAAAAATTGGTTAAGTGAGGAAACTAGCACATAGCCGTTAGTTTTGTTAGAATAATCATACATGAAGCCAACTCAAGTTGAAATTTCGCCTAGATCAGTTGTTGTCACTATTGTCATCATTATTACCTTTATTTTGGCCTGGAAGCTGCGTTTCATCGTTATTTCCCTGCTTACTGCCTTTATTTTAATGACCGGCTTTGCGCTTCTTGCTGATTTTTTGCATTCCAGAGGTCTTGGAAAGACCACTTCGGCGGTTCTAGCTTACATACTTTCTATATCAGTCCTAGGGATAACTATCTTTTTCATTTTTCCGCCTTTGATAGTTCAGGTTAGGGAGTTCGTAAATAACCTACCCGAATATATAAACCGTTTTACCTACCTTTACGTTAACAACCAAATCCCTGGTATCGATAACCGCGACATTGCCTCCATTCTAACAAGTCGAATTGACTCTATTCTTGGCAACGCGCTCAGTTTCCTTGTTAGTACGGTCAACGTCATCGTCAACTTTATTACCATCGCCGTAATCAGTTTCTACATGCTTCTTGAAAGAGATCGAATTAAAAATAATTTATTCAGACTTTTCCCCAACCTCCCTAAAGATCAAGTGACAAACTTGGCCCACAAGGTCGAACGTCAGCTTGGAAATTGGTTGAAGGGAGAGGTGATGTTGATGATTATCATTGGAGTTGCCACTTACGTTGGTTTGCGACTGCTAGGCGTTGAATACGCTCTGCCGCTGGCAATTATCGCCGGACTTTTAGAAGCAATTCCGGTGGTTGGCCCAATTTTATCAGCCGTACCAGCTCTTTTGATAACCGTGACTATCAGCCCAATCTCAGCGATTGGTGTCGGTTTGCTCTACATTTTAATCCAACAACTGGAGAATAATATCGTTGTACCTAAAGTTATGCAGAACGCCACGGGTTTAGACCCACTGTTAACCATTGTTTCCATCCTTATTGGCGCCAACCTCTTTGGTTTGGCAGGAGCGATTGTGGCTGTTCCCACTGCAGCCATAGTTCAAGTTTTAATCGCGGAGTTTGTCGGCAAGGGCCCTTAAGCTAAAAGACTGTCTGCAGAGAAAACAAAGCTAGGGAAGCTGCGGCAGTAACAACTAAGGAAACCCCAACCAAAGCAAGTGGTAATTTTTTCCAAAGTGCAGCTAGGCACAAAATACCGATAATAATCATTGGAATAAAAATGTAGAGGTTAATTGGGTAGCTAAGAGTAGCCCCTTTAAATAAAGTGGCCAACCCAGTTCCTAGAGTAATATCAATAACCGAAGCACCAACCAAATTACCCACTGACAAACTCTCCCGTTTATAAATTAGCGAATTAACAGCAGTGATAAATTCGGGTAGTGAAGTTCCAATGGCTACTAGCGTAACAGAAATAAAAAACTCATCAATTTTCAAAAGGCTGGCAATTGAGATAGTTGAGTCAACCATAAATTTGCTTCCAACCCCCAGAAGAATAACGCCAAGAACAAATTCAAGTAACAAGGCTCGATCGCGAGTAAAACTAAACAAACTTAAAAGGCCTTCAAAACGATTTAAGGCAGTTTCCGCTGAGCCGATTGATCTCTTCCCAATAATAAATTCCAGAACTAGAAACATTATTCCCAGAGCAATAAACAATAAACTTACCGTATTACCCAAGGGGCGATAAAAAGAGAGTATTAAAAGTACAAGACAGGTGACCAAAAAAATATTAAGAGCGCGCAGATAATAACCGGTAGAGGGTCGGCGTCGGGAAAAAATAAATAAAATACCTAGAATAACACCCAAATTTACCAAAGGTGATCCCAGTACAGCCCCTAATGCAACCAGAGGATCTTTATTTATCAAGCCGCCTATCGTGGCAATAGAGATTTCCGGTAGGGTGGTGGCAAACGAAACCAGGGTGGCACCAACGACAATTTGAGACACTCCCTGCTGCTTTGCCCATTTAACAGCCGCAGACCCGACCCAGTCCGCCCCGCGGATAGCTGCGGCTAACCCGATAATGAAGACAATAATTTCCGGCATTATCCTTAATTATATCCTTCCGAGGATACAAGCGCGAGGTTCCCGAGTGCTTATAAAAGGGAGACTTCTTGTAAGTAGGTAGTACTTGAAATTTAGCTTGATTTATGGTATACTTAGCCTCGTTCAAAGGTAGAGGGATGGATACTGTCTGCGTGAAAGCGTGGATAGAGGAAAGTCCAGACACCAAAAAGCAAAGTGAACTGCGCAAGCAGTTAGCTGTAAAGCCTCGTGGTTGCCAAATGTTTAGCTAAAACAAATGGCAACACGGAAGTTGAAATGACAGCTTCCGAGAGCAACAGAGACGTAGCCTTCGATCTTAGCGTTTGGTCGAAGGGTGAAACGGGCAATCCGCCTTGGTGTAACCTCCGAACGGCATGTTGACGCTGCTTGCTAAGTGCCGAAGTCGAGGGCATTCGCCTTAAAAAGGCGAAAAGAGTGACCATTTTTGATCACACTTAGATAGATTTCCATCTCCGCCAACTGGCGGAAAACAGAATCTGGCTTACCAACTACCTTTGAACAACATAAGGCCCCGAGCTGTAGAGCTTAGGGGCTTTTTGTTTGTGAACTCCTTGACAGACAGTAAAGTAAAGTATTACCATTGGCGAGTGAGAAAAATATTACTATTTTTTATTGCTCTGACACTACTTTTTGTTACCCCTTCAGTACAGGCTGGTAAGGATAGTTCTCGAAAACCCGAGGTAACAACACTAAATGCGGGCGAAACTGTTAATAAAGACTACTTTGTTTTTAACGAACGGGTCGAAATTTTTGGGACGGTTAATGGTGATGTTTATGCTGGTGCTGGTATAGTTTTGGTTGAAGGCAAGATTAACGGAGACTTGATAGTTGGTGGGGGGCAAGTAACTATCAACGGTGAAGTTAACCAAGATGTACGAGTTGGCGGGGGCCAAGTAACCATCGGTGGAAAAATCGGTCGCAACCTAACCGTTGGTGGAGGCTCTGTCGAAGTTACCAAAGGTGCTAGTATTGGTGGTTCGGTGGTTGCGGGGGCAGGCAATATTAACTTGAATGCCCCGGTTGGTGGGGACATAAGAATAGGAGCCGGCAACGTTACTCTTTCTGGGGAGGTAGGTGGGGATGTTGAGGCTTGGGTTGGTTCGTTGCGTTTGACCCCTAGCGCCGTTGTTGCCGGTAATATTACTTACTGGAGCACGGAAGATGCCTCAATTGCCTCTGGCGCCACGGTCACAGGTTCAGTAACCAAGAACTCACCCGCTCCTGAAGAGGTACCCTCAAAAGAAAAAGTTTTAGGAGTCCTTACCGGCTTTGCACTCTTTTTGAAACTGCTTAGTTTGTTCACTCTCCTTGTTGTTGGTCTAATCTTGATCAAATTCTTCCCGGTTTTTAACACTGCAGCGGTCGCAAATCTTAGGAATAGACCGTGGCTTTCATTTGGAGTGGGAGCTTTAACCCTAATTTTGGTTCCGGTTGCTGCGGTGGTATTGATGGTCACGGTGGTAGGTGTTCCACTTGGTTTGATGTTACTGGCCATCTATGGAATAGCTATTTTTCTTTCAAGAGTTTTTGTGGTCTACCTGGTTGGCCAATTACTTCTGACCCAAGCCAAGGTTAATGAGGTTTTAACCTTGCTGGTTGGTTTAGCGGTTTACGCCTTAGTAACACTTTTGCCAATCATCGGTGGCCTAACCACTTTTCTTGCCACAGTTTTCTCGCTGGGCGCACTGGTTTTAACCAAGAGAGATACTTACCTTTTAGCCCGCGACAAAAAGGTCGTTTAATTCGCGACTCTACTAAGGTGGCGGTTGACACAAAGGCAATTTCGGGTTGATAATTTAAATTAATGCCAGAAGAGACGCCAACTGACGAGGTAGTTAACCTCAATCCCAAACCCAAAATAATAGAAATCAAGAAACAAACACTTTATTTAACTCTTGGTATAGGTTCGTTGTTAATAATCACTGCCCTAATCGGTGCTTACTTTCTTGGTAAAGGTAGCGGGCAAACCGCTGACAGTCAACTTGAGAAAAAAGCAAAAGTAGCTACTAAGCCAGCCGAACCAGCAGGCATCATCAAAGGTGAGATTAACGAGGAAATAGAAACTCTTAGCGGGATTAGTATTACTTTAGAAAAAGCGGAAATCGACGGAGTGTATGAAAAACAAAAGGGGGAGCAAAGAGATTATTACGAAAAAAACGCTTCTCAGTCTGCCTACTTGCAAGATGAGTATTTCAACCAATCTTTGCTAAATGTTAAGATTGCCCTTAAGAATAAAAAAGATACAGCAGTAACTTACAGTCCAGCCAGCTTCCGCTTGAAAGACAGTGACGACAACCAATACACCGCTGGGTACGAAGCCGAAAAGCCAGTGTTATACAGCCTTAACTCGGGCGAAACCACGCGCATTACTGTTGCCTACATTGTCCCCACTAAGGAAAAGGAATTCAAACTAATTTACGAAAACGCTGAAGTTAGCTTCGAACTTCCTTAACCTCTTGTATCACTGCGTGATATAATTCCTAACTATGCTTGCCAAAGTTTTTTCTGGTGCATTAGCTGGCTTAGAGGCAGTTCCGATTACAGTTGAAGTTGATATTGCCTCGCAAGGCTTACCTTCTTTTACCATTGTCGGTTTACCAGATAAGGCAGTTGAAGAATCAAAGGAACGGGTTCGAGCGGCTATAAAGAACACCGGAGCGGACTTTCCCGCCAAAAGGATCACGGTTAATTTAGCTCCGGCTGATCTACCCAAAGAAGGTCCTAGTTTTGACCTGCCAATTGCCTTGGGGATTTTGGTTGCCAGTGGACAACTTTCTGCCGATTTGCCTAAAACACTGGTCTTTGGGGAACTTTCTTTAGATGGGTCGATCAATGCGACCCGGGGCGCGCTGTTACTTGCCTCGATGGCAAAGGAGCAGGGGTTTGAAAATTTAATCACTGCCTCTGCCAACGCCATCGAAGCTTCGGTCGTTACTGGGCTAAAAATTTTCCCTGCTGGGAGTATCAAAGAGTGTTTTGACCACCTCTCACAAATCAAGCCGATTACCGCCCTTAAGAAAGCAAAATTTAAGTTCGAAGACTTTAACTTTTCGGAATTTGATATGAAAGACGTGCGGGGTCAGGAACAAGCCAAAAGAGCTTTGGAAATCGCTGCCTCCGGTGGCCACAATGTTCTACTTAAGGGGCCGCCTGGAGCAGGTAAGACAATGCTCGCCCGCTCCCTCCCCTCCATTTTACCTAAGCTGACCTTTGATGAAGCGGTTGAAGTCACCAAAATTTATTCCGTTCTTAGCAGCGTGCAAGAGGGTTTAATACGGGCGAGACCGTTTCGTGCTCCTCACCATACTGCTAGCAGTGTCGGGATTATTGGTGGTGGTACAAATCCCAAACCAGGAGAAATTTCCCAAGCCCACCGTGGAGTACTTTTTCTGGATGAGTTTCCCGAATTTCCTCGTCACGTTTTGGAAGCCTTAAGACAACCCCTGGAAGATGGTTTCGTAACTGTCTCCAGAGCGGCTAGTAACGTTACTTTTCCGGCTAGATTTACACTGGTCGCTGCTGCCAACCCCTGCCCTTGTGGTTATTTTGGCGAGACTACAAGAACCTGTAGCTGTTTGCCCTCTCAAGTAACGCGTTACCAAAAGCGGCTTTCCGGTCCCATATTAGATAGGATTGATATTTTTGTTAATGTTCCGGCGGTAAAAACAAGAGAGCTGGTCAATTTACCGGTTGGGGAAGAATCAAAAATAATTCGGGGAAGAGTCCAAAAGGCTCGCGACCGGCAAACTAAGCGACTCGCTAGCCTTAAACTCATGGCCAACTCAGAAATGACTGCCCGTCAAGTGAAGGAAATTTGCAAACTCTCGGAAGATTGCAAAAAGCTCCTATCAGCGGCTATTAACCGTTTCCAAATTTCGGCTCGGGGTTATATTAGACTTTTGAAAGTTGCCAGAACCATTGCCGACCTATCTTCTGAGGAAGAGATTAGTCCTGCCCACATTGCAGAGGCGGTTCAGTACCGGGCAGCGGAAGGTTGAGCCATTTTAAAAACTAAAACGAGGTTGTTTTAAATTATGGAAAACCTGCTGAATTTGGACTTGAAGGCAATTATTGAAGCAGTAGGGTACTTAGGAGTGTTTGCTATGGTTTTCGCCGAGTCCGGACTCTTAATTGGAATAGTCTTACCTGGAGACTCGCTACTTTTTACAGCTGGTTTTTTGGCCTCGGCAGGTGTGTTTAACATATTCTTTTTAAGTCTTGGAAGCTTTTTGGCTGCGGTTTTAGGGGACAACGTTGGCTATTCTTTCGGACGAAGAATCGGACCAAGAATTTTTAACCAAGAGGATTCTTTCTGGTTTCATAAGAACCACTTGCTGAAGGCGGAGAATTTCTACCGTAAGCATGGAGGCAAAGCCGTAGTTCTAGCCCGTTTCTTGCCGATAGTACGAACCTTCGCCCCAATTGTCGCTGGGGTTGGGAAAATGAACTATCAAACCTTCCTTTTTTACAATTTAATTGGTGGGTTTCTTTGGGCTGTGGGGGTAACAGTTTCAGGTTACTTTTTAGGTAGACTAATTCCGGACGTTGACAAGTACTTACTGCCAATTCTGCTCTCTATTATAATAATTTCTCTCCTACCAACTGTAGTACATCTTCTCTCATCTAAATTTAAAAACTAGCCTAACAGAAAAACCCCCATGATAGGGAGCTTTTCTGTGGTAAAAAACAGGATCCCGCCTTTTCTTAAGCGGGTTGCTTGATTTACTAACCACCAATTTTGAACATTTTAGTTCCACAAACCGGGCAAGTTCCGCGGAGAGCTTTCTTGCCGTTTTTCATGGTGACTGATTCAGGGTTAGCAACTTCTCTTTTTGCACGACACTTTACACAATACATTGAAGCCATAATAAGGGGTATCCGGTACCCGAGTAGCAGGTACTACCGGTACAGGTAAGATACACTTGTCACCTCCTTTCGAGGTAAAAGGATAATTAAACAAAACTTGAGGCTAAGGCAGCCTCGAAATCAGATTAGCACACCCGTACGTGGCTGTCAAGCACAATTTGCTTTGGGTTAGTTAAAGGATGGTTAAACTCAAAACGATTTCAAAAATAACCGCCGCAACAGCAAAGATCAAAGTTTTGCGAAGATCGGCAAAAACATAAGTATAATTAAAGTTTTGGGGTTGGATGCGAGTTGAGGTTGGTACAAACTCAAGAGAAACCTTTGGCAAGGCAACAACTTCTTGTGAAGACGGCGAGTCTTGTTTTTTAGGTTGGTTTTGAAGACTTTGCAACCTTCGTAGCTGCGCCGCCATTTTTTCTTGCCGAGTTCTTTTTGGCATTTAACTATTTTAAAAATCCAGGCTTGATATTAACACACCAATTTAAGAAGTGGCAAGGTGCCTATTATAATAATAAATCTCTGCTTGCGCAACTTTGAGTAAGTATGCTACTCTAAATAGCGAAAAATGTTAGCCTTAAAATCTTTAAAAGAGAAATTTAGCGCCTTACCAATAGTAAAGAAGTTACTGGTGAGTGCCCTTGCTCTTGTTTTGCTTGGTTTTTCCGCTTGGGCAGGCTATGAATTTGGTTTCAAGAAGATTGTTGGTAGTGATGAAGCCCTCTCTCCTAAGGGTAAGTTAATCTCTGGTAAACCAGAAGAGCCGGCTAACTTCCCTAACCCAATTAACGGAGTTCTCTTCAAAAAAAGTGAGGCAGACGTTATCTTCAACCGAGTCCCACTAGGAGTAATGATTGAAAACTCAATAGTTGCCCGGCCACAACGAGGTTTGAGCAGGGCCGATATTGTTTACGAAGCTTTGGCGGAAGGCGATATCACCAGATTTTTAGCTATCTATCTGTCGCAAAGTAGCCAAATTGGCCCAATTAGAAGTGCGCGTGAATACTACTTTGATTGGTTGGTTGAGTATCAAGGGGCTTACTCTCATTGGGGAGGCAACGAATACGTAAGGAGTTTAGCTGGCAAGACCTTTGGCGCAAAAGATTTTGACCAGTTCGCCATTGGTAGCCCTACCTACTACCGAATTCCCCCAGGTGGTGGGGAGCACACTGGACACTCAACCACCGATAAACTCTGGGAAGTTGCCACAAGCAGGGGTGTTAATAAGAGT
>DATBWR010000005.1:0-34702 GCA_036514715.1 Candidatus Nanoarchaeia archaeon | reverse complement strand
AAGATGAAGCCACAGGACAAGGCGGCGGAGCCGGCGGCGGCGGTGTCGTGATTGTCTATGAATACATCAAGACAACCGGTTCCGATTATGCTGAGTGGTATGAAACAAAGGAAGGTGTGGAGGCAGGAGAACTGGTTGCTTTGAGTGACGAGATCTTCAACTATGCTACTTCGGAAGGGCCAAAAACGATCGCAGTCTTGGACAAAGCAAAGTACGGTAGCATCCTGCTGGGAATTGTTTCCGACGCGCCCTCGGAAGTTATCGGAGGCGAGTTGGCAAGTGTAGCCAGACATCCAAGACCAATTGCTCTTGCCGGAAGGGTGCCGACCAAAGTCTCCACTGAAAACGGACCAATCCAAGTTGGTGACCCAATAACTTCCTCATCAATTGCAGGAGTCGGCATGAAAGCAACTGCCACCGGCCGGGTAGTCGGTATTGCCTTAGAATCCTTTGCCTGTGCAGGAGCCACCCCCGAGGTGGGAACCGACTCCTCGGGGGTGTGCTCAGGGAAAATCATGGTCTTTATCAACCCAAGTTGGTACACAGCACCCTTGGCAATAACAAGTGAACAGGAAATAGCTATCAGCGACTTAGTTATTGCTAAACTTACAACTACTTCGCTAATTCTCAATAATCTAGCCGCCAGCTCCATACTGCTCGGCGAAAAAGTTAGTTTGGATCAAGACGGTAAAGTGAGAATTGACGGGGAGCTGGCCGTTAAGGGCTTAATCGCTCTGGATGGGGATATGACGATCAGCGGCAAGGTATCAGCAAAAGTCGTTGCGGCGGAAGAATTCAAAGTTAAAGAAGCTGCTGATACCGAGGAAGGCAAGTCCCAAAAAACCGCTGGCAGCGCTACCCTACCCGCAGGTGCTAGCGAACTGACTATCGAAACCGTCAAGGTCGAGGAGAATTCTCTGATCTTTATCACTCCAACCAAACTAACCCCGCAAGCCTTAGCGGTGGTTGAGAAAATTGCCGGTGAAAGTTTCAAAGTTGCAGTCAGTACAGAAGCCACCGAAGATATCACCTTTAACTGGATCATTATCAACCAAGAACTAAGCCAAGGTGAGAATCAAGAATTATGAATTATGAACTTGGGGTTATGACAAATAATTATCAAGTAAAGGTTAAATCCTTAGTGCGTGATTCTTACTTCATAATTAAAGATTCCAAAAAGGTAGTCTATTTTCTAGCCTTTGGGGTCTTGGCTGCTTTTGTATTATTAGTCGCCTCGGCGCACAAACCCCTGCCAGTAAATATAAAGCAGGGCAACCCTCTTTCCCAAGTTCATACTGTAACTACGGCGGATACGGCTGGGCCGGTGCTAACAGAGGAAAAGACCCCACAAACTAAATTCGTCGACAAGTCCCAAGACTCAAAATCAACCTACTCTTGGGAATACCAGATGGGGGGTGCCGTCGCCAAAGTTGCTAAAAAAGACGGTTCCTCCCCTTCCTATGCAATTGTGAGCGAGCAAAGTTCTCTTGGGTTTACTCTTAAAGATGCTTCCGTTTTATCCCCCAACAAAAAGCCCTCTGTTTACGATGACGTAGCTATCTATCCAGTGGGGATAAACGGGGTTCAAATGCAGATGGAGCTAACAACTTCAAAAGATAAAGTTAAGGAACAGTTTATTATTGACAAAAAACCTAAACCTTCCTGTACTTTATTTGTTTTTAATTGCCAATATCAGGATCTAAAGATTTCTTTTGATGTCAAAACGCAAGGCTTGATAATTACAGAACAAGCTGGGGCTTATAATCTAACTTCGCAGGACGGGACAACCAACTGGTTAATAGAAGCACCAACTGCTATTGACGCCACCGGCAAATCTTTCCCAATTGAGGGTAAGCTTGATAAAGATACTTACTCCTTAGTACTTCATCCTTCATCCTTAAAGGATATGCAATATCCCATCGTTGTTGATCCAACGGTCATCATTAGTACTTCTTCAACAACTGATGCCACCCAGCCCTCAACCATGCGCCATCTTGTGAGAACTTCAGACGCGACACTGCATTCATTTATTCAAATGGGAACTAATACCACAAAATGCGGCTCTGGAGGATTATGGTGGCTTTATTCCACAGATTCGGGCACTACCTGGAACTGCGGAGGACAACTTTCTTCCGACACCACCAATCTGATGTATGCCGACGCACGGGTGGATTCTTCTGACAATGTCTATGTAGTATATTCTGTGGCGAATAGTGGAGGAAATACCGCCTATGACGTTTTCTACCGCAGACTAACCGCGTCTAACTGTTCCCCAACTCCTTGTGATTGGACTTTGGAATCCGCACAAACGGCACTTAATGGCGACGGCAGCGGAGATGACGCAGGCTTCCACTACGCAACTATTGAACTGCAAGGCACAACCCGAGCTTGGATAGCTGTAAGAGAATATGACGGTACTAACTACCAGGTAGGTGTCTATTATTCTGATTCTCTAGGTACCGCCCCAACCTGGACGGCTTCACAAACAACTCTGGATACAGCAACAACAGAGTCACTTACACACATACCCACTATTGCACGGTACGGCTCAAATCTTGCTGTTTTTTATACAGCGATCACTAACCAAGCTCTAGATTGGCGTTACCGAGCGGACAGCGACAGCTTAGCTTCGTGGGCAGCAGCAGCTACAGTGATAGCAACTGGGTGCGCCTGCAGCGGTATTTATGACAGTTTCTCGGTTGCAAGTGATTCAAACGGCCATCTCTATTTAGCTTGGGATTTCGGAACTGATCTTTATTTTACCTCTTTCAACGGTGTTAAATGGAGCTCTACAGTTACTTTTACATCAGCAGGCAGTTCTTTTGACGACTCCACTTCGGTTACCACCGATGGTGCCAATGCCTGGGTGTTTTATTTGGAAACAACTGGACTTTCAGGCTTGCTTTTAGGTGACAGGAAACTTGTCTACAGAAAATGCTCTCCGCCGTTTACCTCTTCCGATTGTGATTCGGCTTCGACTGCTGTTGTTTCTTATCAGACTGTTTTTGACAAAGTCTGGACCTTTGCTGCCCAGAGTGGTGGCTCATACGAAGACGAAACTACGGATGCGGGTGATACTGATTCTGCTGATGTAATTCACAGTCTGTCTGGAGGTGGTTTTGTTCAGGATGCAAACGACGCAATCTACTTAGGCGTGGATGAGAAATTTGATGCACTCTCTTGGGTTCTTTCCAACTCAGGAACTTCAGGAGTCATGGCCTGGGAGTACTGTTCTGCAGTTGATGCAACCCCTAGCTGTACCTCCTGGAGTTCCTTAACTTTTAGTGCATCTAGCGCTACTAACTTTACTTCAACTACAGGCTACGGAGAATTTAACGCGCCATCAGATTGGCAGGCAGCCAAGGTAAATGGAGAAGGAACTGCTTATTACTACCTCAGGGCTAGAGTAACCAGTGGGTTTGGAACAACTCCTATCGGAACTCAATTTGCCGCTATCCCCCAGATCAATTGGGTCAGTGCAGCTGCGACCGTTGTTTCCAACACCGCCCATCTTGTCTGGACGGAAAATGCCGGGCCTACAAGAGTCCGCTATTCGGCAATTTCCGTAAGCACTTCATCCACACCTGCTTCCACCGTCAACATCGACCCCAAGGTTGTTGGCTATTCGGCAACTACCAATGCTACTCAGCCTTCAACCATGCGACATATTGTCAGAACTAGTGAAGGAACCCTGCACGCCTTCGTCCAAAGCTCAACCCAGCTTGCCTGCGGTGGATCAGGTGGCAACAACAATTATGGCCTTATGTGGATCTCATCAACAGATACCGGGTCAACCTGGACCTGTCAAGGCCAGCTTTCTTCTAACACCACTAACCTAATGTACGCCGATGCACGAGTTGATTCCTCCGACAATATTTATGTGGTATATTCTGTGGCAGCAACAAGTGGTAATGCCGCTTATGATGTTTTCTACAGGAAGTTAACTTCTTCCAACTGTTCTCCTGCACCCTGTGACTGGACACTTGAATCTGCTCAAACGGTTCTTGATGGCGATGGGAGTGGAGATGACGCAGGATTCCACTATGCTACCATTGAACTTCAAGGTACAACCAGAGCCTGGATTGCAGCAAGGGAATATGACGGTACCAACTACCAGGTAGGAGTTTACTATTCGGATGGACTGACTGCTGCTCCCACTTGGACAGTCTCAGATGCGGCGCTTGGAGGAACAAATAGCGATAGTGAGCTTTACAAGCCAGTCATTGTAAGATACGGCAGTAACATAGGCGTTATCTATGGAGACGGGGGTTCGGTAATTGATATATATTGGAGATTCAGAACAGACTCCGATGCTTTTACCGTCTGGGCGGCTGAAGCATTAGTAATTGATAACGGTCAGACAACGGACGCTGAGATATATTCAGCAGCTGTTAGTGATGGTCGCATTTATTTTGTACAAGATGGCTCCAATTCAACTGAGTTATCCTATTACAATGGTATAAAGTGGTCCTCTATCTTAGTAGTTTCGTCCGCCACAACAAATACAGACTTTGTTTCTGTTTCTACTGACGGGACAAACGCTTGGGTATTTTACGGGGAGACAACAGGACTTTCCGGTTCTCTTTCCGGTTCCAGAAAGCTAGTTTACAAGAAATGCGTGCCGCCGTTTGCATCAACAACAGATTGTGATGCTTCATCAACTGCCGTTGTTTCTTACCATGGAACGTTTGATAAATACTGGTCTTATGTCTCTGCTGTTTATACTGATGACACCACAGACGCCGGCAACACCACTACGGCTGACACCCAGATGGTCACAGGAGTGGGAGATATTGCCTACTTTGGCAAAACAGCCAAGTTTGACGCCATCTCCTGGGATGTTTCAACTTCAGGAGCAGGTGGACAAGTGGTTTGGGAATACTGGAATGGGTCTGCCTGGATGCAGTTGACAGATTTTCTGGCAATCTCTAACCAGAACTTCACCGCAGACGGCTACATGACCTTTATTCCTCATACTGATTGGGCCACCACCAATATTAACGGGGAAGGAACAGCCTATTACTACATCCGGGCCAGGGTCACCACTGCTTACACTACCTCTCCTGTGGGAGTGCAGATGGCCTCAATTCCTCGGATCAACTGGGCCAGTGTCGCACCAAACGTCACATCAAACACGATCCACGGTATCTGGACGGAGAACGCTGGGGCAACAACTCGAGTTCGCTACTCTCCAGTTTCAGTTACAGCTTCCTCTGCTCCTTCCTCAACTGCCAATATTGACCCTAAGGTGGTGGGGTATTCCGATACAACCCTTGCAACTAGACCCTCGACAATGAGAAATATAGTGAGAACATCTGATGGTACCTTACATGCCTTTGTAGCAAGTAATGGTCAACTCATTTGTGGAGGCGCATCAGGAAATAATAACTTTGGTTTGATGTGGATTTCTTCAACTGATTCCGGGACAACCTGGACTTGTCAGTCACAACTTTCTACGAAAGTTTCCAACCCATATAATGCTTCAGCAGTCGTCGATTCTTCGGACAATATTTATATAGTTTATTCTTTATTAGATCAGGGGGGAGCCGCTACTGCTCTTGATGTTTTTTACCGTAAACTCACCAAAGGTCCAGGAGCAACATGGACCGTTGAGTCTGCGCAGACAGTTCTAGACGGCACTTCTAGTGTAGGCTATACGGCAGCCACCATTGAACTCGAGGGGACAACCCGCGCCTGGATTGCAGCAAGATATTATGACGGGGCAAATTATCAGGTGGGAGTTTACTACTCGGACGGTTTAACTGCTGCTCCCACCTGGACTGTTTCTCAAGCAACACTTGATACTGCGGGGACTAACAGTACTTACCATATACCAACTGTTGTTCGCTTTGGTTCAAACATCGGGGTTATCTATACAGAACAAGTTGTAGGAGGACAAATTAAGTGGCGGTATAGAGCAGATAGTGATGGATTGACAAGTTGGGTTTCGGAAGGAACTGTGACGACAAGTGTTACTCAAACTGCTGCAACTTTTAGCGCAACAGGTGATGTTTCCGGGAATATCTACTTCGCTACTAATTGGAGTACAAATGTTTACTTTACACGTTGGAACAGTTCATCTTGGTCTTCTTTGGCAACCGTTTCTTCCGCTGCAACTTCTAATGCCTTTGTTTCTGTTGCCACTGACGGCACGAGTGTCTGGGTGGCTTACGGAGAAACCACAGGTCTGACCACTAGTTTGTCCGGCTCAAGAAGGTTAGTGTACAAAAAAGGCGTTGCACCTTTTGCCACTGGCAATTTTGATGCTAGTTCTACTCCCCTTGTTACCCGACACGCAGTTTTTGACAAAGTCTGGCTTTATGATGCTGATGCCGGCACTCCTTTCCAAGACGAGACTACTGATGCCGGCAACACGACCAGCGCCGATGTGCTCCACGCAACGAGCGGGCGGGTTGTAGCCGCAGTGGGTGATATAGTTTATTTTGGCAAGACCCAGAAATTCGATGCAATTTCCTGGGATTTATCAACCAATGGATCCAGCGGGTTAGTAATATGGGAATATTACAACGGTTCAACCTGGGCGGCTCTGACTGACTTTCTGGTTGCGCCTGCTCCACATTTTACTGCTGACAGCTATTTTGCTTTTATCCCCTATACCGACTGGGCAACCACCACTGTCAACGGCGAAGGAACCGCATATTATTATATTCGAGCCAGAGTAACAACGGCGTACACAACTGGCCCTATTGGTGTACAAATGGCCGTGATACCCCAAATCAACTGGGCGAGTTTCACTGCTAATGTTGCGACCAACAAGATTTACGGAATTTGGACAGAAAACGCTGGCGCCACAACCAGGGTACGTTTTTCCCATTTCAGCGCCGAGAACGGGGTAAAACTCTTTGGCGGAACGAAAATCAACGGTGGAACAAGGTTGTACAGTAACTAACTTATAGCTATGACCAAAGGATGTAAATTACTTACTAATATAGATTTGTGTAGTTCAGATTTGTGGGGGTCAAATTTTGCTGTTACTGAAGTTAACCTTTTGATACATTTATTTATAGTTGACAGACAAACGATTGTTGCCTAAACTAGAAAGGAAGCAGTCACATGAAAGAACAATTTCTTAATCCGATAAATACAGCAATAAGGTTTGGAATAGTTGCCCTAGCCTTTCTAACCCCACTCTTTTTTCTCCCGATCACCAGCGAGTTTTATCAATTTAATAAACAAGCTTTAGTAGTGGTGGCAACCTCAATACTCTTAGTGCTTTGGGGAGTGAAGATGGGTATCGAAGGCAAGATGCGCATTGTTCGCACTCCAATTGATCTACCCCTACTACTTTTTGCTCTCGCGGTAATTCTCTCTACCATTTTTAGCGTCGATCGCTATGTTTCGATCGCCGGCTTTTACCCACGCTTCCACGGCGGCTTAGTTTCAGTTTTAGCTTACGTTGTCCTCTACTTTATCGCGGTCAGCAATCTCAACAAACAAGTTTGGTCGTTGGTGGTCTGGGCAATTATTGCCAGCGGCGTGGTAGCCGCTCTCTTGGGGGTTGTAAACTTTTTCGGCTACAACCTTATTTCCGTAACTTGGGCTAAATCTCGTACCTGGACACCGCTGGGCAACGTCACCAGTTTGAGTTTATATCTGTCTTTAGTTGTACCACTTGCACTTGGGGCTCTGGTAACTGCCAAAAATCGCTCTTTACAAATTGTTTTTCTGGTAGCCGCGGTCGTGATGCTCTTGCCAATCTTTCTCTTTAAAGTGGTCGGGGCTATTATTGCTCTAGCTTTGGGTTTGCTTTTTGCCTCGGTTTTCTTAACCAGAGTACAGGTTGGTAAGGAGACTAAAGCCTACTTAGGTGTTTTTGCGGCTGCCTTGGGACTAGTTGCCATAGTAGCTTTAATACCCAGCTTCCAAAACACCTTTCTTAAGCCATTGCTCGCTGATAAAAAACAGAACCTAAACATTACTCCGGACAAAATTTTACCTCTGGATTCGGCCTGGAGAATTTCTACTCAAGCAGTCGGTCAGCGGCCTTTCTTTGGTGTCGGTCCGGGAACTTTTGCCTACAGTTTCACTGCTCTCAAAGGTGCCGAATTGAACGGTGAGGATTATTGGAACCTGCGCTTTGACCTTTCCGGCAATGAATATCTTACTTTGCTCTCCTCCGTAGGAATAGTTGGACTAGTTGGCTTTGCGCTGGTTCTTTTAATGTTGGCCAGAACCCTTTTGACTTTTAACTACCGCTCAGAGAGAGTTGCCCAAAATCCGATGTCAGTCTTTCTCTTCTCAAGTTTAGTAGTTTTCATCATCGGCATCTTTTTCCAGGACACAACAACTGCAATTTGGGTGTTCTTTGTAATACTGGCCGCTGCCTCTTTTACCTATTTGAGAGATGCGAGGGTTAAAAATGTGGAAGAAGTTGACGTGAGGTTTGTAGCTCTAAGAGAAGGTGGGGTGCAGTTTGCTCCAGTGAGCTCTCGTGACCGCGACAGCACTTTAGGAACCGGGTTCACTATTGTTGGGGTAGCGGCCTTCTTGCTAATACTCTACTTTGGTTTACCAGTCTATCAAGCGGAAATGGCTTACCAAAAAGCGCTCCTGGCCAGTACTGCTGATAAGGCGGCTGACACTAGAAAAAGCCTGCTTGACGCTATCGCCAAGAACCCTAACCGCGATACGTACCGCCGTTCATTGGTTGTACTCGACCGACTGATTGCCACCAACCTTTCCCAAAAGGCTGACAAGACCGATCAGGATAACCGCAACATTGCCGGTTTGGTGAGTGAGGCAGTGGCTCAAGGTACAAGAGTTACCGGCTACGTAGGAGCCGGTTTGAACAATTTTAGTATCCGTCGTGAAGCTGGAACTTCCCCACTTAACGTTGCCAACTGGGAGGCTTTGTCAGGGGTTCTTTCCTCGTTACAACTTGAAGGTGAAAATCGCCAAAGAAACGCTGCCAACAACATCAACGTTGCCTCCCAAGCAGTTGCCTTGGACCCACGCAACCCGATCTTGCACGAAACTCTGGGTAATATTCTCTTGAATAACAACTTGCTCGATGCTGCCATCCAATCCTACGAAAGAGCAATCACTGTCCGTCCCGCCTACACCAGCGCCCATTACAACTTGGCCAATGCCCTGAAACGAAAAGGCGGGAGTGAGGCTAGAGTTGTTCTGGAACTGGAAACAACTCTGCAACTTCTACCTCAAGACTCTACTGACCGTGATCGCGTTACTAGTGAACTGGAAGAAGCACAAGCCGACTTCAACCAAGCCACAACATCAGCCACCCAAAAATAAGGTATGCACGTTGCACACCTCGGGGGTGTACACCTATAGTTTATAAGTTCGTTCTAATCTAATATTGAGTGCTTTATCTTTTCTAAGGTTAAACCATAATCAACTTGGTCTAGAACAAATTTTTCGTAATCCTTTGGTGTAGTAAAGTGGGATAAAACTTCTTCCGGAGAAACTAACCCATCACCTCCCTTACCAACGTAGGCAGAGTAGGAAGACCATTGATAAGTATCCAATTCTTTAACTAATTCGGAAACAGCTGGATTTAGGTGTATATAACGGGAGAGGTGAATAAGTTGATCGTCATCCTCTACCAAAACTGCTTTGAATTGGCCCTGTAGAAGAGGGCCGATGCGGTCATATTTGACATTGAAATATTTCGTGTAGCTATTGGCCAACTTACCAATGAAGGTAGAAATACCTTTTTCTTGTATTTGTTTAAGTAAAAAATGAAAGTGATTTGGCATTAGACAATAAGCAATTACCTCAACTAAAGGCTTGTTAGCTTCTCGGTTTCCAAATTTTGACCTTCTTGACAACCTCGACAAATGATCCAGGTAGTGTTTAGAAGTTTCAAGAAACCTCATGTAATCCCTAGCGCTGAGAAAAATACTCCTCTTTTCCACGCCTCGGTTAAACACGTGGTAGAAATGCTCGTTCGCAAGAGTTACTAGTCGTCTTGGCATGATAAACCTAATTTAACAAAATCAAACCAAAATGTACACCCCCGAGGTGTACATTTGCTGTATATTTTTAAATTGTAAAATATTGAGTTAGGGATAATAATTTGCTAGAATGTTGGTTCCTTGGGCCGGTGGCGCAACGGTAGCGCACCTCCATGGCATGGAGGGGGTTGAGAGTTCGAATCTCTTCCGGTCCACCACGGGCCTGAAGTTTAACTGGTTGAACACCTCATTCGCATTGAGGAGGCAGGCGGTTCGACCCCGCCCAGGTCCACCATTAAAACTCTTTAATAATCGCCTTTTTAATGGCCTCCAGACCAGCACCAGTGTAGCTGGAAATAGTCAAAACCTTAATCTTATTTTTCTTGAAAACAGCCTCGACTTCTTTGACCCTGCTTTCCCCAACTAAATCAGTCTTAGTCAAGCAAACAACTTGCTTTAAATCCCCTAGTTTCTCGTTGTAGTCAGTCAGTTCTTTATTAACTATCTGACAGTCCTCTAAGGGTGTCTGAGACTCCAGGGAAACCAAATGCACAAGCAACCGAGTCCGTTCAACATGGCGCAAAAACTCTCCTCCTAGGCCTTTACCGTGGCTTGCACCTTCGATCAAGCCTGGAATATCAGCTAAGACAATTTCTTTCCCCTTAAAACTCATTACCCCAAGATTAGGCTCAAGAGTAGTAAAAGGGTAGTCGGCGATTTTGGGATGAGCGGCAGTCAGTTTTGATAAAAGTGTGGATTTGCCAGCGTTGGGTAGGCCGATCAAACCAACATCAGCCAGTATTTTCAATTCTAAGATAAGGTCGGAGGCTTCGGCTGGTGCTCCTTTTTCAAAGACTTTGATCAAGCCTTTCTCACCTTTTTCTTTTCTTTCTTTAACCACGTGTTTTAAGTGGGCATTGCCCCTACCCCCACGCCCACCTTTAGCTATTAAGACTCTGTCCTTTAACCTAACAACATCAAAAATTACTTGGCCCTGAGGGTCCTTAATCAGGGTGCCTAAGGGAACTTCCAGGAATAAATCCTCGGCTCGGGCTCCGGTGCGGTTATTACGCCCGCCGTTACCACCATAGGAGGCCTCAAAATCTTTCTTGTATCGGTAGGGTGCTAGAGTATTGAGGTCTTTTGAAGCTACTATGTAAACGTCCCCTCCATCTCCCCCATCTCCACCATCGGCTACACCGTAGGGCTTGCCTTTTTGGGTTCGGAAAGAAATGTGACCATCTCCGCCATCACCAGCCTTAACACGGATGCGAACAAAGTCTACCATGACTCCCAAGTATGAAGGATTAAGGATGAAGGATCAAGTATTTTTGTTTGGAGTTTCTCGACAATTGATTAAAGAGTAGACACTTAGTACTTCTTACTTCGCACTTGATACTTAAAGTACTGAAAGGGGGTTGACCGCACCGCCGTTGCGGCGGACTTCAAAGTGAAGGTGGGGACCAGTAGCACGACCGGTGGTACCGACCGCACCTAAGTATTGGCCTTTTTCGACAAACTGTCCTACAGAACAAGCCAGATCGGACATGTGCGCATAAGCGCTAGTATAACCGTTGCCATGATCAATAATGCAGTACCACCCAAAACTGTAAGTTTGCTTTTTGGAATCAATTACTCTACCGGAGGCGGCAGCGTAAATAGGAGTTCCATAATCGGCAGCAATATCAAGCGCTGGGTGCCACCAAGAGAAGTACTGGGTGATAACACCTCTGGTTGGCATGGAGAACAAGCCAGAGCCACTGACAGCAAAGTTAGTTGGTCCTCGGTTAACAGGGGCCGGCCGAGCTTCAACCGGCCGCGGTATAACGCCATTGGGAATGAATAGATCCTTTCCAACTTTTAGGCTCAAGGTATCGTCAATATAGTTGAAAGGAAAGTCCGCGATTGTTTGAGTATCGGCTGCATAAAGCTTAGCCAGTGACTGCAGGGTGTCTGTTTCTTTAACTTTGTGAACTACTCCACTAACGGGTGGGATTTTCAAAGTGTCTTCCGGTCGGATGGTATCAGACTCGACCATAGCGTTTACCCACTTGATGGAATCAACTGAGACACCAAACTTTTCCGCTAAATTAGAGAGGGTATCGCCACCCTCTACTTTGTAAGTAATAACTTCGGAACGGGGCCGGTCAGTCGGAACAATGGTTGTGGTAGTGTTGGCAGCTTGAAGAACCAGTTCACCTGGGGTAAGATCTTGAGCGGCAATCTGACCGCGAGTAAACAGGCCCCCAGCCACAATAGCGATGGCAGTTACCACCACTACTCCCCCGTGAGTTGCCGGACGGAAAAGTAGGCCCCGACGCCACATTAAGGTGGAAACAATCTGGTCTTTGGAGAGATCCAAAAACTCAACTAACTGTAAACCCTTAACCCTAAGGTAGTTAAGAAAAGTAAAACTAAAAGCTAAAAACTCAAAACTGATCTTGAAGGTCCCTAAAAAGATAAACTTAAAGCTGCCGGTTAGCAGCTTGAGGAAGTTGGCTATTTTTGAAGTTTGTTCGCCAAGAACACCTTCTGCTTCCTCGAAGGTGTTAGCGCTCGTAAAGTCAAAGATGTCAGTGTAACTAGTACTTACCGAATACAAATTCGCTTCGCTCTCTGTATTTTCTCGAAAATCAGAACTTTCTCGAAAATAGAGATCCTCGCTGCTGTCCGATGGAGCGATGGGCTCTTCCATAAAATTTCAATCCCAAAACAAACTACTGATGGTCAGTAGTAAATTTTGGGAACCCTCCACATTTGCCTGCCAGGCAAGTGTTTTTGTCAGCGACCAATATATCACAAGAAACAGGGTATTTCAACCCTTAGATTTCCTTATATATCAAGAAATATTCTAATTTTAAACCTACCAATCAAGCCCCTTGTCACTCGTTACTATAGGTGCTTAGTCACTTTTGTGCAGTGTTTCCAAAAACTCGTCGTTGGAGGCAGTTTTGCCAATCCTCTCAATTAAGAGCTCGGTGCGCTCTAGCTCATTGAGGGCTTCCAGCATGCGGCGCAAGCGCCAAACCTTCTGCAAGCGCTCTTCAGTGAAAAGTTTCTCTTCGTTTCTCGTACCTGAGCGGCTCACATCAATCGCCGGAAAAACCCTTCTTTCGGCTAAGGACCGATCCACATGTAGTTCCATGTTGCCAGTACCTTTGAACTCTTCATAAATTAAATCATCCATACGGCTACCAGTATCTACCAAGGCAGTCGCCAGTATAGTTAAAGAACCACCGCCCTCGAAATTACGCGCTGCCCCAAAAAACTTTTTTGGCGGGTAAAGCGCAACCGGGTCAAAACCTCCTGATAAGGTTCGGCCAGAAGGCGGTAAGGCTAGGTTGTAGGCCCTCCCAAGCCGGGTAATTGAGTCTAAAAGAATAACAACGTCTCGGTCGGTTTCAACCAACCTTTTAGCCCGCTCCAGTGCCATTTCGGCCACTCGAGTCTGGGCTTCCGGAGGCTCGTCAAAGTTGGAAGCAAAAACTTCTCCTTTGACAGAGCGGCTAATATCAGTAACTTCTTCGGGGCGCTCCCCGATTAAAACCGCCATCAAATGCACCTCTGGGTAATTCTCGGCAACACCGTGGGCAATGTCTTTCAAAATAGTGGTTTTACCGGCTTTAGGAGGTGAAACAATCATTCCCCTCTGCCCAAACCCAACCGGAGCCAACAGATCAATCATCCGCGTGGAAAGAGGTGTTTTGCCGGTTTCCAGTTTCAGCTGACGATCCGGATAAATCGCCACCAAATTTTCGATTTTCTTACGATTTGTGGCCTTCTCAGTGCTAAGTCCGTTAATTTTCTCAACTTTAAGCATACCGAAGTAACGCTCAGTTTCTTTGGGTGGGCGCACTTCACCTTCGACTTCATCTCCAGCCCGGATATCAAAGCGACGAATTTGGGATTGGGAAATGTAGATATCTCCGCTACCAGCGTTCACACCATTGGACCGCAAAAAACCATAACCTTCAGGCATAAGCTCCAGAACGCCTTTGCCACGAGTAGGTTTGAAACCTTCCTCTACGCCTCTTGTAGGTTCATTATTAAATTGACTAACCTCTGGGGAAATATCAGCTTCCGCTGCTTTCTCGGGAGGAACTTCCTCTTTAACTTCTTTAGTTCTTGGCATAGTTGATTTTCAACTGTCTTTCAGGAAATTATCTGTGGGGCTAAAACCACTGGCATTTAAACACAGCAAATTGACGTTGTCAATACCCTTAGTTAAAGGTAAAAGAAAACCCGCCTTTATGCGGCGGGTTCTCCTTTTCTAACCCTCGGGTTAGATTTTGCTTCTAAACTTCTTGATTAGGTACCCAGCAGGAACTAAGGTTGAAAGCAAAAGTAAGGCTTCTCCAGGACCAGTATCAGGAAGCTGGGTAGGAGGTTTTTGAGTAGTTACCCCCAAAACCTTACCGGTCAGCTTCACAGCACAAAGTACTGGTTTTTCAAGTTCCTTAGCGTTAACTTGGGCAACGTTTTCGATTACTTGGCCGTTAGTCACATTTTCAGCAACAGTGACTCTAAATTTCAACACAGCTTCATAACCCGGGGGTAAGTTACCAATGTTAATCCAGGCATCGTTAGGTTGAACCTGCCAAGAATCCTCGATCTTTAGAGTCTTGCCATCAATATCCAAGGTAGTACTACCGGCAACATATCTTAACGGAGCTTGGACCTTATCGCGAACCAAAACTTGAGTTAAGTTAATATTGCTGCGGTTGCAGATTTTGATCGTGAAAGTGACAACATCACCTTTTTCAACCACAGATTTATCAGCTGTTTTGGTAGCACAGAGAGCAGTTTCTTTAAAGACCATTCTGGAATAGGAACTAGCTGAGATTTGTGAAGTCT
This sequence comes from Candidatus Nanoarchaeia archaeon, assembly GCA_036514715.1. GTDB lineage: Bacteria > Patescibacteriota > Microgenomatia > Woykebacterales > RBG-16-39-9b > DATBWR01. The sequence continues at coordinate 19,913 of DATBWR010000005.1, read as the reverse complement.
GATCGCTTTTGAGAGTAGCTACACTCCAAATAATGTCATTGGGGTTAGCGTTGCCAGCAACTTTAGATTGGTAGCGCAAAGTTACAGTGTCACCCGCCTGAAGGGTACCAAAGTTCACACCAGTGTTAACCCAATTATTATCTAAGTTCTTAGTTAAATTAGCTGGCTGTTTAACGGCAGTCGCTGAAGCAGCAACGTAAGTAGCTAGGTTTGGGGTATTAATCCAAAGGAAGGTGTTACTGGTAGATTGTGTACCAGTATTTTTAACTACGACAGTGTAGTTAACAACCTCACCACGATCAACAATAGCTTTATCGTTGCTATTGGTAATTTCTAATTTTTCGCTAGCGGCAAAGACAGGGTTGACTAAAACTGGTGATAAAAGGGACACGGCAAAGACGACCCCAGTAAGGGCTAAAGAAGAAACTTTTCTTAAAAGTTTTTGGTTTAACATATATTTTGTTTTAGGCAGGAAGTAATAATTTGGGGCAGAAATATCCTCAATAGTATACTATTTACTATGAGATATGTCAAGCCCTTTTCGCTAGTAGCTAGTTTTTAGTGACTAGCGGCTAATGAAAAGGGAGGGAGTTAGAGCTGTTTTTACAGATAACTCCCCCCTAGCCTCACCAGATTGGCGTAGGTGTTGCTCCCGGCGGTTGCGACTGTGAAGTCGGTGTCGGAGGCGGTGGTGTCGGCGTAACTGCGATTGTACTCACCGGTGTCGGCAGCACAGTCGGGGTGTTAGCCGGCGTTGCACTCGTAGACGGGCAGGGACAACCGGTTTGTGTTGGCGCTGCCGTTTGGGTGGGACGCGGTGTCGACGTCGGCGGCACTTTCGTGCTCGTCGGCGTCGGCGATGGTGTAGACACCGGAACAGTCGGTGTTTTTGTAGGCGTCACCCCCTTTCGCGGCGTCGACGTTGCCGTCGGCGTCTGCGTCGCTGTTGGCGTCGCTTGTGGTGATGGAGTCGGTTTGGGAATTTTCACTCCCGGCGGAACCGACACATTACCACACTTCCTTTGGACGAAGATCTCCTTTAAGCCGTCGGAGCGTTCTTTCTTGAAAGTTACTCGCCAGAACGGCTCGTTGGTGTAGTTAGCTGGAACAGTTGAGACGGTTTGCCCGTCCCTGATGTAAGTTGTCCAGCCACTACCAGTCCTCGTCACTTCTTCCGGTGGGTTGATTTCGCCAGGGTCCTTGATAATACCGTGGGCCATTAGCACCCTCGGCACATCTTCCCTGGCTACCCCTTGTCCGAAAACAAATCCGGTCGGGGAAGTCCTGACGGACACATCTACCTCAGGTTTCCTCTTGAGAACTACCTGAGGCGCCTTGAAGTCCTCTACCGCTACTTCATCGATCTGCTGACCAGAGACTAGGTATGAGGACTCGAAACCCTCTGCATCAACGTGGAGGTCGTAGGCACCTTGCAAAGGCAAGTTATCGATTCGATAATCGCCTTTGTCGTTAGTGTTGACCTCCCTGCGCTTTGCAGACTCCGTAGCGTTGATCGGTCCGACTACTCGAACCGTGGCGTTGGGCACAGGATTGCCGCTTGAGTCAACCACGTTGCCGCTGATCGAGGGACCAGATGCCTCGGCTACAGACCCAAGTTCTGGACCCACCTCGTCGCCACCGTGCCTGAGGATGACGTAAGCGATGATCGCGACTAGAGCCGCGCCCATCAGTACGCCTCCTACCAAAACCACCCTCCTCCTTGTCAAGGCTCGTTCAACACTAGGCGCTCGTCTCCTAGACGTTGCTGGGGGCGGGTCGGAGCCTGTTTCCGTAGATACGGTGCTCCTATTCGCCGCAAACAACACGATGAAGCCTGGCAGGGCTATCATTGCTCCTCCCACGATGGTCCAAACGGACCAGCTCAGGAGCAAAGCAACAATAGCCATCGTCAAACCGACGACGATCATTACTAGGCCAAGAAGAACCTTCTTGTCCAAGTTGTCTTCCTCCTTTCCGAGTTTCTTGAGCGAACTTTCTTCGCTTACCTTTACGTTGTGAGCAATCGATGAGGACTGTCCCTCCCATCGAAGAAAAAAGGTTAAACCGTAAAATACGGTGATGTAGTCGTTTTTCGAAGGCCAAAGCCTGCCCCAAAGTGGTGTTACCCTAACCTTAGAGCAGAATTTAGCCCTCGAAAACAAAGGAGTCCGCCAGCTGGAGGATTACTTTTTATTTCTTTAAATGTGCAAAGACTGCCAATAAGGCAGCCTCAAAACTATATCCTTAGTATCAGGATCAATTACTTGGTAATAGTAGCACAGATTAACCTTTTTGTCAAACTATAAGATATTCACATATCTTGTGTTTCAGAAACTAAGGTTCCACCGTTGGGTTCCTGCGCTCAGGTACACTGATCTTAAGCTGTCAACCTAAAGGTGAACCTTATAAGTTAAATTCAAAATTGGTCTATACAAGTAGATTTTGGCTCTCCATCTCTATTTAGCCTTAAGGTTTAGCTTTTATCTCACCAAGCTCATTAAAGGGTAGTTTAAACGATCCTGAAACTCTTATTTAGCAGAATTATTTCTTACTCTGTCAGTAATAAAATCTATTATAGTACAATAAACTTGCACAAAACAGTAATGGCCGCTCCTCAGCGCCCAGTAAGAGTGTTACCCCAAACCAGACGCCGGGGACCGGCCATTAACCAATTTCCGAACCTGTTTCTCTCACCCCCACTGTTGCATTTAATTATAGCCGCACAGTAGTGATTAATTACAGCAACCTTTCAGACTTGACTAATCTTCCGGAACGCTTTTTAATTAGATGTAGAAAGGTACACCTGCTGTCCAGATGTACTTATCGGGGCACTGCTATCGGCGTCTAAGACTCTTCCGGCCATAGCGGTGCTTCCGTTTTTAAGGCGTTTACTTGGTAAAAGGACGACCTTCACCTAACCCCCGGCATAAAATTGTTACTCAGCTAAGCTCTTCCTCTTAAAAAAGTAACCTACCGGAAAGTCTTAAGTAGAACTGCCTCCCCTTTTGCTAAAGGGCTTTTGTCTTGCAAGATTTTGTCAAAGTTCTTTTAGATAAGTCCTCCCCTACACAATCCCACCTTTCGGTAGGACAGTTCGGGGGTAAAGAGCCTCGTCCCTGCCCGTACACGAAACTCCTTAGTGAATCAAAAATATCTCTCCGCGAAAATCGCAGATTAATATTTTCACGACTTGTGCCGCAAAAATGATTCCTGGCCCTTCTCAGAGCCTTTTAGCTTCCTAAGTTGTTAAATACTTCGCTTTTCTTTACTGATTTTTGGGTTCAACAAAGAAAACCTAACAAAGTCAGGCTAACAAGTGAGTTGTTAGCGTCAGGTTTATCTTTGCACAGTATAGTCTTTTTGTCAAGTTTTGTCAAACCTATAGGAGTAGATGCTTCTGGAAACACTCAGCCCTATAGTTTATTTAGCTTCAGAAATAGTGCTTTTCAGTAATGTGGATAAGTTTTGGACAACTTTGGGGTGGAGTAATGTTAATCCTCGTCAGCTTGAACGAAGATCATCCGGCCGGCGACCGTCTGTATGACCCTAGAAACCTTAGATTTGATCTTCTTGCCTATAAAGGCGGCTCCGTTCTCAACTACAATCATCGTGCCGTCTGGGAGGTAGCCAACCCCTTGGCTCTTCTCCTTACCCTCTTGGATAACTTTAACCTCAAGTTCCTCGCCAGGTAGCAGGGTGGTTTTCATGGCGTTAGCCAAAGCGTTGACGTTCAAAATCTTCACACCAGAAACTGTGGCTACTTTGTTCAAGTTAAAGTCGTTAGTGAGAATTTTGGCTTTTAGGTTCTTTCCAAGCCTCAACAAACGCTCGTCAATATTCTTTAAACTAGTTTGCCCGGTCTCATAAACTACGGTTCTGACTTGGCCTCCTTTACGAATAAATTCAAGCACGTCCAAGCCTCTTCTCCCCCGCCCTCTTTTCAAACTATCAGCGCTATCGGCAATATGCTGCAGCTCCAAAAGAATAAAATCTGGAACGACAACCGTCCCAAACACAAAACCACTCTCAATGATATCGGCAATTCTGCCGTCAATGAGAGAGCTGGTATCCATTAGGATTGGGTTGACCCATTTTTCACTAGCCCCTTGGCTCTTATCGCCTCTTTGCCCAACCGGAAGGCGTGGAAGGTGGAGCTGAGAAATAACCTCGTCGGCAACTCTTCGGGAAATAGTGCGGGTAAGAGAACTTAGCCACTCTGTCACCACTGGTAAAAAGTAAACCCCGGCTAGCCCTAAAGAAAGGCCGGCAACAATGCTAACCAAGGTTTCTATTGAATTGTTTGGTAAAGAAACTAGCTGCCCAACGGCGAAATAGCCAAAGAGCCCAAAGGCCACGCCAATAATAAGGCGCACCAGACTGCGTAGGTCCATGAAATAATTCCTTTCCTTAAGCAACCGGATGAGTCCAAAGATAAATAAAGTTGCTTAGAGTTTAAAATCGACCTTAAAGTTTGCTTTGCAAACTTAAACTAATTGCTTCTTTTAAAGTACGGGCAGACTTGGGAGTGTAAAAGCGGGTAAATCCAAGTCGCTTAGCTTCTTCCAGGCGTTTAGGTAGAAAGGGAATTTCCCTTAATTCACCTAGTAGACCAACTTCCCCACAGGCAACAGAGCCTTTTGATATTACCTTATCGGCAACAGAACTGGCAATAGCCAAACAAACCGCCAGGTCTGCGGCTGGCTCGGTAATTTTCAGTCCACCGGCCACGTTAACAAAAATATCTTGACCCCCCAAAGGCACACCAGCCCTCTTAATCAGTGTAGCCACCAAAAGCTGAAGCCGGTTCGGATCAAAGCCAAAAGCGCGTCTTATCGGCAGGCCGAAATTAGTGGGGTTGGTTAAGGCTTGAATTTCAGTAAGCACGCTACGGGATCCTTCCAAGACAGGTACGACAATTGACCCGGGTGCTACCACTCGGCCACTTAAAAACTCCTTGGAAGGGTTTTTAACTTCGGTCATACCGCGCTCGCCAATTTCAAAGACTCCAATTTCATCCACTGGGCCAAAGCGATTCTTAGTTGCTGATAAAATTCGGAAGGTGTGATGAGCCTCTCCTTCCAACATCAGCACGGTGTCCACCAAATGTTCCAAGGTTTTAGGTCCGGCCAAGTTACCCTCCTTGGTAACCTGTCCGATTAGAAAAATAGCCACACCAGTTTCCTTGGCCAACCGGGTTAAACGGAAGGCAGTCTCACGAACCTGAGCAATACTACCAGCCGAAGAATTTAAATCACCTGTTGTAATAGTTTGAATTGAGTCAACTACCACCAGAGAGAATTTTTCTGAAGAGATAGCAGCAGTTATATCTTCTACATCAGTTTCGGCAAGCAAAGATAAATCTTTTGATTTGCCTTCAAGCCGGGTAAAACGCATTTTGATTTGATCCAAGGACTCTTCACCGGAAACATAGAGGGATTTAAACTCGGCCGAGACTTGCAAAAGTAGGGTCGATTTACCAATACCCGGATCTCCAGCCAGTAAAACCACTGAACCGGGAACAATTCCCCCGCCCAAAACTCGATCCAGCTCTGAAACGCCGGTTTTAAGACGGCTAAAGTTCTTTGAAGTTATTTCTGAAAGTTTCTGTGGTTTTACAGTCAGTTTTCTGACACCAGATACCTGCTGTCTGACATCTGTTAGGGTTTCAACCAGACTGTTCCAAGCGCCACAATTAGGACACTTACCTAAGTACGAAGGTGATTGATAATTGCACTGCTGACAGATGTAAGTAGTTGCAGCTTTTGCCATACGAGCCACCATATTACAGCATTTAGTATTTGGTATCTAGTATTTAGGTGTTGAAAAGGAGGACGAGACAAATCTTACGATCATATAAATTGTCTTGTATTAAGCTTAGTCATGCACAAGTTAAAAAGAGAAACGACCACAACTTCGCTCTATCGAACTTCGTTGGGTCGCATTTCCTCCCAACCACCGCAAAACAAGAGGCAGAAATAGGCTGAGTGATATTTTCTTGAGAGCTTAATCAAGAAGATGTTTAGATTAATGAAAAATTATTTTGTCGGCTTCGACTTGGGCTTGGAGAGTTTTACCTTTCTCAACTTCGCCACTTAATATTTTTTCGGAAAGCGGGTTTTCGATATTTTCGGCAATTAACCGCCGCAGTTCTCGAGCCCCAAATTCTGTGGAAAAGCCTTTAACAGAGAGCCAACTGAGAACCTCGCTACTGACTTCAAGTTTAATCTTATTAACCTTGAGGCGCTCTTTTACCTCTTTAAGAGAGAGCTTTGCAATTTGGATAATGTCCCCTTTAGTCAGGGGTCTAAAGACTAAAGTCAGATCCACGCGGTTGAGAAATTCAACTTTGAAGTTTTTCTTAAGTTCCTCGAGCAGTTTGGAGCTGACGTCTTGGTAATGACCCTCGTCTTCGTTTTTACTGGCCTCAACACGGCTAAAACCTAGTTTGCCCTCTTTTTTAATCAAATGGCTTCCTACGTTGCTCGTCATAATAATAATAGTGTTGCGGAAATTAACAACCCGACCTTTACCGTCAGTCAGGCGGCCGTCTTCAAGAACCTGCAAGAGGACGTTGAAAACTTCCGGGTGAGCTTTTTCAATCTCGTCTAGGAGAATGATTGAGTAAGGTCGGTGTTTGAGTTTTTCCGTCAATTCCCCGCCTTCTTCAAATCCCACGTAGCCGGGCGGTGCCCCCACCAAACGAGCAACAGTGTGGCGTTCGGAAAATTCACTCATATCCAAGCGCACTAAAGCTTCCGGATCATTAAAAAGAACCTCAGCTAAAGTGTGGGCTACCAAAGTTTTACCTACGCCGCTAGTACCTAAGAAAATAAACGACCCTAAGGGGCGGCGTGGATCAACCAGACCCACACGAGAGCGGCGCAAGACCGAGGCGATTTGCCTAATGACTTGCCTCTGACCAACCACCTTTTTATTAAGCTCTTTTTCTAAGTTTAACAACCGAGCAGCCTCATCACGAGTAATTTCCTCAACCGGAATTCCGGTCATCAGGGCAACCGTGTTGGCAACATCTTTTTCTTCCACTACTTTGAGATTTTGGTTGCCTTTATCTTTTTTGGCAATTTCCGTTAATTTTTTCAATAAAGATTTTTCTTTTATTCTTAATTTTTTAGCTTCATCATAGACCTCATTTTTCACTAACTCCTCTTTTTCAGTCCTAATTTCCACTAAATTATCCTCGATTTTTAGAGCATTTTTTGATAACGATCCAAGAGTAACTGCTTTTTTGGAAGCAGCCTCGTCAATAATATCAATCGCGCTATCGGGTAAGTGGCGGTCCACTAAATAACGCCGGGCTAGAGTGACCGCGTCAACAAGGGCTTTTCTTTTAATTTTGACACCGTGAAAGGCTTCATAGCGGTCCTTCAAGCCTTCGAGAATTTCCACAGTGGTGCTCTCTGTGGGCTCGTCAACAATAATCGGTTGGAAGCGTCTTTCCAGTGCGCTATCAGCCTCAATAAATTCCGCATATTCCTCAACAGTAGTCGCCCCAATACAGCGTAAATCACCACGGGAGAGGGCTGGTTTGAGAATATTAGCTGCATCCAGTGCCCCACCAGCTCCACCGGCCCCAACAATAGTTTGAACTTCATCAATGAAGAAAATGATATTGCCAGCTCCTTTAATTTCCTCCAAAACCCCCAAAAGCCTTTCCTCAAAATCGCCTCGGAAACGGGTACCGGCAACTAGTGCGTTGAGATCCAAACTCACCAACCGAGTGTCGAAAAAGCGCTGAGGAACTTCCCGGTTGATAATTTTTTGCGCCAAGCCTTCGGCAATAGCCGTCTTACCTACTCCAGCCTCTCCTAAAAGAATGGGGTTATTTTTAGTGCGTCGGGAAAGGATTTGCAAGACCCGGTCAATTTCTGCTTCCCGACCAATGACTGGATCAAGTAGCCCCTCTTGTGCCAGCTGAGTTAAATCTCTGGAATAGGTATTGAGCAGAGGGGTTTGTGGGCTTTCGATAGCTACCGCTTCTTTTTGATAACCAAAAGTATCTAGTTTGGCTTTGACCGCTTCATAGGTAACTCCCCAGCTTCGCAAGATGTGACAAGCCAGACCCGAGGGAGTTTTAGCTAGACCGCACAAAATGTGTTCTGTACCTACGTAACTACTGCCTTGCAAATACGCTTGGAGGGCAGCGGAAGCTAAAGCTTCTTGAGCCGGTTCGGTAAAAGCTTCGTCGTCGTTATCGGATTTTGGATCACTGCTGGCAATGACTGATTCTTTAACCTTAGCCAGGTCTAGTTGATAGTTACCGAGAATTTTTGAAGCTACTGAGGTTGGGTCGGAAAGTAAGCCAAGCAGAATATGTTCAGTGTCGGCAACATTAGCTCCTAAAATTTTAGCCTCGCGCAAGGCAGTATTGAGAGCCTTTTTAGCTCGTTCAGTGAATTTTTCAGTGACTTTCTTAGACACTTACTTTACCTCCTCAGTTACTTTCCTTTGACAGCTTTAATTTTAGTAGCTTTCTTTTTAGGCTTCTCTTTAACTTCCTCTGTACTTTCAGTCGCTAACCTTAAAGCTACCCGCCTCTGTTCCGGATTAAAGAGGTCGATACTGACCTTAACTTTATCACCTGCTTGTAGTTTTGTCCCGTAAGGGATCTTGGAAGAGTGGATCAAGCCTTCGATACCCTTCTCTAGTTGCACAAAGGCGCCATAAGAGCTGGTACGGTTAATGGTGCTTTCCAAAACTTTCCCAACCGGATATTTCTTTTCCGCTTGCCTCCAGGGATCAGACTCCAGTTGTTTAATTGATAAACTCACCTTGCCAGAGTTGGGGTCAATTGTCGTTACTCTAACATTAACAGTGTCACCGACTTTGAAAAGCTCTTCCAAATTACCAACTCTTTCCCAGGAGATTTCGCTAATATGCACTAAACCTTCTACGTTGCCCGGCAGGCTAACCAAAAGCCCAAACGGCAAAATTTTGCTCACCGGCCCAGTCAATTTATCGCCTTCTTTAAACTGAAGTTCTATTTTTGGAAAAGCGGCCTCTGGATGGGCCTCTCTTTCGGAAAAAACCAAACGGTTCATCTTTTTATCAACTTCGATTATTTTTACCTCCATGGTTTTGCCCACCGAAGAAGCCGGGGTGGTAAGAAGATGGGACGAGGGAACAAAACCTCGGTTGTCCTCAAAATCAACTACTAAACCACCGCGATTAGCCTCGAGCCCACGGACAGAAACTGCTTCGCCTTTATTCATCTTTTCGGTGAGAACCTGCCAACGCATTTCCCCACCAGCTTTCTTCATCGAAAGTAAGGCTTGTCCACCCTCCCCCTCTGAAGAAACGACCACTGAGGAGATTTTGTCACCAACTTTTATTTCTTCCCAACCGCTGGCGAGTTCCCGACCGGCAATTACTCCTTCAGCTTTAGCACCAATGTCAACCAAGATTTGGTCGGAGTTTTTTGCCACAACAATTCCCTCCACTACTTCTCCTCTCTTTAAATGTTTGGGGGAATATTCTTCTTTGGCCAAGAGTTCGGCCATTCTAGAGGTTGTGTCTTCAGTCTTTACTGCCATCGTGGGAGCATTATAAACAAGAGACGGCTAACACGCAACCGGCAGCAATTTAGATTGAAGATTTATGATTTAAGACATTCCAGATCTGACATCTGAGATCTTACATCTTAGATCTGTTTTAAGTACAATGCGGCTATGGTTAAGTTTGAACCACTGACAAGTGAGGAGGCCAAAAGGATTGAGCAAGAGGCGCTGGAAAAATATTATCGAGCGACAAGTGAAGGTAAAAAACCTAAATTGGCGGAAGGTGAGCTTGCCCACATTAAATCTATTTTCCCTTTTCATCTTTTTCCCGACGAGCTAATAATTCGGCCAGAAACAGTCACTTATATTATCCGTTGGGGCCCGGGCATGCACCAATCGACAACTATTCATTTTGACGACATTGCCCAAGTTGCTGCTGACGTTGGACCGTTTCTTGGGCAATTGAGGATTATTCCAAAACTTAGAACCGAAGAGCCCCTTATAATAGAAAAAATCAGTCGGAAAAATGCTTTAGCCCTGGAAAAATTGATCGAAGGGATGATTGAAGCCCACCACAAAAAACACGCCTCCACCTATTAAAACCTGTACTGAGCAACGTCGAAGTAAAGAAAAACGACCTCGTTTTCGTGGTCGCATTCCCTCCAAAAGAAACCTCAGCTTGCTCTGAGCAAAGCGAAGAGAGATTTGCTTGGGGTATCAGGTGCAAGTTTCCTTTCAGCTTTCGCTTACTCGTACTTCTCGCACCTGTCGCTGACGATTGGTTACGTCACGCTATTTATCGGCTGTCTACCTCGACTCCTACAACCTCTCGACCATCTCGTGCGCGGCGTTAGTGCGCCCGTGCTCGTGGATGGCGGTCGTGGTCTGGTTGTCGGGTTTGCCTTCCGTGCGGAGTGACTGAATCGCCATCTCGGCAGCGCCTTCGCCGTTGTCTCTGTTGTAGAGACGCGTGTCAATGTCGTCGCCGTCGATTTCGACCTTCATCACCCGACCCTTGAGGTAGTCGAAGCGGTTCGTGCGCTGCAACAGCTCACTTGCCTCCTCGACGCTCATCGGTACAGGGTCGTAGCGCATAAAGCCCATTCCCTGCGGTCGCGCAGCGTTGTAGAGTGCTGCCAGAACCCCCGCCTTGTCGAGACCAGAAATGTCCACGAATAATCTCCTTCCTTTGCTAAGATACACTTCCGATAGTCCTACTAGGATAGCAAAAATAGCTTGAAAAGTCAAGTACTATAAGATATGGGCGTAATGGTTTGGACCTTGGGAATATTTTGCTTGATTCAAGTTACCATGTTACTATTTTGAGCAGATGGCAACCCGTGAGAAAAGCTTTTCCTATTTTCTTGACCCTGAAGACAGGATTGCCTTAAGATCAAGTTTCACTATTAAAAATGGTGTAATAGAGAAATTCTCAGTTCAGCTTGAGTTTGAAAACCAAATTGTTCTTAGGTTTGACAACGCCCACGGTTATACCCACCAACACACCTTTACACCTGAAGGTGAAAGTGCTATAAGAAAACTAAAGTTTGCTAATTTGAACGAAGCTTACAACTATTGCTATCAGTACACCAAATTAAATTGGTATGAGATTGTTGGGCGATTTAGGAAAATATGAGTAACAAAGAAATCATTGAGAAAAACTTAGAACAGCATTCCCTTTTTATGCAGTACGCACTCGAGCATCCAGAAATGTTGGAAAAAATTCCTGATGGGGCAGAAATTGTCTTTCTACCTGATGGGGATCCAGATCTAGCCAAGGTAAATTTAGACTCTGGAAAAGCCAAAGAGGCTAAAGGAGGAAAAGTGATTTACATAAAAGTAAAGGTAACACCTAAAACCCGCGTAGTTTTGGTACCGCAAGTCGAACTAACCACCCCTTAAAAAGAAAAACGACCCGAAATACTTTCGAGTCGTTATCAGAACATTGTCAATCTAAATCATCCTTCATCCCTTTACGTTTGAGTAAATCTACTACATCTTGGACAGTAATGGCCTTCTCTGACTCTTCGTCAGTAATCTCCACTTCTTGACCGTTCTTGATGAACTCTTCTTCCATCGCCATACTAAGCTCAACGAGATCCAGTGAATCGGCCTCGAGATCGTCCACTAATGAGGCCTCTGGCGTGATCTTATCCCAGTTCTTCTCCTCGACCATACCGTCCTTGAGAACTTGGACTACTCGCTCATAAACAGTCACCAATCCCTTTCTCCTTCCAACTTCCCGAAACTAAGGTTTATTTTAGCAAACTAGTGCAAGGAATTTGAGAAGAAAAGAAAAACCCACCATTTCTGGTGAGTTTTTCTTTAAATTAGGGCTGTGACCTACTTTCCCACAGCTGAGAAGCTGCAGTATTATCAGCGCTGAGACGTTTCACGACTCTGTTCGGAACGGTAAGAGGTGGAGCCGCCTCGCTCTAACAGCCTTGGATTTTAGTCCTTTAGGCTAAAATCCAAGCTTGCTAGCCTCAAAGCACTCTACTTTTGCTTGAGCAAATGCAGAGTGCAGAGCACTCTAAAAACTGAAAAGAAGTTCCGCCTCGTCTTGATGAGTCGAGACGGGTTTTCAAAGATCACGATCGAACTATTAGTACAACTTAGCTGAAATCCTTACGGATCTTACACTTGTTGCCTATCAACGTGGTAGTCTGCCACGGTTCTAATGGGGATTCCTAATCTTGGGGCGAGCTTCGCACTTAGATGCTTTCAGCGCTTATCCCATCCCAGCGTAGCTACTCAGCGGTGCCGAAACTTCGACAACTGACACACTAGAGGCTGGTTCGCTCCGGTCCTCTCGTACTAGGAGCAACTTCCCTCAAGAATCCTGCGGATATGCCGGATAGAGACCGACAAGTTGTTACTCTCCGCCAGAAGGGCGGATGGCTAAATATTTCTATTCAACTCTCGACATCGCTATCGAGTTCGGACTATATCTTCTCCGACTTATTAAATCGGGTCTAGCATGTAGTCTCTGAGGCTACAAAGCGTTAAGAATTGCTTCTTTTGAGTATCGTTTCTTGGTAATTCTATTAGTGTCAAAAACCAAGTTAACTATTTTTGTAAAACCATCTTTAGTCAGATGATTTTTACTTACCACAATCTCAATAACTTTCTTAAAAGTTTCAAGATCGTGCTGTTTTCGTGAATGAAGAGAATACTTATCAAAGAAAGGGATTAATTTTTCTTTTAAATCCCTACGATCTTTGACAATCAAAACCCAAGATTTGTCTTTCAGACTTTTCGCGTGGTTGGGTTTTAAATAACCACAATCTAAACGGTCTTGAAAAGTTTCTAAGACATTCTTTCCTCCTGGATTTTGACTTAAGTGGAATTCAGTAATTACCTGCCAACCTAAAGGCAGGTCTTTCCTGCGACTAAATCCCACGTAAAAACAGCCTTCTCCATCCACAAATCCTGCTAGATACTCATCCGCTATGTTTGCCTGCTGATTGTCCGCACTTGAAAAATTTTCACTAACCATAGAGATATTGTAACTCTATACGCTTAGTATCTCAAGATACTCATCCCTTTTAGGGAACGGAGTTTCCAGCATATAGCTAGATTTTCACTTTATTCCTCTATAGAAGATTATAGATAAAGTGTCCTTCTTTTCCTCTTAACTTCAAAACATCGGAAGGAACGACAGCTCGTTAATGGTAATTGTCGATTACCAAAGGTCTACTGTCTCACGACGTTCTGAACCCAGCTCGCGTACCTTTTTAATGGGCGAACAGCCCAACCCTTGGGTGGTACTACCCACCCAGGATAAGACGAGCCGACATCGAGGTGCCAAACGGTGTCGTCGATGTGAACTCTTGGACACCATTAGCCTGTTATCCCCGGGGTAGCTTTTATCCGTTAAGCTCCGGCCCTTCCACTCGGGTCACGGAGGATCACTAAACCCTGCTTTCGCACCTGCTCGGCTTGTAGGCCTCACAGTCAAGCCTCCTTATGCTTTTGCGCTATCGCTACGATTTCCATCCGTAGCTAGGAGACCTTTGGACGCCTGCGTTACTCTTTTGCAGGCGACCGCCCCAGTCAAACTGCCCACCAGGCCTTGTTGTTTCCCCAGATTATGGGTAAAAGTTAGCGTCAAATTTAAAGAAGGGTGGTATTTCACTGTTGCCCGAAGGCTCCCACCTATTCTACACAGCTTCAAACCTAACGCAGGGCCAAGTTGCAGTAAAGCTCCACGGGGTCTTTTTGTCCTGGCATATCTAGGCCGCATCTTCACAGCCACTTCAATTTCGCCGGGTCTATCTTCGAGACAGTTCTCAAGTCGTTCAACCTTTCGTGCGGGTCGGAACTTACCCGACAAGGAATTTCGCTACCTTAGCACAGTTATAGTTACTGCGGACGTTTACCGGGGCTTCAGTCGGCAGCTTGCACCGCCTTCTTTAACCTTACGGCACTGGTCAGGTCTCAGGCCCTATACTTCCCTTTTCAGGTTTGCAGAGCCCTGTGTTTTTGTTAAACAGTCGCTTGAGAAACATTTGCTGAGACCAGCCTTGCGGCTGGTACGACATCTTCCTAAGATACGTCGAGCTTTTTTGCCGAGTTCCTTAAAGATAGTTTTCCCGTTCACCTTAGTCTACTCGACCTGCCTACCTGTGTCGGTTTGCGGTACGGAAAGATTGCCCTTCACAACGAGCGTTTTCTGGAAAACTGAAAGTGTTCTAACCCCACGCCTCTTACGATTTGTAAGGCTATTCGTACCTTAGATAAACATAACAACGGATTTTCCTATTGTTACTTCCTAAATACTTAAGTACCATTGCAGATCGGCACTAGAAACTTCCACTTTTGTCAACCCTTTGTGTCTTGAGCAAGACAACCTTGTAGCCGAATATAAACGGCTTGTCCATCGCGTACGCCTGCTTGAGGCCTCTGCTTAGGACCGACTAACCCTGGGACGATTGGCGTTGCCCAGGAAACCTTAGGCTTTCGGTGTTGGGGGTTTTCACCCCAATTTCGCTACTCATACCGGCATTCTCACTTCTGTACACTCCAGTGCTCCTTACAGAACACCTTCAAGGCATACAGAACGCTCCCCTACCCCTCGCCTTGCGGCGAAGCCGTAGCTTCGGTATCAAGCTTGAGCCCCGTTGAATTGTCGGCGCATCTTTCCGATCGAACAGTGAGCTATTACGCACTCTTTAAAGGGTGGCTGCCTCTAAGCCAACCTACTGGTTGTCTACGGAAAAACACTGCCTTTCACACTGAGCTTGAATTTAGGGACCTTAACTAACGGTCTGGGCTGTTTCCCTTTCGACCACCCGGCTTAGCCCGGATAGTCTCACTCTTTAAAATCCACTTTGCGTATTCGGAGTTTGGTTAGGTGCCAGACCTCGCGGTCCGACAACCCATCCAGTGCTCTACCCCACAAAGCTTCGAAATAAAGGCTGCACCTAGATGCATTTCGGGGAGAACCAGCTATCTCCTGGTTCGATAGGCATATTACCTCTAACCACACCTCATCCCAACCTTTTGCAACAGATACGGGTGCGGGCCTCCCCCCGATTTTACTCGGGGTTCACCCTGGACATGGTTAGCTCACCAGGTTTCGGGTCTAACTTATGCCGCTAATCGCCCATTTAGGGCTCGCTTTCACTACGCCTCCCCACTTTACAGTGGTTAAACTCGCGACACAAGGTAACTCGCCGGTTCATTCTTCAATAGGCACGCCATCACCCAGCACCTTTATGTGCTATAACTTTTCGCTAATCCTTTTCTTTAACTCTTGCCAAGCTTTACCGTACTTTTTGAGTTTTAGTTCTCGATCTCGAGCTAAATTCTCGCTCTGATAACCTTCAAAGTAGATTAACTTCCAATTATTGCTCTTCTTGGTCGAGGTGTTTTCACCTCGATTATGCTCGAGCAATCGATTTTCCAAATCTTTGGTTATCCCAATGTAAAACTTAGGATTAGACGACCCTTGAAGTACATACAAAAAGTACATACGTCCAATATAACACGCAAAGGTGCTGGGCTCTGACTGCTTGTTAGTACACAGTTTCAGAAACTATTTCATTCCCCTCACCGGGGTGCTTTTCACCTTTCCCTCACGGTACTTGTTCACTATCGGTACCTTTTGGTATTTAGCCTTACCAGATGGTTCTGGCGGGTTCCCGCAGAATTCCACGTGCTCCGCGGTACTCAGGTATCCCTCAAAGTCTTCAACCTTTTACTTACAGGGCTATCACCCTCTATGGCGGCTTATTCCAAAGCCTTCTGCTAGGTTTAAGTTTTGTTCTTTTTGACATTGAAGTCAGAGAGACCCTACAACCCCCAGCACCATACTACGTCCCAAAAATTATCAAGCAAGATAAACTTCAAGAATTTTCTTACTTAACGATTCTGAGGCGCAAAATGGTGCTGGGTTTGGGCTGTTCCCTTTTCGCTCACCGCTACTTGGGGTATCACGATTGTTTTCTTCTACTCGCCGTACTTAGATGTTTCACTTCGGGCGCTTACCTCCACCTACCGTATAGATTCGGGTAGGGGTCTCCTATAAAAGGAGGAGTTACCTCATTCGGAAATCCTCGAATAAACGCTTGTTGACAGCTACTCGAGGCTTATCGCAGTCTACCACGTCCTTCATCGGCCAAAAGGTCCAAGGCATCCACTGTGCACTTTAATTAGATCTTTGATTCACCTCAGATCCTACAATCAGAATGAAATATTGCAGGCCCTCTGAGGTGACACTTCTTTTCAGTTTTTAAAGTACTTCGTACTTTGCATTGTTCGCATCACAAATGTGATTGCTCACAAAGTAAAGTGCTGGGGGTAAACCCCCAATCGGACCTTATTTCAGATCCGCGGTTGGTGGACCTGGTCGGAAGCAGACGCTTCGCGTCCAATCTCGATGACGAGACCGAACCAACCATTCCGGCTTGGTGGACCGTGGGAGAGTCGAACTCCCGGCCTCTACATTGCAAATGTAGCGCTCTGACCAACTGAGCTAACGGCCCAAAACCTAACGGTCCACAAATTTAAAATGTACGTACAGACCCGCAAAGAAAAACGTTTTAACGCTTCTTTGGCAAACTACATATTCAATTGATAGACAAATCTAGAGGGGGATTTAGGAGGTAAAAGGCAGTAAAACTAGCAAAAAGTGATAAAAACTCTAACCTAAAACACCCTCTTATTGAGATTTACTCTCATCAGAGCGCATCTTATCATCGAAAAAAGCTCCTGTCAAGGATAAAACAAGCGCTTTAGCAATGTTTCGAACAGGTTGCTAAGGAGTTGGGGGGACAGGTTCAGAAGCAGAGTTTGTAGTTGGAAGAACCTCTTCTGTAAGAATTGCACCCCTAAGTTTCTTCACAAACTCACCATAGAAAAATAGACCTAGGGTTGTTAGCAGCGCTACCCCCAGCAGGGAAATTAAGCCTATTGTCTGGAAAATAGATTCGGTAGTAAATTCTTGTTCAGCTTGAGTCGCAAAACTTGATACCAAACTGTTAACAAACCACAACAATCCCCCAAGAGGACCGAGGATTACTGCCCAAACGCCGCTAAAAGAAAAAGCTGCTCCAACCAAAGGTGACCTGAATTTAGAAAGAAGCAAACCGATGACTTGAAACCCAACTGCCATCACAACCCAAAAAGCAAAAACGTTTCTGGCATAAGGTACAACTTTGTCTTTGACGAAAGTCTTTTGCTGTTCTTCATAGATTTTTTGTTTAGCATCATACTCGTCTAATTGCTTGTCTCTCTCATCTAACCTTCGTTGGTACACATCGTCACTCAGGTCTCCTGAAGAATCATAAAGTGAGCTTGATGAATCTGGGTATTCCGGAGCCTTCGGGCCAGACGGAGGTTGGTAAAAACCAAAAGTGAGGGTAACTACTGTTAAAATTAACAGAAAGCTAAGACTTAAAATGTAACCTATGCGAAAAGCTCTCATGAGCAGTTGTTAATTAAATTAAACAACTGTTCATTAGGTTATGTCAAACGGCGGGCACGGGTTTGAGGCAACCAATATCCCAAGCCCAATTTTTAGTTAACTAAAGGCGAGTTGTTCTTGGTAACACTAACTTTACCCTGATTATAATCAAACCGGACAATAAAATGATCAAAAAACCCGTTTTGTCCTACCAAACCATATCCTTCCAAAGGTAGGCTGTAGGTAAAGGCTGTCTTAACAGTCACCAACCCCTCTCCTACTACGGTTACTCGAACTTCATGAACCCAGCAATCAATTCCTCTTCCGTCAACTCCTTTAATTTGATCAGGTGTGCCGGACTTAATATCAATCCCAATGGCCTCCCCAATTTCCGCATCAAAGACGTTGCAATCTGCCCCAGAATCAACTAAGACTTCGTACTGAACACCATTTTTACCACTGCTGACAAAAATGGGAATAATCGGTCTTAGCTTATTACCCTTTACCTTTTTGTAGGAAAAATCTGCCATTAACTAATGTAGGAGACTATTTCTGTGGGGACTCTGGTCAGAATAGGTTCTTTGTGCCCTTTTTTGCGAGCTTCTTCTAGCGCACCGCGTGCTGTATCGGAAGAGGACAATACAGTAATTTCGTCTTTATCTAAGGCAACCCATTTACCTTTATATTTTTCTGTTATTTGAGTCCAATCAATAGACATAAAGAAAGGATTATACACAAATCTTACAACTATAGAAACAGACAAGCAAATTTCAAATGGTGGGCGCGCATGGATTCGAACCATGGACCCCTACATTATCAGTGTAGTGCTCTAGCCACTGAGCTACGCGCCCACAAATCGTGAGTATTTTATCACTTAGAAGCTAACTATATCAAGAAACACAAAAACCACACTTTTTAAGTGTAGTTTTTGAATTTTGCGACAATATTACTGAACTTTTTCCAAACCCAAACTCTCTTCAATTACTTCTAGCCGTCCGTCGTGCGTATTAATTCGTTTTCTTTCAATATCAAGAGCGTCCATATAAACACCGATTTCTTTTTCTAAATTCATCACCGACCCTTTAACCACCCCTATGTCGGCTTTAATTGGTTCCAATTCCTTTTTGAGTTCTGTTTTCAGTTCCTTACGGAATAAGCCTTGAATTGCTTTTAAATCTTTTTCATCCATTGACAGTTTCCTTTTCTTTAAAGATTTCATCTTCAATTTCTTTACAACAATTTTCGCACAGCACTTTTAATCGTTTGCTACCGATTAAAACAACGCTCTTTTCACTCTGTTGATTGCATTTATCACAAACATAGTTTAAAGGCATGTTACCCAATTTACAACGCAACTATTTAAAAGACAAGATACTAGTTCTTTATTGGTAGAAACACAAAAACCAGGCATTTAAACCTGGTTTTTTGTTTTTTCTTGCATTCAATCGAGACTAAGATGCGATACGTCAGAGGTTGACTTGGGTTAGCTCGTGAAAAGTTAACCCTTCTTCACAAAATTAAAGTGTGAAGTATTCATCTCCTATATTTTGACCTTAGCCGTTAGCTCTCATTGTCCAGCTATCGGATTTCAGACTTCAGATTTCGGACTTTTATATCTTACATCTGACATCTTATTTCTGACATCTGAACCTGTGGTTTCTAGCCGAACTAAAAAAAGTCTTAGAAAGGAGGTGATCCATCCCCAGATTCCCCTAGGGATACCTTGTTACGACTTAGCATTGATTGCTGAGTTCACCTTAGGGCCTGAAAAGGCACTTCGGGTGCCCCCAACTTTCCCTACTTGACGGGCGGTGTGTACAAGACCCGAGAACGTATTCACCGCAGTATGCTGACCTGCGATTACTAGTAAGTCCATCTTCATGCAGTCGAATTGCAGACTGCAATCTGAACTGAGCGCAACTTTAAGAGATTAGCTTAGCCTCGCGACTTTGCAGCCCGTTGTGTTGCGCATTGTAACGTGTGTGTGGCCCAGGACATAAGGGCTATGATGACTTGACGTCGTCCTCGCCTTCCTCCCCGCACCTTAGGCGCGAATGGATAAAGGAGAGTTAACTTAAAGTTTTAGACTTTGTTGCTAACTTAAACCTTCCACTCACACACAAGGTGCGGGGCGGTTTCGCTAGAGTGATACAACTAGCAATGAGGGTTGCGCTCGTTAAGCCACTTAAGGCGACATCTCACGACACGAGCTGACGACAGCCATGCAGCACCTGTGCTAGCTACCTTGCGGTTCGTTGGCCTTTCAGCCTTCTAAAACTAGCATTTCAAACCCTGGTGAGGTTCTTCGTTTTGTCTCGAATTAAACCACACGTTCCCCTACTTGTGCGGGTCCCCGTCAATTCCTTTGAGTTTTAGCCTTGCGGCCGTACTCCCCAGGCGGGACACTTAACGCGTTAGCTTACGACACCAAGCCGTCAACCAGCCTGATATCTAGTGTCCATAGTTTACAGCGTGGACTACACGGGTAT
>DATBWR010000004.1:0-142936 GCA_036514715.1 Candidatus Nanoarchaeia archaeon | reverse complement strand
GGTCAAGACATTTAAATTCCGATCGTTTTTTAAAAAATCCTTAACTATTCTGTCTTCCAGAGAGTGAAAGCTGATAACCACCAGCCTTCCTCCCTCTCTGAGCAGCCTTGAAGCTTTAGGTAGCGCTTCTTTTAAATTGTTAAGTTCGTCGTTGACGGCAATCCTCAGAGCCATAAAAACCCTAGTGGCTCTGTTAACACCGCTACCGACGGGAAATTTCTTGCCTAAGCTCTTGCTAATTATTTCGGCAAGTTCGGTAGTGGTTTCGATTTTTTTCTTTATTCGGTGGCTGACGATATCACGAGCAAGACGTCGTGCATAAGGTTCCTGGCCAAGTTTAGTAAATAGCTCATAAAGTTCTCCTTCATTAAGGGCGTTAACCAAGTCGCTAGCTTTAACTTCCAAGTTTGAGTCCATCCTCATATCTAGCAAACCTTCCTTGGCAAAGCTAAAACCTCTCGATGGGGTTTCAAGCATAAAGCTGGAAACTCCCAGATCAAAGACAATTCCCGAGAAAGCTTTGACTTTGGCATTCTCAGCAACAAGACCAAGATCTCGGAAATTACGCTGATAAATTTTTAAGTTGCCGGTGGGTGTTACCCAAACCCCATTCTTCTGCCTTGCACCAAACCTCTTGCTCGAATATTCAATCGCGTCGCGATCAACATCAAGTGCTAAAACTAGCCCACCAAATTCCAAAATTCCGCTGGTGTGACCGCCACCGCCGAGCGTCGCATCCAAGTAAACTTCGCCCGGAATAATGTTTAGGGCTTCTAAAACTTCTTGGTAAAGTACGCTTTTGTGAAATTCCATCTGTCAAATTCCGCTTCCAGAAAGTTTCTCAGCAATTTCCTCACTCTTCTTACTCACTCTTTTATTAAAACTGTCCCAAAACTCTTTTGACCAAATCTCTACCCTATTTAAAACTCCGATGATGACTACACTTTTCTTGAAGTGGGCGTGTTTAACCAAATAATCCGGGACCGTAATTCTTCCCAGACGATCAAATTTTACTTCTACCGCCCCACTGAAAAGGTAACGAGAAAAGGCGCGAGCATCGCGGCCAGTGAGCGGAAGTTGTCTTAAGCGTTCGCTTAGTATCTCCCACTCGCTCATTGGGTAGAGAAAAAGACAGTTATCCAAACCGCGAGTTAAGATCGCTCTGTTTTTGAGTTCGTCACGAAATTTTTTGGGGATTGAGATTCTGCTCTTATAATCGAGGCTGTGAGAGTACTGGCCGACAAACAACTAAATCCAGAAGGGCAGATTTCTGTCTCCAAAATCTTGGGTCTTTTCGTTGCGCTTAATTTAAGGTGCGTCTCGAAAAGGACCCTGCTGTCCAGAAGGGCAGGCAAGTGTTGTGGAGGGGGAATGGTGTTTACCACTCTTTACCACTTTATCCCCTTTTTTACCACTTGAAGTTATTCTACAGGCATGGACGAAGTAGTGTCAAGCCACTAGATACCTTATAGCAAAGCTAAACGGAGCACTAAATGTTGTGATTTGGTAATTTATTTGAGGCTAAGCAAAATGCTTAAAATGTTTGCAAAAAGAAAAGCCCGATCTTTTTCAAGCCGGGCTTATGATTTCCGAAGCGATTAGGCAGTTAGAGGAGCTGCAGCGATCCAGAGAACAACTCCTGCTCCGATGGGAGTGGCGCCGAGAATATCTGGAGCTCCCAACGCCCAGGCCCAAATGCTAACAACTGCTAAGGCAAACCCTAGAACAAACAGACCAGCTACTGCTTCTGACTTGCCGGTTTTGAGCTGGTAATCATCGATTACCCCACATATTACACACGAACCAAGAAAAAAGGGTATCAGCACAGACAGCAGTACAGCGAACTGCCAACCGTTGTACGAATGGATCACCAGATCGTGTGACCGAAGAAAAGTGGAGACCACTATTCCGACAATCGCCAACGCAAGCAGAAAGATAGTGACAAACACTCCTTCCGCTGCACTAAAATCCTCCTGCGTGTTTGTAGCGGTAGCTTCTGTTTCAGAAACCTGCATTTCTCCCTCCTTTATTTCAGGGTAATTATACCGCTATGGTGCAAAGTATTTAAATTTGAGCCTTAAAATGCTATCATTAACCTCGATGACTATTTTGATTTTGGCCGGTGGCATCAGTAAGCGTATGTGGCCGCTAACCACTGACAAACTGCTTATTCCACTTCTGGGTAAACCTTTTTTCTACCACACTCTAAAAAGCCTAAAAGACGCTAAGCCCGACCTCAAGGTTGCGATTGTCGCCAACCCGCGTAACCGAGCAGGTTTGGAGAAAATCACCAAAGAACTGGGAATTGATGCTAAGTTTGCCGTTCAACAAGAAGCAAAAGGTATGGCTGATGCAATCCTGACTGCTGAATCCCTACTGGACGAGAGTGTTTTAATAATGAACGGCGATGATCTTTTGGATCCAAAAATTTACGCCCAAGTTCTTTCGCAAATCAACTCGAACTCAGGCGGCATTCAAACGGTTGGCAAGGTGGTAAAAGACTATTTTCCGGGTGGTTATCTAGTTCTGAAAGATGGACAGGTTACTGGTGTTATTGAACGACCAGGTCGCGGCAGCGAACCAAGCGATATGGTGAAATTGGTCTTCGATTATTTTAAAGACAGTCGTACCCTCATCTCCACTTTGAAAGAAGCAACAAGCGATAAAGACGAAATTTATGAGGTTGCGCTTGATAACCTAATTAAAAAGGGTTTGAAGGTAAGCGTCACTCGTTACGAAGGTGAGTGGGGAGCCCTCAAATATCCTTGGCATATTTTGCACCTAGTCTCAATTTTGCTAGGAAGGATCGAAAAAAATATCTCTCCCAACGCGGTAGTTGCCACTTCGGCAGTTATCAACGGCCCAGTCGTAATCGAAGAGGGCGTAAAAATTTTTGAAGGAGCCACTATCAATGGTCCTTGCTACATTGGTAAAAATTGTGTTATCGGCAATAACTCTTTAGTCCGTGAATCAGTTCTGGAAGAAGGAGTTGTCGCTGGTTTTGGCTCCGAAATTGCCAGAAGCTATATCGGTGAGGGCAGCTGGTTCCACACTAATTACGTTGGCGACAGTGTCATTGAAGGCAATTTTGGCATGGGATCAGGAGCAGTAACTGCTAACCTTCGTCTTGACGGTAAAACTATCCGCACCTTTGATAATACTATTGATACTGGTTTAGAAAAGCTTGGAGTAATCGCTGGAACCGGAGTACGGGTAGGCATTAATGCGATGATTATGCCTGGCATAAACCTTGGAGCGGTCAGTTTGATTGGGCCTGGTGTTTTAATAAGCAAAAACGTTTCGGAAAATAAGCGGGTTTTGCTCAAACAAGAACACACTGAAACTGAAAACAAAGACGTTAATACTTTTGATAAGTTTCGCGAAAACTTAAACAAATAATCCCTTATGAACTTATACGAATTTGAAGGCTTGGACTTTTTTGATAAAGCAGGCATTAAAACCCCCCAAAGAGTTTTGTTGAAAACTAGGGTTGACGAGCAAAAAGTTAATTTTCCAGGACCTTACATGGTCAAAGCCCAAGTTTTAGCTGGCAAAAGAGGCAAATCTGGCCTGGTGCTACCCTGGGAAAAAGGCCAAGATTTGGGACCATTCTTGGAAACCGGTACGGCTGGTGTTTTGATCGAAAAAAAGCTTGAGCCCCAAAAACAGTATTACCTTTCGATAACTTACGATACAAGAAGCCGTTCACCGGTAATTTTGTTTTCCGATGAAGGTGGGGTGGGCATCGAAGAAGCAAAGGATGTCAAGAAGTTTCCGGTAGATTTAACTAAAGAATTTGAGTTTAAACATCTGGGTCTCGGGCTTAACAAGGTCGTTAGCAAACTCTGGGAGGTTTTTGTGAACAACGACTGCCGACTAGCGGAAATTAACCCCCTTTTTGAAACTAAAGAGGGTTTGGTGGCAGTTGATTCCAAAATTATTTTGGATGAGGACGGTATGTTCCGCCACGAAGATTTCCATTTTGAACCACGAGATTTAGTTGGTAAGGAACCTTCTTGGGCAGAGACTGAAGCTAAAAAAATTGATGCAAACGATCACCGCGGCAGCGCCGGTAGCAGTTATTTTGATTTGGGTGGCGACATCGCCGTCATTGCCGCCGGCGGTGGCGGCAGCGTGGTCAACATGGACGCTCTTATCGCCTGCGGCGGCAAGCCAGCCAATTACACCGAACATTCCGGCAATCCACCTCGAGAGAAAGTCAAACGGTTGACCGAAATCGTCCTGGCCAAAAAGGGCTTAAACGGACTATGGCTGGTGGGTGCCACGGCAAACTTTACTGATATGTTTGAAACTTTGAGCGGCTTTGTCGAAGGATTAAGAACCATCCAACCAAAACCCTCTTACCCCATTGTCCTCCGTCGCGGAGGGCCGCGTTGGGAAGAAGCCAAAAAAATGTTGGAGGAGGTTCGCGACAAAGAAGGCTTTGATCTGCACATTTACGGCCCGGAGACACCGATGACCAGCACTGCGAAAATTATTGTTGAACTCTCAGATAAGTATAAGCAGTAAAAAACAATCTGATGGCAATTCTTATCGATAGAAATACCAAAGTTTTAGTTCAAGGCATTACCGGCAAGGAAGGTTCTCGGGCAGCCGAACAAATGCTCAAATACGGTACCAAAGTTTTGGCCGGCGTCACTCCTAGCAAAGGTGGTCAAGAAGTTCTTGGAGTTCCAGTCTTTAACACAATCAAGGAAGCGTTGGAGAAATTTCCGGAGATTAACACTACCTCAATCGCTGTCCCGGGAGCTTTCGCAAAAAGTGCTATTTTGGAAGCAGTTGACGCTAAAGTTCCTTTGGTCCACGTTCTTACTGAACACGTTCCTATTTACGACACAGCTCTCGTTTACGCAAAAGCTAGAGAGGCTCGTGTCAGAATCGTTGGGCCAAGTTCCATCGGCATTATCAGTCCAGGACAAGCTAAACTAGGTTCGATTGGCGGTGATAACCCTAGCTTTAGTTACGCTACCGGCAACATTGGAGTTATCTCCAAGTCCGGCGGCATGACTAGCGAAATTTCTTTTATTCTCAAAAAAGCTGGGTTAGGGGTTTCCACTGCGGTCGGTATAGGGGGCGATTTAATTATCGGCAGCACTTTTGCAGACCTTTTGCTGCTTTTTGAAAAAGATCCTGACACCCGGGCGGTAGTTTTATTCGGCGAAGTTGGTGGAACTTACGAGGAAGAAGCAGCTGATTTTATTAAAAGAGGAGGGTTTACCAAGCCAGTGGCTGCTTTTATCAGCGGGCTTTTTGCGGAAACTTTACCAAGCGGCCTCGCTTTAGGCCACGCTGGCGCGATAATAGAACGCGGCAAGTCTAGAAGAATTGATAAAGTTAAGGCCTTGGAGCAAGCGGGAGTCAAGATTGCTCCCACTCCTGACGATTTACCTAAATTTCTTTAACTAAATGACAAACGACAGACAGCAGAACTCTAAATCTCTATTGGTAAGGATTTTGCAGTATTTTTATCTCGTTATCGTCATAGCGGCCCTTGCACTACCTTTTCTTTATCAACAACAATCTTTTGCTAAAAGTTTAGGTTTCCCAAGCCAGTTAATCTGGGCAGTTGCTCTTGTGATCATCTTTTACGCTCTTTTACTTTTTGTTTCTTTCCTCACCCAAAACAGCACTCTGCTAATTCTGTCTTTAGTGTTAATTTTCTTTACTACCATCCTCGGTCTGGTTTTGCTGACAATTGCTTTCCCAAACTTGAAAGAAATTCTAGAGGGCAACTTGCCCAGCTGTATCAATAATTTAGGCAGTTGCAACTTCAAAGATGGTATAATTGTCGCATCCGCAGCTGCTTTGGCAGTGGCTGTGCCGCTTCTTGTACTAAATATTATTACGATTGTCGGAGCAGTTAAGGCAATTGCCTCTAACGATTAAATGAGCGAAAAAGAACGTTGGTCAACATCAATAACTACTCATGATGAAAACGGCGACCCCATTATTCGGGGCTATAATCTACTCTCTTTAATCCAAAAGGTTAATTTCACCCAGGCGATTTTCTTAGTTTTACGGGGTGAGCTTCCCAATGAAAGGGAAGAAAAGCTTCTCAACGCCATTCTTGTTTCCGCAATTGATCATGGCGTTGGTGCTCCATCAACTACGGTTGCTAGAATTACTGCTTCAAGTGGCGTTCCTAGTTCAACTGCAATTGCTAATGGAATTGCCGCTATCGGTGAAAACCACGGCGGGGCAGCCGAAGCAGCTGCTAAAATGTTGCAAGAAAATATTAACAAGTCTGCAAGTGAAGTTGTTGCTGATTACAAAGAAAGAAGTAAACGAGTTCCCGGATTTGGCCACAAAATCTACGAAGTCGACCCACGCACGCAAACTCTAATTAAAATCGCTGAAGGTACAGGTTTTAACGGCAAATACGTAAAACTATCCTTGGAAATTGAAAAAGAATTGGAAAAAAGTTCCGGCAAAAAACTACCTTTGAACATTGATGGGGTAACTGCTGCTTTAATGAGCGAAATGGGTTTTGATTACCGCCTTGGCAAAAGTCTTTTCATTATCGCGAGAGTTGCCGGTCTGGCTGCTCATGTCCTTGAGGAACAAGAAGCTAAAACCCTCCGCCGTCTTGACGAAAGCGATGTTGACTACACCGGCCCCTCTAAACGCTCGCTTTAAATTATATGAACCTCAAGAAAAACTATCGTAAATTAGGTTTCCGAACAGCGGATTGGTTTAAAGGAAAAATTCACCGACCGAACAACAAAGCTGATCACTTCAAAATCAAAGCGTTAGGTAGCAAGCGGCCTGGTCCAACTTTATAGGAACCGTTGTAGTACATCGCCGACGATCCTCCTCCGTCCAAATTCAAAGCGTGAGTTACTCCCATTGCCACCATAACACCAGCCAAATCTGGTACAGAAGCGCTACGGGCGATTACGAGGTAGACAGTACCACCTTTCACCGCCACCCCACCGCGGTAGCCTTTGGTGTACTGGGCGCT
Organism: Candidatus Nanoarchaeia archaeon; assembly: GCA_036514715.1. Classification (GTDB taxonomy): domain Bacteria; phylum Patescibacteriota; class Microgenomatia; order Woykebacterales; family RBG-16-39-9b; genus DATBWR01. The sequence goes on along the minus strand of DATBWR010000004.1, from coordinate 135,954 downwards.
GGTCAAGCTGTAATTGCCGACAATATTAGCCCCGTTGTAAACTAACCCCGGGAAATTAACAATCCCGGCTCTTACTGACTGCCCGAAATAGCCTGCGGCTTGGGGATAAAAAGTCGCTCCCCCACTAGTAAAGGTCATCATCGCCCGGTTGTCCCAAAGAATGTTACCGTAATTTAGCCACTTGCTCAAGTTAGAGTTGTAAACTGGAAAATCATAAGAGTTAACTTTCCCGGCGCATGACGAATAATCCGGCGGACAGAAATAAGTACCGTTGATCCCCGCGTAACCACCGTTAGCGCTAACGTAGCTTGACAGAGATTTGGTTGGGCAAGAGTCAGAACAATCATTGGAATTGTCAGTGTCAGTCCACACAGAACCCACAGAGGCCGCAACAACATCCACAGTAAAACCGTTGATAGTCAAACGGCAGTAACCAGATGAAGGTACAGCAGAACAAGTGGTTGTCGTGGTGGTTTTAGGTGCAGCAGCAGCCTGTGTGTTTTTAAGTTCAGTCTCAAGGTTGGTATCCAAGGTGGTCAAAAGAGTATCTGCATCAGCGTATTTCTTAGAAAGAATTAAATCAATTACGCTCACAAGCTGAGGTTCGATACTGCTAACGTTGACCCCCTGGCCTTTGTAGCTAGCAGTCTTTTCTTTAACAACGTTGTATTTATCAACAACTTGGTTGAAAGTGTCTAATTCGGCTCGAGCATCTTCACTTAAAATCCTTTCGTTTTCAGCCAAAAGGCTTTTGGCTCGTGCACTGAAAGAAGCCACTAAAAACTCTTTTTGGGAAAGTTTGTCAGTCAGGTCTACTTTGTCCTGATTTGATTTCAGAACTTGATAAAGGCTCAAGGTACTAACCAAAAATAGCAAAATACCAAAAAGGATTACTTTGTATTTAACAAGGTAGTTAAGAAGTGGGGAAACAAATCTCCAAATTTCGGGCATTGCTTATAGTATAACTAATTTAACAACTCTAGGGAAAATTTGAACTAACCGATCTTTTCTTTGAGATAGGTGGCAACTTCGGAGATTTTAACGCGTCCTTGTTTCATGGAGTCGCGGTCACGGATAGTTACGGCTTTATCTTTGAGTGTATCAAAATCAACGGTGATCGCAAACGGAGTGCCAGCCTCATCAGCGCGGCGGTAGCGGCGGCCAATGGAAGAAGTTTCGTCATAGGTCACGAACCAATCCTCTTTCAACTGGTGGTAGAGATCTTGAGCTATTTTTACTAACTTTTCATCTTTAACCAAAGGTAGGACGCTTGCTTTAATCGGGGCAAGTTTAGGATGGAAGCGCAGAACAGTTCTCACTTCCCCTTCAGCCGCATCCTCAGCATAGGCATCGATAATAAAAGCAAGCATCGCCCTTCCAACCCCAACCGAAGGCTCAATTACGTACGGCAAATACTTTTCCTTTTCTTCTTCGTCAAAATAACTTAAGTCCTTACCGGAAAGTTTCATATGTTGCTTGAGATCGTAATCGCCCCTTGAAGCAATCCCTTCCAGTTCTCCCCAACCCATAAATGGCCAGTTGTAATGAAGTTCAGAAGTTCCCTTGGAGTAATGGGCTAATTCTTCCTGTGGAAGTTGGATAAGTTTAATATTTTCTTTTTTAATTCCTAGGCCCAAAAACCAGTTTAGACGCTCTTTTTGCCAGTAAGTGTGCCATTTTTTCTCCGTTCCTGGTTTAACAAAGTACTCTAGCTCCATCATTTCAAACTCGCGTACTCGGAAGAGAAAGTTGCCGGTAGTAATTTCGTTGCGAAAGCCCTTACCGATTTGGGCGATACCAAAAGGTATTTTGAGGCGTGAGGATTGTAGAACGTTGTCGAAATTAATGAAAATCCCTTGAGCCGTTTCCGGCCGCAAATAAACTACTCCTGTTTCGTCTTCCACTGGACCAATATGACTTTTGAACATGAGATTGAAATCACGAGGCTTGGTAAAGTCTTTTTTACCACAATTTGGGCACTTTCCATCTTTCGGTAAAGTGTCTTCCCGCAGGCGGTGATGACAGTTTTTACACTCAACTAGGGGGTCGGTGAAGTTTTTAATGTGGCCGGAAGCTTCCCAAACTTTGGGGTGGTGTAAAATCGTCGAATCCAAACCGACTACATCTTCCCGCTTTTGGACAACACTCTTCCACCACTCATCTTTAATGTTTTTAGCTAAAAGAGTTCCCAGTGGACCCAAGTCCCAAGTTCCGTTTAACCCACCGTAAATTTCACTACCTTGAAAGACAAAGCCCCTCCTCTTTGCCAAGGAAACTAATTTCTCCATCAAATCCTGTTTGGATGAATTTTGCATAAACTGCAACGATTTTAACACGCTCCCGCTACAAAACAAGCGATGTTGGTAGTGAGTGTTCCTTCAACAAACGCTGCTGCCAACAACAATGCTAAAGTCAAAGGAATAATTGCCAAAGTTTCTTTAAGATCAGTGAAAAAAACCATCTTTCTTTTGCCCCTTGCGGCTCCAAACAACCAGTTGAGCCCTAATTTCAGGCCAAAGGAGAGTGCCAGCAAACTACCGGCATACTCGAAAATACCATGCGGAGCGATTAAGAAAAAGAGCTGAACTGGATTTAAGGCTTGATAAATTTGTGGGAAGCCCACTAGTGCACCTAGAACCAAACCGTTCATAAAGCCCACTACTACCGGTAAAAGCCCAAACAAAAAGCCACCGACTGTCGTGATGAGCACAATTATTGCGTTACGCTCAAAAACATACAAACTGAGTGGTAAACCAGGCTTTACGCTTGGGTCAAGAGAGCTAGCGTATTCGTCAATGATAGTCTGGGTAACAGAAGGGGCTACAAGGGAAATAGAAACCCCAGAGACAAAACCAATCAAAAAGACAATTACTACTGCCCAAAACCAGCGGCGGTTTTGGGCAATAAGCCCGCGATAAAAGGCTAACAAATTATTCATAAAGACCTAGTCAATTTTAGTGACGGAGAAAAACTTTGTCTACTTGGGCAGCAAATTGTGGGGAACTTAAATCTCTCTCCAGAAAAAAGGTGGTGTAAAAATTAAGAGCTTCAGTAGTCTCTTTAACGATATTTGGGGCAACTTTAAGTTTCTCTACTAAGCTAACGGGTTTACTTTTTAGAAAGCGCAGGGTTTTAACAGTTTCAACGCTAGCTTTCTTAGAAAGCAGTGTCTGACGGTTACAAGCTTCATCCACCAAACCCCCTATATTTGGGCTTAAGAAGTTGTCTTGCGGCACCAGAGGATCCCCGCATTTAGCACACCGGTAAAGCTCAGGTAGGTAACCAACCTGAGTAAGAAGTTTAATCTGGAAGCTCCCTTGTAAGATCCTAGCTTTTTCAATCTCAGGGTTTCCATCAATCCCACGGATGGTCTTAACAAATAAATCAAAGATTTCCTCACTTTTCTGACCCTCATCAAAAAACTGATCCACCAGTTCCAAAACCAAGTAGCTAATACTTAGTTTTCTAAGATCTCCCTTCAGGTTTTTGAAACTCTCAACTTCTTCAGCTTCAGTAAGAATTGGCAATCCCTTTGTCTCGTGTAGAAAGATTCTAACGTGGTTAAGTAGCTCAATGTTTGGGGCTCTCCTAGAAGTTACTTTTCTGACACCTTTAGCTAGTGCGACGACTTTGCCTTTTCTCTTGGTAAAAAAAGTAACCAGACGATCAGCTTCACCAAAATCGCGTCTCTTGAGAACAACAGCTTCCGTGGCAAATGAATTCATGGGTATACATATATTTTAATACAAGCAAGCGAGAATTCAAAATCCTGACTCCCTAACCACCATTGCGAGCACTCGTTCTTGGGGTCCCCTTTGCGGAGTTGGCGTCTTTGAACTAGCAAAAGTTCAAGAGGAAGCGGTTCCCGAGGATGTCCCGAAGCAACTTTTGCTCTAGTTCAACAGCCAACGCAGCAGGGGTCGGCTTTTCTTGGAAACTTCTTTTGCCGAAACAAAAGAAGTAGTTAACTAGATAGTGATCTCTAGTTCACGGTCGGTACGGAGCATAAAATGTTCTTTTTCAACCCCGTTAATCTTAATAATCATCTCCACTTCTTCCACACCCGGCTGTTTTTGGATCATCATTTTGTAAGGCTGCCCATTTTTTAGCTTAAAGGGGAGTTTATAAGTAAAAGTAGAAACACTAAAGTTAAGCGGGTAAGTGGCTCCATAACCGCGATAAACTTCTTTAGAGAGCTCTTCACTACTGGTAAAATCTTTCTGGACTTTTTTGCTAATTAAAGTAGAGTCCTCTGGAACGTAAAGTCTCATCCAATTTAAGTAAATTGAGTTCAACCAACCATCAGCTCGCGCTGGATTAGTCAAAGTAACATCGACTTTTTTAACAATTTCTCCGTCAGGAGCAACTTGTATGTCCTGCTCGACCTTAGTCTTAATATAAAGATTACCTTTCAAACCACCGAAATTAGAGTTATTCAAGTGGAAATAATCGCCGTCAAAATCTTTAATTCGTCCGGCGGCATTGTATTTTTCCGCGAATTCTTGGGCAGCACTGTTGTGGAAATAGAACAAGAAGTGTTTCTCTTCAACAGTTTTAACTAGCGCCTCAATGTATTTTGGAAACTCTTCAGTTTTGGCGTTAAGGACTTTGTCAATCAGGCTGTCCATCAGCTCCCCTAAAATTCCTTTGCGGTCGGGCTTGCCGGCGTTGATTTTTTCTGCGTGCAGCTCAAGTTTATAGACAACGTCGGGTATCCCAAGGCGGTTTTTTTCAGCTGAAAAAGTTTCTTTAGTTTTTTTAGTAGTGATCGGCCCAGTCACCTCGAGAAAAGTACGGACAAACTCAGTGTCAAGCGCGAAGATTCCATCCACTTTCGGCATCTTGGGGATGGTGTTGTACATAGTCTCAAATTTCAGCGCGGCCAATTTGAAATCCGGTGAAAGGTTGGAGTCGCGGATCGGCAGAGAGTTGTGACCTAAGTATTTTTTAATTGGCTCTGGAGCAACCTCAGTACGGCGGTACTTCAAATCCAGTTGGTAAATATCGTCGCTTTCAATTTCAAGCAAACGTCCTCCCTTAACACGGGCTAAAGCGTAAGAAGTAATGAAACCGCCAGTGGAGCGCAGTTCCTTATCGTTTTGCAACAGAATTAAATAAACTTTCTCATCCGGTTCTCCGGCAATGTCAGGGGCAGCCAAGAGCAGGGGTTTAATTTCAGGAATAAACTCTCGGGAGGCTAATAAGGCTTCTTTAGCTTGCCTCAAACTTTTTCTTACGTTAAAACCTTTGACTTCGAAATTTTGCGGATAGTGGGTCTCGTTAATCTGACCAACTTCCTTTTCAATCAAAACAAGTTTTTCGGAAATTTCATCCACCAATGGCGTTAGATTGGGCAAAACCTCTTTAACTATTTTTTCCGCTTTCGCTTCCGCAGTTAAGCTCTCTTTGTAACCCTTAAATCCCAGCACATCTCCAAAAGGATCAACAGCGACAAGTGCGGCCTCGCCAACCTCTACCCCTAAACTTGCCGCCTTAAGTAGGTGCTCACCATCGCTGTAGTAAGAGGCGGCAATTGGCACGAAGCGAATGAAACTTAAGTTTTTAAACTCAGCTTGAGTATCGGCAAGTTCGTTTTTAAGCTCTTTCAGATCTCTCTCTGCTAATTTTACATCCCTGTCCTCTAAAGCAGCCTCTACTTTTTTAGCCTGCGCATAGGTATTTTCAACTTGGGCAGCCAAAGTTTTAGCTTTAGGATAAAGTAAGACGGCCAGAACTGCCAAAACCCCAGCCAAAATTCCTAAGGTAACTAAAAAGCTGATCGCAGCGGTTTTGAAGAAAAGTTTGAGTTTACCAGGAGACGGGTTTTTGGGTTTAGCGATTATTTCACGGGCTCTAGTGTCGATTACCTTGATCGCCATCTAACTTAGTACACCCCATCTCTTTTAAGAACAACGAAGGGAGTTTTTAACAGAATTTTTAGATCGAGTGTTAGTGAGTGGAAACGGGCATAATGGGCATCCATTTTAATTCTCCGTGTAAAACCAATTTTACTTCTTCCCGAAACTTGCCACAACCCGGTGATACCAGGTTTGACTTTCAAAGCTTCTTCAATGTCAGGCAAAGTTTGGGGATAACGTTTTTTATTTTCAGTTAGTTCATCAGGATAAAAAGCTCGTGGACCAACTAAACTCATTTCGCTTTTCAACACGTTTAAAAACTGCGGCAGCTCATCCAAGCTGGACTTTCGCAAAAACTTACCTAACTGTGTTACACGAGGGTCTTTTTTTAACTTAAAGCTACTTTTTTTGTATTCTTCGAAAACTTCTTTCATTTTTGGGTCAGTACGAATTAGCTTGTGGGCGCCGGCAACCATTGTTCGGAATTTATACATTCTAAAAATCTTGTTATTTTTTCCCACTCGGCTCGAAGCCTCCACTAGAACTGGTCCTTGCGAAGAAAGTTTCACTGCTAGCCCAACTACTATTAAAAGTGGAAAGAGGAGTATTAAACCTACTAAGGAGCCGACGATGTCCAAAGCTCGTTTTGCAAAATCATACAACATAGCCAAACGGCAGCGAAAAACATGAAAGTGGCAAAGGGGTAAGCCTTTGCCAGGTAGCTTTAAAGTGTAACTATTATATCCTAAATGGACACAAAACGCTAGGATATAAGCCTAGCGGTTTATAGCACACTTTATTTATTTCAGCGGGTGGCGGCAGAAGAAGGGATCCCGACAGCGCGCAAGCTCTTGCTGAGCACTGGCGGGAGGGAAACTGCTGACAGGACCCGCTATAAATACTTATGTTTCCGGCGTTCTCTTAGTTCTTGGACGATTTTTTTCACGTCTTGCGACCGTTCCTTTGGACAAATCAGCAAAGCATCCGGCGTATCAACAATAATCATCCCTTTTAAGCCGACTGTCGCGATTAATTTTCCTTTCTCGGGTCCAAAGACCAGCAAATCCTCCGAATTAATACCAATGTGCTCACCGCGCACAACGTTGTGTACTTCACTTTCCGCCAGTTCATCTTTAAGAGTGTTCCAGGCACCGATATCAGTCCAGCCCAGAACCGCTGGTATTTCCAGTTGGTCCCCGGGTCCAAGTTTTTCTAGAAAAGCGTAGTCAAAAGAATTGCGGGGAATTTTTTGATACTCTTCCGCAACAACCTCTTTTTCTTTCGGAGTGCCCAAGGACAGTTGAATTTTTTTCAAGCTTTTGTAAATTTCAGGTAAATGTTTTTTGAAAAGGGCCATAATTTTGGACAGTTCCCAAACAAAGTAACCGGTGTTCCACAAATATTTACCTGACTCCAAAAACTTTTCTGCAGTGGATAGATTTGGTTTTTCAACGTGGCGGATAAACTCAAAAACCTCAAAACTGTCGATTTTAGCTCTTCTTTCGCCAATTTCAATGTAACCTAAATGTACACTTGGAAAGACCGGGTGGACATCAACTTTGGCAATAACGCCCTCTTTTTTAGCTAATTTTTCCGCAGCTTTTAAGGCTTTAATAAAAGTTTTTTCTTCTTTAACAAGGTGGTCGGCTCCCCAGATAGCGGCCATGGTTTCATTAGGAAATTTAGCCGAAAGGTAGGCACAAGCAAAGGAAACCGCTGCTAGAGTATCCCGCATCTGGGGTTCACCAATGATGTTCTCGGTCGGCAGAGAGGGGGCCTGTTTTTTAACCAAGCCCACGTAATCGGCCCCAGTTACCACGTAGATATCTTCAGTGTCAAAGCCCCTTGCGAGACGCTCCAACATTTGCTGGAACATCGAAGTTTTCCCAACCAAAGGCTGGAATTGTTTTGGCATTGCAGCCCGACTCATTGGCCACATACGGGTGCCGGCTCCACCGGAAAAAACAACAATTTTCACTTTTTAGATACCTTTTCGATAAATTCTTTCATTTTTTTCTTAAAAACTTCTTTCGAAAATTTGGCCGCTTGTGCTCGTGCCTCTTGGGGATCAACCTTCAATCTCTCAAAGCGCCCGACTGCCTCTATTATACCTTCAGGTGTCTGCTTATCAAAAAAGACACCGGTTTTTCCCTCAACTACAGTCTCTAAGGCCCCTCCACCCCGGTAAGCAATTACCTGTTTACCAGCGGCCATAGCTTCAACGGGAACGATACCAAAATCTTCATGAGTCGGGAAAACCAAGGCCTTACAGGTTTTTATTAGCTGGGTAACTTGAGCATCATCCAACCGTCCCAAAAGCTCGACATTGGGAGCAGCAATTGATTTTAAGTAGGAGAGTTGGGGGCCTACACCAACAATTCTCAAGGGCCGACCAAGTTTATTGAAGGCTTCAACCACAATGTCCACTCTTTTGTAACCGCCCAGTCTTGAAACCACCAAATAGTACTCCTTTTCGTCTTTCACTTCATTAGTTATCTTTTGTCCTTCATCCTTAAACCTCTCGGTATCGACCGGTGGGTGGATAACCTCAGCGTCACGGCCGTAGTGTTTTTTAACACGGCTCCTTACTTCTTGAGAATTAGCCAGAAAATAGTCCACTTTTTGGGCAGCTGAGTAGTCGCCTTTTCTTAAAATCCATTTCAGGGGTGGTACTAAAAGAGCATAAAGTGGAGCGAGAAATTTATCGAACCAACGTGCATAATAGCGGGCTAACTCAGTATCATAACCCCACAAAAAGCGTGGGACAGTGTGGATATAGTCAATGTGGACAGAGCCTTCTTTCCCACGAGCAAATTTTGCTGCGTAGGAGCTGGTGGAAATAACAACGTCTGCATCGCCGAGATTTTGGAAGCGAAAAGCAAGCGGATAAAGGAAAAAATAATGTTTGGAAAGCGTTTTGGCAAAAGGAAGCTTACTAATGAAATTAGTTTTGACTCTCTTTAAATCGAGCTTTAACCAAGTTTTCATCACGGGCTCATCAACGATACTGGTGTAAATAGTGGCCTCTGGCCAAATTTCCGCCAAAGCTTCCAGCACACGTTCACCCCCACCGTATTGGTTCAGGTAATCATGCACCAGCGCAATTTTAGGTTGCCTTTTCGCCATAGGCGCAATTATATCAGCTTCAGCTGATACAAGCACGCGTAGTGTGCTTATAACGGGTTAAGGATACAAGCGCGAATCTCCGAGTGCTTATACCTGAACCCGGCCAAACTTGCAGCCAGTATTTGCCCTATAGCTGTATAATACTTTTGAAAGAAAGGAGAGCAGAAATGCCCCATATTAAACTGGTAATTAGGCGAGTTGGAAATGGTTATGGAGTTTTCCTGAGAGGAGCTCCAGAAAGTTTTCCCGCCAACCGTGTTTTCGAATGGTGTGAGGACCATGACGATATCATGGTCGCTAGAGAGAACCATCTGGAAGACGTGTTACCCTTCTGCAACCGGTTCCAAAAGGACTGTGAGGTCCCAGTCATCATCCTTCATGACTACACCGAGGGCTACGAACGGTCAGGAAGTTTGGCTTTCACTTTAGCCAGTGAGCTCAACGAAGCCCTTAGACAACCAGTCTAACGTAGGAGAGACTTTGAGGCGACCAATACTTGGCCGCCTTTCTTATTTTCTGGAAAATAGCATATAAAGACACTTAACTTTAATCTCTTCGGACCATTCGGGCCAGTGACGGTAAAAAGTACCTTTTTCTTCATCTATCTTAAATCCCCACTTTTTATACATTTCGATGGTTTTAGTATTGTGGGCGTAGAGATCAAGGACAATATCTTTGCCGCTGGCGAAATCTAAAGCCCTCTGCCAAAGTTGTTTTCCAACCCCCTTACCTTGATATTCAGGTGCAACGTAAAAACCTCGCAGCTGGCATTCTTCGCCTTTATCAATAACAGTGATCGAACCTATCATCTTTGAATCAAGAAATGCAAGCCAAGCTTTTTGTTGTTCGTTAACTACAAGGTTTGATTTCAAATAATCCTGAGAACTTTTAGTGTTAAAAATCTCCTTAGAAAAACATTCTTTGGTTAAACCGATTTTAGGGTCAGTATAAGACTCTTGGTAAGTGCGTTGAAGTAAATTCGTATATTCTTTTAAGTCGCTTTCCTTTGCAAGTCTAATTGAAATATTCATTGTTGGTTGCTCAAAAAGTAGGCTAGAACGTCAAAATTTGGATCGTAAAGTTCAATCATTTCGTAATTTTCCCGCTCTATCAATCTAAAATTATATGAATACTTATTCATATATTTATTTTTGAATTCTTGGTAATCTGAGACTTTAAAATCACAACATCCTACTTGCATTCGGTAAGGGTCGGGTTGACGAACTCGCAACAGTTTAAGTTCGTTGTAGGGGAGAGCTATCCCCTCTTTTAATCTTACGAATGGGCCGTTATTTTCGTGATCTAACTCCCCTTGCTCAAACAAAATAGTTTTCAGTTTTTCAAATTCGTCTAGATAATGGGTAAAAACTGTCAAAGAACTGATTGGGTATTCTTCACCAGTTATCTTCTTACAAAGCTCGGTAGTTTTCTCAGCGACATAAGTAACTGCATTAAGTAGTTCTTCTTTTGAATTTATCGGACTAAACTGGTACAGCTTCGTCGCCATCGGCGCAATTATATCAGCTTCAGCTGATACAAGCACGCGTAGTGTGCTTATAACGGGTTAAGGATACAAGCGCGAGTTCACAGGTGCTTATAGCTTAATTACGCTTGATAGCCAAATGAAGGTTAGTCAAAAAGATATATGAATAAGTATTCATATATCTTTAGGTTTTGAGAAAGGTGGTGTGGAACCAGTCCCAAGGGCGCAGAAGAACAACGTGCATTAGATATTCTTGCACCAGCTTGGGAATAAGAAGAATTATTAAGGCAATCAGAATCCCCTTCCAAGAAAGTTTCTCTGTTTTCTTGATCTTTCTGTAGGCTTCAAAAAACAAAAAGAAGTTTTCAAACAGGTTGGGAAAGACAAAGAGCAATATACGCAGGTTGGTGGCTTCAAACCAAATGACTCCGACAAACCGGTAAATAAAAAGAAACATACTGGTTCTGCAAGCTAGAGCGTTTTGCCAACTAAGGGATTTGTAAACTTCCAAAGTAAGATAATACATATCCAGGTATTTGTCCGTAGTGTGATAACTGGAAAAATCTCCCATGTTCAACCAACCAGCAATGATAACGTCGGCCCCATCCAAAAGCATGGCCAAAATACCTCCCCACAGAGGGTAGCGTAGGATTGAGAGTGGAAGTATTAAGCGCAGGAGAATAACAATTACTGGACCAAGCGGCATGTTTTGATATTAGCAGAAAATTAAGGAGTGAGGAGGAGTTTACCGACAGTTTGGCGCTCTTCTAGGGCTTGGTGAGCTTTGGCAGCTTCTTGCAGAGGAAATTCTTTGAAAACTCGTACTTTGAGGGAGCCGTCAGCGACCCATTTGAAAACTTCATTGGCGCGTTGCAATAGATCTTGTCGAGTTGCAGTGTAATTGGTTAAACTCGGGCGGGTGAAAAAAAGCGATCCACCTTTAGCCAAAATGCTTGGATCAAAGCTTTCTACCGGTCCGGAAGATTGTCCAAAAAGAACCATCATACCTAACGGTCGCAAGACCTTGAAGCCTTTCAGAAAAGTAGTTTTACCAACGCTATCATAAATTACGTTGACTCCTTTACCTGCCGTTAATTTTTTAACTTCTTCTCCAAAATCAGCTTTTGTGTAGACAATTACTTCATCAGCACCAGCTTCTCCGGCTACTTTAGCTTTCTCTCTAGTTGAAACCGTACCGATTACTTTTGCACCGCGCATCTTAGCCATCTGACAAAGCAGTTCCCCTACTCCACCGGCCGCAGCATGTACCAAACAAACATCGCCTTTTTTTAGCGGGTAAACACTGGTCGCCAAATAATGGGCGGTCATGCCTTGCAAAAGAACGCTAGCGGCTTGTTTGGTTGTTAATTTACTTGGCACTTTTACCAATCTATCGGCTGGTACGGCAATGAGTTCTGCGTAGGCGCCAAGAGTTCCGTCAAAAGCCACTTTGTCGCCAACTTTAAAATCTTTTACTCCCTGACCAACCGCTTCAACTACCCCAGCTCCTTCCCGACCAATTGGAGTAGTTTGGCCACTAGGTGCACTACGGCGGTTGTAAATATCAACAAAGTTAACTCCAATTGCCTCAAGGACAACCAAAACTTCACCATTACCCGCTTTCGGATCCGGCACTTCTTCGTATTTCAAAACTTCCGGCCCACCCGGCCCATGTACTCTAATTGCTTTCATGTGTTTGATTTTAACACTGATGACAAATTTTCTTCAAAAAGAAAGAGCCCGGATGCATTGCTTGCATTCGAGCTCCGCTGATCTTCTCCTACAGATCGAAGGCGACGATAAGGAAAGTCTCGTCTCCAATCGTCCCAAAGATGACCGGATCCACCCGCAGTACCCGCTTGAAGGCTTCTTCCGGGGCAAAGATACGGAGCGAGTCGAAAAGGCGGCTATCCTTTGCCTGCTGATAGGACAATCTCGGTTGCTCGGGCACTTCACCTTTCAAGAAGAGTATCTTGCCTAAAATAGGAATCCCAGCGGCAGCCAGCGCTCGGGAGTTCCGCTCAAACGGAATCGTTATCGCCACGGCCCCGATGAGACCGAAGGTCACACTGCTGCCAACGGCCCACCAGCTGAGACTCAGCCCCAAGACAGCGAGGACACCGGCAACGATTAGCATCGCCACCACGAAGTTGAAAGGCCCGCTCTCCACTCCACCACTGAGGATCTTGTGTGGCCTCGGGTCCTCGATGTAGCCAACCGCCCAGCCCTGGCGAGTTGGTAGGGTCCATCTGGAGTAGCTGGCTTTCTCTGCTGCCAAACACCTCTTTTCGTTGTTGGTCAGGCGTGTGGGACGCCTGGCTCTAGTGTGGGTGCCAACTTCCCCACGGTCCAAAACCGCACCTGTTGTGGACATTTTCTCCTCTCTTTCTTCCTTACTAACTTACTTGCAAAGATTTTCTCAGAAGAAACCTAAAATGTCAAAATCTTGCCCAGTCTGGTAATATATTTAGCGTGAAAACTTTGAAACTTAATGACAAAATTGAAATTCCGATTTTGGGTTTAGGGACTTGGCAGCTAAAAGATCAAGGGGCGATTGAACATGCTTTGGAAGTAGGTTACCGCCTCATTGACACTGCGGATATTTATAACACTCACATTAAAGTTGGAAGGGCGGTTAAAAATTCGAAAATTCCTAGGGAAGATTTGTTCCTCACCACCAAAATCTGGTACAACAGTTTAAACCGCAAGGCTGTAGAGGAAACTGGAAAAAGATTTTTAGACGAGCTCCAGACACCTTACATTGATCTGCTCTTGATCCATTGGCCAAACCCCGCTGTCCCTATTCGTGAAACTCTTGAAGCAATGAACTCCCTCAAAGAACAAGGAGTTACCCACGCCATTGGCGTCTCCAATTTTGAAGGGCGCCGTTTAGAAGAAGCTTTAAAAACCGGCGTGGAAATTACTAACAACCAAGTGGAACTGCACCCTTCTTTTAATCAAAGGAAACTAAAAAGTTTTTGTGATGCTCACAAGATCGTGGTTACTGCCTATTCACCGATTGCCCGCGGCCAAGATTTAAACTTGGAAGAAATTAAGACACTGGCGAAAAAATATGCCAAAACCCCCAGCCAGATTATTCTCAACTGGATCGCCCAACAGGATATAGTGGCGATACCCAAAGCTGCTACGCATAAGCACATTGAGGAAAACTTTAATTCTTTGGATTTTAATTTGAGTAAAGAAGACAGGGAACTCATTAACCAAGTACCGCAGGAGCCTCGCCTCATCAACCCGGGATTTGCTGACTTTGACCATTGATATGTTGGGGAAACTACGGTCTGACTTAAGAAAAATTTCCAGCCCCGAGAAGGCTAAAACCAATGCTTGGTTTTTTAAAACTGGCCCCGGCCAATACGGCGAAGGAGACCAGTTTATTGGAGTTACTGTACCACAACAGCGATCCCTCGCAAGAAAATATCAAGATCTAAGCTTTGAAGATATCACCTCTCTATCTCATTCCCCTATTCACGAAGAAAGACTACTTTCACTTTTCATTTTAGTTGGGCAATTTAAGAAGGCTGATCCTGCAGCCCAAAAGAAAATCTACGAATTTTATCTCTCCAACACTAAGCAAATTAACAACTGGGATTTAGTTGACCTGTCCGCTGATAAAATCGTCGGATCTTTTTTGGAAGATAAACCCAAAGATATTTTGAAAAAATTGGCAAAATCGGAAAGTCTCTGGGAACGCAGAATCGCTATGATCGCTACTTTTCATTACATTAAAAAGGGTGACCCAAAGTTAGCCTTGGAAATCGCGGAGATTTTGGTTAACGATAAACACGATTTAATCCAAAAAGCAGTTGGTTGGAGCTTAAGAGAAATCGGCCAAAAATGCGGCGAGAATTATTTAACTGATTTTTTGGATAATTTTGCGGCAACGATGCCTCGAACTGCCCTGCGCTACGCTATTGAACACTTCTCTACCGAAAAACGGGCTTATTACCTAAAACTTGACAAGAATTAACAAATGTTGTTAAATAATCTTAATATATGGCTACCGTAACTATTTCTTTACCTAAAAGAACAGCGGAGAAAATTGACCAAGAAGCTAAAAAGCACGGTTTCTCAACTCGCTCTGAATTTGTACGCAATGTCCTACGTACTTATCTTGCCGAGGACAGTTTCCAGGAATTTACTCCTCAACCAATTTCTAAAATCAAGCTAGAGCTGGCTCGAACTGGTAAATATAGCGAGAAGTTCATCGATAGCCTCACTCGTGGTCTGGAAAAATCCTCTGTTTATGGTCGTTAAGCCCCTACGGGCAGATCTTGTTATCTACCTCAAAAAACATAATTTAGTCAAGAAGTTCAATAAACAAATTACAGTTTTTGTTTCTAACCCTCGTCACCCTTCTCTACACACTGAGGTACTTGAACCCAAAAGTTTAAAAATTTATTCTTTCCGAATAGATCGGAAATATCGAACTATCTTTATCTTCCGAAATAACCAAGTTGAAATTATTGATGTTAATGACCACTATCAATAATTCTCTGGTAAATTTTTAGCGTCTCTTGCGCCATTTTTTTCCAGGAGTATTTTTTCACTTGTTCTCGGCCTTTTTTAATCAAATCCAGACGCAGTCTTTGACTTCCTAAAACTTCATTGATTTTTTTGGCAATATCGCCAGTTGAATTGGGGTCGAAAAAAAGGGCAGCATCTTCGTAAACTTCGGGCAAAGAAGTAGCGTTGGCAGCGACCACCGGACACGAGAGAGCCATAGCTTCCAAGCCCGGTAAGCCAAAGCCTTCAGAAAGGGAGGGGAAAACTAAAGCTTCGGCTTGGTTAAAAAGGATTTTTAGATCTTCATCACCCACCCAACCAGTAATGATAAGCCGGTTGCGAATTCCAACATTTTCCGCTTGGGCCAAGAGTCTTTCAAGAAAGGCATCTCTTTTGGTTACACAAACCAGTTTTACCCCTGGGTCTACATCGGCAAGAGCTTCGATTAATCTACCCAAGTTTTTGTAATGATAAGCGTTACCCAAGTAAAGTAAATAGGGTTTTTGGATCGAATGTTTGCCTAGAACTTCACTCACCCTACCGGCGCTGGGCTCAAATTTCTCTTCCCAAAAATCATCCGCTCCTTCGTAAGTCACCACCATTTTTTCTTTTTTAACCCCTAACTGTTTAGCAATTTCATTTTTTACGAAGTTAGAGGGGACAAAAATTTTTTCAGCTCGGTTTAAGGCTTGTCTGAGAGTAATACTAAAGGCTAAGTGTTTGGCTAAGTAAATTGGTAAGGCTCGTGTGGTGGCTGCTTTGTCTTTGAAATTGATTTTAGTTAAATCATGAAGTGTAACTACAAATTTTTTGGGGTAAAGCAGAGGGATGTTCACCTGCGGAAAATGGACTAAGTCCAATTTTTCCTTCAACAACACCTGGGGCATAATCACCTGCTCTTTCAAGCTGTACCAGTGGGCATCGGCCATAATTTTGGTGAAGTTAGGGTTCTTGGGGTTGTAAAGAGGGAAGTTACTTTTTCTTAAGAAAACAAAATACTCGTTCTCAGTATCGAGTACTTCGAGATTTTCCAACAGTTTTTCAAGATAACGCCCAATTCCAGTCCCTTCCGGACCAAAAAAGCGCGCATCAATTCCTATTCTTTTACTCATTGAAGGAATATATCAGATACCAGCTGTCTTCGTAAATAAGCTTAAAACGTGTGTCCTGACCAAATTTCTTAACTTTTTCTTCTTTTACCTTATCCAAAACAACGTAATTGACTGAGTATTGATCAAGATATGTGACTGTCCCTTCGATTGAAAAATCTGGATCTAAGATGTTTTTTAGTGTTTCAATACGAGGCTTGTGATTGATAGTAAAGGTGGTGTGATCAGGATAGGTCATTAAAATATAGTTATAGCTGTAAGCCGGGATCCAATAAGCGAGGTCGTAGTTAGCAACATAGACTTTCTTTTTTGGTAAATTCTTGTTGATAAAATCGAAAATCGGCTCTTGATAATCTTGTGCAAACTTTAAATTACCTTTCATACTGAAAACATTAAGTCCTGGGAAGTTAGTGGACGGAATTAGCAAGGCACCGGCAGTTATAGCCACTGCCAAGGCCAAAAAGATCTTTTTTTCGGCTCTTACCAAGAACTTATTGATAACGAAAAGGTAAAGGAAACTTCCCAGAATAATTTCTGTATAGATTAGATAAGAGAGCCTTTGGGTATAAGGAACAGAGATAATACCGGCAACAATTGGAAACAATATTGGGTTAAAGAGGATAAAGAGGCTAGTTACAGCCGTTGCAGTGGAAAAGAGCAGCCATTTTTCTTCCGAGAGCTTCTTTCTAAAAAGGTAAACAAGAACTAACAATAAAATTAAGGTGTAGCCTACTTTTGACCTGAACAAATACTCTAATTTTAAAGTAGAAGTATTAACTGCAAAAGCATCCGGTAAGACAACGTTAGCTACGTTTGCTAGCTTAACAGCAAGGTAAGGAGCGGGTGCTAAAAGGATGATAAAGAAAGCTTTTAAAGAGTTTTTAAAGTCTTCGTAATTTTTAAAGATAAAGTTAGCCAAAGAAAAAGCTCCAACCGCCAGTAATAAATGCACCCAAGCATAAAGATGGATAGTTGTGATCGTAAAACTAACCAAACCCAAGCTTGTTAAGGACAGAAAGTTTTTGTTTTTTAAGTAAGTCAGAAATAATCCCAGAGAAGTTGTCAGTAAAATCAAACGGACAATTCTTTCCGGCAAAGCAATGGTGCGAAAGTCTACGGAGTTGTTCAAAAGAATAACAAAAACTAAATAAACGAGTAAAACCGTCAGGGTTTGACTCTTATCGCTTATGAGTTTAGAAATAAAGAAATAAACTGCCAAAATATAGGTTGGTACGAGCACTAAAGCGATCCTATCCCAGAGCTGAAAGAGCTCCAAACCAGATAACCGCTGCAAAAAAGCTAGCAGTAAAAACCAACTATTAAAGCCGTAGGAGGGATTAATTTTCCCTGTTGGGAGGCTTGCCTCGCTAGGTGAAATTACCGGCTCTTCAACTAGCTTTCTTATCTCGGCCAGATGGAAGGGTGCGTCGGTATAGGCTAAAACCGGGTGAATGAACATTGTGTATAATGTCAGGGCCAAAGACAAGAACAAAACTAAGCGTTCGACAAAATCGAATTCAAACTGCAGTGTCAGTTTTTTTTTCTTATATAAAAAACCTGCGACTAGACTTACCAAGCTTAATGAATAAACCAAGTTGAAATTCTGCCAACTGAAGTTGAAGAAATAGGCTGATGTGGATATCAGGGAGAAAAAACCAAGACCAAAAGTGAAGGAGATCGGCAGATAAAAAAGGGCTCGTTCCTCTTTGGGGCCAGCAATAAGTTTGTAAACTAAGAAACCTGGCAAAAATACGAGTATTAAAAAGAGCAGAATAAAGAGAAGGATTTGCATTCGTTTGTAAGATATAATAGTACAAATTTACTTTAGTAACCAACTGATGCTAACCACAGAAGAATTAAATAAACTTACTGATAAAGAAATCATTCTTGACTTTGAAGGGGTAATTACCAAAATTGATCTTGATTGGGAAGCTCTGCGCCAAAAAATTGTTGACTTACTTGGTCTCGACCGTAAGTTGAACTTTAGTAGTCTCTATCTTTACTCTCAAGTTAAGGGTAAACGTAATGAATACTTAAAAATGAAAGCCGAGGCAGAAATAGCTGGATTAACCAGCCTGCCTTCAGAGTTGTTTGAGTATTTTAAGAAAAATAACCTTGCGGTTACCATTTTTTCGGCCAACACCAGAGAGGCAATTGAAACTTATTTGAAAGATCAGAATTTTATGGGTAATGTAAAAACGCTGGTGGCAATTGATAATGTTGATTTTATCAAGCCCCACCCCGAAGGGCTTTTGAAAATTGTCGGTAACAAAAACCCAAATGATTTTGTTCTAATTGGAGACTCGGTTTACGATGCGATCGCTGCTAAATTAGCTGGGGTACAGTTTCAAAAATATGAACTCGAAAAATAAAAACAAATTAGAGCGAGTTTCGACTTGGTACAAGTCCACCAAAGGCCTGAACTCTTTTATGATTTATTGTGTTTACCTTGAGTTCAGAAAGTTCATTGAAGAGCCAATTTTGGAGATTGGACCCGCTGATGGTGGCATGACTTCGCTGATTTTTGACAACCTCAGACCTAAAACGATCAATATCGTTGAGGCCAGTGAAAAATATTGTCAGTTACTTAGCAAGAAATTTAAAAAGGCGGCGGTGTTTAATTCGTATTTAGAAGATTTTAAAGCCACTAAAAAATATAAGACTATTATTGCCTCCCACCTTCTTGAACACGTAGAAAATGTTGATAAGTTTCTACAGACAGCTTACAAATTGCTCGACAATGATGGTAAATTTTTGGTTAGTGTACCAAACGGCTTATCGATGCATCGGTTACTTGGAGTTGAAATGGGTCTTTTAGAAACTCCTACCCAACTTAACGATCAGGATAAAAAGATTGGTCACTTTAGAGTCTACGATCCCAAAAAGCTGGAGGAGGATCTAAAGAAAAACGGTTTTAAAATCGAAAAAATCTCCACTTCTTTTATCAAATTCTTGTCGAATGCCCAAATTGAAAAGTTCATCCCTGAAAAAGATTGGATCTATTTTTATTCTCTCAGCAAAAATTTCCCTCAAAACGGGGCGGACATCTTTGCAATCTGTAACAAGTAATGTTAACTAAAAAGAGCATTTGTTTAATCATACCTGCTTTTAATGAGGAAGGCTTGATAACTAAAACCCTTCAAAACACCCCTAGGTACGTAGATCTGGTTATTTGCGTTGACGACGCCAGTCACGACAAGACTTTGGCACAAATGAAAATTTTTGCTAAGAAGGACAAACGAGTCCTGGTCCTCAGCAATAAAATTAACGGAGGGGTGGGTTTTTCAGTAAAAAGAGGTCTAACAGAAGCTCTTAAAAGAAAGGCCGATTACGTTGTTATCGCTGCTGGTGATAATCAGTGCGACCTGACTAAAATTAAGGACTTTGTGACTATTTGCGAAGAACAAAATTACGACGTTTGCAGGGGTAATCGTTTTTTAAATCGTAAAGAAATTCGATCAATGCCCACTTTGAGAAAAATCGGCAACTCACTTTACTCTTTTCTAACAAAGTTTGTTTCGGGTTATTACTCTTTATTTGACTTTCAATCTAGTTTTAGTGCAATAAGGCAGGAAAAACTCAAAGAATTGGATTTGGAAGCTTTGCGAGATGACTATTTTTTTGATAATTCACTTTGGATTAATTTAAACATAGTTAACGCCCGAGTCAAAGAAATTCCAGTACCGGTAATTTACGAAGATGAGGTTTCCGATGTAAACTACTTTAAATTTGTTATCGCTAGCCTTCCCTTCTTGCTAGGTTCTTTTCTTAACCGCATTTATCAAAAATACATTTTAATCTTACACCCGGTTGGGATATTTTTAATCAGCGGTTCTGTACTCTTTCTTTTTGGGTTAGGATTTGGTATCTATATCTTCCTTGAAACACGTGGTCCGTCTACAGCTTCAACTGCAACTGTGATGCTTTCGGTAATTCCTTTCTTCATTGGTTTCCAACTTATTCTTAACGCTATTGTCTTTGACATGCAAAATGAGCCAAAATAAATAACATGCTGGTCAACATTGTTCTAATTATTCTTTACGGAATTTTTGTCGGAGTTTCGATTTTTACCTTAGGCAATTTACGTCTATTTCACGACAAAATTAATTTCCAGAGCTTGAGCAGTGTTTTTTTTAGTCTGCCTTTTTGGGTTGGTTTATTCTTCGCCCTCTTAGCTCGCGTAACTTTCATTATTATTAACAGTCAACTGTCCCGTTCCAACTTAACTGGCAATGCCAGTACTAGCCTAACTTTTATCATTACTTTATCAAGTTTAATTGCCGTGATTATTCTTAACTATTTTGTTTTGGGAGAAAAATTAACCGCGAGCCAGTTAGTTGGTACCGGAATTATTGTTCTAGGAATTCTAATGCTTTTAAGGGTTTAACTGGCACCCAGAAGCTGTTGATAGAGTTTACTCATATTTTTAACCATTAGTTTCTTGTCGAACCTCTCCTCCACGATTAACCGGCCCTCTTTACCAAATTTTTCCCTTAGCTTCCCATCGCTAAGCAATTTAATACACAATTTTGCTAATTCCTTCGGGGTTCTTTCCTGCATTAGAAAACCACTTTTACCGTCCACAATTTCTTCCGGAATACCGGCTATTTTGGTGCCAACACAAGGGATACCAGAGGCCATTGCTTCCAAAATAGTTAGCGGCAACCCTTCACTCAAAGACGGCAGAGCAACAACATCAGTCAAGGCGTAAAATTCAGGAATTTTCTCCCGTGGCCAACTGCCAAAAAAAGTAACTTTACTCTTTAAATTGTTCTTGGCAACAATATTGTCAAGCGGTCCCTGGCGAAAGGTTGATCCCGTGCCAACAAACAAAGCGTGGGCGTTAGGGACTTTTTTTAGAATTTCGCTCATCGCCAGTAGCAGAACATCCTGACCTTTTCCCCAGGCAATACGGCCATTAATCCCAACGGTCAATTTTCCTTCCAGGTTGTATTTTTTCCTTAGGTCTCTTTTTTCTTGAGCAGGAAAGGGCTTAAATAGCTCTAGATCAATGCCATTGTAAACGCGGTTTATCTTTTCTGTATTAACACCTGCCTCAACCAAGTCTTTTTTAACACTATCGCTTACTGTCACAATTTGGTCTTGCCGGTCCCAAATACTTCTCAAATACTTCAAGACAAAAGGGTTTTTCTTAAGCCACGTCGGTAAAATAACGTGTTGAACGTAGAGCAGTTTAACCGGAAGCCCGCGGGCAGCTAGTGTGAAAAGCACCATCTCTTTGTAATCTTGGGTGTGTACCAAAAGATTTGGGTCTTCTCTAAGCAACTCTTGCAAAAGACTTCTCAGCCGGCTAACCCGAAAAACATTACGTAGATTAAAAAGATTAAAGCCTCGAAAGCGGCCCAGAGTAGAACCAATATCAATTTCAACCGACTCAACACCAAGTTTTTTGACCTCATCAGCCACCAATCCTGCTGGACAAGCAACCTTGACTTTAAAGTCTTTTTTGACGAGGCCAATTATGTCTAATAAGTAATGCTCTGCTCCACCCAAAAACGGCGAATTGCTGACAAAAAGAATCATCTTTTCCTCAGAGCTAAAGCTGAAACTGCTAGAATAAAGCCGTAAAGAAACCAAGTGTGAGGGTAATATAAAACGGAGTTAGTCAGATTTTGGAAAGTAACTCCCAAAAGAGCAGACATACCACCCAGAAGAAGATAGTAATAAAACGAGTTGCTAGTGGCTTTAAGAATACCTTTAAAGTTTTTAAAAAATACCGTGATCCAAAAAGCCGCAAAAGCGACTGCTCCAAAAATACCAGTCTCAATTAGTAACTGAAAATAGGTGTTGTGGGCAACTACATTCTTTCTTAGCACAGCATCCGGCAATTTATATTCGGCGTATCTAACTCGAAAGTTCTCCAAGCCCACACCCAATAACCAATTATCGTTAAACATCGATAGCCCTGCTCTCCAAATTAGCAACCGTTCCGCATTTGTCTCTGCAAATGGATCAGCGGAAGAAGTCACCCGGTTTAGAAAAATCCGGCTTCCGCCGCCACCTCGACTAAAGTTTGCCAACGTATCTACCAGACTGTAAGGCCCAACTAAGTAGAAAAGTGAACTTAAACCGACTACGGTAAAAGCTAAGACCGCGCCTAAGTATTTAGCCCAAGCCAGAACTTGCTTAGTCCCCTTGGTAAAGAAGAAAACCACTGCCAAAAATAAAGTCATACCAATGTAAGCCGCTCGAGAGAAGGTTATGATTAATGAGACTAGAGATACAGAAACCAAAACTTTTTTAAGTAGGGTTTTGCCTTTTATCCAAAAGGTGTAGCCAATTGTGAGTGGGATAGCAACCAGTAAAAAGTTAGCGAGAAAATTGGGGTGGTCAAAAAGCCCAGCTGGTCTAACAAAATTACCAGGGTTAAAAATCCCAAAGCCTCCATAGAAAGGTAAGTTGTAGTAATAGGCAATATACTGCTCAACCCCAACTACTACTGAAATAACCATTCCGGCAATTAAAGCGCTGACGGTATTAACAACCTGCTGCCGGTTTCGCAAGAAGACAAACGTCATGTAAAAGACTGATACGGCGTAAAAAAGTGAGGCTACGAACCTGACGGTCAGGGTTTTATCTTGAGCCGGAAAAAGGGAGGTTATCGAAAATACCAGTAGGAAAAATAATGAGACAACTATTGTTTGTGGCAGAAGAGGAGGAAATTTCCTTTGCTTGAAAGACTGATAAATTAGCGCTAGTGCCACAACGAGGAACACCAACATGTGAATTTTTAAGGAAAAACCAACTGAGATAAAAATCTGGTCAAAGGAGAGGCTAAAAACACCCAAATAAAAAGCAAGTTGTACTTTGTCTTTAGTAATAACGGAAAAAAGAAAAATCGGAGTTAAAAGTATAGCCACCCAAGTGAGTTTTAAAATAACAGTTAAAAGTAAAAGACTATAAATACCGATAATTAAACTCTCCTGTTTTTGAAGCATGAAGGTAAGTTTTGAAAGTTGGTCTCTAACTTTTGTTCCTGGTTTTGCTTTTTTCATATTCCTCAATATCAACCTGAGCAAGGTTTTTGTAATCTAATCGGTTTTTCTTGGTTTCTATTTCTTGCTTAATCTTTTGGTAATGGTTTTCATCGGTAACAAGTTGGCTTAATTTTCTCTTAAAGTCGTTCTTGTCACCAGGCTTAAAACTTTCTCCAAACCCTTCATTAGTATAGTGGCTAAAGATTTCTGTTTGCGGTAATAGGACAGGTAGTGAGCACCCAATTGCATTGGAAATCCCTACACTCGGTTGTTTCAACCAAATCGCCAGATCAGCAGCAGAATAGTACTTAAAGAGCAACTTCTCTGATACGAAACCTGCAAAGAAAACTTTATCTGGCAGTTTAAGTTGTTCAACTAAGTCCACCAATCGTTCCTTAGCCCGACCATCACCAACTATCAAAATCTTGGTGTTAGTTTTTCGTAAAAGATCGGCACTCAGCTTTATAACTTGGTCAAAATCCTTCTCTGGGTTCAACCGGCCGCTGATCAGTATTACAAAATCGCCCTCGTCTACTTTAAATCTACTTCTAACCTCGACCCGCACCTTTTTGTCAAAGTAATAGAAATCGCTGTCAAAACCAATCGGAACCACCTTAACCTTATTTGCAAGATTAAAATTCTCTTCGAGATATTTCTTGGAAGCGTTGTTTGGGCAAAAAACGACGTCCGCCTTTTTTAAATAGTAGCCTCTTAAATATTTCTGAAACAGCTCATAACGCAATCTACCCTGCAAAGAAGGGTATGGTTTAGGGTGTGCTGTGTCAATTAAGGCTTGGTCGTCCCCGATTAAAAAGTAGTTAAACTTATCTTTATACAAAGCCCCAAGTACTGTTGACCCCTGGCTTGGAGCATGGGCATGGACAATATCCGGACGAATGGCTCCCAACAGCTCCTTTACACCCCTAATAACAATAAAATCCTTAGTTTCAAAAAGGGATTTAAGACGATGTACTTGTACCCCATCCACAACACTATTCCCTTCCCCACGATACCGGGTCGGCGGCGCACCAACTTCTTTAGCCATTGTTGCGTAATCCGGAAAAGGAAAGACTTTGTCTGAGGCAATAACGTGAACTTCGTGACCCAACTTTACCTGGTTACGGGCAATATAATACTCTTTATAACCAAATTCCGGCTGAAAGTAGCCGATTAAATGGACGATCTTCACTCTTTCTCCTCTTTTAAAAACGTATTGATCAAGTCAACAATTTCCTTACTGGCCTTTCCATCCCCAAAATAGTTTTTTTGAATTCCGGAAGGTGCAAAAGTTTTAATTGCTTTCTTAATTTTTTCTTTATCAGCTCCTACCAAAATATTCCAACCACTCTTGGTGGTTTCTGGCCATTCGGTTTCGTTTCTTAAAGTAATACAAGGAATTTTGAGAAAGTAAGCTTCTTTTTGAATCCCGCCGGAATCGGTTAAGATTTTTTTAGCGTTTGCTTCCAAGAACAGGTTATCAAGATAACCAACCGGCTCAATAATCCTGATATTGGCAGTGGGCCTCAAGTTAACTCTGGTTAAAGCTGCTTTAGTCCTAGGATGTAGGGGCAAAACAATACTCTCACCAGCCTCTTCCAAGGCAGTAAAGATTCCCCTTAAATTTTCTGGTACATCGGTGTTTTCTGGCCGATGAATAGTAGCGTAAAGGTAGCTTTTTGGCTTAAGAAGCAACTCTTCAAGAATTTTTGACTCTTTAGTTTTTTCAAGATTGGAAAGTATTTGATCGTGCATAACGTCTCCGGTAAAGAAGACTCCCTTAGTAATACCTTCTTTCTTTAAATTGTCCACTGCTGTCTTAGTCGGACAAAAAAGCAAAGTTGAAAGCTCATCAGTAACTACACGGTTAATTTCCTCAGGCATTTTTCGGTTGTAACTTCGCAAACCAGCTTCGACGTGAGCAATCGGAATATTAAGCTTAGCAGCCGCAATGGAGCCGGCTAAAGTCGAATTAGTATCTCCGTACACCAATACTAAATCCGGTTTTACTTCTGAAAGTTTTTCGGCAATACCGATGAGCATTTTTCCTGTCTGTTCCCCATGAGATCCAGAACCAACACCAAGGTTAAAATCTGGGTTTGGTATTGATAGCTCCTTAAAGAAGATTGGGGACATGTTTTCATCGTAGTGTTGGCCGGTGTGAATAATCACCTCGTCAAAACTTTTTCTTAGTTCACCTGAGAGCGCAGCAGCTTTAATGAATTGCGGTCTAGTTCCTAAAACAGTAGCGATTTTTTTCATGTTTGTTTTTTAAACACATAAAAGAAGTTAGTGTTATAAAACTCTTTTTTTGATTTTAGCGGTAGTTGATAACTGGTTTTGGTCAACCACAATGGCAGAGGTAACCAGTAACCTTTCAGATCACTTTCCAAGCATTTGAAACTTCTGTCCTCGACAAATTTTCTAAATTCAACAAACTTCCAGTTATTAACGTGATCTGCGTGGGCACCCTTCTTTTGGTACTTGTAGCAATAATTATTAGGTATTGAGATAACCAAAATTCCACCTGGTTTTAAAATACGGTAAACTTCGGCAATTGCTTTTTCCACACCAGGAATGTGTTCAAACACTTCGGCACTGGCAGCTAGGGTTACGGAGCCGTCGGCAAGTGGAATTTTTTTCGCCGATGCCAAAGCTAAATTAACTTTTTCGCCCTTTTTCACTTCTCGGTTGATTTGGACCTGTGAGAAATTAATGTCTAAGCCGCTGTAAGTAAGTTTTTTAGGTAAGTACCTTTTCAAACGCAAATCACCACAACCCACATCTAGAAAAACTGTGTCTTTTTTAGCGTATTTTTTAATTAAGCTCCCAACTGTATTCTCAATAAAACCGTCAACCAACCAGAGGTTTCTCAGGGAAACAGCTGGCCAAAGTAAGTCTTTAACTTTTCGGACAACTCCCGCTTCCTTATATTTTAAACCAGCGTAGTCCTTCTCAGCTTCCATAGCAGTATCAACCCAAATGCTGGTGTTTCCAAGAGGAACTTTTTTAGTTAGGTTAAAAGTAAGGGTAACCATTTTTTAACTAATCGATAAACTTTCTAAACCAAAGTTCGAGGTTTACCCACCTCCAAATTGCGCTCGATTTATTAACATCGCTACTTAAATTCTGAAACTGCTCCAAAGCTTTTTCTGGATTGATAAACCCCCGGTCTTTAAACGATTTTGACCCAAGTATATCCAAGGTCATCTTCTTCAAAACTGTCCGAAACCAAAGGTCTTCCGGGGTAGTAAACCCGATTTTATCAAGGCGCCCTTCAACCTTCTCCGGAATTATCCCGTGCATGGCATTACGCAACACAGCTTTGGTACGAGCATCCTTAATTTTCTGATCATTAGGTAGAGAAAAAACAAATTCCACTAAACGGTAGTCGAGAAAAGGAACTCTAGCCTCAATTGAAAAAGCCATTGAGTCTCTATCTTCGTAATGTAAGAGAGCCGGCAGAGAAGATTTTCTCAAAGACAGGTAGGTAAAGTTTCTAAAAGAGTCGTTCGGGTCAAAATTAACTTCAAGATGCCGGTCCTGATATTCGTTAGAAAAGGTTTCTTCCAGCACCACCGACTCCGTCTTAGTACGAGTTTTTAAAGACTGGACCAAACTTCTTGGCAGCAAATAACTAAGAAATAACTTTGGGCTTAAACCGGAAACTCCCAAGAACTTTTTGTTTGAATAATTTTTGGAAAAAGCTGACAATTCGTCTAGAAGTTTAAGAAATTTTAAGCTTTTCAGTAAATGGGCATAATAAGCTGAGAAAGAAGACGTGTAACCAGCTAATAACTCATCTGATCCTTGTCCATCTAGCATTACCTTTACTCCTTGTTCCTTGGCTAGCCGGAAAACATTCCACTGGGCATAAATTGAAGTGGAACTAAAAGGTTCATCCTGATGATAAATAATCTTATCAATTTCTTCATACAGCTTTTCACCAGATGGATAGGTATAGAAATCTTTTGTGCGAGCTTTCCTAACCACTTCGCCAGCGAAGGCTGATTCATCGTACTCAGCATTTTTGTAAGCTGCGGTGAATGTCTTCTGAATTTCCCCGATTTGTTCAATTTTTTCTTTCTTCAATAAATCAGCTACTACACAAACAATACTGGAGGAGTCCAAGCCTCCAGAAAGGCAAGTTCCAATAGGAACGTCGGCTCTTAACCGCAGGCTAACCGAATCAATAAAAAGCTCGCGAAAACGCTCCGCGTATTCTTCATCTGATAATCCCTCTAGTTTGTTGTCCGGATCGATATCCCAAAATTTCTTAATTTCCATCTTGCCTTGTGGAATTTGAACTACCAAATTGTGTCCACCAGGAAGTTGCTTAATACCTTCAAAAAAGGTTTCGTTAGTATGGTCAATCTGCCCATTTAAAAGATAGTCGTAGATAATTCCCTCGTTTGGACTAGCCTTGATTTCTTTGTTAACCAGCAAGGCTTTGATTTCAGAGGA
This sequence comes from Candidatus Nanoarchaeia archaeon, assembly GCA_036514715.1. Classification (GTDB taxonomy): domain Bacteria; phylum Patescibacteriota; class Microgenomatia; order Woykebacterales; family RBG-16-39-9b; genus DATBWR01. The sequence goes on along the minus strand of DATBWR010000004.1, from coordinate 108,395 downwards.
AAAGTAAAACCGGCTCCTATCAACATAGTAGTAAAAAGGTTTCACACCCATACGGTCACGGGAGACAAATAACTTCTTCCTGCTTTTGTCCCAGATGGCAAAAGCCCACATTCCATTAAAGCGTTTGACACAATCCTCACCCCATTCTTCATAGGCTCTCAAAATAACTTCGGAGTCAGTACCAGAGCTAAACTGATAACCCTTCTTTTTTAGCTCTTCCCGAAGCTCAAGATAGTTGTAAATTTCTCCATTGAAGATAATCCAAAATGGGCCCCTGTTCATCGGTTGGTGCCCAGCGGAAGACAAATCCAGTATCGCTAGCCTACGGAAACCCAAACCAATATTTTCGTCAAAGTAGAAACCTTCATCATCTGGTCCTCTATGTCTGAGGGTATTGGCCATAGCTTTGACCGTTCTTTGATCAATTTTGTTTTTTTCAAAACTTAAAATTCCAGATATTCCACACATAATTAATTTAAAGAAGAGTAGACTTGCAGGAGTTTTTTAGATTCAACTTCCCAATTATAGCTTTCTTCTGCAAGAGAACGAGCTTTCTCTTTCATACCAACTAGATTTCCAGAAAAAACTTTGTTAATTGTAGTAGCAATTGAGTTAGGACTTTCCGGATCAAAGGTTAGACCCGCACCTAAAGCGGCAAACTTTTTTAGTTCGGGAAAATCGCTGACAACCATTGGAATACCAGCCATCATATACTCAAAAATTTTGTTGGGAGTGCAAAAATAGTTGTTTAAGGAAGTATTTCTGTAGGCGATAACTCCCAAATCAGCAGAAGAGGTGTAATTTAGTAGCTCTTTAGGTGCAACTGTCGGGTGGAAAAACACCCTTTTTTCCAAACCAAGTTTTCTCACCAAAGCTTCAAGATCAGTTTTAATGTTACCTTCCCCCATCAAAATCAGTGCGGCATTTTCAACCTTCTGCACTGCTTTTATAGTATTATCCAAACCCCGCACTTTTCCGAACGCTCCTTGAAAGATAATTACTTTTGTTGACTCTGGCAAAGAAAACTTGAGCCGTAACTTATCATTTGGCCCAACTTCCGTAAGTTCGTAACAGTTCATAACTACAGTAGGTTTTTCGTTCAAGTGATATTTTTTGGTTAGAAAAGAGGCAATCGAGTCGTTAATTGTAATTACCTTGTCAACCTTTTCAATCAGGTTTTTCTCGATCCGGCTTAAAGAAACACTCACTAGATAGGCCCCTACCAATTTGATTAGGTCGCCATTTTCCCTAATTTCCGCTTGCCATTCTTTTAGGGCCTCAAGAAAAATTTCGTGGGAGTCGTAAACAATTTTGGCTTTGTTTTCTCTGCTAGCCTGATAGGAAGCTTGCAACGTATCCAGATCATGGGCGTGATAAATGTCCGCCTTTTGTTCTGAAAGAGCCCTCTGTAACTGGGGCGTAAAACTGTTTCCGTAAAGGAGAATTTTGGGTAAAACTCCAATTTTTTCGGTCAATAATTGCGTTCCACGAAGATTGGCCACTCTCTCTTTGCTAATTCTCAAAACTTTAATCCCGTCAAGAACTTCCTCGTCGGTAATTGTTGAACCAAATTCTTTCAGAGCCACTACCGTAACCGAGTAACCATTATCGACCAAGGTTTTAGCCTCGCGGTAAACACGCTGGTCGTGGGTAAAAGGATTAGTAACGGCCATACAAACTCTGAGCTTTTTCATAGTTTGTTAATGATAGGAAATTGACTGGCAAAGGAGCGCAGCCCGCTAGTTGTAAAAGTACGCGTCGAGAAGAGCAAAACAGGAAAGGAAAAGACAACCAAGGCTTTAAGAAAAATAACCTCTAAAGAAACTTCCCCCGTACTTAGAAAACTGCCTATTAGAGTTAGGCAAACACCAAAAAATAAAATTATCAGCACTTTCTGGTATTGAAAATTAATTGGATAATATTTTTGGGAAACAAAAAAGATTGCCAAAGCGGAAGTTAAAAAGGCCAGACTGTTAACAAAGGCTGCACCGAGCATTCCAAACCGAGGTATGATCAAGAGGTTGAGACCGATACTCACCAAAGCTGCCAACCCAGTGGTCCAAGCCAAATGCTCAGTCTTTTTGGCTAGATTAACCCCAATCGCCACAATATAATAAGCTCCGTAGAAAACAGCTCCAATTGAGAGTAACCCAACTACTTTGGAGGCTTCAAAATAAGGTGCGGTGGTAAAAATAATTAATATCTCTTTGGCAAAACTCGCTACCAGAATACTAAAGAAAAAAGCTACTGCCAAATACACTGTTAAGACATTGGCATAAATCTCCTTAGCTTCTTTACGTTTAGCTACTGATAAGGCAAACGGGCCCCAAGCAAGCTGAAAGGCTCCAACAAGCATCGCCATTACCGCTGCTAATTTTGCACCGATAGTATAAACTCCAACCTCGTTCAAACTAACAAGCTTGGTTAACAGAAAGCGATCTGACAGAGTGAAAACCCAATAAAACAAAGCGGCTGGCACTAATGGCAAACCGTAGCGCAACAGTTTTTTTAAGAAGGGCACTGAAAAGCTCAGCTCAAAAACATCGCGCACTAAATAAAAACCAAGCAGGGTCGTGACTAATCCAGTTACCAAGTTCGCCCAAAAAGCCCCAATAACACCAAAATGCAAAAACGCAATTAGATAGATACTCAGAGCAGCGGTTAACAAAACCCGAGTAGTTGCCATAACAACGTATTTTTTAGCTTGAAATCGCAAACGTAGGACGTCAATTAAAAAGGCTGTTATAACTACAAAAGGCACTGAGAAAAGAGCGATGGTGATGTGGTTAGAATAGTTTTGGGTCCCAAAGAAAAAGAGTGAAATACTACTGGCAGCAAAAACTGCTACGACGGCTACCAGTAAAGCAAAACCAGCTAAAAAGGTGAGCGCAGTTGATAAAACCTGGCGTTTTTCTTTTTCGCCCTCAGTATGAAAGTAGTAATAGCTGCTGGCAGCATCCAACCCCAGAATGAGAAAGAGTTGTAATAAAGCAACCGCTGTAGTTATCACGTCTAAAATCCCGTAATCAGCGGGTGAAAAAATTCGAGTGAAAATTGGCGCCAGAAAGATCGCCAAAAAACGCTGTGCAACGTTACCCACTCCGTAGATGAGAGTGTCTTTTGAAAGTCTTAAAATTTGGTCTTTCATAAACTCTGGTACAAATTGAGGTATTTTTTAGCCACGACTTCAGCTGCGTGGTACTTTTTAACAAACTCAATTCCACTTTTCCCAAGCAGATCCCAACGACTTTTGTCTTTTAAAAGCCCTCTCAAAACTTGTTCCAGATCATACCGATCCGCCCTAACAACTGGTAGGTCTGGCCTCAACTTTGTCTTCAATTCTTCGTCGTAGCTAACAATAACCGGCTTTCCCAAAGCCATACCTTCGATAGAGACAGTGCCGTACCAATTGGAAAGGACTTGATCCACAACGATGTCGGTGGACTGAAAAATTTCCTTAACCTTCGCAGCTGGCAAACCTTCCAACAAAGCTAGCTCCACTTGGTAACCTTCTTTTTTTAAATTTTCTATAGCGTCCATTATAAATTCCGTTCCTTTTATCTCCCGATCCGTTGGTGAATGAACAATCTTAATAACTTCTTTTGGTGCATCTCTCTTGCCAGGTTTAGCTGCCACCCATTTTTCTAAATCAATTGCTGCCGGGATGTAAATAAAATCCTTGTTGATTTCTAGTAAGTCTGCGGTGGCTACCACTAAAGCGTCCGCGTATCTCGATAATTCCGAAACTAACGCTTGCTTTTTGGTAAACCCAACATCGTTTTTCAGATGGTCTCGCCCTTGCGCTTGGTAGGATGAAAAAAACTTCTGACAGTCGCGGACGTCACAACCGTGAAAGACCACAACGATCTTTTTCCCAAAAAATTTCAGAACGGGTAAGTCTAGGTACTTGGGAAGCAAGGTTCGTCCGTAATTAAACTGAAAAACATCAAACTTAAACAGCGCGAAGACAAAAAAACCAAGTCGTTTTAAGTAGTTAATTAGGTTAAGGCGGTTGGTGCCCAAACCTAGATTGTAGTCACCCCTGAGACCAAAAGGGTTTTTGTGAAAGTAAACCGACTTCGCCGGTAACCCCAAGGAACGCATTGCTGAAGCTAAAACTAACTGCTGCCCAGCAATCTCATCGGGAGCGTGTAAGATCCTCTGTTTATCCATCCCAAAACCCACACTAAATTTCCTCACTAGTCCACTCGCCGTTCTTTACCAATTTAAAACCGGAATCAATCATTCTTACCCAATGCAAGTTTTCAGGTAGAGCGTTATACTTGGCAAGTTTTGGCAACTTCTCTCCATAAGCCATTTTTACTAAAAGATGAGGCATATTAAGACCTGCTCGGGAAAAGAAGTTGCTGGTTGTGTAAAAACGCCCGGCATTAACTTCAATGACACACACTCTTCCGTTTTTATCCTCTTTCATGTCCACACAAAAAACACCAGTTGCCTCTGGTGCAACTGCTTTTACCGCCCTGGTGGCAGTTTCGTTAACATCATCACGGTTGACAGTTTTCGCCACCGAAGGCGAGGACGTTTGCCCACTGGGGGTGAGATGGCCAAAAATGTACTCAATTCTCTCTCTTGCTTGAGAAGTAAGTAACTTCCCTTTGTTCCAAAGGCTTTGGAAAGCAAATTCCCGGCCCGGTAAAAATTCGCTTGCCATAAAATCTTCGTACTTAAGCGCTCTGGTGTCTATCCAGTATTCAATCCACTCTTTCGCCAATGATAGTTTTTTGACCGGTAGGCTAGCTTTTGAACCAGCCCCACGAATTGCTCTAATCCAAACTTTTTCGTGTTTCTTAAGAAGTTTATCTAGCGCTACTTTTAAAGTTTCTTTGGAGGTTATGTGATAACTTTCCGGTGCCGATACTCTATTCTTTTTTAGCAGCCGATTATACTTCATCTTGTTGGCAAAAGTTTCGAGAATTGAATGTTCTGGCAAAAAAACCTTGGCTTTAATCTTGTCCCTGTTTTTAGAAAGTACCATCACCTCAACGTCCGGTTGAGCGTGAACAAATTCCACTTTCTCTTTCTCAATAATGCGATTTAGTGTTGGTATGAAGTCTGGATCTGAAGCAGGAGGAATAAGATAACGTTTATCAACCGGAGCAAGTTCTGCGTGGTAGGGTTTAACATCAACCCCAACAATATAAAATTTCTCAGGAGCGATTCTTAGTGAGTCTATAAAATTAAAAGAAGCGGAACCACCACTTCCGGTTACCAAAATTCTCTTCATGCAGATCTCACCTTTTTGCCTTCCTTATCCGCGTAACCAACTAACTTGGCCGGGTTACCAACTACAATTCCAAAATCCGGAACGTTTTTAGTCACCACCGCACCAGCTCCAACCATCGCCCACCTTCCAATCGTAATTCCAGGTAAGACTGTCGCTGCGGCTCCTACCGAAGCACCTTCCTTAACGACAGTGGGTTTCAAATCCCAATCGGAGTTCTTCTTTAAATTACCGTCTGAACTCGTTGAGCGTGGTAATTTATCGTTAGTAAAGCAAACGTGCGGCCCAATGAAAGCACCATCTTCTACTATTAAACCCTTGAACAAGGAAGCATCAACCTGAATTTTAACATTGTTCCCAATTTGAACTTGTTGGTCGATAAACACCCCTTTATGGATTATGCAGTTTTTACCAATTTTGGCGTTTTCCCTCACCTTTACCCAATCCCAAATCTCTGTTCCAGTACCAATTTCAGCACTTTTATCTACAGCAGCTGTTTTATGAATTTTTACTAAAGATTTTTTTGCCATAGTTTTCCTAAAAATTAAACAGCCTTGATTTTAACATACTGACTGCTACCAAACAAACCTAAGGTTGACTAAAAGAAAATTCTTCAGTCCGCTTCTTTTTTACCCAATTTACTTGGACCGGGAGCGGATGTTTTTGGTGGCGAGATTAGCAATTCTCAAGGCTTCCAAAGCTTCAAGGGGTTTAACCAAGGGTTCATAATCGCCTAACACCGCGTTTGTGAAACTTTCCAGCTGCTTTTTAAGAGGCTCGACAACAGTCACCACAATTTTTTTCCCAGAACTTTCTTTAAACTTGCCAATGTAATCCTCAAAATCATCAAACTCTGAAGTGTAATTAGTGTCAAAAATTATTAAATCTTGGGTGATCAAGTTAGCAACCGCATAACCTTTGGTACCGGTAACATTAATTTTCCTAATTTTGACCGGCGTCACCCAGTTGGTCTGAATATGGCCGGTAACTTTAAAACCTGCCTTATCCTTGGGGTATTCTAAAAGAATGTCAGCATAGTCTTCGTGCTTTCTAAGAACTGCTCTGCCACCGTAAGCGTGAACAGTAAGTGGTCTCCTATCAAGCAAAAAGTTAAGAAGATCTATATCGTGAACACCAATATCCAAAATTACGTTCGCGTCCCTAATCCGGTTGGGGACTATATTAGTACGCCGGGCCATAATGGAGATGATGCTACCCAGTTTCCCCTCGTCGATCAACTCTTTGAGTTTTAAAATTACCGGGTTAAACCTTTCGATATGACCAACAGTAAGTTTCACCTCCGCTTTTTCGGCAGCGGCAATCATTTCCTCGGCTTCCTTAAGAGTTGCGGCAATTGGTTTTTCCACCAAAACGTGGCTACCAAAACCCAAAGCATCTAATGTCACCAAGTGGTGCCAACGGGTGGGTACACAAATACTAACCAAATCCGGTTTAGTTTCACTTAACAGCTTTTTATAGTCCTTGAAATATTTTGTTGAATGTTTTTGGGCGAGGGCTTTCCCAATCTTCTCGTCTAAATCCGCAACACCAACCAAATCAACGTTAGGCAACTCCTGGTAGACACGGGCGTGGTGCCTGCCCATGTTGCCAACACCAATGACCGCTGCCTTGATTTTCTTCTTATTGCTAGCTTTAAACATCAGCAACTACTCCAATAATTTTATCCAAGTCTTTTTTAGTTAATAGTGGGTGAACCGGCAAAGAGAGGATATTTTTGTGAACTTTTTCGGCAACAGACAAGCGCTTGTGTTTGAAAGTAGCGTAAACTTTCTCATCATTTAAAAGTTTTGGGTAGTAAATACGTGCTCCAATAGAGTTTTTGTGAAGCTTTTCTAAAAGCTGGTCTCGAGTTAGTGGGTATGGTCTCTCGACTTTAATAGTGTACTGGTGATAAACATGAACAAAACCGTCTGGAACAAAAGGTGTGGTAATACCGGCAATTTTGCTCAAATTTTGGTTGAAATAGGCCGCGTTCTGAATTCTTTTCTTAGTAAAACCTTCTAGCTTTTTCAGTTGTTCTCGACCAATGGCGGCTTCAATCTCGTTCATGCGGAAATTAAAGCCAATTATTTCGTGTTCGTATTGATTACTCATTCCTTGATTTCTAAACAACTTACTGTTCGCTGCTATCTGCTCGCTGTTTGTTGTAACCATCCCACCCTCACCGGCAGTCATGTTCTTCGACGGGTAGAAAGAAAACGTCCCAACTGTCCCCCAATTACCAGCCTTTCTACCTAAAATAGACGCCCCGTGAGCTTGGGCTGAATCTTCAATTACTAAAAGGCTGTGCTTTTTGGCAATTTTGTTAGTACTTTCCATATCGGCCATCAAACCGTAAATATGAACCGGCATAATCGCTTTAGTTTTCTTGGTTATCGCTTCCTCAATTTTGCTGGGATCAACGTTAAAGGTGTCCGAGTCAATATCAACAAAGACTGGCTTTGCACCAACAAACGAGATAGCATTGGCAGTCGCAATAAAAGTAAATGGCGTGGTGATAACTTCCTCCCCTCTACCAATTCCCGCTGCTGTCAAGGCAACAATTAGAGCAGAGGTACCGTTGTCAGTTGCCACTGCGTATTTGGTTCCGCAAAGGTGAGCAAATTCTTTTTCAAAAGCTTCAACTTGCTTACCTTGGACTAAGTTACCACTGCGAATAACTCTGATAACAGCTCTCTCTTCTTCTTTACCCAATAACGGTTTGGAGATACTAATCTCAACTGTCTTAGACATTACCAACTCCTTTATAAACAAAACCCATTTTTCTGGCGGTCTCTTTTGGAAAGAAGTTCCATCCATCAACAATGGCGGCAGTTGCAAGCAGATTTTTAACCTTTTTTAAATCGATCTTAGCGTAGTCATTGTGTTTACACATCAAAACCAAAACATTGGTACCTTTCAAAACAGTTTCCAGATCCCCTTGGTACTCTCTAACAAACGGGTCGTGGATACGAACTTCCCTAACGCGACCTTTTAAATGTTTGACCAACGCTTCGGTTGGTGAATTTCTCGTGTCATCAGTATTAGCTTTGTACGCAAATCCAAGCAGTGCGACTGTAGCGTTTTTGGGAACAACCTTAACTTCTTTCAGCGCCTCCTCAATCAAAGCAGCCATATTTTTAGGCATATAATCATTAATCTCTCGCGTTAAATTAACAAGCTGAGCGACCAAGGTTTTGGCTTTTTCCTCCCCGCCACTTCTTTTCAACTGCATTATTTTCAGGTAAGGGTCTTTGGGAAGACAGTGTCCACCAACGCCTGGCCCGGGATTTAAATACGAACCCCAGTAGCCTGGGATCTTACGAACTAGCTTAATTACTTCGCGCCCATCAACTCCGTAGCTTTGAGCTAAAAGTGCCAAGGCGTTGGCTTGGGCAATAAGTGTGTCACCAAAGGAATTTTCCTCGGTCTTAGTTACTTCAGCCGTAAGTGGATCAGTACGATCCAAATCTCCGGAAGTGATATTTTTGTAAAGTTCCACCATTACCTGGCCTGTCTCAGGAGTTAGCCCACCAACCACCCTTGGATAAGTCTTTAGTTGTTTAAAAATTCGTGTTGGCATGAGACGTTCAGGACAGTGACCAACGTAAAAATCTTTATTAGCCTTCATACCTGAACTTTTTTGTAAAGTAGGAATAACTAGGTTGGTTGTAGTACCCGGTGCAATGGTAGATTCGACTATAACCAAAGTTCCGGAACGTAGGTTTTCCCCAATTGAAGTTAAAGCGCCTCGAAGCGCCTTATAGGCTGGCAGATGATCATTGGCTTCAACAGGGGTGTCGACACAGACCAAAATTACCTCAGCATCTTTCACCACTATGTAGTTGGGTGTAGCGTAAAAACCCTTTTTAACCGCGCTTCCAACTAAATCTTCAATTCCTTCCTCAACACTATCAAGCGGTGAGATACCTTTATTGATTAAGGTAATTTTTTTCTTGTCCAAATCAATGCCAGTGACTTTAAAGCCTGCTTTAGCAAACAAACAAGCCACTGGCAAGCCAACGTAGCCCAAACCAACCACCACAATTTTAGCTTCTTTACTCTTTATTTTTTCTTTTAACTTGTTCATGACAAATTCGGGAAGAATTTTACCACGCCTAGCGGGAATAAACAAACTCAGCGGGAGCGGGTATTTCCGGTGGCTAGATATTTAGAGAAATTTAAAACTTGTAACCATTTTGTTAAAGACTTCTAGGTCTTTTTGATCTACCTCGCTGTAAATGAGAGAGTAGCTGCGGTTTCCTGCATTAACAAATACTCTTGTGTAAAAATTCCCTTTAATATAACTTTCACCCTCAACTTTTCCTTCTATTTTTGTGGCATCAACACCACCAACCTTAACTTGACTTTCTTTATAGTTTGAAAACTGATGTGCCATTTTCAGTTTTTCTTTTTCTTGGACAATATCTTTCTCTTCGGTAACAAAAACTTCTATTTCGGCAGCTACAGGTTCACTTTCTGAAATCTGCGATTCAGGAAGTTGGACATCATCAAACAATGTTCTGTTTGGAATATCAGCATAGGTTTTAACAAACCAATTCCCCTGGTATTTAATCTGGTAGCCGTAATCTTCGTTAATAAAAGTCTGCCAACCTTCAGTAGGATCTTTGGTAGTTTGGTTAGGTTGTGGAGAAGTTGAAGAAACGTTGTTTTTTGAATCGTCTGGCTGCGGAGTAGATATGCGGTAAAGATAATAACTACCCAGAGCTAACGCAGCGAGGATAACTATAATCAGAAAGATAATTGAAAGATTTCTTTTGGAGTTTGTAGGTGCAGGGACAGGATTTTCTTCCATTGAGGCAAATAACTTACCAAGTTCGTAATGGCACTGTCAATACAGAAAACATCAAACAAACTCAAAATATTATTTAACTGTAACTGCTTTGGCAAGGTTGCGAGGTTTGTCGGGGTCATAACCTTTTTTCAAGGCCATGAAGTAGCCAAAAAGTTGGGCCGGGACGACCATCGGGATAATTGAAGCTTCACCCACATCGCGAACCTCAATCCAGTGATCAAAACTCGGTGAGTTTTTAGGACTAATACCGATGATCAGACCGCCCCGAGAACGAATCTCAGTTGCGTTGGAGACCGTTGCTTGGTAAGTTTCGTCGTTGGGAGCAAAGACAAGGCAAGGGGTGCCGCGGTCTACTAAGGCAATTGTACCATGCTTGAGCTCCCCTCCAGCCATACCCTCAGTGTGCACGTAACTGACTTCTTTAATTTTGAGGGCTGCTTCCAGTGAAAGTGGGTAAGAAACACCTCGGCCAATTACGTAGATATGCTCTGACTTTTCTAAAATATCGGCAACAGCTTTAATCTTCTTTAAATTACCCTCTTCCAACAGGCGCTCGACTTCATCACTAGCTGATAACAATAGATCTTGAGCCTCTTTGACCTTGCCAATTAAGGCATAGGTTGTTAATAAAATCAAACAGAGTTTCGCCACAAAGGCTTTAGTTGAAGCTACTGCCAATTCCGGCCCGGCCCCCAAAAGGATTTTATAATCGGCCATACGGTAAATAGTTGAGCCCAAACTGTTAACAACAGCCACAATTTGGGAACCTTTTTTCTTGGCTCGGTTCAAAGGTTCAATAACATCGATGGTCTCTCCGCTTTGTGAAAAAGCAATAACTAAACTCTCGCTAGTTAAAAAGTCCACAAGATAATTAAACTCAGAGGCGACTGTGGTATTGACGTGCTTTTTGGCTATTTTTGAAAATAAATAGGCGCCAGTCATACAGGCATGAAAGGCAGTACCTGAGCCAATGAAAAAAGTTCCTCGCGCTTTTTTGATAATTTCTGAGAGTTCTTCTGCTTGGGTAAAGAGGTTGGTAGCAATATTGCGGATCACTCTAGGTTGCTCGTTGATTTCTTTGAGCATATAGTGTTGGTACTCACCTAAACTATTGTCGTTGATTTGCCAATCTAACTCGGTGACCAGCGGTTCGATTTCCTTACCAGAGGCAAGGTCGAAAACTTTCACACCGTGGTTTTCTAAAGTGGCCAGCTGGTTGTCCTCAAGAAAAATTACCTTTCGTGTGTGAGGGAGAAGGGCGGTAGCATCGCTAGCTACAAAGTATTCATCTTTCCCAAGACCCAAAACTAAGGGAGAACCGTTTTTTGCAACCGCTATCTTTCTGTCTTTAGTAACCACTGCGACTGCGTTCAAGCCTTCAAGTTTTTTAAATACGAGTTGCAGAGCTTCGCGAAGGGGTGCTTTTTTAAGCTCGTCCTCAAGTAAATGGGCAATAACTTCAGTGTCGGTCTCCGAAACGAATTTGTGGGTGCTAGTTAAATCCTTTTTAAGTTCTCGAAAGTTCTCGACAATACCGTTGTGAACGATAGCTAAGGAGTTGTTGCAAGCTAGATGAGGATGCGAATTTTCGACCGTCACCCCACCGTGAGTAGCCCAACGGGTATGACCAATTCCAACCTTGGTCTTTGTCGGCGGCAAGCTGGCACCGCCGATTTTACCGGTCTGCTTGCTCACTTTAAAACCATGTTCATCAATGATCGCTACTCCCCAGCTGTCGTAGCCACGATACTCCAAGGTCTTCAAACCTTCCAGGATTAGATCGGCTGCCCGCTCTTTACCTACATACCCAAAGATTCCGCACATATTTCTTCAACAATCTCCATAATCGCCTTGGCTAATTTGTCCGAATCGTGACGGATTAAGCTCCGCTTTAAAAGATCACCACTTTTTCTTTTGATTGGACCCTCTGCCAAAAAGTCATTCCTTACTAACTTGTAGCTGTCACCATTTAAATCATCGACGACTGGTGTTTCTTTATCCTTCTCATAGTAACGTTTAATAATTTCTTCTGGGAGGGTTTTGTCGTTTATTAAAACATAGTCTAAACACTTGCCAGCGTACTTTTCGATCTCAGTGACAAAGTTACTCGCCTTAAACCCGTGGGTTTGTCCAAACTTAGTCATGAGATTAATAATATAAAGTTTTTTTGCCTTTGATTTCTCGACCGCTTCTGCAACTCCCTCCACCAGCAAGTTGGGAATAAGACTGGTGTACAAATCCCCCGGGCCCATGATTATTAAATCAGCTTGCTCGATTGCTTCTAAACTTTTTGGGTAGGCACGGGCTGCCGGTTTTAAGGAGATAGTTTTAATTCTCAACTCACCGTTGTGTTCAGGCTCATCAATCTTTCCCTCACCTTCAACCACCAAACCGTTCTCATAAGTAGCCACCAGAGTAGAGTTGTCATTAGTAATTGGTAAAACTCGGCCCTTAATATTCAAAATCGTTCCTGCTTCTTCAACTGCCTTGTCCATACCGCCAGTAGTTTCCGCCAAGGCTGTTAAAAACAGGTTACCAAGACTGTGACCTTCCAACCCTTCCCCTTTTGAATAACGATAATCGAAAAGCGCGCGCAGCAGGGAGCTCTCATTGCTTAAAGCTATCAGCGCTTGGCGAACATCTCCTGGTGGCAAAATGCCAAACTCATCCCGCAACCGCCCAGAAGACCCACCCGAATCCATCATCGTCACGATGGCAGTAAGATTTGAAGTGTATTTTTTCAGACCCCGTAAGACCGTGTAGGTACCTGTACCACCACCAATAACGACAATTTTTGCCTCTTTACTCGTCACGTTAAATTCTCCCTAAAGTATTCTATGGTCTTGACCAAACCTTCCCGCAAAGAGGTTTTTGCCTTCCAACCAGTAGTTTGAGTCAATTTTTTGGAGCTTGCGTAATTAGCGGGTACGTCTCCAACCCGTTTTCCTAAATCGCGAGTTGGTACTTCGTACCCAACAATATCAAAAATTAACTTCACAACATCAATTACTTTTATCCCAGTCTCGCTTCCCACGTTAAAAATATTCAGTCCTTTTAGATCCAAAACAGACGTATGGGCTTCGGCTAAATCTTGGGCATAAATAAAATCACGGATTTGTTCTCCCTTCCAATACAGAGGTATTTCTTCTTTTTTTAAAGCTGCTTTAATGAAATTAGGAATGGCGTGGGTTTCCGGCGCATGCTTTTCAAAAGGTCCGTAAGGGTTAAAGTAACGCAAGTGGGTAACGTCAAAATTGTAAAGAGAGTGGTAAGTGGAGATAAAAGCTTCCATAGCAATTTTCGAAGCTCCGTATTGGTTGGCCTGAACTCCCAGTGGGGTGTCTTCTGTTAAAGGTAGATTTTTGTTGTCGCCGTAAACAGTAGCTGAGGAAGAAAAAACAATTTTTTTCACTCCGGCGTCCTTCATTGCCTCCATTAGCTTAACAGTGTTAACAACGTTGTTTTCAGCATACTCAACTGGTTTTTCCACTGATTCGGGAACTACTAGATAATTAGCTAAGTGAATTACCGCCTCGTAACCTTCCAGCGCTTTAGTAATTTTATCTTGGTCGGCTAAATCAAGCTGTTCAAAAGAAGCTCTGGGGTCGACGTTGTCTCGGAAACCCCGGGAAAGGTTATCAATAACTTTAACCTCGTAACTCTCATCAAGTAGAACTCTATGAATGTGAGCTCCTAAAAACCCAGCCCCTCCGGTAACGATAATTCGCATGCAACAATTATACCAGACAAGCTTTGGGAAATTTGTGGAGGGCTTGCCACAAAAAACCCCGGCTCTTTTTAGAAGTCGGGGTTAGGGTAACACCCGCAACGATAATAGCAGCCGAAAATTTTTTGTCAAGTGCTTTATCAAGCTAGTGGGGAAGCTGGTTTTTTCGGCTTTAGAGTGCTATACTTCCCTTTGCTTTTGAAGCTATGTTCAAAATCCTTGGCAACTTATTTGATTCCAACGAACGTGAGGTTAATAAACTCCGCCCACTGGTAGAGCTAACCAACTCCTTTGAAGCGGACTTCAAGAAACTCTCTGACTCTAAATTAAAAGACGTTACGACTGACTTTCGTAAACGTCTTGAAAAAGGCGAAACACAGGATGAGCTTTTACCCGAAGCCTTTGCGGCAGTACGGGAAGCTGCTCGTCGTACCATTGGTCAGCGGCATTTCGACGTACAAATTATGGGTGGGGTAGTCCTCCACGAAGGCAAGATCGCTGAAATGCGTACCGGTGAAGGTAAAACTCTAGTGGCTACTTTACCTCTTTACCTCAACGCCCTCACCGAAAAAGGTGTCCATTTAGTTACGGTTAATGACTACTTAGCCAAACGTGACGCTGAGTGGATGGGTCCAATTTACCACGCTCTGGGACTAAGTGTTGGCGTCATCAACCACGAATCTGCTTTTGTTTTTGACCCCCACGTCAAAAAGGAAGACGAAGAGCTAAAAATGGACCCCAAGGAATCTTTGTCCCCAGAACAAGAAGGTTTGGGTATTGGTAAATTCTTACGTCCTGTATCCAGAAAAGAAGCCTATTTAGCGGATATTACCTACGGAACCAACAACGAATTTGGTTTTGACTATCTACGCGACAACATGGTTGCTGATATTCACGACATGGTGCAGAGAAACTTAAATTTTGCCATTGTCGATGAGGTGGACTCAATTTTGATTGATGAAGCTCGTACCCCCTTGATTATTTCCCAAGCCGCTGAAGAATCAACGGAAAAATATTACGATTTTGCCAAAATTATTGAAAAATTAACTAGCCAAACCGACTACGTGGTTGATGAAAAATTAAAAACCGCCAACCTCACCGAAATCGGCATTTCCAAGATTGAAAGGCTAACTGGAGTCAGCAACCTTTACGAAAAGGATTTTGATTCAGTCCACCATATTGAAGAAGCTCTTAAGGCTAAAACCTTGTTTCTTAAAGACCGCGACTATATTGTCAAAGACGGTGAAGTGATTATTGTTGATGAATTTACCGGCCGCCTGATGCCGGGTCGGCGCTACTCCGAAGGCTTGCACCAAGCCATCGAAGCTAAGGAAGGAGTAGAAATTCAGCGCGAGAGCCAAACTTTGGCGACAATTTCTTTCCAAAATTATTTCCGACTCTACAAAAAATTAGCTGGTATGACAGGAACGGCAGTTACTTCCGCTGAAGAATTTCACAAAGTTTACAAACTGGATGTGATTGTTATCCCAACCAATAAACCAAGCGTCAGGGAGGATTTACCTGACAGTGTCTACAAAAATGAGCATGGTAAATACGAAGCGCTTATTGAGGATATTGACAGTCGGCACAAAAAGGGCCAACCGGTTTTGGTTGGGACAACTTCGATTGAGAAAAACGAGCTACTGGGCGACTTACTCAAACGCAAAGGTGTTCCCCACCAACTTTTGAACGCCAAAAACCACCTAAAAGAAGCCCAAATTATCGCCTCGGCCGGGCAAAAAGGTGCAGTCACTATGGCCACTAACATTGCCGGCCGTGGTGTTGATATCAAACTCGGAGAAGGCGTTGCTAACCTAGGCGGTCTGCATGTAATTGGTAGCGAACGACATGAAGCTCGTCGCATTGATAACCAACTGCGTGGACGCTCTGGACGTCAAGGGGATAGTGGTTCAACCAAGTTTTATGTTTCTTTGCAGGACGATATTATGCGTCTTTTTGGGGGCGATGCGGTCACTCGGGTGATGAACGCTTTTAAACTACCCGATGATGTCCCGATTGAGGCGGGATTGGTGAGCAAAGCCATTGAAAGTGCTCAATCTCGGGTGGAAGGTCATAACTTTGACTTACGTAAACGAGTCGTTGAATACGATGATGTCATGAATAAACAAAGAGAGATTATTTACTCGATGCGTCGGGAATTTTTAGAACTGGGGGATCGACAAAACCCGAACAAGGAAGAAGCGCAAAAGGCCCTCAAAGAACGGTTTGTCGAAAAAATTGATGCGGAAATTGATCTTTTGGTTGACACTTCAGTTGGTGAAGCTGAAACTCTTGATTACGAGCGAATAACAACTGAATTTAACACCATCATTCCTTTTGATGAGACTAGCCGTAAGGGTTTAAGTGAAAAAGTAGTCTCGGAACCTGATCCGGACAAGGTCAAAGAGTTCTTAAAAACCATTGCCCACCAAGTTTACGGGCAGCGGGAAGAACAATTTGGTTCAGAGGTAATGCGGGAGATTGAAAAGTTAGTGATGGTCTCGGTTATTGACACTTTGTGGATTAACCACCTTGATGATATTGACGAACTCAGAGAAGGAGTCGGTTTGCGGGGTTACGCAGGGCGTGACCCACTGGTTGAATATAAAGCCGAAGCTTTTAGGATGTTTGAGAATTTAGTTAACAATATTGATCACGAAGTTGTTCAAAGAATTTACAAGATCCAAATCGCCCCGCAACAACCCTCTCCCCAACCACAAACTACAACTTCTACCTCAACTTCGAGTGCTTCAGAGAGAGCAAGTGCAGGGCAAGTTGTTAAAACCAAGGAAAAAATCGGCCGCAACGACCCTTGTCCGTGCGGTTCTGGCCTCAAGTACAAACGTTGTGGGTTAATAAATAGCCCGACCCACCAAGAAAAAATGGGCTGACCTAAAGCCTAAAACGGCTCTAATTTTCCCAAACTATCGGACTAAATTTCGGGGTGTTTATAACTTATGACGTCCACAAGGGGTCTCAAATTTTTTGTCCAATTTGAGCATTTTAGCGATACCTTTTAAGCAATTCGTCAAGTTTACTCAACAAAGGTTCCCGCCACTTTTCTTCGAGTTGGGTTAGAACCAACCCAACTATTTCTTTATCCTCGTCATTCAGTTGCTTGCTCTCCAATTCTCTTACCTTAGCAAGAATTTCGTAATCTTCTTCCCTGGAAAGCAGGTACTTTTCTTCATCTTTATTTGAAACACCAAGTTTGTTTTTTATTTCCCGTTTTCTTTCCTTCAAAATTTCTTGAAACTCTTTGTCCTGATTCAAAGCCTTACGCAACTCTTCTCCGTCCAGACCTTGGCTCATATAGTAATCCTCAATTTCTTGCAGAGACTTCTTCATAGCTGCCATTCTAGCACTTTGGTGGTAAAATTCGAAATATGAAATTCGTAATCGATAAGTCAATTTTCGAAAAATTCCCTGAGTTACTCATAGGTGTACTATCCGTGAAAAACCTTAATAACAAAGACGCCTCGCCAGAAATTAATAGTCTTTTGAAACATCAAGAAGAGAATGTACGAGAAAACTACAACTTAGAAAGTCTTTCGAGTCAGCCAAAAATTGAAGTTTGGCGGGAAGCTTATCGTACTTTCGGAGCAAAACCAAAGGAAAACCGTTCCTCGGTTGAAAATTTATACAAAATGGTCCTGAGTGGAAACAATCTTCGCCACATCAACAAGTTGGTTGATATTTATAACGTGATTTCCCTTAAACATACATTACCCGTGGGTGGGGAGGATTTAGATAAAACCCAAGGAGACATCCAACTGACCTTTGCTGGTGCTAACGAACCAGATGTAATATTACTTGGAGATAAAGACTCACGATCACCACACGAAGGAGAAGTAATTTACAAAGACGAGATTTCAACCATCTGTAGACGTTGGAACTGGCGGGAAGCAGATAGGACAAAGCTGACAGAGGAAACCAAAAACTGTATTCTAGTAATAGAAGCTCTTCCCCCTACCAGCAAGAATGAGGTAGAACAAGCTACCAACGAACTTAAGATCTTTGTGGAAAAATTTTGTGGTGGGGAGATAAATTCTACTACTCTTGGTGCCAATGAGTTAGAATTTCAACTTACCTAATTTTTGAACCTATGGGTGGACCATTATGCCAGCATTTCAAGAAGTGTGGACTTATAAATAGCCCGACCCACCAAGAAAACTCAGCTAAGGTTGTCGCTTAGTGTGTCTGGGTTTACCTAAAATTGCCATGGGCCGCTGGCGCCAAACAGCGTTTTCACGGTAGTGAAGAGTGTAGATGTGCAGCAAAACCCAGCCTTTATCAAGCAGTTTGTTAACGTCTTCTCTGCCCTGCGCCTCAAGATTGTGGCCGACAAGTTCTTTAATATCCATTTCCCACAGTGGTTTATAAACTGCCTCTTCCAGTTGCTTGCTTTTCCTCATAACAATCTTTCTTAAGCTTTACCCCAAGCTTTCTTCTCTAAATAATTGTCAACAAATTTCTGAGCTTTTTTGATGAGTTCGGTTTTATTGTCATCAACATTAGCACCGAAACTGCCGACTATCTTCTTTTGCAGAGACGGGTGCAAGAGACGGGTAAACTTCCCCACTAACTCTTTTTGACCTCCAATCACAATTAAACCGTTGGGGTAAGAACTTTCAAAGTTCGACAGCAACTTGACGATTTTTACCAAATGCCGGTGGAGATGGTCCTCAATGTGCCGCAAAGTTTTATCTTCTCTACCAATATCGTAACCCTTGGCCAGAATTCTTTGCGGCACATAGCTTTTTATTACTTTGGAGGCTGCTTCTTCCTCAAGAAAGTTAACTTCGATTATCTCGCCGTAAGTTCTGTCTATTAAAACGATAATGTAAGGTGGGTTTTCGTCCAATGCTTCTGTAAGTGGGGAAAGTATCGGCTTGTTTTCGACGTGAACCCGAGATGATAGGACAACTGGCAGTTTAACACTTTCGAAAATATCCTTTCCAGCGAACAAGGCTAGGGTTCTAGTACCGCGAGTATCAAAATTTTGCAAAAAGTCTTCCACCTGACTTATAATCGCGTCTAAGTATTTTTCCTCTTTATGTTGCAAATTCTTTGCCGAATGACGCAAATCCCTTAAATGCGAATGGACTTTGGTTAGCCAATCTTTTTTAGAGTCTCCCGGATCCACAGGTAAATATAAAGAAATTGTCAAACCATTACGGTTTGACAGATGTTTAATTATTTGTCGCGTATTCACAAATGAAATTTTAACCTTTCGCGGGTCAAAAGCAATAAGCAAACAAAGAAAGGGTGGTTACTCCGAAGTCACTCGCGCTTTTCTGGGAACCCTTTCGGATCCGTCCCGTAAGGACTTCGGAAATCACCACTCCTGACTTTCTTTTGCCCCTCCTGGTCGAGTTTACTAACCCTGGTGTCAAAAGGTGGAGTCTGTTCCAAAACCCACGGGTCTTGGAAACTTCGGGAACCCCGAACTCCATAGACAATTTATTGTGTTAGTTTTCCTAACTCCACTCGGGGCTAACTGCTCATCTTTTAAAGGTGCTCACCGATTCCTTTCAATCTTAAATTAACACAAATCAATAAGGTTTGCAGTGATCTTTGGCAACTATTAGTTGTGATCAATATCACTTACTAACCCCTTTTAAGGGTCTATGGTTTTCATATGATTAAAATCATCAATCAAGGTACCTACAGTTTAGTTAAAACCAAAGGCCCGGGAAAAATCTTGACCTTGGACAAAGCGCAGTCCTTTGCTTGGATTGATAACAAGCTTAATAAACTGCAAACCCGTCATGAGCAATCGACTGACGGTAACCATGTTTTATCTCTGGGAAAATACCGTCTCTATGAAGTTAAAGACGAACCAAACTTAACAGATCTTCTTCACTTAGAACTCTCAGTTGGTGAGGGTTTATGGCAGGGTTATTTATTATCAGATGATCTACCCAAAAGTGCTCAAAATAAAGTTCAAATTAAGCCTACTAAAGAGGCTATCACTTTAACCAGCTCTAAGGTGGGGTGAAGATTATTCTTCTTCGCCCTGAAACTCCTTCAATTCGTCGGCAAACTTTGTCTTATTTTTTATTACTAGTAGGTGATGTTTGTGTTCAATAAGTTCTTTTTTAATCATCTTTTCAATTTGGCGGCTGACGGTCTCTCTTTTTGCACCTACCCAAGCAGCAATGTCGTTATGTGTAACTGGCAAACTAATGGTTACGGTCTTTCCTTCTGTTTCCCCAAAACGCTTGTTCAAGTAATCAATTAGCGAAAGCACTTTGGCGTAAGTGTTGCCAATTGCCAAGGTTTCAATCCGACGCGATAAACCCACGACCGCGTCGGCAAAGCGGCTGGCTAAATCAAAAAGCACGTCCGGGTTGGTTTCAAGAAACTCAACCACCTTCCCAGGATCAGCCCGTCTAGTTTCTACAACAGTTTCGGCTTCAAAGTAATAGCGGTTTGGAATACTATTAATCACTAGCATGGTTGGGAAAAAGGCGGGTGGCTGGTAAATATGGATCGTAACTTCCTCTCCTTCTTCAGAAATTATGTATTGTCGGACGTAACCTTTCTTAAGGTAAAAAACACCAAAGATAGGTTCCCCTGCTCGCAGGATTATTTCGTTCTTCTTGTAATTTACGCTCTTAAATTGGCCGAAAAAATTTTCCAATTTTTTTAAAACAGCCGCTTCCATGTTCAGCAGTATAGAACGCTTTTTGAGCTAAGATTGCTTAGCGCTCTGTACTCTGGGAGAGTATAGCAAAAAACTGTGCTTTCTTCCTAGAAACACACTGAAAGTGTGACAATTATTACAATCTTTCCCCCTTTTTGATCACTGCGCCTATATTCTTTCTGAGTTAAGTTAAATGGGAGTTGGGAGAGATGGGGAGTTAAGGAAGAGTTAAATTTTATCTTAAACTTGGAAAGGGTTGGTCTAAGGTGCCAAAAACTTTATTAGGAAAATGGTCGGTTGGCTTGATTATTGCCTTCTTTCTGCTACTTGCAACCGGCATGTTTGTTGTCTCCGTGCTGGGACAGAGTGGCGGGGAAACTTTTTTTGACAACCCGACAATTAGTATCCCCATGCTTAGTGCAGGGGCTTCTGCTATAGCTGCCTTCTTTACCGGAATTATCAGTATCTGGAGGTATAAGGAACGGTCGGTTTTTGTTTTTATAGCCACTTTAATGGGCTTTTTTGTTCTTTGGTTTGTGCTTGGTGAGATTATAGTCCCACATTAGAAAAGCGTGAAAGGAGTGCTGTATGGAAAAGATTAACATCAAAACCAAAAAAGAAAGGGAAATGGTAGACATTACTCAAGAAGTTCAAGAGTTGATAACAAAGGCTAACAAAAAAGATGGTTTTTGCCATCTATTTCTCAAACACACAACCGCCGGTCTAACCACGGCAGACTTAAATCCAGAATCAGAGCTTGAGATCTTTGACGCTTTTGAGATACCAATACCTAAGAAGGAGTCTCCCCGACTGAAATATGAACACACCCACACAGCAGTACATATGCCATCTCACTTTATGGCGTCCTTTCTTGGACCTTCCTTGGTAGTGCCAGTAGAGGATGGTAAGTTAGTTTTAGGCGATTACCAAAAAATCGTTCTGGTAGAACTTAACGGTCCGGAGAAAAGAGAAATAATTTTTGGTTGTTAATAGTAAGAATAAGAATATGTTGTTTGGAGACGGAATTACCTTAGGAAAAATATTTGGCATCACTATCCGGATTGATTATTCCTGGTTCGTAGTTTTCGCTTTAATTAGCTTCTCGCTTTCAAGTAACTATTTTCCTGGAAACTATCCTAAATTTGATCCTTTAACCTACGCTGTCCTTGGTATAATCACCACTATTTTGTTCTTTGTCTCTGCATTGGTACATGAGTTGAGCCACTCAGTTGTAGCTAACCGCCTTGGCTTAAAGGTTGAGCGCATCACTCTCTTTGTCTTTGGTGGTGCAGCCCAACTTTCCGACGAACCCAAAAACCCATCAGTAGAATTTAGGATGGCAATCGCGGGCCCACTGGCAAGCTTCACGATTGGAGCGATCAATCTTGTGTTATTCAACTTGGCAACCGTAAACCACTGGGCGTTGCAACTTCAAGCAGTCCTTGGAGCCTTAGCTTTTTTTAACTTTAGCGTCGGCGTTTTTAACTTACTCCCTGGATACCCACTGGATGGTGGTAGAATTCTTCGTTCTGCAGTTTGGGCGGTAAAAAAGGATTTAGTTCTGGCAACAAAATTCGCCGCTGCCGGTGGGGCAATGATCGGGTTGTTACTGGTTCTTTTGGGCTTAGCACTCTTCTTTTTTGTTAATGCCCTTTCCGGTTTGTGGTTGGCAATACTTGGACTTTTTCTTAACTTCATCGCCAGAGCTTCCGTTGCCCAAACGGAACTTAGAAACGCTCTACTCGGAATAAAAGTTAAAGGGTTAATGACCAAAGAAGTTTTTAGTCTAGGTGGAGACTTAAAACTAGACAGTGTCTTTGAACACTATTTTTTAAAACATAAACTCTCCGGTTACCCAGTTATGGAGAACGGTAAGTTGGTCGGTATGGTCTACGTTGACAGCTTAGCTAAAAAAGGACTGGTTAATAAGGCCACTAAAATCTTAAATGTCACCACCAAACTCACCCGAAATCAGGTTGTTACGCCCGAAACCAGTGTCTTAAAAGCCTTGATAATTATGGCTAGAGGCCGTTTGCCTTCTCTACCTGTCTTTGAAGGAGGAAAATTGGTGGGAATTATTTCTCAGACCGACCTCAACTACTTCCTGACGGTTAAATCGATGATCTTACGCTAGAGCCATCACGAGAACGGGGCTCGATAAACCAGTGGCAAAAGGAAAGATTTACTCTCAAGAACTGGGTATTGACCTTTCTTCCGGGAAGGGCTCTGAACTTTTTAAGTGGTTGTTGGCTTGTCTGCTTTTTGGTAAACCGATCCAACAGGAAGTTGCAAGACGCACTTATTTTGAATTTGTTAAAGAGGGTTTGACCACTCCGGAAGCAATTCTTCAAGCTGGTTGGGACAAATTAGTCGAGGTTTTGGACGCTGGCCACTACGTTCGTTACGATTTTTCCACCGCCACCAAACTACTGGATGTTTGTAAAACCTTAAAAGAAAAATACAGCACTGCTACGAATTTATTAAAGCAAGCAAAAAATAAAAAAGATTTAGAAAAAAGACTACAAGAATTTAAAGGGGTTGGGCCAGTTACGACACAAATTTTCCTGCGCGATCTACACTGGAATGACCGGAAATAAAATATATGAATAATCATTCCTATATTTTGAGGAATAAAAAAGTGGAGTCGCCAATCTTTCGATCTTTGACTCCACCTGCTAGAGACCTGTCTTCTCGAGAAGATCAAGCATCCGCAAAAGCTCCTGCTTTTTTTCATCAGTCGAGAAAGCCTCTTTCCATTTGGGATTCTCCTTGATTGCCTCCCAAACATTGACCACTTTCCCCTTGTTCTTTATCTCTCCGGTTTCCGCATCAGTTAAGGAAGCAATCGCTAGTATAACTGATGTTTCTTCGGACTCCTCGTCAAGAACCCCAAACTCATTTTTGAAAATTGGTTGGTAGACCAGTACATGAAGTACTGCCACCACCAACCGTAACGCCGACACCATTTTGGGTTCTGTCGAAACCATTTCTTTCTCCTTTCTTTTTTGCAGAGCACGAATTCTTTTGACTCACGCTCTTTCCTAAGAAAACCAGTTTTCTGATTTGCTTAGGAAACTTAAGTTCTTTTGCTAAAGAACTTCCGTTGCAGTTTCACCCGCAACCTGAAAGAAACTAAAGGTTACCTTACCTCCAAACCTCGGTCTGTGGTCTCCTTTAGGTCTGGTATAGCCATGGAGATGAGCTTGAGGAACAGTTGCCGTTTGTTAGCGACTTGACTTTCCTCGCTACCGCTGTGGCATTTCTTCCAGAGACCCCAGAGTCCGTGATCCCGCAAGAATTCTTTGCCGCTATAGACCCGAACACCGCAGATCACCAAATCCCTGGGGTCGAGGGAGACGATAATCAAGTTGCCA
The DNA here is from genome assembly GCA_036514715.1 of Candidatus Nanoarchaeia archaeon. Classification (GTDB taxonomy): domain Bacteria; phylum Patescibacteriota; class Microgenomatia; order Woykebacterales; family RBG-16-39-9b; genus DATBWR01. Next base: position 84,584 of record DATBWR010000004.1, on the reverse strand, counting down.
GCAAGGTAAGGCTCTGGCGATGCAAGCGGACTTATTCCTATATACACGAAATCCTCATCCTTGTCCTCACCTGCCCAGGGATGCGATCGCTTAACCCTTTCAATGAGCGAGTCCCGGTTCCTCTCGACAACTTCCTCGGTGTCGTTGTTCACCATTTTGGTTCTCCTTTCCTTTCTTGGCTAATTTTGGCCGTTTTGAATTAAAGAGCACGAACTGTTTTGGCTCCTACTCTTTCCTAAGAAAACCTCAAGTTTACTCTGAACAAAGTGAAGAGAGATTCTCTTAGGATTGAGGAGGATTTGTTTACCCAGGCTCCTCCACTACCTGCTCCTCTTCCTCCTCCCAATGCGAATGGCCGTAACACTCCAAATCGGTACAGCACATGTTCTTCACAAGAAACTTCTTGCCGCACTCCCTGCACTCCACTTTCTGAGGCAATAGAAAGAAAACTATTCTCCAGAAATAGAAGTAGAAGAAGGAGTCATAGTCCCGCCTACCGGACGACATAGACCACTCAGTGCCTGCGAGCTTTCGGCGCACCGCCCAAACTAGCATTTTCACTTCTCTGTTCCTTTCTTTTGGCTTTCGCCAGCTGGCTAATTTTGGCCAAACAAAAACGGCCCCTCAAATCACCCACGCGAAAAACGTGAGTAACTTAAGGGGCCGTATCTATATTTAGGAAACCCCGAGATATCGGGGAGGACCTTAGCCGTACTTGACCGCCATACCTATCGTCTGGCGAATTTATATTCGGTTTTCAATGTTCAACGCAATTATTATAGCACAGATTGAAGTGTTTGTCAAGTACTATGAGCCACTTTGCTTGCGTTGCTAAGGACATTAGCTACTGCGCACACCTAGCGTTCAAGCAATAGCCTAATGCTCCACTTACAGGTCGCATTATTATACTATCGCTCAAAATTGCGACCCTCTATAAAATCAAGCCAAATCGAACCAGTTTTGGAAGAATTCCGCCTCCTCCAACTCTTCGACCACTAAATACTTAACATAGTCACTGACCTCACAGTTAGCCTTAATAAAATCTATTTCGTCCTTACACTCAAACGGGTAAAGAAGGGTGCTCTTTTGAAGCTGGTAAAAACCAAGTTCTTTGAGTTTTCTTCTCAAAGCTTCTCGCCCTCTCTTTTTACTTTCTGGAATATCAAAAATCACCACTCTCCACTTTCCATCCCAAGCTTTTGGCTTCTTAATTCGTACGCTATCGATGTCAAATTTTAAGACTCTTTGTCTACCCTTATCACTCAAAGTAACAACTGTTTGCCCATTTTCTTCCCTAAAACCAATTAGTTCTTGCTCAGACAACCTTTTGAGATTTTCTCGCAGTCTCTTTCTTCTGTAAGGATTAAATTGCCTGCCTAATTTAACGATGGCTCCTGGAACCCCAGGTGTAATTAAGGATATTCCTAAAACCGCTCCAGCTGCTAACAAGCTTAAAATAACTTTTGTGGTTGGGTTTTCTTGAACCGACATTGTTAATAGAAGCTATCAGAAATATGGTCGCAAATCAATGCTATCGCCTAAAAATGCGACCAAGGGAAGTCTACTTTTCCATCTTGAATACTATTCCGCTGGTGCCGTCGACCCAGATTTTGTCACCAGTTTTGAGTTGGTGGGAACCGTTTCTGGTTTTAATCACTACAACAACACCTTTTTCCTCCAACTCTTTCTTTTTGTCTAGATTTTTGAAAGCATCAATATCCGTGATAAAAGCATCTACATTTTCAGGCACAGATTCAATGGTAAAACCAACAATGATATTTTCCCCAACCACCCCTTCGGCAATTCCAGGAACTTCCGGAACTCCTTGGAGGATCTGCTCCAGATCCTTTTCTTTTTCTCGGCGAAAATCGCTGTTGCGCACTAGCTTGCGAATTGCCTTCTCTTTACTCGCATCTCCCCAAGGCCCAGGGTCGGTGACCTCGTTTTGTTTCGTTAAAACCAGCCGCGTTGCTTCTAGCAAAGACTTCTCCCAATCTTCATTCAAACGCCCGTAAAGAGGTTTCAGATATTCAAAATAAAGTCTGGTCCCAACCCTTAAGACATTTTTCGGCTTCTCGTTGCTACTTTCCTTAATCTCGTTGGCCAATTTTTGAAAAACGCTCACAAAATTTTCTCGGGCTATAGAAGTTTCTGAAAGTTCTATCAGTTTGGAAATTAGGAAAAGTTTATCCTCAAAAGCTATGTTACTTGGCTTCCATCCTAAAGAGGGCCATAAGAACTGTAAGTCTTCGATTATTTCCCTTGAAAACAAACTCGCCAGCTCTTTTGAACTTATGTTTTCTACTTCTGCCTTTTTGAAAAGTCGAATCAACTCCGAGAAAAGAAAGGGTACAAGTGGTTGATCCAAAAGAGGCGGGCGGATAGGCCACCAACTACGCGTGTCGTCATTACGCATATCACTCTCGTAAATTTGGCGGCTGATTTTGAGGAAAACTTGATTGATTTTGCGGTTTAAAGAAGGGTCCACTTTACTTAATTCTAACAAAACTTTTTGAATTAGACTTTAATTAGATCTTTTTCAGATCGGTTGAGCAGCACTGCGTTAGTAGCGACAATGATCGAAGAAGCACTCATCAAGAGAGCAGAGACTTCCGGTCGTAGCGAAATACCAAAATTAGGATAAAGGATACCAGCGGCAACGGGAATTGCCAAAAGGTTGTAGATTGAAGCCCAAAAAAGGTTTTGTTTCATCTTGGTCACAGTTGCTTTACTCAAACGAATTGCCCGCAAAACATCAGCTGGGTCTGATCTCATCAGCACTACCTTGGCGGTTTCAATGGCCACATCAGTACCCGCTCCAATTGCGATGCCAATATCAGCTTGGGCTAAGGCTGGTGCATCGTTGACTCCATCCCCCACCATAGCTACAAATTTCCCTTCCTCTTGTAGTTTCTTGACATAATTAGCTTTCTCTTCGGGGAGAACATCAGCAAAGACTCTTTTAATACCGATCTTCTTAGCTACAATTTGGGCAGTTTTTTCATTGTCCCCAGTGATCATGGCTGTTTCAATTCCCAGCTCATTGAGGCGGTCAACTGCTTTTTTTGAATTTTCCTTAATGGGGTCAATAGCTCCGACAATTGCTACTAATTTGTTATCAACAGCGAGAAGCATAATAGTTTCACCGTTTTCTTGAAATGTAATAATATCTTTTTCAAGGGAACTCGTATCAATCTTATTTTCATTCATTAACCTTTTAGTTCCCACTAACACTTGCTTCCCGGAAACTTCCGCTTTTACTCCAAGTCCAGAAAGATTTTGAAATTTCTCAACCTTTTGTGGAAGTGAGAGGTCTCTTTTTTTCAGTTCTTCAAGCACTGCATTTGAAAGAGGATGTGAGGATTTTGCCTCAGCAGCTCCAATCAGTTGCAATGCATCATTTTCATCAAAACTATTAAGTGTCGCAATACTGGTAATTTTTGGCTTACCTTGCGTAAGCGTTCCTGTTTTATCCGTCACTACTGCCTGAATTTTGGATGTTTGCTCAAGCGTAGTCGCATCTTTAATTAGAATATTATGTTTTGCCCCAAGACCAGTTCCGACTGCTACAGCTGTTGGGGTTGCCAAACCTAACGCGTCAGGACAAGCAATAACGACAGTTGAGATGGCAAAGGTTAGTGCAAGAAGTATTGGCGCTCCAAGAATGAAATACCAAACTACAAAAGTAATAAGTCCACCACCCACAGCAACGATTACTAAGTATTTGGCAAAACGATCAGCTAGCTTTTGCCCTGGAGCCTTGGAATTTTGGGCAATTTCCACCATTTTGACAATTTGAGCAAGAGCAGTGTCTTGGCCAATTTTGGTCGCTTCAAACTTTACCGATCCTGATAAATTAATTGATCCACCTATTACCATGTCCCCCGATTTTCGCTCTACTGGAACCGATTCTCCGGTGACTAAGGACTCATCAATTGCTGTTTCTCCCTCAATAATTTCTCCGTCAACCGGCACTTTATCGCCAGGTTTAAGAACTACAACGTCATTTAATTTTACCTCTGAAGTCGGGACTACCTGTTCTTTACCCGCTTCGACCGCGAAGCGAGGCGAGCCGTCACTTATAACTCTTGCTTGCGGTGGTACTAGAGCAAAAAGGGCTTGGAGGGCATCAGTTGTGCCACGACGCGATTTCATCTCCATCCAATGCCCAAAGAGAACAAAAGTAATTAGTAGAGCAGCGGCCTCATAATATGAGTCTGTGCTTCCTAAAAAGCTAAGTAAAACACTAAAGGCGTAAGCAGCAGTAATTCCAACAGCAATTAAAACTGCCATATTGAGAGTTTTTGCCTGTAGTGCTTTGTAGGTGGAGTAAAGAAAAATCCAGCCCGAATAGAAAAAGACTGGGGTCGTTAAAATAAATAGTATCCAGGTTGCTGGAATCGGTTCCGGCAAGTTTAGTTTGAAAAACTCTGTACCTAATGGTGAGTAAGCGATGATTGGGGCTGACAAAACCAAGGCAAAGAAGAACTTGTTGCGAATATCTAGTTCCATCAGTCTGGCCATCTCTCTGCCGGCAAGACCAGTGTGTTCCATCCCCATGCTCATAGTCATACTCATCCGGAACCGCTCCAGGAAGCTCATTTCGGAAGAGGGTTTCATCTCGTGATTCGTATGAGTCCCGTGCTCACCCTCTTGCAGAGGTTTCTTTTCAGTTGGAACAAGAGTCATCCCGCACTTGGGACAGGACCCAGGTTTGTCCTGCTGCACTTCAGGATGCATTGGACAAGTGTAAGTTTTGCTACTAACTTCATCATTCATAATTTTAATCCTTTCTTTTTAAGATTATAAAACTTGTCAAAATCAGCAAGGCGGAGATAGCCACTGGAGTTATCACCGGACCAACCCAAGGAAAAGGCAGCAAGAAGAAGATATCCAGGTCGGCTAAAGATCTCGGCCAGCCAATAGTGAGACGCAAGAACATATAGTAAAAAATATCCCAGACACCAAAGGCAAGAAGAAAGTAGGCCAGTCTTTGCCACCAGTTTTTGGCGGTCAAAAAAGCTACACTAGCAAGAATTACCAAAGTCGCTGCCTCCCTGAACTGTTCAATTCTAAGTATCTCTGATTCCCTGATTACCGAAACAGCCGTCTTTGGATCAAGAAAGGCTATACCAGGGATTAAAAACAAAATCTGTCCTTTACTCACTTGCGGCGGGTTGAAACCAGCTCCGAGAAGATGTCGTAAATAAACCACAACCGAGGCTTCCACGAAAGCGAAGGCGATTGCAAAAATAATTACTAACAAAATTGTTTTGGTCTTCGAAGTGATCATGGTTTTTCCTTGTAAATCCTCCAGGATGTATGTTCATAAACGCTGGACCACATTAAACCAAAGCTGAAAGCAAACAAAAGTTCTTCCAATGGTACTTTAAGTATTAAAATTCCGGAAATCGCCTTCAAATTCCAAACTTCTTCCGTGTAACCGGGAAACAAAAGATTAAAAACCAGGAAGAAGAAAAAATACACACTCAAAAATAGTAGACCGCTGCTAACCATTTTTCTAATCAGATCCGGCCGGCAATAGAAGGTGGCGACTGCCCCGACCAAGAGAGCTGTAACGGTTGAATAGATTGGGTTTAAGCTTGTTGCTAAAAAGAGGATTAGAAAACTTACCGGCGCGGCCAGAAGTGCCCAAAGATGGAACTTGTGTTGGGGGTGATGCCTCTCCTCTTGGGTAATCTCTTGATGTCGACCCTTCCAAAACAGTTCATAAGCGGCCACAGCGATACCACCAACCGCAAAAGCAAAAACTAAGCTTTCCAGATCAAAGCCTGTTTTGCTAGCCAAATTAAATAGAGTCGGCGGGTTCCAATAGGCTGGCACAAAAATCGGTTCGGTAAAACCCAAAAGTGAAGTCGCCAAACTGACCTTAACCATTTCGGCTCGGCTCTCCTTTGACTTCAAAGAGAACCAAATAACAACCCAGATTAGAGATAAGCTTAAACTACCGATTAAATAGGCAAATTGCATAATACCTCGAATTCTAATTTAACTGTTCTGTTTTTCCTTCTTTTCCAGTTTTTTCATTTGACAGTCTAATATTCAGATCCACCAAAGCTGCCGAACTTAAAAGTAGAATCCCAATCATCTGAAATAAAATACTGGCTCCAAAGGCTAAGTTTCCATAAATTAAGATAGCCCCACCAAAAACAGCTGCCAGGAATGGGTAAGGGTTACGGTGCGACCGGTAGCTGAGATAAAAACTGAAAACAGAAATTGAAATCAGAACAAATAGTATCGGAATTAGAACTCTAGCTATAGCGAAAAGGAAACTTACCTGTCCCAAGGCAATAAAGGCAGCTGTGAAAGTGCAAAGTGGGCATATTGACACCAAGGGAGTTGCTATCCAGGATATAAAGCCTCTAAGCAGTTTCATCTTTTCTTAGTTTTGTTTGTTAACATATTCAAACTAAATTCTCGTGCGGGCAGACCTTTTTGTGATTACCCTCTTCTTCTTTAGTCAATTTTCCGTCTTCAATCCAGAGTACGCGGTGAGCAATGTCTTTAATTCTCTGATCATGGCTAACGATAACCACCGACTTATTTTCCTCACAGGCAACACCACACAGTTTCAACATAACTTCGTGGCCGTTTTTAGAATCCAAATTGGCGGTTGGCTCGTCCGCCAAAATAATACTAGGGTTGGTGACTAAAGCTCTAGCTATAGCTACTCTTTGCTTTTCACCACCTGAAAGATCTGAAGGTCTGTTGTTTAACCGCTCGCCCAAACCCAACCTTTTCAAAAAATCTTGGGCGGCCTCGGTGGCTTTTTTCTGACTGATACCACGCGCTATTAATGGCACAGCGACATTTTCAGTTGCATTTAGAGCAGAGAGGATATTAAATGATTGGAAGATAAAGCCAATATTTTCCAACCTAAAACTTGGCAGTTTATCCTCCTTCAACTTGGTAATGTCTTCGTGGTTTATGACTACAGAACCCTCATTAGGTGAAAGCAAACCTCCTAAAATTGTAATCAGTGTAGTCTTACCACTACCTGACGGTCCCATTATCAAAACTACTTCTCCTGGTAAAATATTCAAAGAGACATTATTGACTGCTTTTACAGAGGTGTGACCTTTGCCAAAAACCTTGGTTATGTTGTTAGCAACTAAACTCATCCTTTAAAAACCTCCGCTGGATTGACCATGGCAATTCTTCTAATTGGAATGTAAGAAGCTAGAATTGCCATTAGAACGCTTGCTAAGAACACCCAACCAAAATCAATTAATCTGAAATAAGTAATAAAAGCTGGAACGAAACGATCAATCACCAGGTTTACTACCAGTGCCATTAGTGAGCCGAAAAGAAAACCTGAAACACCGGCGACGAGAGACTGGGCGAAGACCATTTTGTAAAGCTGGCTATTTCTAACACCAATAGCTTTGAGAACACCATATTCCTTGGATTTTTCAACTGTAGAGGTGTAAATGGTCAGACCAATGACCGCTACACCCACAATGAAACCAATTACAAGCAGCACCCTGACAACCGGCAAGAAAGTATCTCTGACAATCTCGGTGTTGCGGTCAACAAATTCTTCTTTGGTAAAGACTTTGACAGTTGGTAAGTTCTGTTTAATTTCCTGTGCAACTCGTTCCCTATCACTATTGTCCTTAAGTTTAACTACAAAGTAGTTGGTTTGCCCTGTCATGCTCAAGGTTCTTTCCGCATCTTCCTTGGTAACAAAAGAGTACTGAAAGGAAACTAAATTTGTACCGGTAGAAACACCAACCACTTTGAAGTTACTTTGACCTACTATCAGGTTGTCACCGATTTTAACTTTATGATTACCCGCAAAAACTCGATCGACAATTATCTCTCCGTTTGAAGGAGTTTCCTTCCCCTCAACTACCTTAGTTGGACCTCCAACTCCGGTAGTTGCATCATAGCCAATAAAGTATGTAGCAGTTTCCTTATGCGCTGTAGCAACCACAACTTGCCGAGCTAAAAATGGGCTGACACTTTCCACCCCTTCAACTCCTTCAATTTTTTCCTCATCAGCGATTGAAAGTAGGGAAATACTGTGAAACATATCGCGGGCTCTGGCATCCCCAACCCATAGGTCTGCATCCTGCTTTCGAATGTATTCACCAATCCGAAAACTAAAACCTTGAAGGAGACCTTGTAAGATCAGGATCAAAAGAACACTAAAGGCAACTCCGCCAACACTGATAAAAAGGCGGGTTTTCTCTTGAAAAAGGTTTTTTAAGGCGATGAACAACATTAATTCCTTATTTTTTATTTATCTGCTTCCACAGCCAGATGATACCGAGAACTAAAGCAACAAGTACTAACACCCAAGTTAACCACATTAGAGTACCGAACGACCCCATATTCATTCCAAAATAACCATCCATCATTTTGACCACCTCTTTCTGTAGATTAATAAGTTAATATCCCCAACTTTCCTGCCAATCTTTCATTTGATTTATTTCACTTGTCTGAGCCTCAATGATGTCGTCAGCAAGGTCTTTTATTTCTTGATGTTTAGCACTCTTTTTCGCTTCTTCGGCCATATCAATAGCTCCTTCGTGATGAATAATCATCGCTGATATGAACGCTTCGTCAAAGCTGTCGCCACTTTTACCTTCTAGAGAATTCATCATCTCATCCATGCTTGACCCCATTCCCATCATCCCATGTTCGTCAACTTCTTCGATCATTCTGTCTGTATTCATACCCATCATTCGCATCATGCCGTTATTACCACTGTTGACTGCAGTTGAAGCAACAAAAACAGTAATCAGGACACCAACAACTAACCCACCCAAGCCGTATTGAATCTCCTTTGACATACCTTTACCACCTCCTAACTAATTATTATGCTTACGGGTCATTACAATCTTCTGATTAACTATTTGGCCTTAGATTGGTTTTATAAGCCTCCATCTTTTTTGCGTACGAGCGAGGTTGGGACAGGAATTTTGATTTACAACCACTAGCACAAAAATAATACGTAACTCCAGCGTATTGTGTACTATCGAAAGTTTCCTGAATACTCATTCTCATCCCACAAACTGGATCTTTAACTATCGGGTAAATATCAGCACGGTCTATTACCGCCGACTCCACGGAATCAAAACGTTGTTGGGACTCTAAGAAGTGAAATATAAAGTCAACTGCTTTAGCTATTCTCTTATCCGCTAACCGATAATAAACTTTCTGTCCATCTTTACGGACTTTTAATAAATTCCTTTGCCTTAAAAGTGCAAGGTGCTGTGATAAATTGGCTTGACGAATACCAAGCATACTAACCATTTCAGACACGCTTAATTCTTGATGTTTTAACAGCTGAATAATCTCCAATCTTTTTTGATTAGCCATTACCTTAAAAACTTCTTCCTCTAAAAGGAAAATCTTGTTATACATACAGTAATTCTACCACAATCTTCATAATATTCGAATACTTGAATATATCTCTTTAAAAGAGTATACTCTTAACAGTTTACAATGTTCTCTGGTTTATGAAGCAAAACTGTAATCAACCAACTTGGAGGCCACTGTGTTAGTCAACGTTCTGTTAGCAATTGTCGCTTTCTTTGGAATACTACTTCTGGTTAAAAAGGTGTTCGGAATAAAGTTCTGTGTGCTCTGTGTAAGTGTCAGCCTTACCTGGATAGGACTTTTTGTCCTTGCTAAGTTAAATCGCTTTACTGATCTTCCTCTGTTAGCTCTACTGTTAGGTGAAAGTGTAACGGGAATTTATTATTACACACAACGGCATATAGCCAAGGAGCTGCGAATTTTTACACTTCCGTTCTTCTTGTCCCTAACTACACTTGCTTACTACTTAGTCAACCCTCTTAGTAATGTTTTGTTAATTCTCAGCGTACTTTTTGGACTTTGGATAACTACCTGGGTTCTCTTTATTTATCGAAATGATCCAGGTAAACGCTCGCTGGTAGAAAATGTGATGGATTGTTGTAATGAAAAGTAAGGAGCAGTTTTTATGGGAATAGTTGAGACAGCCTCGTTTATAACTGCTTTTCTAGCGGGTATGGCCGCTTTATTTGCACCTTGTTGTGTCGGTGTCTTACTCCCAGCTTATCTGGCCTCAGTTTTCAGAACAAAGGCAAAAATTTTTCTGATGACCTTTGTTTACTATTTAGGCCTACTGACAGTCTTTGTACCTCTAGGTTTAGGTATAGCTAGCCTAGGAGAGGCTTTTAGTCGCTATCATAATGTTATCTTCACTCTCGGTGGTGTTTTCATGGTTATTTTGGGTATCAGTTTAATTCTAGGCAAGAACTTTATGCTCCCAATCCACGTTAAACCGCAGTTAAAGGGTTATGACTTTGGATCTATATACGTGCTGGGAATCTTCTCTGGAATCGCCACAACTTGCTGCGCACCAGTACTCGCTGGAGTTCTGGCCTTATCAGCTCTTCCAGGATCGTGGCTGCTGGGGGCAATTTATGCTCTTGTTTTTGTAACCGGCATGGTCATACCTTTATTTATCGTGGCTTTACTAACTGACCGTACCAATCTCTTGGCTAAATTTCAGTCCTTGCGCAAGCGGATTAGCTACAGACTATTGGGAAAACAAATTTCGGTTAATCTTTCTCATTTAATCTCCGGGATCTTGTTCGTACTTTTTGGCGTGCTAATTCTGCTATTCGAACGCAATAATCCGGACATTTTCGGCTCTAAGTATCAGTTAGAAATTAACTTAGTGCTCGCGCAAATTACCCGCACGGTTAGTCGTACTACTCAAGTGATACCCGAAGCTATCTGGGCAGTTATTTTTATTTTTCTATTTGTAATAATTGCTTGGTTAGCTTATCGGCAAGTTAAAAGTCAAAGCTCAGAAAAGGAGGAAAAATGAAATTTACCGCAGCGCTGATTGTGGTTGCAATTATAATAATTGGCATCGTGGTTTTAATAAGTAGGAATGGTCAAAACCAACTGTCTCCACCCACAGCTCTAGACAATCTGGTGGGCAAACCGGCGCCTGACTTTTCCCTAAAAAGTTATGAAGGTAAAAGCATTACCCTTAGCCAGCTACAGGGACGCAAGGTCGTGCTTTTCTTCAACGAAGGAATTATGTGTTATCCGGCCTGCTGGAATCAAATGGCAGCTTTAGGCACTGACAACAGGCTCAACAACGATGAGATCATTACTTTGAGTATTGTTCCCGACAGCCTTGACCAATGGCAAGAAGCAACTAAGAAAATGCCGGAGTTAGCTAAGGGAATTATTCTTCTGGACCAGACTAAGGAAGTCTCCAAAAAATACGACATGCTGTCTTTACCATCGTCTATGCACAAAGGCCATTCACCGGGGCACACGTATATAGTTATTGATCAAAAAGGTATTGTTCGTAGTACTTTAGACGATCCCAACATGGGAATTCAAAATGAGGCGCTTATTAAAGAGTTAAGTAAAATTTAGCTACTACAACTAAAAGCCCGGTTAACCAAGCTAAACCAGAGGACACCCCAAAACTACCCATCATTCCATAATAACCGTCAAGCATCTTAATACACCTTCTTCCAATAAACTCTGTATTCAACTCTAGTCCGACTATATCAAAGTCGTCAAACTTGCTCTGGTATACTAAAATTACGCAATGGTCTCACTAGTAATCCCTTGTTTTAATGAAGAAAAACGGCTGGACAAGTCGTTAGAAAAACTTGCTAAATATATGAATACTTATTCATATATTTCTGAAGTTATTGTTGTGGATGACGGAAGCAACGACAAAACTGTTCAAGTTGCAAGCTCTTTTCAAAATGAAATTAAAAACCTAAAAGTTATTAGCCTCGGGGAAAATCTTGGCAAAGGAGCGGCTGTGAAACGGGGGTTTCAGGAAGCAAGGAGTGAAACTGTTGTTTTTTCCGATGCGGATTTTTCAGCCCCGATAACTGAGCTTCACAAACTCTTAAACGAGGTTAATAACGGCTACGATATCGCTATTGGGTCGCGGGCTTTGGACCGCTCTTTAGTGAAAAAACGCCAACCTTTTCTGCGAGAACTTGTTGGTAAGGCTGCAAACATCTTGATCAGGCTGGGGGCGGTTGAGCGCATTTACGATACCCAGTGTGGCTTTAAAGCTTTTCGCAAAAAAACAACCGAGCCAATTTTCGAAAAACAAACTGTCAGCGGCTTCGCCTTTGACATCGAACTGCTTTTCCTTGCTCAGAGACAGAAATTAAAAATCAAAGAAGTACCGGTTTTATGGTTCAACGATTCTCTTTCGCAAGTCAGGGTCAGAGATACGGTCAACGCCTTTGTGGATTTAATTAAATTACGTCTGCGCCATGCTAAAGACGGAAACGGAAAGCTGGACACATCTTTTGCCCTAATCTATCGACACCAAACTTTCGTCCGTTTTGCCCTCGTCGGCGCAAGCGGTACCTTAGTTGACTACGTCAGCTATTACCTTTTAACTAGGTATTTGGGACTTTCTCCGCTACGGGCTAATCCTCTGAGTGTTGAACTTGCGATTATTTGGAATTTTACCCTCAATAACCTCTGGACTTTTTCAAAACGGAAGGAACAACAAAGTCTAGTTAGAAAGTTTCTCGCTTTCCAATTTGTCTCTTTAGGGGGTTTGATGATCTCACAAATGCAAATTTTAACCTACACCCACTACCTAAAAATTTACGATTTGCTCTCCAAAGCCATGACCATACCCTTAGTAGCTATCTTTAACTACGTGGTTAACAGTCGTTGGACTTTCAAGGACCTTAGTGAGGGGCGTTCTCTGCCGAAAACTTACCCAGCAATTATTTTGATCCTTTTTGTTGTATACTTAATTTTAGCCAAGCTTTTAACTGGCGACTTTAGTTTACTGCTTGAACGTTAGATGTTAAATCTGCTCAGAAATTTCTTTTCCAGCGTCGTTGCTTTTTTTCTAATACCATCTTTACTTATTTTCCTGTTCTTAAATAATTTTTCCAATGTCTTTTTAAACGAGGCAACTTTTCTTGAAACCCTTAAGGAAAACAAGACTTATGAGGCCTTGGCAACAGAGATTCTGCCGTCAACCATTATTAATTTAACTTCCGCAGAACAACCTGGGCAAGGTATACCCAGCGAAGTTGTTAGCAGTGTTATTGCTACTATTGATAAAGAGAGGTTGGCCGAAGATTTAGAAAGAGTCGTCGGGGAAACTTATAAATACACTGTCGGAGCCTCTTCTTCCTTAGAAGCGAGGGTTGACTTAACCGCTTACACCCAAACTCTAAAGCAAGGGCTCAAACCAGCCATTGTTAAATATTACGAAGCCCTACCAGCTTGCACTCCAAAACAAGAGTTGGCCCTACAAGGAACAGAAAGCCCAACCCTTGACTGTCGTCTGCAAAGCAAAAGCACTGAGGAAGTCTTGCAAGAATTTGAAGTTGATAAACTTATCAGCGATCTTACCGCCAACGCCCCAAACTCCCTAATTATTACCAAGAATAAAATCGTTTTTGACCCTCCTTTAAGTTTGACAACCGACAACCCTGAGCCGACAGGGAAAAACCAAGAGGGGCCTTCGCTTGAACATTTGCGTAATTTATTTGTCGCTTTAAAAAACTCTGCTGGTTACCTACTTTTAGTCAGCGGTATCTTGGCAATACTTTTAACTATTTCGCGCTTGTTTAACTTCGCGGGGGTTTTTCGCTGGCTTGCCTGGACCCTAGTTTCTGCTAGTACCATCCCACTAATAGCGGCCTCTGTTTTTCTTTTCCTAGTTAAACCGCAAACCGTAGAATCAAATCTTTCCTCCGCCCTTGATGCCGGCTCTGAAACCTATCAAGGTGCGGCTCTTTCACTACTAGCGGACAATCTTAACGATCTTCTCCACAAAGCTTTTGGCGGCGTACAGTTGCAAGCTTTGATCTTAATCATCATTGCGGTTGCCCTTTTTGGTGGCGCGATTTTCTTGGAAAAGAGAAAGCAAGGTTCTTAGGGAAGGTTGGTTAACGGGTTCACAAATTGCCCGTTCTTGCTAAGCTGAAAGTGGAGATGTGGGCCAGTTGACCGGCCAGTGCTACCAACGCTGCCAATTACTGTCCCCAAATCCACTTGTTGACCCACTGCTGCTGAAATTCTGCTAAGATGGGCGTACAGACTCTCCCAACCATCAGTATGAAGGATAACAATACTGTTGCCGTAACCACCCCACCAACCCGCGCGGGTCACAACTCCACTGGCAAAAGGATGCACTGGTGTCCCCAGAGTAGTGGCAATATCGACTGCTGGATGGTAACGACTGAAAAGAGTGGTCAACCTGCCACCCACTGGCCAGGATTTTTCTAATGGGAAGGTGGCTACAAAGGCAGTTGGGTTGGGAATACTGATTAGTTGTGTGTTTTGAAGAGTGCTTACCTGCCTTGCAACAACAGCGTCACTAATTTTTTGTTCAGGAACAACCTCTCGGTCGCTAACTTTGGGATACGGTTTAATAAAAGAGGCTTGCAAGGCGGAAATAATACTGATTGCGGCCAGTAGTAAAAGAACGCTGACGCTCACCCCAGAAAGGGAAATTGAAAGGCGGGTTTTATTAGGAGAGCGTCGCTCTCGTGTTGGAATATATCTTTTTCTCATCAGACCGGACAGAAAAATTGGCAGGTTAAGGGAGGGGTCCCTAATTTACCACAAACAAAAGAAGTAGTAAACTATAAAGCCATGAAAGAATTGAAAGATCGGTTGGAGCTTTTGCAAAAGCGGCTCTCTGAAGTCGAAAAGAAAACCGACCGAGAAAATTTGCAGAAAGAGCTTCGGCAACTGGAAGCCCAAGGTATGAAAGGCGATTTTTGGACCGATGTAAAAACCGCTCAAGTTACCATGCAAAAAATTTCTGACCTAAAAGAAGAACTTTCTCAATTCGAAAACTTGGAAGAACGGATAAAAACTGTCCATGAACTCCTCTCCTTATCAGGCGAGGAAACAAAAGACTTAAATTTAGCCGCCGAACTCGACAAAATCGAGAGAGAGCTTAACGAGGTTGAGGACCGGCTTTTTCTGGGCGGTAAATATGACAGCGGTAATTGTTTCTTGAGCGTGCACGCTGGTCAGGGTGGTGTGGAAGCCATGGACTGGGCGGCCATGCTCTTGCGTATGTACCAAAGGTTTTGCGAACGAAAGGGTTGGTCAGTAACCTTAGTTGACGAGACTAAGGGAGAAGAAGCTGGAATAAAGTCTTCCACAGTTGAAATTACCGGCAGGCTCTCTTACGGACTCTTAAAGAGAGAATCGGGTACTCACCGTCTGGTGCGACAATCACCATACAATGCCGACCACTTGCGTCAGACTTCTTTTGCTTTAGTTGAGGTTTTACCGGTGGTGGAAGATGCAAGTGAAGTCACTCTCAATGAAGCTGACCTGCAGTTTGACATATTTAAATCAAGCGGCCCGGGCGGGCAAAATGTCCAAAAAGTTTCAACCGCTGTCCGAGTCAAGCACTTACCCTCTGGTATAACTGTTACCTGCCAGACAGAGCGCTCTCAGCACCAGAATAAAGAGAATGCTCTTAAAATTCTCAGGGGGAAACTTTTCCAACTGGAAGAACTCAAACGTGAGGAGGCAGAAAGGAAGTTGAAGAGTTGGCAAAAAACCGCTTCTTGGGGAACTCAAATTCGCTCTTACGTTCTCCATCCTTATAAATTGGTTAAAGATTTACGCACCAACTACGAAACTAGCAATACAGACGCGGTGCTCAACGGAGAAATTGACGAGTTTATAGAAGCCGAAATTCGGCTTTAGCACCTGCGCTACTGACCAAAGGTTGCTTTTTAGGTTCATTTTTGCTAGAGTTTAAGTCTCCGAGGGTATTATCTCTTTTACCATGATCCAATTCTCCGGTGTTTCCAAAAAATATTACGATAACTACGCTCTGGAAAATCTTGATTTAGAAATTCCCGACGGTGAGTTTGTTTTTCTAATTGGTCATTCCGGTGCGGGTAAATCTACCCTTCTCAAGCTTCTAATCCGCGAGGAAGTACCAACTGCCGGCAAGGTGATGGTTGACGAGTGGGACGTCTCTAACCTAGAAGAAAAACACATTCCAGTATTGCGCCGCAAGGTGGGAACTATTTTTCAGGATTTTAAACTGCTGCCTCAAAGGACTGTCTTTGAAAACGTTGCCTTTCCCCTAGAAGTGATGGGCTTGGAAGACTCTGACATTTCGGAAACTGCTAATGAAGCTTTGAAGTTAGTTAACCTACAAGACAAGGCCGGGCACTTTCCCAGCCAACTCTCCGGTGGGGAGGCTCAAAGAACTTCAATCGCCCGGGCCGTAGTATTGCGCCCGGAAATAGTTTTAGCTGATGAACCAACTGGAAATTTGGACCCGCAAAGCGCTTGGGAAGTAATGCAACTTTTAACCAAGGTTAATAGTCTGGGAAGCACGGTGATTATGGCTACTCACAATTTGGATATTACCTCTTCCCTTCCTCACCGCCGAGTTCAAATTGAGAAAGGCAAAATTGTTAAGGATAGCCGTCAGAAAGGTACCAAAGACCAAAAAGAGGAGAAAGAACGGTTAACTGAAACTAAAGAAAGTAAAAACTAAATGGCCCAAATAAACCGCCTGACCAAAACCGCAACTAAAAGAATTCAACGCAACCCCTACAACGCCTTGGCAGCGATTTTGGTAATGTTCTTAACTTTTTTTGTTGGTGCAATCTTTATTTTAGTATCGCTAGCTTCAAACGTAATTATTCACTATTACGAAACCCGGCCTCAAGTTACTGCTTTTCTTAAAGACGATACAAGCTTAGAGCAAATTGAGGAAATAAAAAATAACGTTTCCAAAATCCCTTCGGTTACTAACACCAAACACATCTCCAAGGAAGAAGCTTTGGAAATTTACCGAGAGCGTAATAAAAACGAGCCTGCCCTTCTTGAGTTTGTCACCGCTGACATTTTACCAGCCTCAGTTGAAGTTTCCGGTAACAAAATTGGCGATTTTGAAAAAATCGCCAATGCCCTAAAAAGTGAGCCGCAAGTTTCAAAAGTCGTTTACTATCAAGAAATTATCGATACTTTGATAAAAGTAACCTCAACGGTGCGGCTGGTTGGTTTTATTATCGTCTCCTTTTTGCTTTTAACTAGCGTGGTGGTTACTCTAATTGTAGTTGGCTTAAATATTTCGCTGCATAAAGAGGAGATCGAGATTATGAAGCTGGTCGGGGCTACCAAAGCCTACGTTCGCACTCCGTTTATTATTGAGGGCATTGCTTACGGTTTTATTAGTGCTCTGCTGGCAATGGGCATACTGATCATTCTTTATCCGTTTATTTCACCAGCCTTGCAGAAACAATTCGAACCAATACCGCTTTTGCCTAGCGATCCTTTAGTTTTTCTGCTCATTCTGGGAGCGGAAATGTTTCTTGGCTTACTGATTGGGTCTTTTGGGGCTTGGGTAGCCACCCGGCGCTACTTAGAAATTTAAAGAAATGAAAAAACTTTGGTCAGCTCTTAAACTAAAAAAACTATTACCAGTAGTGTTAATTTTCAGTCTTCTGCTGACTCTATCGCCGGCTCCTCTGGTAAAATCTTTAGCTGAAAATTCTGGTTCCACTTTTACTGAATTGCAAAAACAGCTTAACGATAACCTCAAAAAACAATCCGATTTACAAAAAAGGATCAAAGACGCCCAAAACCAGCAACGTTCCCTGAGCAGCCAAATTGCTCTGATGGACGATGAGATTGCCTTAACTGAGCTTAAAATTGACGAGACGGAAAACCGCATCGCTCAGCTAGCCTTGGATGTTGCTAACACTGAAAATAAACTCGAGGACTTAGAAAGCGATTTAACTAACAGAACTGAAGTTGCCAATTCTCGAGTAAGGGCTGTCTACGAACAAAGCTTTGTGGGGCCGCTTGAACTTTTCCTCAAAACCGAAGGCTTTAATAACTTCTTAGTTTTGCAGAAATACGCTGAAGCTATCCACGACCAAGACGTCCGCTTAATAACTTCACTCAAAGAACTAAAAGAAACTTACCAGGAAGAAAAAACCAATCTTTCCGATCAAAAAAAGAGTGCGGAAGAGCTAAAAGTTCAACTTGATAGTCAAAAAGCTGATCTTGATAGCCAAAGGGCCCAAAAGGCGAACCTTCTCACCATCACTAAAAACAATGAGCAAAACTTCCAAGTCGAGCTAGCTCAAGCACAAATTGCTCAGCAAATCATTCAGCAAGCTCTCTTTAACTTAGGAACCAAGCTTGGCCCAGTCAAACGCGGCGAGATTATTGCTTTCCAAGGCAACACTGGCTGTTCCACTGGCACGCACCTGCACTTTGGCTTTTTAGTCAACAGTCGAGCAGTTGACCCGATGCCTTATTTGAACTCTGGGGTGTTAGCCTGGCCGGAGGATAACCCCCGTATTACCCAACCCTTTGGTGCTAACCCCGCTTTTTATGCACAACTGGGACAATCCGGAGGACACCCGGCAATTGACATGACCGCTGGCTGGAACGCTCCAATCAAAGCCGCTAAAAGCGGAACCGCTTACTTAGGTAGCGATAATGGCTGCCCGCAACTCATCCCCGGTACTGGCAAAGGTAAGGGCATTAGCATTGACCACGGCGACGGTACAAAAACTATCTACTGGCACATTCGTTAGACCGAAAACAATTTTAGCCCACGAAGTGGTCGCAGAGCGCTTTAGCGATCTATTGGCACATCAGATAAGTTAAAAATTCAAACTTTGCTACCAAAGGTGGAAAGAAAATTGATCCGGTTTGAATTTCTCCTATATTGATCGTCTCAGTTGACGGGAAGTTTGCGGCAATGTAAGTTAATGCACATGCTTGCCCAAACTATACCCTTGCTGAAAAAACTTTGGTTTCTTCAGTTAATTCTACTTACTGTTACAACCTCGTTTTATTTTTTCACACCCTCGGCCGTTGCTGCTGATTTTCTTAAAGTTACTGCTCCAAGTGAAATTCTTCCCGAAACTTCCTTTGAAATTAATTTGGAAATTTCAGCCAGTCCCAACACTAGCTACTTCATCAAGGCTCGCCTCGGCAAGCAGACTAACGATTTAAGAGCTGGCCAAACTTTTAACCCCAACCAAAATCTGTGGCTTTCCGACACAGTTTCCTGGGACAAATTTCCTCAGTTTCAAACCGACTCTGATGGTTACTGGGTTGGAAAAATTCAAGGGCGTTCCACTAAAACTGCCCCGCTCGGACAAAACTATCTGGCTGTCAGGATTAGAACCGGCTCTGCCAACATTGACTCGGCAACTTACTCTTTAGTAATCAAGGAACAGGAGCAAAAAGAGGAGACAGGAACGCCGACAGTTGTCGACCAGATTGGAGAACCTTCTCTCAACGAATTTGTTGCTCAACCTGGCAGCGGCACCGAATGGGTAGAAATCAAAAATAAGGGGACAGGACCAGCCGATCTTTCCGGTTGGTGGGTTGACGATGAGCCAGGGAAATCTTCTCCCTACGAAATCCCCGCCGGCACAATTATTGGGGCAGGAAACTTTTTGGTGGTTAATTTTAGTTCACCTAAACTCAACGATCTGACCGACTCGGTTCGTTTATTGAAACCTGATGGGACCGAGGTGGAAAGCTTCCGTTACGACACGACTGTTAAGGGAGAGTCTTGGGCAAAGGATGAGGCTGGAAGCTGGTTCGCCAATTCCAATCCAACCCCAGGAGCGGAAAATCCGCCCAACCCCACAGTTTTAGCTGCAACGTCTGAGAGACAACTGACTTCAAAAAATGGTTCTAATCAGTTAGAGTCTGACGACCCAGAAGAAACCCCTGGACCTAAATTTAAAATCCCTCAAGTTCTAGCTGCCACCACGTCAGCCACAGTCTCGGCCCAAGTTGGTAATACCGACAAAAATCCGATTAACACCCCTCTGGTCGTTTTAGGTAGTTTACTACTAGCTTTCGGTGGTCTGGTTATTTTGAAGAGAAAACTAAAAGATCGGGTTATCACTGCTTAAGTTAGGCTTCTTTTGGTAAAATATTCCCATGATTTCTAAAAGTGGGCGAGAAACTCAAAGTTTAGCCAAGAATTTGGTTGAGAGCCTTACAGAACCTAAAGTAATTGCTCTCTATGGAGAGTTGGGAACCGGTAAAACTACTTTTGTTCAAGGTTTAGCAAAGACTTTGGGAATAGAAAAAAGAGTCCTTTCCCCAACTTTCGTTTTTGTACGATCTTACTCTCTGCGAGATCCCCGCTTCAAAATTTTTCATCATGTAGATCTTTACCGAGCTGAAAGTCTGGAAGCGGCCAGATCAGTCGGGATTGAAGAAATTCTTGCAAGCGGCAGTCTAGTTGCTATCGAATGGCCAGAAATAATTGAAGAGCTTCTACCGAAAAATACTGTGCGGGTAAGGTTTAAGAAAGTTGATGAAAGCAAGCGGGAAATTAGTGTCTTTTAAATTCGGGTTTCCAAGTAACTCGCGGCGGCAATTAAGTAATTTTTGCCTTCTGGTTTAAGCTTGGCCCCTGTCACAACTTCTTTGGCTTGGCGCAAAAGTTCTCGAGATAATTTGACACAGTAATCTAAACTGCCGGTTTCTTCAATTATTTTCCTAACCTTTTCAATCTCATCTTTAGTCACATCAGGCTTACCAACAAGAGATTTTAAGGCGTTTTTGTTTTTCTGGCTTGCTAACTCCATCGCCTTAACCACAAGAAGAGTCTTCTTACCCTCTTTAATGTCGCTGTCCGCGGGTTTGCCAATTTCTTTCTCACTGCCGAAAGTTCCCAGGATATCATCTTGAATTTGGAAAGCTTGCCCCAGGGGGATAGCGTAACGACTGAAAGCTTCCAGAATTTGGTAGTCGGCACCGGCGAGCATTGCTCCCAGATGCAAGGGCCGTTCGACAGTGTATTTAGCAGTCTTGTACTCTAAGATTTTCAAAACTTCGTCTTCGGTTAAAGTTTCTTTGTAACCTCCTAAAACATCCAGATACTGGCCGTAAACTACTTGAGTCTTCATTTGGTCGAAAAAGTAACGGGCTCTCCTTACCCTTTCTTGGGGAAAGGGAGCCTCTGTAAAGATCTCCTCGGCAAAGCTGTAGGACAGATCCCCAGCCAAGATGGCAGCGGCTAAGCCAAAATCCTCTCTCTTTCCCCGCAAATTTTTTAACTGGTGAAGTTTTGTAAATTGCCGATGAGTTGTGAGCTGACCACGGCGCAGATCGGATTTGTCCATAATGTCATCGTGAATTAGGGCAAAGGTGTGAAGAAGCTCAACTGACAAAGTAGCGAAAAGAATTGCCTCGTGGGCTTGGCCACCTGAACTAATATAACCAGCGTACATAAAGGCTGGCCGGATCCTTTTTCCGCCGTTTTGCCCAAAGCGGATAATTTCGCCAACTAAATCTTGCGTTTGTGGGTCAATTTCAGAAGCTTCTTTTTTCTTTTGGTCTAAAAACGAGAATAATTGCCTATCAAACTGTTTTTTAAACCAGGCCAGATAATCTAAGGCGTCTCTTGCCTCATTACCATAAGTAGTCTCAAAACCAGAAGAGTTAGGTAAAAGTGAAGGAATTTCTGCCATGTCAGCTTCAAAATATACTCTGATTGCTTCCAGAAAGCAAGAAAAGAAAAGGAGCTCTAAAGTGTCAGAGCTCCTTGCAGAGGTTACGGCCCGATTTCCACTGCTTCCAATCTTGGAATTTCCTCCCTAGTCTTATCAAGAAAGATCCGGAAAAGGTCAGGATTTCTCCTTACCACGTACTGCACGTCAGTAGCTGCGTTCATCCAGCCCTGAAGCGACCTGACGTAGTAGCGCTCCGTAATCTCCCTGCTAATGCCTTCGCGTCGGCAGCGCTTACGTTCGGCCTGACGGTTTTCTTCCTCGCGGACCGGCACGTGTGGGTCCTTATCAGGGCCTTTGGCTAAACCGACATCCATCACTACAGCAAGACGCTCTGTGGTGAGGTTGAAAATAGGCCCGAGTTCCGGCGGCCGGAAGCGAAGCCATACACTTCTTCCCTCACGCAGGTCTGCAAGGTCTATACTTGCAAATCTGTGAGCCTCATCTCTCCTAGCACTTGGCAGGCCCTGCAGGAGAAAGTCCAGATCCACTTGTCCGTCACCCAGAAGACCGATTAAGTTATCTAACATACCGTTGAAAAGCGGCTGGTAGTAAACTTTGACCAGTACTGGGTTGGTTTTTTGCCGACGGCACTCCCAAGCTACGTATCTTACCAAATTACGCTTCAGACCAGCCGCCCAGTCCGTACCTCTTCTACCCTGAATGAGCCAAATCAGGATGAAAAACTCAAGGCCAGCGACAAAGGCCGAGTGTATTCCCGAGCCTAGATTGTCGATCTGACTGCGAGCTTCCAGTAACAGCTGCTCCCGATCTCTTCCTTGAGTGGTCCAAGCGGCGCGCACCTCAGGATGAACCCAGTCGCGGGCTCTCCTTCCTCCAGCCATGATCTCTGCTCCCCTTCTAGTAACGGCTTTGCCGTGTATTTTTTGTGCGGGGTGAAGGTAAAGCCAGTAGTCTCTACCTTGCAGTCTTTCTTACCATTTCAGGCACTCATAGTCAAGTTTATTGAGAAAGAAGCTTTGACAACCAAGCAAGGCAAATGAGAAAATGCGGCTGATCGTTAAGCACTTTTACATAATCGAAAATAGCCAATAGTTCAGAAAGGATAGAGAAGTGTTCAGGAAAACCACGCAGGTAACGCGTCTGGTCTGGTTGGTCCTTTTGGTTCTGCTGCCAGTTGTCTTTGGACAACTGCTTGCGAGTTCCCAAGCAGCCGAGCCGATGGTTGTTCGTCTAGCAGCAGTGTTCGGTTGCCCAACCGGAGTTGACGTTGGACCCGACGGAGCGGTGTATTTTGCCGACCGCTGCAACAGTGTGGTCCAAAAGGTACTCCCCAACGGAACGGTTGAGTTGGTTGCGGGCAATTTTAGCCCAGGCTTTTCCGGCGACGGCGGCCCAGCAGTCAACGCCCAGCTGGACGATGTGCGTGATGTGCAAGTCCTCGCCGACGGACGAGTGATCATTGGCGACTACTCCAACAACCGTGTTCGGATTGTCGGTACAGATGGCAACATTTCCACTCTCGCCCAACTGCCTTCCAACGTCTGGTCAGTGGCAGTTGATGAAACAACCGGCGACATCTACGCCCAGCTCGATAACGCCAAGATCTACAAAGTCAACTCAGGCGGCACGGTAACCCATTTCGCCGGCACTGGCGACCCAAGCATCAGTCCAAACGGTACTCTAGCAACGCAGGCCGGTCTTGGCTGCGTACGAGACACGGAATTTGCCGGAGGTATACTCTACCTAGTCACTGACCCTTGCGCTTCCGGTGGAGGAAGGGTGATGGCAATCACCGGCGGGCAGGTTCAGTCGCTTTCAACTCCGGTCAGCGAACGCTTTATCGGTTTGGAAGTTCTCGGAAATGAGTTTCTCATTGCTGCGGAAAATTCCTCCTCCGGGCTGGGTCTAATCTACAGTCTGGTAGGAGGTGGTTCGCCACAAGTGGTGGTTGGTGGAGGAACTTGCGTCAGTTTCGATACTGGCTGCGCACTGCTGGAAGCCCAGATCGGTCCTGGTGATGTTGCTGTTGATGAGGCGGGTACCCTCTTTTTCACTGACGATACCAACAACAGCGTCTTTAAGGTAGAGGGCTTCCGTTCGTTTACGATCCCACCAACGCCAACCCCGACACCAACTCCGATCCCAACACCGGGGCCGTCGGACGCAAGGAAGATCGTTATCTTCGTTCAAGGTTACGCCAGCTGCCTAACTGACGGGTCCGAGTATGGGGAATCCTGTGGATCAGATGCAGGCGATGAGGAGCCTTTCGGGAAGATCAAACAGGAACTGCGGGAAGTTGGCTTCGCAGAGGGCGACTTCCTTGAATTTTCCTACAAGGACGTTAAGGTCAAGAAACGGACCGGAGAATGGGTTCCTGCCAACTACGGTTGTCAGGACGTAACTGCTCACAAGTACGACCGGCCGGCAAAACAACTGCTCAAAGCAGTCCGGCAGCTGAAAGAAGCTAAGCCAAACTACCAGATCTACCTGGTTGGTCACAGTTTTGGTGGGTTGGTAGCTTTCCAGGCAATGGCTCAAGCGATCAACGAACGAGGTTTGGAGGATCGTTCGGCTCTACCAATGGCCGGCGTCATCACCATTGACTCCCCACTAAACGGAGTCAACGGTGATTGGGTAGCAAACTTAGCCACTAACCTAGGTGATCTACCACTTCCATGCCTACTTAGGTTTGCTACGAGCAAGGCAACTAAAAGTGTCCTCGAGCTTTATACCGGACCGGTTAAGAAAAGGCTTCAAGATCAGGTTGAGGAAAGTCGCGCGCTTCTCTTCAACCAAATCTTCGAGGACATTGCGATTGAAAGCGGCACTCTGGTCTGGAACATCGGGAATTCAGGTGATTGCCTGTGGAGTCCGAGTTTATGCTCACCCTACAACTTCTTCGATACCCCTACATCTTGGGGTAGGTCCGACTACGCGGACACGCAGTTCGTCAAACCTGAAACTCGAATCGAAGTCAACTTTCTGCCAAATTGTGGTGATCAGCGCTCGGTAGAGACTTGTGGATACAGTGATGTCGCTGAAACCCACAGTTTCGTACTTCTAGGTCCCAGTGATCAGGCAAGTGTCGGTAAGATCGTAGCAGAACAAGTGAGGCTGCGAATAGCTCAAGATTTGGTAGGTTCGCAGACGAACTACGCTCCCTAAATTGAAGAAAGGATTGCAATTGTCGCGATGACAACGAAAATGGTTAACCCAAGGGAGCGCAGTCGTTTTTCTGGAGCAGTTAAGGCACTACCTAGACAGACGAGAAGAGTTGCTAGTACAAATGCCCATACTAGAACTCCGTAAGCAGCAACCCAAAGATTACTATCTCCAGAAAACAGGAAGGAAGTAATCCACATCACAGCCCACGTAAGGGGAAGCGTAAGTAGGCCCCAGAGGATTGGGAGGATGTACCAAGGCAGTTTCTTTAGGGCGTTCATGGCTCTTAAGAAATAGTAGCATTCGAGAGAGGCGCTTGGCAAACAGAGAGATCACCAAAGACCCAAAAGGTTTTCAAACCTCGCGGGTCTTTTTCTTTTTCTATAAAATTTAGACAAACTTGGTCCTATAGTATATAATTGATTGGCACACCACAATTTAATTGTACAAAAATCAAAAACAAGGAGAGGATTGTGTTAAACGAGAGAGCTAAATCCTGGATAAACAAGGCCCTTCTTCTGGGTCTTGTTCTGTACTTTGTCGTACTAGGCTACATCGTGGAGAAGGCAATTGAGGTAGAGACTCTTGAGCCCTACGGCGTAAACGTAGTGTTCTACGGAACTCTGCTAATCATCTCAGAGTCAGTTCTGACGATAACCCTAATATGGATCTTTTCTGTAGAAAGGTCGGTCTGGCCACCCTACGCGAGTAAGGCTTTAGAAAACCTCAAGAAAAACCCACTTCGGTGGCCAGCAGGGCTCTTCTGGGGTCTCTGGTCAGCCTACAATCTGAGCCTTATTGACTTGAGGCTTTCGTCAAAACTGACGGTCTGGCTTGGTCGGCTTAACCGCCTCTTTGCCGGATTACCTTTGACCTACGTACTGGTTGCTGGTTACGAAGGTCTCCCTGCTTTTGGGCTCGGTCTGGTGATCTTTGACTTGGTCTTGACTTACGGCCTCTGGTTCGTGATGGAAGCCTATGTAGTGGAGGCCAACCTTAGGCCGCCTTTCTTGCGAGAGGGGAGCCGGCCGCTTCTGTTCACAAGGGTAGAAAGAGCTGAAATCACCGCCGGCCTAGCGCGAATCGAGGATGCACCAGACATCGCCTCGGTTGAACGTCTGGCTTGGGGTAGGGGGCATGAACGATCGGCTGAAACTTACGCCCAAAGGATACGTTCCTTCCCAGACGGAGTGATCGTCGCTCGCAACAGGTTGGGAAGAGTAATTGCTGTCGGTATGGCAACTCCCTGCGACGCCAAGGAGATTCTGCAAAAACCTGCAGTTAACTTCGATGGCATCGCTGACAGGTTTGGCACTAACAAATCTGGCAAGGACCTTTGGGGAATAACCCTTAGCGTCCCGCCAAGGTACAGCATAACTGGAGCCAGTACTGTAATCGTTGCCCAGACTTTCCTACTGCTTCTTTCAAGATACAGACAAGTCTTGGTCGGAAGCAGAGTTCCGGATTACAAGAACATCTGCTCGCTCTACTGTCAATCCGGACGTCGCGCACCAACTCCTCAGGAATACGCCACCCTGACTGTGGGTGACGTGAGAAAAGCGATCGATCCTAACTGGTCACCATGGAGAAAGAGTGAGGCATACGCCGACACAGAGCTGGAATATTACCGCGGTTTGGACTTCACCCAAGTGAGGGTGGAAACCAATTACTACCTGCGTGATGACCCACCTGTGGGAGTGATCCTGAGACGTCAGAACCCGCTCTACATCATCCCTGGGTTTCTCAGACGTCCCTTCATCGCTCTGTTCGGCAACGCCATAACTAAGCGCGTACTCTATAAGTAACCAAGGGGCTACTTCTCTAAAAGGAGGTAGCCCTTTTTCTTAGGTAAAAGCCTTATGTTAAAATTAAAGAGTGTATCCCTCTATCGCGACCGTCTTAAAAAACGCCACTAAAACTTATTACAACAACGTTACTGCTGACTATGATAATTTGTACCACGATTTTATCAGTGGGGCTGAAGATGACTTAGTCAGCAAACTTACTAGTAAATTTTTACAACACAGCAGCCAACCTGAAAATGTTTTAGATCTCGGGTCCGGAACTGGCTTTGGGTACCAAGTTGTACCGGCAAAAAGGTACGTGGGTGTGGACATCTCATTCGAGATGGTAAAGAAAGCCAAAAAATTACACCCAAACGCTCAGTTCTTAAACGAAGATTTCGATAAAATTAAGCTAGAACCCAACTCTTTTGATAATATGGTATCTTTTTATGGATCACTTTCTCACTCAACTGACATCAACAATCTTGTCGCTGAGGTCTATCAGGCCCTCAAGCCTGGCGGTAAGTTTATCTTTATGTTCTACTCACAGTATTCTCTAAGAAACATTCTTTCTTCGCTTTTCCATCTAAATCCTGAATATATTAGTAGTTTCAGACCGTATAAAATAAGAAATTATAGTAAAGGTGAACCACCAGCCATACCAGTCTATTTTTATTCTGCTCCAAAACTAAAGAAACTCTTTAAAGAGTTTAATAACGTAAGAATTTTCGGTTTAACCTATTTTCCCGAGGTTCCTTTAGTTAAAAAAGTGTTTCAACTCAACAGATCTTTAACGAAAAAGTTTTTGAACCTTGAATTCCAAACTTTGGGGAAACTTTTTCCTAGCTTAGGGTACTCACTTATAGTAGTTGGAGAAAAACCTAGCCAAGATGCGTCTTGATTTAATACTTGCGGTTTCGATAATTGTTGCTAACCTTCTCCTTGGTCTTCTAGTAATTACTAGAAATCCAAAGAACTGGACTAACAGGCTTTTTGCTGCCCTATCCCTCTTAATGGCTTTTTGGTCTTTTGTCAGTTTCTCCGAAGATGAGACTTTTGGGAGATCTGTAATAAACCTCCTTAAGAGCTTGGACTACGCAAGTGCGTCCCTAATAGCCTATGTGTTCTTACTTTTCTCGCTAAACTTTCCTAAAGCAAAGTTACACGTGAAAAGAGATTTGTTGTTATTCATACCAACTCTGCTTTTAATAGTTCTTTCTTTTACAGACTTAATCGCCTATGTAGAAATAGTTGGAAATAGGGTTAAATTTACCTACGGACCCTTAGGAGACTTGTTTTCGGTCTACTCTTTCTTATACGTAGTTTTAATTAGTGCGGTTGCTCTTTTCATAAAGTTTAAAACTCTAGTGGGAGTCGAGAAGTCTCAAACTTTTTACGTCTTGCTAGGACTAATTTCAACCTCAGTTATAGCAGTTTTGACTAACGTAGTGCTTCCTCAGTTAATTAACGTTACACCAGCTATAACCCGCTTAGGAATTTACGGTTTTGTGCTCTTTCTTGGTGCAACCGCTTATGCTATTGTCAGGCACCGGTTGCTGGATATTCGGCTGGTGGTGGCGAGGACGGTGGCTTACTCACTTTTGGTTTTCTCGATTGCAATTTTTTACATTGGGTCAACTGTTCTACTTACTAACTTCCTTTTCAGAACTACTACTTCTACGGCACAGCTACTAATTTACGCTTCACTAACTTTAGTCGTGGCCTTCACCTTCCAACCTCTACGGCGCTTCTTTGAGCACGTTACTGATCGGATCTTCTTTAAAGAGGATTACGAGTCTACTGTGCTGCTTTCTGACCTTACAAGAACCATGGCGGAAACGATTTTAATCGATGATATTGCCCACAAACTGCTTGAGAAAATTTTGGCCCAAATGCGCATCACCCGCGGCGCCTTTGTTCTAACCGATGCCGGCAAAATCTTTGTTAGTGAAACTTCTGGCTACAAAAAAGAGCCTTCTTTTTCCGAAAAAGATGTCTTTTCACTAGAAGCCATTGACAAAAACCTGGTTTTTGAGGATCTTGAGGAAGGTGCGACCAAAGAACTGTTGCGGCGGCTGGACGTGACTGTAGTTATCCCTCTGAAAACTCAGATTGACCACGTTGGAGTTTTGCTCTTAGGGGAAAAAGCTTCTGGCGAGATTTATTCATCCAAAGACATTAAAGTTCTTGAGATCTTTTCACCTGAGGCTGCCATCTCTTTTGAAAATGCAAAGTCCGTTGAAAAAATCCGCCGCTTCAACATCACTTTGAAAGAACAGGTAGAGAGGGCTACTCGTGAACTGAAGAAAGCCAACGAGGCTCTTAAGGAAATTGATAAGCTCAAAGACGAATTTCTCTCCATTGCCTCTCATGATTTACGCACTCCTATGACCGCGATTAAAAGTTACTTGTGGATGGCCTTAAACGGCCGGGCCGGAGAGATTAAAAACGAAAAGCTCAAGCATTATTTGGATGTTTCCTACACCAGTTCCGAACGCATGATCGCTTTGATCAACGATCTTCTTAATGTCTCTCGAATTGAGGCTGGCAGGGTGCAGCTTAATTTTGAAGAAGCCGCCCTGAAACCACTCGTGGACCAAGTTTTTGCGGAAATCGCTTCCAAGACGGATGAGAAGAAGATCGTCCTTACCTATGAAGAACAACCTAAATTACCCAAGGTTATTTTAGATAAGCAGCGCTTCCCGGAAATTCTCCAAAATTTGGTTGGCAACGCCATTAAATTTACTCCTGAAAAAGGTAAAATTACCGTTAAATCTTCTCTTTCTCAAGAGGCTGGTTTTGTGGAAATCTCAGTAACTGACACCGGAGTCGGTATGACCAAGGAGGGAATCGATAAGCTCTTCACCAAGTACGGACGTTTGGAAAACTCTTACGCTGCTGCTGCTACCAGCGGGGGGACGGGCTTAGGGCTTTACATTACTAAAAATTACGTCGAACTCTTAGGTGGCAAAATTTGGGTAAAAAGTGAGGTTGGTAAAGGCTCTAGTTTTATTTTCACTTTAAGGATCGCAGAAAGATCAGTTTTGGACGAAATGAGACAAGAGAGTGAAAAGAAAAACTTCGCTGCCTCTGTTCCCAAAATATGAGTAAAGAGCTACTTTTAGACACCACGGTCGCCAAAGAAGCCAAGGTCGAAATTAAAGAAGACGGCAAGGTTTTGGTCACAATCACCAAAGACTCACCCCTAGCTGCTATCGAGGCAGCCTTGAAAAAAGCCGGTCTTAAACTTAAGGAGATTGACAGCTTTTCCGCAAAGGTCGGGCCTGGCTCTTACACTGGCATCCGGGTGGGTCTAGCAGTTACTCATGCTCTCAACTTTGCCCTTGGTCGGAAGGCCAAAGCCCTTGAACCTAAATACCAATAGCCACCGCCAGAACCGCTAATCCTAAGACAACTCTATAGATTACAAAAATAGTGAAATTGTTGGACATTATAAAGTTCAAGAGCACTTTGATTGCTAAAAATCCAGAGACTGCGGCTGTCAAAACCCCGACAAAAAGAAAAGTTTGCGACGAACCTCCCAAAGCACTATTGGTAATTTCCGGCAATTTTAAAATCGAAGCTCCCAAAATTGCCGGGGTAGAGAGCAAAAACGAAAACCGGGTTGAGGCCTCTCGGTCCAAGTTGCGAAACAATCCAGAAGTAATGGTAATGCCTGAGCGGGAAACACCGGGAACTAAAGCCAAACTTTGAGCTAAACCAATAAAAAGGCTGTCGAGAAAAGTAAGACCTTTGATCTGTCTGTCTTTTCGACCTAAACGATCACCCAAGTAAAGAAGTAGACCGAAAAAAATTAAGGTAAGGGCGACCAGTGGTAGATTGCGGGCCTCAGTTGTAAAGAAATCTTCGAACAAAAATCCAATTACGCCGGCTGGTACTGAGCCGACCACAATAAAAATTAAAAGTCGGGACTGCTCATCCCCCCAAACTCCCTTTAATCCTCTTGGCAAGTTGTCCACAAACGCTTTTATCATTCGCCAAAAATCTCTCCAGAAAAACAAAACCACAGCCGCGCTTGTACCTACGTGCAAAGCAAGATCAAACGAAAGAGAGTTAACCACTCCCTCCCAACCCAAAATCTCTGTTACTAAAAAAAGATGGCCGGAGGAAGAAATTGGTAGGAACTCAGTCACCCCTTGGATGATACCGAGAATAGCTGCTTGGAAGATTTCTGAAAGGTTACCTATGGGCATAAACGATGACATTCTCGTTACGAAAACTGTTGCGTACCATTAACACGTTAGTTTTTCCAAAAATTTGGTGCAAGAAATCTAAATATCCTTCCAGAGCTTCTCTGGTGCTATAAAGTTTGTTGACAACCACCACCCCATTTTCAGTAAGAAGTCTTTTTGTTTTTTCAAAAAATTCCGACGATTCTGTACCCACCGCCACATCGCCCCGCGCAAACAAATCCACGCAGACAATATCGTATTTATAACGAGTCTCAT
This sequence comes from Candidatus Nanoarchaeia archaeon, assembly GCA_036514715.1. Taxonomy (GTDB): domain Bacteria; phylum Patescibacteriota; class Microgenomatia; order Woykebacterales; family RBG-16-39-9b; genus DATBWR01. Next base: position 53,675 of record DATBWR010000004.1, on the reverse strand, counting down.
CAACAAACTTTAAGGCATCGGCGATAATCACGTTGACGTTCTTTTCTTTGAAGTCTAGGTATTTGCGGCCCAGGTCAACCATCAGCGGGTCGATATCAACTCCATCAATAGCGACCGGGCCAAATTTGGCGGTTATCAGTTTAGCGATCGTCCCACCGGCTAAACCCAAAATGAGGATCCGACCATCTCTACTTACAGGAGGTAGATTATTGACGAACCCATCCCAGTAGGAGGCTGTTTTTCCTTTCTTATTGAGACTACGGGACTGAGTATAGGAAGAGGCAATCAGCCTTCTTTCGCCAAAGCTTTCAACAACTTTAACCTCACCGTTGTAGGGACTAACCCCTTGAAATAACGTCTTTAGAAAGATACTCACGCAAAACCTCTGGCACGGCTACGCTACCGTCTTCTTGTTGGTAATTTTCTAAAATGGCGATTATTGTCCGGCCGAGAGCGATAGCGGTACCGTTGAGAATGTGAACAAAATCCTTATTAGCTCCTTGAGCGTACTTTATATTCAGCCTTTTAGCCTGAAAGTCCGTTGTGGTTGAAATTGAGTGGGTTTCCCGGTATTTCTCCTGCGAAGGGATCCAAGTTTCAATATCAGTGGTTTGGGCGGCCGGAAAACTCAAATCTCCGCTTGCCAATTTGACGACTTGGTAAGGGAGTTTCAAGTCGCCCATGATCTCCTCGACTAAAGTAAGCATTTCTCCTCTTACTTTTTCATCGTCTTCGCCCTTCACAAAAGCAACCATTTCTACTTTATCAAACTGGTGGACTCTTAAGATCCCGTGGGTATCTTTACCGTAAGAGCCAGCCTCCAGACGGAAACAGGGTGAAAAAGCTGCGTATTTTTTAGGTAGATCGCTTGCCTCAAAAACTTCGTCTTTGTGCATGGGAACAACCGAGTGCTCTCCGGTTCCAATCAGATATAAACCCAAACCTTCCTCGTCTGCATAAACATCGGCATTTCTGACCAGATAGTAGTTTTCGTTGCCACCAGCTTGCCAATAGCCCAAACCTTCAGTAATTTCCTGTTTAATCATCGCCGGTGGTAAAACCGGTACAAACCCCTTTTGGGAAAGTTTCCTGAAAGCGTAGTTCACCAAAGCTAGCTCTAATAAAACTCCGTCCCCCTTAAGGTAAGCAAAGCGGGTTCCGGAAACTTTGGCTGCTCTTGGGATATCAATAATGCCTAAATCTTCTCCAATTTCTACGTGATCTTTGGGGGTAAATTTAAACTTCGGCAGCTCCCCAACAATTTTGAGAACTTTGTTGTGAGTTTCATCTCCAACCGGAACGTCTTCCAAAGGAGGGTTAGGTACTCTATAAAGCACGGTTTTAAACTCCTCTTCGACTGCAGAAAGAGCTCTTTCAGCTTTCTCCAGTTTTTCTTTTGTTTCCCGGCCCTTGTCAATGTCACGCGATTTCGCAGCCTCGTTTCTTTTGGTACGCAGGCTATCCACTTCTTGGATCAGCCGGAGCCGCTCGTTATCAATCTCAAGAAGATAATCAAGATTAATAGAAAAAGCTTTTTTGGCTAGTTGCCGAGTTACTTTATCTTTATTTTCCCGGATTTCTTTAATGTCAATCATTTGGCCGCCTCTAAAAATTTCTCTTTTGCTTTCTTAAACCCGAGTGAGAGGACTAACTTCCCAGCCTTTGGACCCTGGGATTTTCCTAAAAGGGCTTTGTAAACCGCTTGAAAGGTTTCTTGCGGAGTCAAACCGAGCTGCCTTCCTCTATTATAAATGAAGTTTTGCACCTCGTCCTCCCTCTGAGTTTCTTTAAGAGCTTGACTGATCTCTTCGAGGAGTTTTTTCTGCGCTGGACTCAAAACAGCTTTTTCGCTGGCCTTTTCTTCTTTTCCAAACCTCTCCAACCAGATTTTTACGTATTTAATACGTAGTTTGATCGCTTCTTCGTCAACTTTGGACAGTTTCTCTCCTTTTAATTTTCCCGCTTCAGAGAGAATCTCTTCTTCGTTTTTGAAGTTAGAGAGTGCTTCTTTAATTAAATTGAAGCGTGGTACAAATTCTTGCTTTATTTCTCCAATCTGTGATGCTTCCCAAGTTTTAGCAAGATCAGGATTTTCTTTAGAAAAATGTGCCTTCTGCCCTCGATCAAACTCATCAAAGAGGTTAGGTATGGTTGTCTCTTGTGTAGGATCGAAATCAATGGACCTCTGAGCTGGTACTCGGGCAAAAAGAAAGCGAAGGACCTCTGGCGGCAAAATTTCAGCAACTTCCAGAGCGGAAGACCCCAAACCTTTGGACGAACTCATTTTTTTACCGCCTAAGTTAATAAATTCGTAAGAAACATCGTAAGGTGGTTCTTTTTTGAAAACTTCGCGGATAATCTTGACGCCAACATCACGCGCACCACCCTTGGAAGAATGGTCTTTCCCGGCTCCTTCGATAGTTACTCCCAAAACAAACCATTTGGCCGGCCACTCCACTTTCCAGGGCATTTTTCCACTTCCCCCAAAAGGTGAAACTTTACCCTCGTGGCTGCAACCTCTTGCCCACTCAACCATCTCCGACTCGCACTTGTACTTAACTTCTTGGCCATCCCAGTCGTAAGCTCTAGTTGTGCCGATTTTACCGCAATTCTCACAAACCGGCTGAAAAGGCAGCCAGCCTTTTTCTTTTTGGGAACCGGAAACTTGGTGGTAGATTTCCTGAATCTGCTCAGCGTTGTCTAAAACAACTCTGATCGCCTTATCCAACTTACCTTCTTCGTAAAGTTTAGAATTCCATAAAATTTCTGGTTTGGCTCCTAAACTATTAAAGACCGTCCGAAAATCGTGCGCGTAATATTCCGCGTATGAACCTTCGCCTTCCGGAGCAGGAATGTTTTTCAGCGGGGCTCCCATATATTTTTCGTATTTACTTTTATCTAAATAAACTGGAAGAGAGTCCATGGGGTCAAAATCGTCAAAAATGTAGGTATAGCGGGATTTTGCTCCCATCTCAAGCAAGGCTTTATGAACAAAATCATGGATTAATACTCCACGCAAGGCGCCAACATGAACTTTGCCTGAAGGAGTTTTGGCATCGTCAACCAAATGTGGTCCTTTGTCTTTTAGATTTTTGGCAATAATATCCGCCCAAAACATTGCTCTTAGTATACTGATCAGCGTATTTTTGCGCAAGAAAAAGCCCCTCGATGTTTTACATTGAGGGGCTGGACAAATGGTTAAGCCTCCGTACCGGCGAGGGTCTCACGGAGGCTTGGTTTACGTACGCTTCATCTCTTTCTCCTTTTTCTTAGTTAGTGGCAGCTGGTTCCTCTGCTTGGCGTCGGAAGTACTCATTGTACGCCCGAGCAACCTGCATACGGATCCTTGGGCTGGCGATGGCCGCAACTGCCTCTTGCCAGAAGAAGTTCACCTTAACACCTTCGGCGATGCCTTGCTCCACGGTTTCGGCATAGTGGTTGTCTCGGCAGAGCACCGAGGTCCGGTCTATACCAACATGGAAGGCCTCGTAGTAAAGGCTCACGCTAGAGGCAAACTTCTTGCCTTTCTCTTCCAAGAGAAACCGGTAGACAGCTGGCCTATCCCTATTGTAGGAATCGATCCACTGCTGACTAACACCACCGGCAACCGAGGGGAACCAAGTCGGATCGTACCAGAAGTCGTCAACGAAAGCGTCACGATCAGCCTTCCGTCGAGGAAGACCAGGTGTACGCATTCGATCACGTCGGCTTACCACCTCATCTAGCTCGTGGCAGATGATGCGGTAAACACCTTCGGTAATCTCTTCCTCGGAAAAACCTTCGATTCTCGCCTCCCGTTCAAACCTGGTCTTGACAGCCTCGATGTGTTCGAGGACCGTCTGAGGTTTCACACTCCCAAGAGCCCGAAACCCGCTCTTGCGCAACCTGGAAAGAACAGGCCTGCAACGCTCTTCGAAGAACTGGTCAATTTGACGGTAAAGTCGCCGTCGACTCCTTCTCTCCCAACTGACCAGTAGTCGTTTCCAAACCGACTTCTCCGCTATTCGTCTGAGCGTATCCTCAACCCCAAGGCTTTTTACAGCCAAAGGAGGAAGGAGCCAAACGAGTACGGCCACCAAGAGCAACCAGCCGATACGCAGTGCACGCCTCACGAAAGCTCCCTCCTTTCTTTAGAGTTTAAGGCGTTGATCCCTCGTTTAGTTTTTGGGTTTGGCTCGTAATTTTACAATAATTTGTCTCAACTTACAAGCTCTCTAGCAGGCACTTTTTCTTTAAAGTAGTAGTTATCGATGCTTTCAACAAATTTGGACAATTGAGGATCGTCAATAATCTCTTTCAAACCCAACCAAAACGAGGTCGGGGAAATTTTTTTGTCTTCAAGATAATATTCCATTGCCTGAATAACGGTTTCAATTTTATCCACTTGACGAGCAAATCTTGCCTCTGGGCTTGTACCGGTCTCAAATTCAAGCCACAAATACTTGAGTTCGCGATGAAACTGATAAGGTAAATAACGAAAAATTCTCTCTAAGGCAGCTCCCTTTGTCTCCAAAGTTTTTCTCATAATAATTTCTTTTTCCTGTTGCATACCAATCCAAGGAAAGGATTCGAAAACTTTTTTGGCACTCACTTTTCTAGTGATAAAAGCTTCGTGCGGGCTAATATCACCGATCTCTGAAGCCCAAAGATCGTGTAAAAGAATCATCATAAACATCACTGACTGGTCAAGTTTTCTTCGTTTACTCAAAAACCAGACCATCAGCGCTGATAAGGCTGAATGTGAAGAAATTGAATCGGGATTTTTTACACCCCGCAGTAGCCAGCCTTTGCGTTTGATGGTCTTGAGCTTAGCAACGCAAAAAATAAACTTTATTAAATTAAGATTGGTGCGGTTCTTAACCGCTTTCTCACTACCAACCTCGTATTCTTGTAGGGAGCTAAGAAAATCCAAAATTCTAGCATCATTAGTTGATTTGTAACACTCATCCCAAAAAATTTTAAGTGTTTTCTTACTTAAGTGTTTTTTGTAGGTTAAGGCTTGTATTAGGTTTTCCAATTTATCCACAGTGTTTAAAAATTTGGCCTCCTTACTTTTTCCTAACCTAAAATCTTCCCAGAGTTTGCGGATTTCTTTGCGGAAGCCAGTAGAGTATTTCAGCAACTTGTTTAATGATTCTTTCTCCCCCTTGATTAGTTGGCTGGGAGGAATTGTGGGGAGAACCTCATTATACAAAGAAGCCGGGTTTTCTTTAAGGATTTGCAAATAAACATCATGACCTTGCCGAAAAACCAAATCTAGGCTGTGCGCTAAGGAAGAGAGCATTAAATTACGGCTGTTGAAATCGTGTCCAAACGAAAACAACCAGGCTAAAAAGGTGGTGAGATAGATGTGGTCACCGACTGTTTCTGGGTTGGGAATACCAAGAGTTTTCCAGCGCCGGCGCGGTAAAAATTTCAGCCTGGAAGCAAAAACAAAGAATTTGATCAGATCGTCCATTACGCGGGCGATTGTAGCTCAAAAAGGGTTTGGAAGCAAATTTTTAGGTTTAGGAGAAACTACTTAATGTCGAGGACTTTTAGTTTCCTAAAGGAAACGCAAGATTGTCTACCCTATCTTATGTTGAGAATCTTATACGTAGCTTTGATGGTGGAGGAAACAGTGACCACATCCCCGACCTTAGAACCAAGCAGCGCTTTACCGACCGGGGACTCAACCGAGATTTTGCCTTCCATAGGATTAGCCTCGACTGAAGAAACGATCACAAACTCATCTTCCTCGCCGTCAACATGGACCCGGACTCTCGAACCGATATCAACTGTTCCGGAGGATTTTGGCGCGGACTCAATAACTTTGGCGTGAGAAAGGATTTCCTCAAGTTCCATTATTCGACCTTCAGTGAAGCTTTGTTCTTCGCGGGCGGTGTCGTATTCGGAATTTTCGGAGAGGTCACCAAATTCGCGGGCTTTAGCAATTTTTTCCGTTACTTCTTTTCTTTTGACGTTGACTAACTCGTCATACTCGACCTTCAGTTTTTGCAAACCTTCGGCTGTCAAAAGAACTTTGGTGTCTTTTTTGCTCATCGTTTCCTTTAGTGGGCTCGTCTTTTTGGGCAGAAAACATAAAATCCCCTTGTCGGGGACTTCATTGCTCGGGACACGAGACTAATACTCAAACCCGATACCTGTTTATTAACATGAGGATTGTAGCATAGAAAGCGTTTTGTGTCAATGTATCAATGGGTATCAAAAAAAGTCACTTACCCAACAGCTGGTCGGATAAGTTAGTCACAACAGGGTTCTAAAGTGGTGACCTCGGCGGGGTGTAAAAATTTGGTAGCGCGTAGGGGATTCGAACCCCTGATCTCCGGGATGAAAACCCGATATCCTAGGCCTCTAGACGAACGCGCCAAATTTTTAGTTGCTCCGCAGCTCAAACCCGCAGGTCTCCTGGGATGAAAACCCGATATCGCTGGCCACAAGATGCACGAGGCCAGAAACTATGGTATTTTAGCACAAAAATAGGTGTGCGGCAAACCTCAAGATAAATCCTTGACAACTTATTGTATGATAAGATAACCTTTCTTAAGGAGAACTGCTCTCTAATAAAATCTGCAGTTTAATTTTTTAAATGCCCGAAGAACCAAACTCGCCTACCCCACCTTCTGGTCCAACACCACCCTCACCGTTAGGTCCTGATCCTAATCTGCCAACGCCAGAACCAAACCCAATACCCGACCCCCCACCGCTACCACCAAGTCCGGATCCGGTACCAACAACGCCGCTAGCTGACCCAAGTCCAACACCAACTCCGGCAGTTCCTGACCCAATGCCAAATCCTCTACCGCCAACACCAAGCAACCCAACAGTATCGGAACCGCCAGCTGCCGCTATGCCAGCGCCAACAGAAATGGAGAAACCGCCATGGGCTATGAATGACCAACCAGCGGTACCTGAACCTTCAGCCCCAGAACCCACACCAACTGCACCAGTTGCCAGTGGAGTAGTAGGGACCTCAACTCCAAGTATCGAACCGCCAGCGCCGCCAGAAAACACCGGTGAAGTTGGTCCTAGTTGGCTGCGCCCAGAAGACAATACTCCGCCCCCTCCAAGTGTACCTGCAGCTCCAGACCCTTCCTTAGCCAGTGCTCCACTACCTTGGCAAGTACCGGCAGAAAGTTCTACCCCAACTGCCCCAGGTACACCAACTCCCGCAGTTACCCCAAGTGAGGAAACTCAAAGTGAGGAGCACCAAGGTGGTTTTCCGGTAACGATTTTTGTGATTTTAGTGGTAGCGATAATTGTGGCGATCGGTATTTTTCTCTTTGCTAACCGCGCCATCCCCGGTACTTAAGCTCCAAAATTTCGCTTGCGCAGCGCAAAATCCTCCAGTGCTCTCTCAAAATCTTTTTCTCCAAAATCCGGCCATAACAAGTCAGTGAAATATAACTCACTGTAAGAAGCCTGCCACAACAAAAAGTTAGAAAGCCGCTTTTGCCCACCGGTGCGGATAATTAAATCCGGATCAGCTGTGGGAGAAGTGTAAAGAAGATTGGAAAATTTGGTCTCGTCCAAATCTTTTATAGAGGAGGCTTTTTGCGCTGCTTCCACAATTTCAGCTCGAGAACTGTAGTTTAGAGCAACAGCCAGTTGTAAACCTTTACCGCCTTTTGACCTTTCCAAGGCCAGACCAAGCGCCTTCTGAACTAACGTCGGTAGAGCTTTGATGTTACCAAGAAAAACTAGTTTTACACCCTCTTTCACCAGCCGGTCAAGTTTGGTAACCAAACCTTTTTGAATTAAAGAAAAGAGGCCCGCAAGTTCACTTTGTCCGCGTTCCTGCAAGTTTTCGGCAGATAGTGCGTAAACTGTCAAAAATTTAATTTTCTTTTTGGCAGCCAAGGTAACTACTTTTTCCAAAGCTTCAACCCCTGCCGCATGGCCTGCAAGGGCGGGAAGGCCTCGCTGTTTTGCCCAGCGGCGGTTCCCGTCCATAATTATCGCCACATGATCCGGCACTATATTTTCCATAAAGGCCATTATACCGCAACGATATATGAATAACTATTCATATATCCCTAGCTGCCAAGAAAATTCGATTTCTAAGCCTAGAAATGGTAAAATGGTTAAACTTATGGAATTGAAAACCAACGCGCTCTATTACGGCGACAACTTAAAAATCCTCAGAGAGCATTTCCCTGACGAGAGTGTTGATCTAATCTATTTAGATCCGCCATTTAACAGTAAACGCGATTATAACGTTATCTTTAAAGAAGAGGAAAATAAAGAGTCGGAAGCACAAATAGAAGCCTTTACTGATACGTGGAAGTGGGGTCCAGAGGCTGAAAGAACCTATCATGACATAATGACCAACGCCCCAACCCAGAACATAGCAGACATGATAGATAGTTTAATAAAGTTTTTGGGGCATAACGATTTAACCGCTTATCTAGTGATGATGACGCCGAGGTTGATTGAACTTCGTAGGGTTTTGAAAAATACAGGATCTCTTTATTTACACTGTGACCCAACCGCAAGTCACTACCTAAAGACTATAATGGATGTAATTTTCGGCAAAGAAAACTTTCAAAACGAAGTCATTTGGAGGTACAGACGATGGCCTACCAAAGCACAGAGGTTTCAGAGGATGCATGATGTAATACTTTTTTACTCTAAATCCCAAGCAAGAGAAAGAGATTTCAATACTCTTTACGAAAACTTAGCTAAGTCAACCCTTGAACAATGGGGAACAAAGAAACAGCGTGCTGTGTTTGAAGAAGGCAAAAGGGTTGTTAGTAGTTCCACCGAAGAAGAAAGTCCCGGAGCACCAATGTCAGATGTCTGGGAAGTGTCAATTATAGCCCCAATTTCAAAAGAGAGGTTGGGTTACCCAACACAAAAACCTGTAGCTTTACTGGAGATAATAATCAAAGCATCGTCAAACGAGGGTGACGTCGTTTTAGATCCTTTTTGTGGTTGCGGAACCGCTTTAGTTGCAGCTCAGAAATTAAAAAGGAAGTGGGTCGGAATAGATATAACACATTTGGCGGTTGGTTTAATGAGAAAGAGACTAAAGGACTCATTTCCTGGGTTGAAGATAGAAGTTATTGGTGAACCTAAGGATCTTAGTGGTGCTGTCGATTTAGCAAAACACGATCGGTTCCAGTTCGAATGGTGGGCTGTTGATCTAGCGGGCGGGCGGCCAGTTCAAGATAAAAGAAAAGGCTCCGACAAGGGTATTGATGGGGTAATTCCGTTTCTGGATGGCAAAGAAGATGCAAAGAAAGTTTTGCTCCAAGTGAAAAGTGGGCACACTGATGTTTCACAAATTAGAGATTTAAATGGTGTGATCGAAAGGGAAAAAGCCGCTATTGGTGTTTTTATAACTCTTGAAGAGCCTACAAACCCTATGAAAAAGGAGGCCACAGTTGCTGGGTTTTATCACTCCGAAACTTGGAATAAGGATTATCCAAGAACCCAAATATTGACAGTTGAAGACTTACTGAGCGGCAAAGAAGTAGACATGCCTCCGCATAAAGAACCGTACAAAGAGACAGACGCTGTTGAAGAAACCTCCGAAACCCTAGAGCTTTTCTAACCCCAAATATTTAAAACAAGCTTAAAACCTCCGATAAAAGAAACTCATCTAGAGTTTAATAATTAAACTGCAGACAGTAAATTTAAAACTACTGTATTAAACACTTGACAACTTATAATAGATCATGTACAGTGACTACAACACTATGTCTGACTATAAATTCAAACGTTTCACGAAAATCGGGTCTAAATTAGGCAATTATTCGATTAGCCTTACTGGCTCACACTCATTCGGGTTCAGCAGCGGGTTCTACAATCGAGAAGGTATAAGTAGATATAATAAGGTCGTACTTTTCTACGATAAAAGTAGGAAAGCTGTGGGTTTCCAGTTCACAAACGATAAGGATGCTGAAGGCGCCTTCACAATAATTCACGGAAATAAAAGAACAACAGGTTCTGTTACAGTTAGATCATTTTTGATATCTAATGAGATAAATAAAGAGGAATATGTTGGTAGAAAAACTCCTACCAAAGTTAAAGATGGTGAGTTTGGAGAGATTTTTGTTATAGATCTACTTGAAAACAATAAGTGACTTCTGTATAATTAGAGACAATAAAAGTGCCGCTCCCCCGTTCAAAGGAAAACAGCACTTTTGTGAAGGTTTTGGCCTTCATTGTAAATTTAACCAAAAAATTACAGAAATTGTCAAGTGTAAGGAGGTTAGGTGAACATTACCGGTTACAATTTTGAAGGACCGTTCGATCCACTCCGAGGTTTCACGAATCAAATATCTGCTGTATATGTAATTGTTGATAACCAACCAAAGTTGTTAGACGTGGGTCAAACAGATGATTTAAATAATAGGTTCCCAAACCACCCATGGCAAGCTTGTTGGGAAAGAAACAAAGCCGGAAATTTAGGATTGTATATTTTACAAATCGCGGACGAACAAACTCGTCTAAAGATCGAATTAATGATCAGAACTCAGTACAACCCAACTTGCGGAGAAAGGTAATTAAAATCATGGGATATTATGACGTAATGCAAGTTTGTTTAAATGGTCATCAAATTACAGACCATTATAATGAATTGCAACAGCATAGAAAGGATTTTTGTGGTAATTGTGGAGCAAAAACCATCCACACGTGCCCTAAATGCAACGAGCCTATAAGAGGTGACTACGTGATACCAAATGTAATAGGAGGGGGTCCAACTTCTATTCCGTCACATTGCCATAAGTGCGGGGCAAAATATCCTTGGGCTACCAAGATTAATAAAACCATAAAATTCCCTAGAGTGCATATCCCTAACTGGGTAACTAGAAATTTAGAAAAGATTGTTATTACTGTAATAATTACAGTTCTATTAGCTTGGCTTGGACTAAGATGAGCAGTAATTGGCCGGTAAAAAATTTAGGAGACACAGTAAAATTTCCTTGACAGCTTTTCCAACCAACCTATAACTTTAGTTACAATTTTCTCTCTAAAACTTTCTCCCCATCTTTAAACTTAACCATCTTCTCGCTCGAAGAGCGTACTAACGAACTTTTTACTAAATCACTACTTAACTTTTGGAATAACTTGCTACATACAGTGTTAACTTTGGGAGCAGTTACTGATCCAGAAGAAATAACTATTACGCCTGGATGGTTGGCCAAATTAGCTTCGCTGTAGTAAAGAAAATCTCGGTCAGTAGTTAAGAGGACTCTATTTAGCTCCTTACTTTTTAGTAAGTGCTTTGGATCCGATTTTCTAACAAATTTAATATCGTAAGCGTGAATTACGGAATATCCTAGTGATTTCAAAAAAGTTACTGATGTGATTGGGAAACACTCGTCAGCGTAGAATTGAAGCTTTGCCTGTCTAGACGGCATATTGCGAAGTGAAATCTCGCTTTTTTATCTCTTCAAGAGCTTTTTCAACATCACTTCTTTTTACCCAAGGGTAGGCAGAGACAAAATCGGTAACAGAATAACCCTCTTTTACATAGTCTAGTAGGTAGGTAATGGGGATTTTGCTTCCTGGTACTAAATCTTTTTTGGGGAGGGACTTTACTTTAGCCATATAGGTTGTTTTCATAATAAGTTATTATAACTACTTAGTCAACGTACAACCAAACTTTCCTGACAATTTTGTAGCTCCTTCTTTTAAACGGTTGACTAAATTCTTCCTTATCCCTAGAATAGTTTAGAACAATGCCCACTGCCAAAGAAAAAGACCAAGAACCTCAAGAATCTACACTACTCGAAATTTCCGCACTTTCTGAAAAACTTGAGAAAGCGCACTTACCAGACGATCTCAAAGAAACTGCTAAAGAAACTTTGGTGCGGCTCAATCGCGCCATGACCCATGGCGTGTATCAGCAAGATTACGAGCAAGCTGCCAAATATATTGATTGGATCCTAAAAATACCCTGGGCTGCCCGTTCGACCGATAATCTTGACTTAAAAGCTGCCAAAACAATTCTTGATAAGAGCCATTGGGGCTTAGAGTCAGTAAAAAACCGAATTTTGGAATATTTATCGGTTCTTAAACTCCACCAGGAAAAAGACTCTGATAAGGTTTTCAAAACTACCCGGGCTAGCATCCTCTGTTTTGTGGGCTTACCCGGCAGCGGCAAAACTTCGTTTGCCGCTTCAATTGCGGAGTCTTTGGGCAGGAAGTTTGGCCGAATTGCCATGGGTGGTATGAGTAACCCCATGTTACTGCGCGGCCAGCCCCGCACTCTACCGCAGGCTGAACCAGGCACCGTTGTACGTTCCTTGGTTCGTGCTGGCACCAAAAATCCGGTAATTCTGCTTGATGAAATTGATTCAATTGCAGAGGGTGCTGAAAGCGACATTATGGGAGTGCTGCTTGAGTTACTTGACCCGGAACAAAATTTTGCCTTCACTGACTACTACATTAACTATCCAGTTGATTTATCCGAAGTGCTTTTTATTGCCTCAGCTAACCGCATGGGCAATATTACCTCAGCAGTAATGGACCGTCTCGAAATTATTATTATGCCCCGCTACACTGACGAAGATAAAATGAAAATTGCCCGCGATTATCTTTACCCTCGAGAGTTGGTAGCTACTGGCGTTGATAGCGCCAAGGTTAAATTTAGTGAAGAGGTTTGGCCCTTAATGATTAAGCCTTTTGGTTACGAAATTGATATCCGCAACATTCAACGAACGATTAATGGGGTGCTAAGGAAAGTCGCCCGCAAAATTGTCGAGGAAAACGCCCAACTTGTGGAAATTACTCCCGAAAACTACCGCGACTTCCTTCCCCAATGGTAAATTAAACTGTCTTCCAATCTCGGCCAACAAAAGGAAGGCGAAAAAGTTTTTCTTCGAAAATTTAAGAGGAGTGCAGAACCGCTTTTATTACAGCTTTAGTCTCTTGGGGATCTTTTACTTGAACGTAATTCACTGGAGTTTTGGTGATGGCATAATCGTTCCCACCTTCGAAAATGGCATCACCAACAAAAAGCATGTTTTCTATTTTTATACCTAGATGTTCCTCGATTTGGTGAAGTCCGTAGGCTTTGTCGATACCGGGTTTGGTGATGTCGATTGACGTGTAACCAGCTGCGTGGATTTCTAGATTGGACAATTCTTCCTGGAGCATTTTGGCAATTTTAAGCTTGAGTGGAGTGTTTTCTTCCCTCCATTTATTTTTAAGTTCGACGCCTTTGTCACCTAAAATTTTGACAACGTCCTGACCTAGTGCCGACCAGGTAATTTGGCTACCACGATTTTCTATAATTTCACCGTAAGTTTTTTCCGGCTTGTAATCGACTTCTTTTAATACTTTGTCGAAAGCAGCCATAATTTTGTCGACTTCTTCTTTGGAAAGATTGTGGGCGTAAATTTGTTCCCATTCGCCATTTTCGTGTTTGTAAAAAGTGGTGGCTGTGGTGGGGAATAAGAAGAGATTTTTTAAAAGTTCATTTGATACTCTTAAATTATCTAATAATTGTTCTTGGAAAAGTTCCAGTTTGCCGCCGCCAATAACTGCTACTTTTTTAACTTTTAAAAGATCTACAAGAAGACTTGACATTTCTTGGTCTATAGTTGACTTGGTCGGAGCAAGTGTACCGTCGAGGTCAAAGACGATTAGTCGCTTATTTCTTACTTGTGAGAAATCTGTAATTTGCATACAATTCTTAAAATTGGCAGTTAAAAACCTATTTAAAACCCAGAAAGAAGAATACGAACATGTATTGGTTTAACTTTGCCATTAAACTTTAACCTCTTTCAATATTTCCATTAGCTGGCTGTGGATCTTTCCGTTAGTAGCCAGTGAGGTTGGCCCAAGCGTGTCTTCATTACCGTAAAAATCAGAGTATTTTCCTCCTGCTTGTTTAACAATTATTGTCCAAGCGGAAACATCGTGAGGTAAAGCAGCCGGGTCAATCATTCCGTCGATTTTGCCTTTTACCAATAGACTAAAACTGTAAGCGTAGGGGAAACCTTTAACGCTTTGAGCTCGGTTTTTTAGGTTGATAAGGGCTTGCATATAACCCTGGTTTTCTAAGACCCGATATCCACCAAAATTGATGTAAGCCTTACTTAAATCGTCAGTTTTGGACACGCCAACCCTCGCGGCATTTATAGTTGTTTGCTCTTGAGTGGAAGCAAAAATTAGCTCTTTTAAAGCCGGTAAGTTTACTACACCCAAAATTATTTGATCACCGTGTTTTAAACCCAAGATTGTACCAAAAGTTTCAATACCGTGGATAAACTCTTTGGTTCCGTCAATCGGGTCTATGTACCAAACAAATTCAGCATTTGGATTATCAGTGCCAAATTCCTCGCCGCTAAAACCGTGGTTGGGAAATCTTTTTTTAATTGTAGAAACAATTATTTCTTCGGCCTCTTTATCAGCCTTGGTCACTGGTGAAAAGTCCGCTTTTTGCTCAGCGACAAGTTCTTGGTTGAAATGAAAAAGAATTCGCTCCTCAGCAGCTTTGACAGCTTCCAGGGCTACTTTTTTGAATTCGTCCATTGGGAAAATTATATCGCACTAAAGGTAGATTTGAAAATCTTAAGTTTTATTATATGCGTGCGATATTTTGGGGACAAAATACCAATTTAGCGGCGTTCAACGGAGATCGTGCAATCGGTAACCAGTGCGGCGATCGCACCAATTGCGGCCAAGGGCGGGGCAAGAAGAGCACCGACAACACCCACCGTCAGAGGAAAGGAGGCAATTACTTTACCTTGTTTATCGGAGATAGTTATCGAACGAATGTTGCCTTCTTTGATCAATTCTTTTACTTTTTTGACCACGTCTTCACCGCGAACTTCAAATTTTTCTTCTTTTTTAGCCATTTTTGAGTCCTCGAGAAAATATCGATCGTAATATTAATGCTTAGTTTCTCAGAAACAACTTATTGATCGTTATTTTTATCCCTTCAAAACTGCCAATTTTCTACTTTTCACCAAAGCCTTAACCAACTCATAACCACCAAAGAAAACTGTGGTGTAGAATAGATCGCCCATCAGAGTGTTTCTAAAGAAAGGGATGGCAGCAACAAAACAGGCTACCAAACCCTCGGCAGTTTTTGGGTAAAGAGTTCCAAACGCCCAAACACCGAAATTAGTGGTGACAAAGAACAAGACGGACGATCCCAGCGCTGCCAAAACTACGTTTTGGAATGAACGGTGGTTTTTCAGCCACATTCCAATTAACCCAATCAGCGCAAAGCTGCCATAAACAGTCAATCTCGAAGTTAAGCTGTCAAATCCGATGAAAAGGTCGGAGAGAAACATCGCCACAAGTGGCAAGGCAATTGCCCACTTTCGACCAAGGTAGGCTCCACCAAACAAAGCCATGGCACCAATCGGTGCAAAGTTCGGCGCGTGTGGTACTACCCGCAAAGTCGCTGCGATCAGAACAAAAATTAGTGGATTAGAGAGTTTTTCCAAAATCTTTTGCATAAGTTGTTTTAAGTATAATTAGGGCAGGATTAGTTTCAAAACTAACTAATTATACATTTTAGCTTAATACGTCGCAATTTCCCAAGCGATAGTATCACCGTCTTGTACAACGTAACTACCAGCACCGACCTGAGCATCGCTGCCGTTGATTACCAACTTCCAATACTCTTTCTTGTCGTTTGAAGCTTCGCGACCGTTGATGGCGGTGATGTAGGCATTAGTGCCCTCACCAGTCATTTCAACCTCACTGGTAGCCATCTGAGTAACTTCCAGAGCAGTTTTACCTTCAACGTTCTCAACTGTGTAAGTTTTAGCACCAGTACCGTCGTCAACAGTAATTGTGGCTTGAGTTTTCTTTTCTTGAGAGGTCTGGGTATTTTGCTCTGGAGTGTTTTTGTTCTGGTCGACAACATACCAACCTCCACCAACCAAGATAACAAGAGCCGCAACAACCAACAGTAAATTCTTTCTAACAAAATCCATCATATTTTTCCTTAAGATTAATTAATAATTGGCAGAAAATAAAAACCAACCCGCAAAGTTGGTTGGTTAAGAAACACTCATCAACACCTCCCTTGCTCGAAGGAACACAAAGGTTGGGTTCTGGGTATAACAGTACCGGCAGTCCGGCCGAATTCCACGGCCTTTCACCAATTAATCCTTTGCTCTAAATTTTTAAAGTATACTCACTCTAAAGGTTTGTTAAAGTCTTGTCAACTAGCACTCGGAGTGGCCGCAGTTCATGCACTTACTGCAACCTTCTTCGTGAACAAAGGAAGCCACTCCACATTTGGGGCAAAGGTCAAAGCGCTTGGGCTGCAAGCCCATTGGCTTTTCACTTTCAACACCTGAAGCCTGCAAAATTTGCCCTCCTGAAAGCTCGCTTATCAGGGCAGGGGCTTCACCTACTTCGACCGACTCTTTAGCTTGAACAATTGCCTGACCGTCCCTTGTGTGCCCGTTATTTTGACCGTTGGTGTTGCCATTAGTATGCCCGTTAGTTGCAGGCAAACCGTTACCGTTAGTAGCTGCTACCTTTCCTTCTTCGACAGAGGGGTAGGTGCTGCCCTTTCCAGTATATTCTGCCAAGACCTTGGAAAGGGCATCGGCTAGTGAGTGGATGCGGTCAATACCAAAACCACGGGAACTGCTGCCACCAATTCCGGAGAGTTGGTTAACCACTTGTTGCACTACTTCGGCGGGCGAGTAATTCGAAGGGATACGTAGCGCCAAAGAAATTAACCGACCGATTGCTTCCGCATCCGCAGTGATATCGCTGCCGGCCTTGCCAACGTTGATGAAAACTTCAAAAGGATTACCAGCCTCATCTTCATTAATAGTCACAAAGGCGTGTCCCACTGGAGTTGCAATCCTCCGCGTCACTCCGTGAAGATAATCGGGTCTCTTTCGCAAGTAGACCGGTTGGAGGGTAGCCGCTGCAGAGTGCTCACTACTAGTTTTCTCTCCGGCTTCGTGAGAAAGCACTCCTTCGCGGGAACCGTCCCTCATGTAGGTAACGCCCTTGCACCCCAGTTCATAAGCCTGCATGTAAAGCTGTCGAACTTCCTCAACCGTGTGGGCATTGGGTGCGTTAACAGTCTTAGAAATAGAAGAATCAGTGTAATCCTGTACCAGGGCCTGTACTTTTACATGATCTTCAGGAGTCAAATCGTTAGCACTAACAAAATAGTCCGGAGCAACCTCTACCTCTGGATTGGCTTTTTTCCAAGCTTCATAAAGGGGGTGATAAAGAACGTGTTCACCAGTGCGATCCCGACGTACCATGGCAAAATCATAAACCGGCTCAATGCCGCTAGAGACACCGGAAAGTAAACTGGTGGTTCCGGTGGGAGCTTGGGTAAGAAGAACTGCGTTGCGGATGCCGTTTTTGGCGATCAGATCACGAATTTCTTTAGGAAGTTTTTTGATGAACCAACCTTGTAAGTATTTTGCTTTTTTGTAATTGGGGAAAGATCCTTTTTCAACTGAAAGGGCAGCGCTTTCACTGTAGGCAGCATCACGAATGGTCTTGTAGATTTTTTCAATTACGCCTTGAGCCTCATCTGCACCGTAACGCAACTTCATTTTAATTAAAGCATCGCCCAAACCCATGGTTCCTAAACCAGTGCGTCGGATGCCCATCTGTTGAGCCTTATTTTCCGGGAAGTAGTAACCGGTTGCATCAATAACATTGTCCATCATCCGGATAGCAATCCGCACCTTGTCTTCCAAATCCTGGTAGTCAAACTCGCTGTTTTCGTTAACGAAAGCTGACAAATTCATCGCCCCTAAATTACATACCGCCCAAGCCCCAAGAGGCTGTTCGCCGCAGGGGTTAGTGGCAATGAGTTTTTCAAAATACCAAGTGTTGCTACGAGAGTTACTCCGACCAATAAAGTGCAAACCCGGTTCGGCCGAAGCCCAAGCCGCCTGACAAATCTTTTCCCAAACTTCGGCTGCTTTAACAGTTTTGTAGAGAACGACTTTTTTGCCTAGAGCTTTCCATTTTTCAATATCGCCGTCCCAAACCCGGTCGTAATCCGGATCGGTGAGATCAGGGAAGTAAAGGTCCCAATCGGCGTTCTTTTTCACTGCTTCCATAAACTCATCCGAAGCGCAAACTGAAAGGTTAGCTCCATTAATTCGGGAAAGGTCTTTTTTAACTTCGATAAACTCTTCAATATCCGGGTGCCAGTCATCAATCATCAGCATCAAGGCACCACGTCGAGATCCACCTTGTTGAATAACATCAGTCGTAGCGGTTGAATAAAGCTCTGCCCAATTGACCGGCCCGGAGGAAGTGCCGTTAACTTTCTTGACCCGAGCTCCTCGTGGACGAAGAGAAGAAAGGTTGATGCCAACTCCACCGGAGCGGCTCATAATATCGATCATTAATTTCAAGTTATCAACAATGCCGTTGCGGGAATCGTGGGGTGAGGGAATAACAAAACAATTGTAAAAAGTTACCTCATAGGGAGTACCGGCCCCGGAAAGGACCCGACCGCCGGGTACATATTTAAAATCTTTGAGAGCTGAATAAAATTTTTGGGTCCAGTCCTTTTGATCTTGGGCAGTTTTTTCAACCTGCGCTAAACCGGCTGCCACCCGACGCCACATTTGTTCGGGATGTTCTTCCACCGCTTTACCTTCGCCATCTTTTAAGGAGTAGCGGTCCATAAAAACTTTTTGCCTGATCCCATCTAGCTGAGTTTTAGCCTCGTCGGCAATTACGCTTTCCAACTTTTTCTGCAGCTTTTCCGAAAACTTAAACCCCTGCGGGGACTGCTTCCTTACGGAAGAAAACTCCTTTCCGTGGGATTTAGGTTTGGCTTTAGTCGACATGTGGCAGGTCCTCCTTTTAATTGCTCAACTAGCTTTATCTTTTAATAAACTTTTGACTTCTTTTTGGAAACTTTCCAAGTCGTCAAACGAACGGTAGACACTCGCAAAACGGATGTAGGCAACTTCATCCAAACTTTTAAGTTTCTTCATGACAATCTCGCCCATATCTTGAGAAGGGATTTCAATACTGTCTCGCCCCCGCAGTTCTCTCTCAATTTCGTCAACTGCTTTTTCAATCTGATCCATAGACACTGGTCTCTTTTCAGTTGCTTTTAAAATCCCAGTCATCAATTTTTTGCGGTCAAATTGCTCTCTACGACCATCTTTTTTCAGGACAACTAAATCTACCATGTCAACCCGCTCGTAAGTGGTAAAGCGTTTTTCACACTTTAAACACTCTCTCCGGCGGCGGATCGAACCAAGATCCTCGCTGTCACGCGAGTCAAGTACAGAAGTGTCATAGTAGCTACAATAAGGGCATTTCATTTTGGTCGATATAATCCCGTTTTCAAGGCCGCAAAAAACTACGCCTTAAACTTCAAAGCTTTCTGTCCTTAAGCTGTTTTTTAGAAAATTAATAAAGAACTTTTCCTTTTACCTTGTACTTGTGGTTTGATGGGCTTTGGGGTCTCGTTTAACCTAAAATGCTGGCGAGACGTTTCACATGTGGAAACTGCAAAGCACAAGATATTGGGTACTAAATAAATGCTAGCATCAAGATATGGGGTTGTCAACACCCTAGTTTACACTGCTCAGTTGTGATAGTAGTGCTATCACTTCTAGGCTTGGTTGGCTGCTTTCTGCTCTTCCAGGAACTCTTCCACTTCAAGGGCTGCCATGCAGCCGGCTCCGGCCGCGGTTACTGCCTGCTGATACTTCCAGTCGTGCACATCACCAGCAGCAAACACCCCTTTCACACTAGTGGTACTCCCTCCTTTTAACATTATATAACCTTTTTCGGAGAGTTCTAGATGTCCTTTAAGAAAGTCCGTGTTGGGTCTGTGTCCAATCGCCACAAATAAACCTTGTACATCAAGGGTTTTTTCTTTTCCAGTCTGGTTATTTTTGATTTTGACACCGTTAACTGTGTCTTTACCCAAAACCTCTTGGACCTCGCTTTTCCAGACAAATTCAATCTGCGGATTTTGAAAGGCTCTTTCCTGCAAAGCTTTAAAGGCCCGCAAGCTATCACGGCGGTGGACAACATAAACCTTAGGTGCAAACCTGGTTAAAAAGAGTGCTTCTCTAAGCGCTGTGTCACCACCACCAACAACCACTAAGTTCTTACCCTTGAAAAAAGCGCCGTCACAAACTGCGCAAGCCGAAACCCCCCGACCTCTTAAACGCTGTTCAGAAGGCAGTCCCAGCCACATTGCCGAAGCACCAGTAGCAATAATTAGGCTTTGGCCCAAAAACTGGCGGTCGCCTACTTTAACTTTAAAGGGTCTTTCTTTAAGATCGACTTCTTTTACTTGCCCATCGGCAAATTTAGCCCCCAGCCTTTCGGCTTGCTCTCGAAACAGCTTCATTAAGTCTGGTCCCAAAATTCCTTCCGGAAAGCCGGGATAATCTTCGACCTCAGTAGTCCAAATCAACTGCCCGCCTGGCTCAGCCCCGGCAATAACCAAAGTCTTTAAATTGGAACGGGCAGCATAAATAGCTGCGGTCAGGCCGGCTGGGCCCGACCCAGCAATAATTGTGTCAAAAATATCGTCAGTATCGTTCATTTTGGCTATTACAAAATATATGAATAACTATTCATATATTTACTATTCTAGGAAATGAAGTGGTTTTAAGGTTTCCAACCACGCCCAGGCTGACTTCGAAGCTCTTCGGTTTCATCCGGACGTTTAAAATCATCTTCCAAACGGTAGGTAGTACCCTTTTCCGGAGTAGAGACTTCAATTATTTCGGAATCTTCCTGAGCTTCAAAGCGGTGCCGTTGGAAGGGTACAATCGTGTAACCTTTGCCAATCTCCATCTCCACTGGAGTATACTCGCCCTCCAAGTTGTCCAACCACAAGGTAACTTTACCTTTGATTAAAAACTCGGATTCTGTTTTCTGATCGTGGTACTGGAGAGAGAGTCTCTTGCCCTGCTTAATATGCAGCAGTTTGCCGACATATTCGGGAGTTTTAGCCCAGTGAATTTCCCAACCCCAGGGCTTATCCACCTGCTCGGCTTTTCCATCGATTGTAAAGTTACTGGCATCAAACTGATTTTTTTCCATTAATCTGGGTCAACCCACTTAGGATCTGGCAAGTTTTTATAATTGGGGTTAGGAATAATTTTCACTTCCCCGCCTTCGGTAACTATGTAATAAGCCATACCCTGTTTTTCTTTCACCGGTAGGTAGTCGTTTTGGGAATGAGACGCATCGCTCCTGGCGTCATCTGAAGTAATCAGATAGGTTTTACCGGTGTTGGCAAAGGCGTGACCCCAAGCACCCTGCGGAACCTTAACGGTATCACCTTGCTTAACTTTCACCAAGCGGACCTCATACACTTCACCACTTTCGCTGCGATGCTGCAAAATTCCAATTCCTTCACCAAATAAAACTTGGTAGGTCTCCGGCTCGTTGTGAAGGTGATAGTGTCCGTAAGTCTTATTAAACTCCTGCCCGTAAAAACCCGGCTCCCAAATTGTGATGTTGGGAATACCGCGCATCATGTAGTAAGCATTGTCCGGCCCTTGCGCAGATGGGTCTCTGAGAACTTCCTTTAGTTTTTCTTTGGTGCGGATTTCTAAAGCCATTTTTTTACCTTCCCGGCACCGCAGTTCCACAACCCGCAAGGGGCTCCGGAGCTTCTTTGGAGCTTTTGTAAAGACGGATAAAATCGCGAATTTTCTTTTCGTCAAACTGGTCAAGTTTCAGAATGTGCCGCCAAGCAACAAGCGCGATTTTGGAGTCATTTTTGGAACGAGGAGAAAGAACGGTTTTTGAGTAATCCTCAACAATCACCTTTAACTTACCAGCAAGATCAGTGTCGTTCTTATCTTGATAAGTTACCCAGACTGCGCCATGTTCCAAGTTGTGGATCACACCTTCATCCACCACCTCATCTTCGTAAACCTTACACTCAATCGGCCCGGCTCCAGATGCGTTGTAATGTGGTCCAGAAGTGGGTGGGTTGGTGCTGTAGGGAACGTGCTGGGCTCCAACTTCAATGTGTAACGCGGTGTTAGGGGCCGGCATTTCATCGACTAGCTCTCCTACCGGAGGGATTTTGTCGGTTGCGTTCAAGTTAGATAAGTAAAAAAGTCCAGCCCCAGCAAGGACTACCCCGGTCACAATCAGACCACCAACAAGCAAACGGGTTTTGCGGTCTTTTCCCGACTGGCCAGCGCGCAGATTTTTTAAATACTCCTTACGCTCTTTTTTATTAAGCTCAGCAACCTCGTTGTTTTCCATGTTTAGACTTACCTTGGGCAGGGATCAGGAAAGATGAAAAAGTTCTTTTAAACGTGTTTTGTCGAAACCCAGAATATTTTCCTTAGAACCGTCGTCTTTAGTAACAACTGTAAAAGGTACACCCAACTGGTGCGAAGTATTAATTAGTTCTTGGGCCGCCGCTTGGTCTTCGTCAACATAAATATTTTCGTATTTTATACCTGCCGCATCAAGATATTCTTTTTCCATCCGACAAAAAGGGCACGTGGTTGTGGTATAGATTTTTACGTTCATTTTTAGAATTTTTCTGCCTTAAAGTTGAGCAAAGCTTTGATTTTTTGGTCCATTACTTCTAAAGTTGCTAACCCTGCCTGAGGACCTACTTTGCCAACTACCAAAGCTCCGTTAATACTACCCCAAACCATAGCCTCCGGTAAAGGTTTTTCGTAAAAAAGGGCTGCACAAAGTGCGGTTGCGTAAGCATCGCCTGCTCCAGTGGCTTCAATTCTGTCGCCTGGATATTCCGGTAGTTTCCAGTAATCGTTTCCGTCAAAACTGTAAGAACCCTCACGTCCATCAGTAATCACGACTATCTTCAAACCAAGCTCGTCACGAGTTTTCTTCAATAAGTCTTTAATTTCCACTTTGCCGCTACCTTCTATCCCCAAAATTCTTTCTGCCTCTTCTGTGTTAACAAAAAAGACTTCTGTCGCCTCTAAAATGTCTTTGAAATTTTTCACACCAGCCTTAATTTGATAAGTCCCAGGGTTGTAACCCATTTTAGCCCTGTTTTCTTTAACGTAGGCGGCTAAATCCTGAGAAAAGGTACCGTTAACAAAACTTGGGGCAGCACTGGTGTAGTAAACCCATTTTGCCTGTTCCATCTCCGGCAGATCGTACTTCCACTCTTGGTGATAGACCAAAATCGTGCGCTCCCCTTGAAAATTAATTACGGCTGAGTAGTTGGACTCCATACCCTCGTTAACTTTGATATAGTTAGGAGAAACTTTTTCTTCGACTAACTTCTTTTTGATCTTGAAACCCGGCTCATCTGACCCAACGTTAACGTAGATAGCCGTTTTCAATCCCAAACGGGCCGATCCGACCGCGTTGTTGGCCGCGTTCCCAGCTACTAAATGCTGAACACTCTCCACGGCAATTTTGTCTCCGTAATTTATACAGAGCTGGCAGTTTTCTTTATTAATGTTGCAGGAAATATGCGCATCGTTAATTTTTAAAAAAGTATCAATGGTCGCATCACCCACGCTAATCATGTCGTACATTACACCTTGCCTCCAGAACCGCACATTCCAATCCACCTTAAAGCTTCTTTTTTGACTGCTTCGACAACTTCCGGAAAAACCTTGTACATAGCGATTTCTTTATGTTCAGCTAACGCTTTTTCTAAAGACTGACGATAGGCGAGCCTTAGCTCCGTATTAACGTTAACTTTGACAACACCCGTGGCAACCGCTGCTTTCACTTGATCGTCCGGAGTTCCGGAAGACCCGTGCATCGAAAGAAAGGTGTTGGGAATGGCCTCTTGGATTTTTTTCAAGAGTTCGATATCAAGGTGTGGAGTATAACCGGGGTAAATGCCGTGGACGTTACCAAAGAAAGAAGCGTAAATATCCACGCCGGTTTCGCTAACAAATTTAGCGGCGGTCTCCGGTTTACTCTTACCAGCGTCAATTGCACTTTGGTCGACCTGAGTAGTATGGACTTCGGAACCTTCACCAACAATTTTATCCATCTCTCCTTCGACAATTTGACCATGCTCGCGAGCAGCCGCAACCACTTTTTTGGCAATAGCCACGTTTTCTTCGTAGGGAAGTTTGGAGCCATCAAAATGAATTAGGTCGTAACCTGCTTCAAACCCTGGTTTTAAATCTTCCTCAGTGTAGGCGTGGTCTAGATTAACCAAAACTGGCACACCGTATTCTTCGGAAAAGTTACGGCACATGCACAGTACATTCTTGGCTTCCATCCACTTGGTTTCGTTAGTGGAAGTTTCAATAATCACCGGCGATTTTGCCTCGCTAGCGGCCGCAACAATTCCCTTAAGAGTCTCAAAAGTCCCCGCGTTTAAGGCAGGTATGGCAAAACCCTCGTTTTTAGCTCTAGCTAACCACTCTTTTGGTGTCATTTGTAACTTTCTTACGGTTCCCAATAAGTAACCAAACTAGTGCTACCAAATAGGTTACTAGGTATAGGTAAAAATAAGTAAGCCTTGGTTCCCCATTACTAGAAGATAAACCTGCCCCTAGCAGGTAAACGAAATACCACATACCAAGAATGAATAAACCTAATATAAACATAACTGTTCTCAAAACAGAACCTACTGAAGATAAAGATAGCGAAAGTAATGGTATAAAGGCAATTATGTCAAAGAAAAGAACTCCAAAAGTCATATCAAAGCTACTTTGGTAGTACAAAAGGGCCAGTAACGATACTATTCCTAATATTCTTGGAACCCAAAAAACAATTTTAGAAGTCATTTTCTTAAAAGTTTAACAAGCACTATTAGAGTTAAAACTAGAACAGGCGCTAAAAGTAAACTGAGAATTACTCCCAACCCACAGGCAAAGTCTCCTGAACCCTCGCATCCCGAAAAACTTGTAATACCAAACTCGTAAATAAACCAAGCAAGATCAAGCGAGGTCAACGCCAGAAATAGTATAAGTAGTATTTTATTAAACGGTTTCAGCAATAACGCACTAGCAATAAGCAGGACAAAAACCTCACCCGCAATTAGCAAAAGGTCACCTGATGAGTAGGTTATTGTTACCACCACTAAGATTAAATAAAGTACTGCAAGAGTTTTTTGTAACATTAGTTGTTCTTTCTTTTTAAAACGGTGTTAACCGCGGCGATTATCGCGTCAGGACTCATGCCGTATTTTTCATAAAGTTCATTTGGTTTGCCGCTTTCACCAAAAGTATCCTGCATACCGATAAATTCTATAGGCACTGGGTAGTTCTTAGCTAAAGCTTCGGCCACTGCACTACCCATTCCACCCATCACTTGGTGCTCTTCAACGGTGACTATAGCGCCGGTTTCTTTGGCTGCTTTTGCCAAAGTGAGAGTATCGATTGGTTTAATTGTATGATTATTGATTACTCGAGGGTTAACTCCTTTTTTCTCCAAATGCTCGGCCGCAAGGAGCGCTTGGTAAACAAGCGGTCCACAAGCAACAATTGTCACATCATCTCCATCTTTAAAAACTTCGGCTTTGCCGACCTCGAAAGGCGCCTCTTCTGTGGTAATAATCGGCGTTTTCTCCCGACCAAAGCGAAAATAAAAAGGGCCTTTATGAGCTGCTGCGGCAAGAGTAGTTTTACGTGCTTCTTGGGCATCGCAGGGAACTTCCACCACCAGATTGGGCAAAACTCGCGTCATAGCAATATCTTCCAAGGCTTGGTGGGTAGCACCATCTGGACCCACGGAAATACCAGAGTGGGCACCGGCAACTTTAACATTCGCTTCGGTATAACAGACACTCACCCGAAATTGATCCCAACTTCGCCCCGGAGAAAAGACCGCGTAGGAACTGACAAAGGGAATTTTTCCACTTAGGGCAAGTCCGGCGGCAATTCCCATCATATTTTGTTCGGCCACTCCGCATTCAATAAATCGGTCAGGAAACTTTTTCCCAAACTCTTCGACTCGAGTTGACTCGGCCAAATCGGCAGTTAAGACCAAGACGTTTTTATTGGACTCCCCAAGTTCGAGCAATGCCTTGCCATAACCATCCCTGGTTCCAGCTTGTTCAACCTCTTTGTCAAAAAGTCTAGGGTTTAAAAAGCTCATATCTACTCATTTTAGCGAGAAACGAAACGCATAGCGGTTCATTTTTTAGCTTGCGTCATTAAGAAGCGCCGCGTCACAAGAATTAAACCGACCAGCAAAACTACCAACTCCGCGAATAACCAGCGTTTATCAACAGCAGTAAAGCCTCTGCCCGCACCATAAAGAATGGTGAAAAGTCCGCCGAAGACTAACCCAGGGGCAACCGGACCCAGCGACTCATTAAAGAAGAGTGCCCCAACTGCAATCGCCACAAAGCCGAGAATAGTAATAACTACAAAAGCGTTACGGTTGTAAGTGTTAACGATTTTTTCCTGATCATCAATACATTTTTTGTAAGTTGGGTCGTCTTCCGGATAAATTGGTGATTTTTCACTAACAGTACCAGCTGCCGCCGCTTCTACCACTGGATAGCGACATTTTTCGTACTGACTCTTCGGACTGGGATAAAAAGCTTCCACCCCCAAACCAACCATCAACGGAAAAATAATTGCTATTGCCAACCCTAAACCGATTTTGACAATTTGATTCATAATTTCCTAATTATACGTCCTCGTACTTTTAGCCTCCTTTTGTTTTAATTTGTTAATAAGTTGAAACATTGTTATTCGTGTTCGCCGGTGATTTTACCTTTCAGAGTTCGAAGTTCTTTCAAAGCACGTTTTGCTTCTTCAGGGTTGGGCGGTTTACCGTGCCACACCCAATCTCTTTCCATAAAATCAACACCTTTACCAGGTATGGTGTGGGCGATGATAACACTCGGCTTGTTGAAAATTGCTTTAGCCCCGTTGCAAGCATCAATTACCGCCTGAATATTGTGCCCATCCACTTCCTGAACATGCCAACCGAAGGCTTCATGTTTTTCCTTAAACGGTTCCAGCGGCATAATATCCTCAGTAAAACCGTCAATCTGAATATTGTTACGGTCAACAATAGCAGTTAAATTACCAAGCTTGTTTTTGCCGGCAAACAAAATTGCTTCCCAAGTCTGCCCTTCATCATGCTCACCGTCACTCATCATACAGTAAGTCCAGTATCTTTTTTTGTCCATCCGAGCAGAGAGGGCCATCCCAATGGCTTGCGATAAACCTTGTCCCAAGGGACCGCCAGTATTTTCCACGCCAGGTAAAGATCCGTAGTGAGGGTGGCCCTGAAGACGGGAGTTAATTTTTCTTAAAGTATAAAGTTCCTCTCTGGGGAAGTAACCAGCGTGGGCTAGTGTTGTGTACCAAACCGGACAAATGTGGCCGTTGGATAAAACTAACCGGTCTCGGTCGGCCCACTTGGGGTTTTCAGGGTCGTGATTAAGGACGGCAAAATACAGCGCAGTGAAAACATCGGCCATCCCCAAAGGTCCCGCGGAGTGGCCGCTCCCAGCCTCCAACAGCATCTTGATAATATCCTCACGGATATCGTAGGCAATTTTTGAGAGATGCTCTAAAGTTTTGTGATCGGCTCGTGGATTAGCGTTTTCCATAGGGCAGTTCTTTGTTTTATTCGACTAAAATATTGCCGCTCATTAAAGAATCAAGGTGGTTATGGTAACCAAAGTCACCTGCTTTATTAACCGTAATAGTTTTTGTTTCACCGCTATCCAAATTTAGAGTAAACTCTTCGCTGGTTATGCTTCGGTCGCCGGTGTGGACTGGATGGGGATTAACGCCAATTTCGACTTGGTTGGAACTCT
The DNA here is from genome assembly GCA_036514715.1 of Candidatus Nanoarchaeia archaeon. GTDB lineage: Bacteria > Patescibacteriota > Microgenomatia > Woykebacterales > RBG-16-39-9b > DATBWR01. The sequence goes on along the minus strand of DATBWR010000004.1, from coordinate 26,023 downwards.
CATTAACCCAAGTTAATTTCCCGCCTTTCTTTAAACGTACTGAACTGGGTGAAAAACCGCTGCTAGTGTAAGTAATCGTCACCTCACTAGGAGCCTTTGAGCTAGAATTACCCGAGGTATCCTTGGCTCCTTGTGAACTTGTCTGACTTTCCGATCCTGACTCGTCAGAAGAGCTGTTAACGAAAACAAAGACGCCAACTGCTATGAGCGCAACGATTACTATGCCAATAATTAAACTTCGCAAAGCTTTTCACCTCCTTTTTAGGCACCCTCTTCTGGTATTACATCTGCCACCGCTTCTTTCAGCGTAGAGTAAGCGTTCCTAACCTTCTCGTTGTAAGTAGCTCCATCCATTTTATCATTATCGAAAATAAAACTACCGGCGGCTAGTACGTTAGCACCAACAGCAGCACATTTGGCAGCGGTGTCAGGCTCAATCCCACCATCCACTTCGATTAAAAGATCGGGTCGCATCGCCCGCAATTTTCTGATTTTTTCCAAAACACCAAAGGCGAAATGTTGGCCGGAAAACCCCGGGTGGACGGCAAGTAGTAGGGCAATATCAATTTTATCGACTAAATGTTGCAAGCTCTCAGCTGAGGTTTTCGGCTCGATGGAAAATCCAAACGGCATTTGGTGGGCCTTCATATGCCTAACCAGCTGTATCGGCTCGTAAGAAGCTTCCAAAGGGAAAACAATACGAGCCGGCCGAATCGCTAAAAACGGATCTAACCAGTTTTCGATGTGCTCGACCATTAGGTGGATTTCCAGTTTTAAGCGGGTACGGATCGAAGCAACAACCTTGGCGTCAATAGTTTGGTTACGCGCATAAACGTTGTCAACAATATCAATTTGCACCCAAGAGGCGTGAGGTTCGATTGCCTTTAGTTTGCGATGATAATCTGAGGAAGTCTTACTTAAAATGGCCGGGAGTATTTCAACGCTCATCTTCCTCCTTTTCAATTTTTTTCAGCCGTCTTTCAAAACGCGCCTCGCCTTTGTAAGGTGTGGAAACCCATTTATCAACTATTTCAAAAGCTTTTTTCTCTTCTAAATAATCGGCAGGTAGTGCCAAAACATTGGAATTATCATCTTCTCGACTGCTGGCGGCGTGTTGCGGTTCCCAAGACAAAGCTGCTCTCACACCATCAATTTTGTTAGCGGCTACTTCGACACCAACACCGTTACGACACAAGACAATTCCCAGATTTTCTTGGTCCTGTGCCACTTTTTCAGCCAGGGGAACAGCAAAATCCGGAAAATCATCTTCTGGGTTCAGTTCTTCCGGACCCAAATCAATTACCTGCCTACCAGCTTCTTCAAGATGTTTTTTTATTTTCTCTTTAAGTTCAAATCCTCCATGATCGGAAGCTAAATAAATTTTCATCTAACGTTCTTGGAACTAAGTTTTAATTAAACTGGCCGCATGAATTACTTGTTCAACCAACCGATGGGAATAACCTAGTTCGTTATCGTACCAAGCAAAAACTTTCACCATGTCGCCGTCAACAACCTTAGTTAGGAACAGATCAACAACAGCGCTTTCGGTTCGACCAATAATGTCACTAGAAACCAAAGGTTCTTCGCTGAAGGCCAAAACTCCTTTTAAAAGAGGTGTTTGGGCTGCCTCCTTAAAGGCATTATTAACATCTTCAACAGTCACTTTTGTCTTTACCAGAAAAGTAAAGTCGGAGATTGATCCACAAATAGTTGGGACTCGCAGGGAAGCCCCGTCAAACAAGCCTTTTAGTTCTGGAATTGCTTCGGTTGTGGCGACAGCTGCTCCGGTGGTAGTGGGAATAATGTTGACGTAAGCAGCCCGAGCTCGTCGCAGGTCAGTTGACTTTCCGCCGGGTGGGGGACCGTCAACCAAGTTTTGTTCGGCAGTTACTGAGTGCACAGTCGTCATCATGGCCTTTAAGATTCCGAATTTAGCGCTCATGACAGCCGCCACTGGAGCGATACAGTTGGTGGTGCAGGAAGCGTTGTTAATTACTCTCTGCTGCCCACTATCATTTTGTGCGTTAACACCAATTAAGTACGTACCAACACCTTCTCCTTTGGCTGGTGCGGAAATAACCACTCTCTTGGCGCCGGCTTTAATATGGGCACTTGCCCCTTCAAGATCAGTAAACCGACCCGTAGACTCGATAACAATATCCACACCAAGTTGGCCCCAAGGCAGGGCAGTCGGATCCTTTTCCGCATAAACTCGAAATTTTTTACCGTCAACGATTACATTTTGTGCATCACTACCAACTTCGTGGTTATACAAACCATAGACGCTGTCGTATTTCAAAAGATGAGCTAAAACAGTTGGAGAGGTAAGATCGTTAATGCCGACAATTTCAATTTCACTGCTGTGTTTATCAATAGCAACCTTAAAAGCGCTCCGGCCAATTCTTCCAAAACCGTTAATTGCTAGCTTATACATGCAGTTTTCCCCCTTTTCTTATGAATAGTTTATAAAAAAGTCTCCACAATCTTAGCGCAAATCTACTGCTGCCCAAATCAATTTTGGTAAAGGCTTAGTTAGCGAATAAAAAACTAGCCGTTGTCTCTTTTTGGTCTTGACTAAACCTTCTTTTCGCAGGATAGCTAATTGGTGGGAAACCCCACTCTGCTTGGATTTCAGAATATCGGCAATATCACTGACCGAGAGATAATTTTCACGGGCCAGTGCGTACAAGATTTTCAGACGGGTTTCGCCACTAACTATTTCGGCCAAATTTCTTTCCCTTTGGAAACTACCGTTCTTTGACAAAATTTCTTGTAAATTCTTGATTTTTAAAGCTGTCAGAGTAGGGGTTAGGGGTCGGCTGCGGGTTTTACTAACAGTTTGTTTGTTCATCGGCAGACTAGGTTAATATATGAATAACTATTCATATATTAACAGGGGATAGGGAAAAGTGTCAAGGAAAAATCCTTCTTAATTTTTTACAACGACTTAGGTAAGAGCAATAAAACCTTCAACAAACGCTCCAGTGTCAGAAAGTTTTCGCCAGTCTCCCCAATCCGTAAATTGTCAGGTGTAACTTGGTCTGCCTCTGGTAAGAGCCTGATCGTTAGATCCAAAGGTCCAGAGATTTCCGAAAACTCGGGTGGGGGAGTAAGTATCTTAGCTTCGGACACCGGCGCAATCTGGTAATCAAAGGCTACTTCAACCAATTGTTCGTCCAACCCAGCTTCCTTCGGTAAGAGCTTAGCTTCGACACTTATCTTGGTTAAGTTAAAGTTTCCTTTGTTAATGAAAATCTTTATCTGTACTTCTCGAGTCTCAAGAGCCTCACCAAAATTCAGGACTTCCCCTAAGTTTTGTACTGGCGGGGTCAAAGTAATCCGATAATACTGGCTACCTTTTTCTTCAATCTGCCTAAAATCCTCAGTTTGCGATAAAGCTTCTCCAATTAAACCAGTATAGAAACTTTCCATCTGGACACGAACGTCCTTAACGATCTGTGCGTCGGTTTTGGAAGAAGTTCCAAGGTTATTCTGAAACTTGGGTAAATTAACCTTTTGCCAATCCCCCACCAATCGGTTTAGGTTATAACCAGGGAAAGGAGGGGCTTTTTCAACAAGAAAGTAAAAGTCGTCAGACAGTTCTATTGTTCTAAGGTTAATTTCCCCGACAAAGAATTCGCTAATTTTGCCCATAAGAGTCGCTTGCGCTTGGCTCTTAGAGTCTACAAGGTCCGAAAATTCTCCGCTCATAGTGATATTAGCAAGAGAGTTTCCGTTAGGAAGTTTAACCAAAAGGTTCGCTGAGAATGTGTAAGAGGTAAGAGTGCGGTTTTTAAGGATAGCGGCAGCCAGAACTTGCCTGGGGGTTTTTGGTAACAGTGGTAACTTCGCAATTAGACTGTCCAAAGCAAATAAGTAACTTTGAGGTAAAAATTTTGGGGTGAAGTTGGAATAGCTTAGAACAAGAGCGCTAGTGCTTATAATAGTGGCCACCAAAAGAACCACCAAGACAGCCCGTAACTTGGGCTTTTCTGGCTTGGTCAAATCCGTTAGTTTACCTTTTAGTAACCTACTCCTTTTACCCATAACTGCCCGCGGTCGTGAAAGCGCCTTAATGATACCATAACCTTGCTGGGTATGAGGGTATAGACCGCTTCGGGTTAACCCTCGCCTTCTGTAGCTCTAGCGAGCTATAATCGCAAGATTATATCTTGCTTCTTGTAACTTGTGGCAAGTTATAATCGCCTCGCGATTACATCGTTCGCTCTTGTAACGTAAGAACGTTATAATAGATTTGAGTCTGCTCATGTTTAAAGTCGGTATTGTTCCAAAAACAGTTTTAATCGTTTCTCTCCTTACCTTAGGAGAGCTCATTGTCATCTGGCTGCTTCCTGAAAGTTTTGTTGTTATTAATCTTCTGCCGATCTTGGCTGTTTTTCTTTCCTTGTTTGTAATACTGGCTTTTATCTTAACCAGCATCGCTAAAAAGAAACTTGGGTTTTACACTCATCTCCTTCTGCGCTTAATAACAACTAATCTGGAGGAGACAATTGAGTCAAAAAGTAGTGATGAGTTTGGGGAAGTAGTCAGGTCACTAGAGACCTTCCGCAACGCTCTCAAAGAAAGAATTAGGGTTGCTGAAGAATCCAAAGACCGAGCGGAAGCAATTCTACTAAACGTTGGTGAAGGCGTTTTCGCCGTCAATTTAAGAAGTGAAATAATTGTCTTTAACCACGCGGCTGAGCAGCTGGTGGGTTTCTCCAGAGATCAGGTTCTGAGGCAGCGCTATGACCAGATTTTGCAATTCGTTGATCTAAAAACTAAAACTCCATACGGAAGCTTCATTGACAAGGTTTTACTGGAAGGCAAGTCTTTCAACTTGCCCTCTGAAACGGTAATGGTCACAGCTAATCAGAACAGAGTACCCGTTGCGGTTAACTCCTCACCGATCAGAAATCAAAAAGGTATTATCGTTGGCGGTATTGTCGTTTTTCGTGATGTCAGCCGAGAAAAGGAACTCGAGGAGATGCGTAATGACCTTATCTCCATTGCTTCACACCAGCTACGCACGCCGCTTTCGGAAATCAAAGGCTTAATTGAACTCTTGGCCGACAATGTGGCCGGACCTTTAAATTCGAAACAAACAGAATATTTAAACTTGCTTTCCGTGGCTAATGACCGCATGATCAATCTAGTTAATGATTTACTGAATATCTCCCGACTCGAACAAGGAAGAATTCAGTTCAAGATCCAAGCAGTTGATCTAGGCACAATTGCCAAAGAGGTTGTCGAAAGCTTAAAAATGCAGGCAGGTAGGAAATCCCAAAATCTTCTTCTGTCTCTGGACAACAATCAACACGAGGTCTGGGTTGACCCCGACAAAACTAAGGAAATCATGAGCAACCTTCTTGATAATGCCTTGAAATACACTTTTGAGGGCGGTACAATACAAGCCAGGGTCATGACTAACTCAGAGGGTGTTTGGTTTTTGGTCAAGGATAGTGGTGTTGGCATCCCAAAAAATCGCCAGAAAGATCTGTTTAAGAAGTTTTCCCGAGTTGAAAATCCTCTCAGTAAAGCTTCTACCGGCACCGGATTAGGATTGTACACAGTCAAACAGTTAGTTGAGAAACAAAAGGGTAAGCTTTGGTTTGCCTCTGAGGAAGGAAAAGGAAGCACCTTTGCTTTCGTTTTACCACAGGTTAAAAACTTGCCATGAAAAAAATATTAATCGCGGATGATGAAGAAATTCTCCGAAAAATTTATTCCGACCGGCTGACCTTTGAGGGTTACCTAGTTGAAACCGCTGCTGACGGTCAGGAGGCGATTGATAAAATCGCTTCTGTTAGCCCTGATCTTATCCTTCTTGATATTTTGATGCCAAAGGTGAGCGGTCTCCAAGTTTTAGAGTTTCTAGCTGCTAACCCCAAACTCAAAACAATCCCGGTAATTGTTTTAAGTAATGTTGCCAATGATGAGAATATTAAAAAAGCGCTTTCCTTAGGAGCTCGCGATTACTTGCTTAAAACCAACTTTTCTCCTAACGAGATTATTTCCAAGATTAAAGAGTTGACCGACGCTACAGTGTTAAGAACTTACCGTATTTCTCCACGTGACAGTTACGGGGACGTGATCAAACTCTCCCAAGATTACCCCTTTTTGAATTTTTACAAGTGTCCTCACTGCGGTGCGAATGTTGTTTTTGAACTCCGAGCCGACTCAACTAGCCCTGACAGCCACCAATTTGTTGCGCGGGCAGTCTGCGACTCTTGCCAAACCCGTCTTTAAGTTCTTTTTTTATCCAAATCTTTCCACAAACCCAAACACTGACCGATTGCATTTTGTCTTATAGTAGTATATACTTTGGCTTGCCTCAAGCACACCAAAACTAAATACCAATTTTCCAAAGGAGAGAGAAATTGGCAGAAGAAAACACTCTGCACCTGACTTTGGCAATGTCTTTGCCCCTCAACGACTTACCGGAAAATCGAACCCGCAGCGAGCTTTGGCGGCGGCAATGGTTGCCCCAGAAAAAATTGTCCCTTCTACTTGGGGTTAACCAATCGGTTCGAAAGGCAGCTGCCGACTGCTTGCGTTGGTTCGAACCTTACCAAGAACTACTTTGGTGGGAACCTACTGATCCAGACGGCAAAAAACTTCTTGATAAAGAGGGTCGGCCTATCAAAAGAACGGCTGGACATATGCGGGTCTTAAGAAAGCTGGAAGAGATTGCCCCTTTCAGGGGTTACCAACTTGGTTCCGCTGTTAAAAACGGTTTGCGCCACAAGGTCGCAGACTTGCTGCTCTCGTATGCGAAGCGGAAACTGGACCCGCAATTTACGGATAAAACCAGCTATCCAAGTATAGGCGATCAGTTTCCAATCGTCTGGACAGGGGCGTTCGTTTGCTACGAACAATCAATTACCGGCCAGCTTTATCTCTACCTTCCTCTTTTCCCAAGAGGTAGTCACCAGGAAGACATCACCAATAACTACGATCCCGACCGCGGACCAGCGCTGCAGGTTTTTGGAGAGAAAGAAATTGCCCGTCTAAGCCGCTCAACAAGCGGTTTGTTACTTCCACTTCAGTTTGATAAGTGGGGTGAGGCTACTTTCATACGAGGCGAGAATAACCCACCCACTTGGAAAGCAACTCACCGTCGTTCAGACAAAAAGTGGCTCTCGGAAGTGCTACTGCGTGAGAAAGACTTCCAACCCAAACGAGTGGAACTCTTGGTACGTAACGGCAGAATTTTCGTCAATGTCGCTTGTGAGATCCCCACCAAACCACTACTTGAAGTGGAAAACTTCATGGGTGTATCTTTTGGTTTGGAACATCTAGTAACCGTGGTAGTTATCAATCGTGATGGAAATGTCGTCCACCAACGTCAGGAACCAGCAAGGCGGTACGAGAAAACCTACTTTGCTCGGTTGGAACGTCTGCGCCGGCGAGGCGGACCCTTTTCCCAGGAGCTGGAAACTTTCCACTACCGTCAGGTGGCACAGATTGTCGAAGAAGCCTTAAGGTTCAAATCCGTTCCTGCCGTCGAGCAGGTAGGCAACATCCCCAAAGGTAGATACAATCCCCGGCTCAACCTGAGGTTGTCATACTGGCCATTTGGGAAACTCGCCGATCTGACCAGCTACAAAGCGGTTAAGGAAGGTTTGCCTAAACCTTATTCGGTCTACTCGGCAACAGCCAAGATGCTTTGTTCAACTTGCGGAGCGGCCAATAAAGAAGGTGATCAACCAATCTCTCTGAAGGGACCCACTGTTTATTGCGGTAATTGCGGAACACGGCACAACACCGGTTTCAACACTGCCTTAAACTTGGCCCGTCGAGCACAGGAGTTATTCGTCAAAGGGGTAGTAGCCAGATAGCTATTACCCCTTCTTTTTTGCCTCAAAAACTAATCTCTTCTTAGCAGAATTCTTATCTAACTCAAATACCTGCAGGTTAAAGGTTTTACCTACTAGCTTTTCCTTCAATTCTCCCACCAACCGCTGTCGTAAAGTTTCGCTAAGTTCGCCAAGAAAAGCACTCTTCTGAATTCTTTCCAGACCGTAATCCAGACAAATCTCGGCAACTTTTCCCCGCTCCTTGTCTTGGGAAATATCGTAGACTACCAAAACTTTCATAAAGAAACTAAATTTAGATTTTTATTTCCGCGTAGATAGGCGGCAATACCTTGAACCTGCAGGCTGATTATTTTCTCCACTGTGTAGTTTTTGTTATCAACGAACCTTCCGGTTGAGGAAAATCTCTCAACTACTTTTTGTGAAAAGGCAAAAAGGGTGTTTTGGTCAAGTGTAGGTTCCAATTTTTTCTTGTTCAAAAAGATCAACAAAGTTTCATCAACAATCTTCTGGCGAAAGATTTCCATAATATCCAAAACAAGAGAACTTTTCCCAGAACGGTCTTTGTGAAGAAATCCGGCGAAGGGTAAAAGGCCGTTGGCCAACAATGCTGCTAAAACCCTCGAGTACAAAATGGCGTAACCGTAATTGAGCAGACTGTTCACCAAATCTTTCGCGCCTCTACCTTTACGACCCGGGAAATCAACTTTGCCTCCTATCAACAACTTAACCCCTCGCCAATAACTGTCCGAGGCTCTGCCTTCAAAAGAAAATAATTGATTATGATAATTAAGCGGTTTGAAGCTTGTAACTAGCAGTTGTTCACCCAAAGAGTCTAGGGTGTTGCTCAACTCTCCAATTTTCTCTGCGTTGGTCGGATAATAAACCCTTTGGTGCTTAAGAAAATACCTCAGTAGTTTTTCCTGGTTGGCAATTTTGACCAGAACGATCTCCTTGGCAAGACCAGCGGCTTTTTCTGTGTCTTCCGCTCCTATCTGAGCCCTAACAGTTGCCACTGTTTGATTAAGAAAGGGTGAGACTATACTAGCGTAAACCCTACCTAATCTGTCCTGAAAATTTATCTGCACTTCTTGCTTAACTGCCTGGTAAACTAGGTCGTCGGACAAAGAAATACCGGTTCCAACAAGGTTAATCTCTTTAATTTTTAGCAAAGGAAATTCTTCTGTCGAATCAGGAGTTTTGACCACCACTCTTCTGCTTTTCTTACCCAGAAAAGTGCCTGGTTTATCGATCAAAAGGGTTTCGTGCATTAACACACTTATGTTTTAACTGAAAAATGATTGAGAAGTCAAGAAGAAAGTGGAGATGGTAAAGGGAAAACCATCTCCATTTTGTTACACTCTACTCCCTGTTTTGCACCCGAATGCAACATCAAACTGGCCAACACCGGAAGCATTGTTTTTGAGTTACACTCTACTCCCTGTTTTGCACCCGAATGCAACTTACATGAAGAGTGGTTTCATGATCAAGATTGTTGTTACACTCTACTCCCTGTTTTGCACCCGAATGCAACTTATTAGTGTTGATAGTTCTGGCAGCGCTTTTGAAAGTTACACTCTACTCCCTGTTTTGCACCCGAATGCAACAACCCCGTTAGGCTTGAAATCTTTCGGGAGTCGTGCTTCTTGAACCTGTGGAAGATTCGGGTAACAGGGAGCCCCTCTGTCAGACAACTACCCAACCCCACCGCAGTGGCTCGGGTTTTGAGGGTGCAAGATCGATTGTTAATTAGCGCGCTGTCTTCCGCTTAACAACCGTTTGAAGCTGGTCTCTTACCAGCCAAGACAGACCGGTCCCCGTTTCCGAAGAAACGGAGGGCTTTTTCGCCCCATAGGTAATTAGCTATGTCCCGGATAAATTCCCTTTTTTTTAGTTTTTGAGTGCTAAACAGATTATACAGCTTATAGTCAAGGTTTCGCGTTGGCACTGGTATTTCTTTATCCAATGACTCGCTTTTAAAAGTTGCTCAAGAAGTCAGCACAAGCATTAAGTCGGCAACATTGGAGGGAAGTGGTCCGGTTTCAATACCATCGCCAACTTTTTTGAAGAAATTAAAAGAGTCGTTGTTTTTTAAAAATGTTTGGTAGTCAAGGGCTTTACCGGCCGCCTTTTTGAGAGTCGAGGTATCGGCAATAGCGCCGGCAAAATCGGAATTATCATGCCCATCAGTCCCAATTGCCACTAGAACTTGGTTGTCCCTTAGGTTTTCAAGGCTTCCCAACACCAACTCCTGACAGCGCCCTCCCTTACCTGAGCCTTCTACATGAACGGTGGTTTCTCCAGCGGCTAGTAAAGCCTGGTTTTTCTTGGACTGTTGCAAAAGGGTTTTTCCTACTTTGCGGGCTTCACCCTCCAAGTTTCTAGAGTAAACTTCTACCGCGAACCCTAAATTCCCCGCTTGCTCCACCATTGCATTGAGGGCAACAGAATTATCAACTAACAAGAGGTGTTGAACTTTATGGAAAAATTTAGTTTCTTTTGGTGTTTCACTTAGATCAAGTTTTGGCAATTTAAGGACTTCTTGAACTTTATATTTATCTAAAATTGCTCTTGCCTGCCCGTTGGTAGTATGATCCATTACTGTTGGACCGGAAGCAATAGTGCTAAGGTTATTTGTAGCTACATCAGAAAAGATCAAAGTAACAATAGTTGCCGGATAAGCAAGTTCTGCCAGACGCCCTCCCTTAACTAGGGATAGATGCTTCCTAACTGTGTTTAGCTCTTCAATAGTAGCCCCAGAGCTCATCAGGACTTTAGCAACAGAGGCTTTTTCGCTTATGCTGATCTTATAGGGTGCTGTTAGCATGGAGGAGCCACCACCTGAAACAACAACTATTAACAAGTCGTCCTGCCCAACCGACTCTAAAAGTTCTTGTGCCTTAATGGTTGCTTTGACATTCTGCTCGGAAGGTGCGGGGTGGGTGCAAGAAAAAACTTCCATTTTTGGTACTTTACCTTCTTTTAGTGACAAAACAACTCCGCTTTTAAGTTTTTTTCCTAAAATCTCTCCAATTTCACAAGAGGCAGACAGAGCGCTTTTCCCAACGGCCACCAAAAAAACCTGTCGATATCTGTCTAAATCGTAATGGGCGTCTTTGATAAAAAGGAAGTTTTTCTTAAGGGTCAAATTCTCGTGAATGATTTTTTTAGTATCAATGGAGGCTAGTCCCGCTTCAATTATTGCCAAGGCTTTCTTTCTTAAAGAGCTGCTGACAAGCTGATTTCGGTTTCTAATTAGCACGGGTCGGTTCCTTCTAAGGGGTCCCCCAACTCCAATAGCGGGGTAGCGAAAGGTTAAAGGTCGTTCCCCTACCCACAACACTCTCACAAGTTATATCGCCTTTCATGAGAGCCAACAACTGCCTGGCAACGTATAAGCTTATCCTATACTCTTTAACTGTTGCTTCTCCGTTTTGATCATCATCAGAAGAAATTTTTTCGAAAATCTTGTCCTTTTTGTCCGGTGCGATACCGACTCCAGTATCAGAAATTGAGAGGATAATCTCTTTCTCAGTTGACTGACTACTGATCAAGATTTTCCCATGCTCTCTCGTGTACTCAATAGCGTTACCAATAATGATGTTAAGAATTTCCTCCAAACGTTCTTTGTCAACTGAAACAATATTTTCTTTTTCAACCTGAGTAGTAATTTGGATATCCTTTTGGGCCGCCTCGCTTCTAAGAGCTGCCGTAACAAAATCCAAAGAGTCGCGAAGATCGATTTTTTGATAGTAGAAGCGAATTTTACCGGTCTCAATCCGAGCAATCTCCAGCAGCAACCCTACTAAATTAGCCAACTTAGTACTGGTATTAAAGCTCTTCTGCAAAAGACTTTTTAGGCTTTCCGAAATCTTCAAGGCACTATCGGTTGTTATCAATTCCAAATAACCCCTGATAGCTGTAATTGGGCTTCTCAGTTCGTGAGCGATAATAAAGACAAATTCGTCTTTAATCTTGTCAAGTTTATTGAGTTGTTCGAGTTGAATTTCAACTTGACGTTGATGAATAAGTTCGAGCTGTTCTGCTAGAGACCTACCCAAACCGTTAACCAGCCAAACCCCAAACAAATTAAGGATTAGTGCGCTGACAGAGCCGGAAAATGAGCTTCCGTTATTATCGAGCAGGTGAAAACTCATAATAAGGGCTGTAAAAATAAAAACCGCCCAGCTGTACCTAGCAGTAAAGTTACTGGCTGAATAAAGGATGGGGAGGAAATAAAGAAAAGTGAAGTAACTATAGAGACCACCGGTAAACTTGACTACTATGTTAATAGCTGTCAAGTAAATGAGCACCTCTACAAAAGTTCTCACTTGCGGTGAGAACTTTTGCGCCAGCAGGCTCCACCAAACTACCAAACCTGCTAGCAGGCTGCCAAGGGTTAGTAAAACACCGGTTAAATTAGTAGTAACCGGACGCGAAGTCAGGGGGTGAGGTAAAGGCAAGCTGGCTACTAATACTCCTACCAAAACCAGCGCGGTTGCTAGAAAAAGCCTTTTCCAGATAACGGTCTTATCAGCGGAGTTATTAGCTTTACCAGAAGTATCTTTATCCATAATTACCTGCTAACGGTAGGGTAAAGTGAAAATTAGTTCCCTCGTTTACCTTGCTCTCAAACCAAACTTTACCGCCTTGCCTTTCTACTAACTCTTTGGTGACAAACAACCCTAAGCCTGTCCCTTTTGGTTCACTATTACTGCGGTTGACCCGGTAAAACTTCTCAAAAAGATGGTTTTTAGCCTCATCCGGAATTCCCAAACCGTTGTCCTTAATATTCACCTGGGCAATTTTTCCATCGTGTCCAAAACTAACTTGTATTACGGCTGAGTTGGGTGAATACTTAATGGCGTTATCAACCAAGTTGGCTAGAATTTCGTGCAAGCGCGACTGGTCCGCCAAAACCAGCACCTTGTCGCCTGTAGGTTGATAACTGAGGGTAATGTTCTTTTCGGCAGCCCGCATGTTGAAATCGGACAAGGTAGAACCAACAACTTGGTTGAGATCCACTGGTTTTTTCTCTAAGCTCAGTTTTTGGCTTTCGACAGAAGAAAGATCAGAAAGATCGTTGACCAGATTAGCCAGTCGCTGGGAATTTTCGCTGGCTTTACTAAGGAAATCACTCAGCTCCTTACTCCAATTTTGATCCACGCTCTTAAGGGCGGTTGCTAAGTAGCTTTCTAAAAGTAGGAGTGGTTTTTTGAGTTTTTTTGATATCAAGAAAACGAACTCGTTTTTTACCGCATCAATCTGTTTGGCGGTCTTAAGCTTAGCTGACTCCTCCAAACTCTCCGCTTTTTGCTCTTTGTCAAAAATGTACCTGCCAAAGATAGCAATGACCGCTAGAGCCCATGCGTGTAACGCCCATAAACTTAGGCGTTGGTCTAAAGACAGGTAGGTGTTAAAAAAATAGGCCTCAATTAATAGTAGGGTCGTTATTAATAAGACTATCGCAACAAAACCAACCAGATTAATGAACGCAGCTGCTCTCAAAACTGAAAGATAAAAGATGAAAACTACAAAACTTTGAATACCGTTCGTAAAATGAACACCTAGGTAAATAAAACTGACTGAGAATAAGAAGTAAAGAAACGATTTAAGAGGGCTGATAAAGCTCTGGGGCAACAATCTAAACCAGAAAAAAGCAACTAGCAGGGCAAGGGTGAAAAGAATGTAAAGGCTCCCTCTCTGGATAGGAAAAGAGAGCGGTAGGAAGGTCAGTAGTAAGCCGCCGAAAATAACTAAGTAAGTTGACTTTTCGGCAACTTTTTCAAAGCGTAAGTGTTTTTCTCTTTCTTGAGCTTCTTGCAGTTCACTGGCGTAGGCAGGTTGGTCCATTAAAATTATGATAACAGATTAAGCTTATTTACTTAAGTTCCTCTACCGCTGTTCCAATTCTGGAAACAACCCTTTCTTTGCCGATCATCTCTAAGGTGTCGTAGAGCGGAGGTGAGGTTAATCCACCGGTAACAGTACCTCGGATACTTTGAAAAAGCTCTGTCTTAGAAACACCGTACTCTTGTGGTTTTACTTCAAGAGCTTTCTCCAAAGAATTCTTATCCCAAGGTTCCAAACCAGTAAAGGTTTGCTTAATATCCTCATAAATCTTGACCGTTTCCTCTGAGTGATTTTTTATCACCGCCAATTTAGGATCAAAATCAATCTGCTCTTCAAAAAAATAGCTAGTCAGAGAGTTGAACTCTGATAGTTTTTTTAGTCTTTCTTTAACCAGCGGTACGACCTTGAGAACTTGCTCTGGTGAATATTTTGTGTACGGTTTTAACCGCTCAAGCAACTGCCGGTCAGACAACTTACGGATGTATTCACCGTTCAACCAAGAAAGTTTATCTATGTCAAAGACCGGACCGCTTGGATCAACTCTTTCGAAGGTAAAGTTTTTAACCATCTCATCCAAACTAAAAATTTCCCTACCGTCTGGCATTGACCAACCCATCAAGCCCAAGAAATTAAGTAGTGCCTCTGGTAAATAACCTTGTTCACGATAAAAATTGATCGCTACCGGATTCTTGCGTTTACTAATTTTACTGCGATCAGGGTTGCGAAGCAGCGGCAGGTGGGCAAATTCGGGTAAGTTCCAACCAAAGGCTTGGTAAAGTAAAACATGTTTTGGAGTGCTGGAAAGCCACTCTTCGGCGCGGATTACATGGGAGATTTCCATTAAGTGATCGTCAACCACACTAGCTAGGTGGTAAGTTGGGTAGCCATCTGATTTTAAGAGTACTTGATCGTCGATGAGGTTGTTTTGGAAGACCACTTTACCATGGATTTTGTCCTCAACTACAGTCTCACCTGTTTGGGGAACAGCCAAACGTACTACAACCTTATTAATCTTTTTGGGTGGCTCTTGCCGACATTTTTGATCGTAATGAGGGGCTTCTCCTCTAGAGAGCTGTTCTTTGCGCAATTTTTCAAGACGATCGGGAGAACAATCACAGTAATAGGCTTTACCTTCCTTGACCAAATTTTCTAGCTGTTGTCGATAAATTGCGAGCCTTTCCGATTGGCGATAGGGTCCAAATTTTCCCTCCTTTTGTGGACTTTCGTCCGGCTCCAAACCAAGCCACTTCAAAGCTTCATAAATCTCCTCTTCGGAACCTTCTACTAACCTAGCTCGATCAGTATCCTCAATACGCAAGACAAAATCACCACTGTTTTGCTTGGCAAAACAATAGTTAAATAAGGCTGCGTAGGCGGTGCCGATGTGGGGACTACCGGTTGGTGACGGAGCAATCCTAGTCCTAACTTTGGTTTTTTCTTTGGGCATGGCCTAATTATACGAGATTTTTCTTGGTTTTACACACACACTCAAATACAGTCTTCCAATCTCTGAGCCTCTATCTCTTTTAACTTGAAAGCCTCTTTAAGGGCAGGTTATACTTGAAAGGTGGAGCTGCCCATACTTGCTGAAAAGATACGAGCCCTTATTAAATGGGGCGGTTACAGTTTGCTCGGACTTTTTTTTGTCTGGTTAATCTGGATCGTTCTGTCTTTTTTCTTCAGAATTATCTTTCCTTTGGGACCTGAGGAAGCTGATCAGGCTTTCGGTAAATTACCTCGACCATTCCAAACTGTTAATACTACTAATAAACTTTTAGAACTCGACTTGCAAACTCCCGGTGGGGAGTTTCCAGCCAACCCAACCTTCTTGCCGGTTTTTGCTATACCTGCTTTGGAAGGCAAATTTACTTCCCTGGAAAACGGGTCGGAGATCGCTCGCAATGGGGGGTTGGATTCTAACCCAATTAAACTAAACGAACCGGTCTGGCTCTGGAATAACTCTAAAAATCCCAACCGATCTTTGAAACTGAACATTGTCACCAACAATTTTGTCTATGCCTACGATTGGGTTGCTGACCCAGAAAGTTTGCTAGGCGTGTTTAAAACTACCGACAGCGAGATAGCTGGTCAAGCCCGCAACTTTTTAGGCAGCTTTAAATCTTTAAAAGATGAATTTAAGGAGGGAAAAACTAAAGTAAGTTTTTGGAAACTTGAAGGTTCTACCCGCAACCGCGTGGGAAGTTTTTCAGAAGCAAATGCTGTTTTGGTTGAATTCTTTAGAAAAGATATCAGTTTCAAAGGTAAGAACTATGCCCTTGTTGAACCAAACACTAACTTATCCTCAGTAAACATTTTAATCTCCCCTGCTGGAAAGCTAGAAAAACGTCTTTTAGAACTTAATTTCACTTATTGGGGTGTGGATTTTAACAACTTTGGCACTTACAACCTCAAAACTGCAGAGGCTGCCTACGCAGATCTTAAAGAAGGTAAGAGTCACGTGGCTACTGATAATGCTCGCAAATTCAAGACAGTAGTTATTTTAAAAATTTACTTAGCTTATTTAAGCCCAATTAAGGAAACCAGGTTTTTACAACCAGTTTATGTTTTTGAAGGTGAGGGTCAAAATGGCCCGGAAAAAGAAAAATTTGTTGCTTACGTATCTGCAATTTCACCAGAATTCCAAAAGTAAGAAGTATTTTGAGTATTACTTATACCCATATTTTTTAGTAGTATAGTAAAATTACTCTTTATTAATTTTCTTAACCTCTATACCAAGCTCTTTTAGTTTTTTTTCTTCCACAACACTTGGAGCTTCCATAACTGACGTTTGTCCAGAGGAAGTTACGGGAAAGGCAATTACCTCTCTGATTGAAGATTCGCCCGCTACCACCGCAACTAGACGATCCAACCCAACGGCAATTCCTCCGTGCACCGGAGCTCCATATTCATAGGCTTCTAAAATATGGCCAAAATCTTCTTTAATCTCACTTTCCGAATATCCCATAATCTTAAAAACCTGCTTTTGAACTGCTGGGTCGTGAATACGGATGCTACCGCTAGCCAGTTCAAAACCGTTGCAAACTAAATCATATTGCAAGGAGCCTATTTCTCCAATACGTTTTTCTTCCATCACATCTTTCAGACCTTTTTCATCCGGAGAAGTAAAGGGGTTGTGGGAAAAAGTCCAGCGTTTTTCTTCCTTATCATACTCAAAAAGTGGGAAGTCGGTAACAAAGGCAAAGGCTAGTTCGTCTGGATCGTTTTTATCGTCCCTAAAGTCAAATTTGTCAGCACCAAACTTTTCCAGCGCCTGTTTATGAGTGTAACGGGGAAAGGGCTTTGTAGAGATTCTTTTACCAAGTTTCTTAATTAACCCAATCATCAGTCTTTCAACTAGGGAAAGCACGTCTTCCCGCTCCACAAAAGCTATTTCGATGTCAACTTGAGTGTGTTCCAGCTGGCGGTCAGCTCGCAAATCTTCATCCCGAAACGCACGGGGAAGTTGGTAATAACGCTCGATACCGGCAATCATTAAAAGTTGTTTATACTGTTGGGGGGATTGAGCTAGAGCGTAAAATTTACCTTTTTGCAAGCGTGAGGGTACCAAAAAATCGCGTGCTCCTTCCGGAGTGGTTTTGCTTAGGTAGGGGGTTTCCACCTCAATAAAGTTTTCCCTGTCGAGAACCTCGCGAATTTCACTAACAACTTTATGGCGGACTTTGAGGTTCCTTTGCAGGCGCTCACGACGCAAATCTAGATAACGGTATCTGAGACGTAGCATCTCGTCAATCTCGTCACCGTTTGTATTAATTGGGATGGGCAGTTCTTTCGCTTTGCCGATAATTTCAATCTCTTTAGCAACCAGTTCAATTTTCCCGGTTTTTAGTTCTTTGTTAGTATTCTCCTTTGGGCGGGCTTGCACAGTACCGACGACCTTAACGACATCCTCAGAAGTTAACTTTGAGGCCGCGTTGTAAGAGCCTTGTTTGGGGGTAGAAACAACTTGCAATAAACCAGTGCTGTCGCGCAGGTCGAAGAAAATAATTTTTCCGTGGTCGCGCCGACTGTTAACCCAACCAAAAACTGTAACTTCCCTGCCGGCCTGATCAGCTAAATCTTGGGTGTAAGTTCTCTTCATGGCAACCATTCTAGCCTAAATTTGGGTAGTTTGTCTAGAACTTGAAATATATGAATACTTATTCATATATTACCCGTGGGTCTTTAATTCACTTTTGGTGTGTTAGCGGAAATTCCCAAAAATAGGACTGTGGAACCTTGTCTTCGGTAATTTCCACTCCTTCTATTTGCAAAAGTTTTTTCTGGGCACCTAACCCACCGAAAGCATAAGAAGCAGAAACTTCGCCTTTGCGATTAACGATGCGGTGGCAGGGAATTTTAGCATGGTCTGGATTTTGGTGAAGGATCCTTCCAACTAACCTTGGGTTATTAACCCCAGCTAGTTTGGCGATTGTTCCGTAAGTAGACACATAACCCGCAGGTATCTGGGAAACTAGTTGGTAAACCCTCTCTTCTTTACTCACAGTTTTTGGGGGTTAACTCTTAAAATTCGGTCGTCATCGGCGGTGGGAACGTTGCGCCCATCTCGGTTACTGGTTGAGATATAGAGGAATTCATCCGGACCAACGACTACGTCTCTAATTCTACCAACCTCACCTTTTAGATGTTCCTTAATTGTCACTTTATCACCGTCAATAACCGCCTCATAAAGAGCCTGGCCCCGCAAACCAGTGAAAAAAACCGAACCTTTATAGAAGGCGGCTCCGGAAGGAGCCCAGTTGGCATCACCGCTGTGGACTACTGGGTTTTCCATACCATCCTGAGTTTGGTCGCCGACAATTGTCGGCCAACCATAATTCTTGCCAGGAACAATTAAATTCAGCTCATCAGTGGCTATTTGACCGTGCTCAGTCGCCCATAATCTACCTAGGTCGTCCCAAGCCAAACCTTGAGGGTTACGGTGGCCCCACGAATATACCTCACTGCCAAAGGGGTTGTCAGGAGCAGGTTTTCCTTCGTCAGTTACCCGCAAAATTTTACCGGCAAGAGAGTTTTTGTCCTGGGCATGAGAAGGGTTGGCAGCGTCTCCACAAGCAATGTAAAGAAGGCCGTCTGGACCAAATTTTATCCTACCGCCGTTGTGAATTGCTGCCCCAGGGATTTCGTCAACAACGATAACCTGGTCCACCAAGGTAGTTCCGTCGTAACGGAAGCGCACCACCCGGTTTAAGCTCTTTTCTGCATCGAACGTGTAGTAAAAATATATTTGGTTGTTTTCTGAATATTTTGGGTGAAGTGCAATACCTAAAAGTCCACCCTCGTTAATAGCCTGTACATCCGCAATCGTTACCACTGGGTCTGCTCTCAGATTTCCGTCTTTATTGATTAGCCTAACCCTCCCTGGCCGCTCGGTAAACATCAGACTTCCGTCTGGTAAGAAGGCTAAAGACCAAGGAACTTCGAGGTTTTTGGCAATTGTAGAAAGTTTGGGGATTTCTTTTTTCTGGGCGGTTTCTGATAAGCTACCGTCAGGAATATTGGCAACCCGCTTGTCAAAATGGAGGAAAAAATAACCTGCTATCAGGGTACCTATAGACAAAACAACCAGTACAGCTAGTGCTATTAACAACTTCTTTTTCATCACTAAAATAATAGCTTAAATATATTTTTAAGAGAAGGCGGGAAAAGTACGAAAAAAGCGCTTTTTCAAGCGCGTTAACTTTAACAAGTATAACATACAAAGAAATTTTCGTCAAATTTTTTCGCCTAATCTTTGTTTTTGGTAAGGGCCTACCAGCTTCCACCGCCTCCCCCACCAAAACCTCCTCCTGAAGAACCACCGCCCCCAGAACCGCTACTACTGGGGGTTGAGGCAATTGCTTTTGAAAATGAGTTAGAAAAGCCGCTCATGCTTTGTCCAAAAACGTAAGCGTTGAAAGCTCCAGCCCCTGTGTACCAAGAAGGCTGCTGTGGCTCCAGCCCCATTTTCTCAAACGCTTTAGCAAGTTTCGCAGTCATTCCAAACATAATGGCGTAAGGAAGAACCTCGTTAAAAAGGTTTTTCTTTTCAAAAAATTGTTGGCGGTATTTTTCCGCTTTTTCAATAAAAAGACGATAACCTGAAACTCTAACGTACAACTCTCTCCCTAAAGCAGTTCGAGCCGGCATACTTTGGGCGAGAATTATTGCCAAAATCCCTGGCAAAACAACTCCCCCACCCAGTGCTACCAACAAAGCTCCAGAGGCTTGGAAACCCACCCAACCTAGGGCTGCCCCGACAACTACTAGTCCTATTGATATTAATGAATATTTTAGCCTTACGCTCCTTGGGTTCTCCAAAAAGAATTTTTTGTCGACCACGTTTTGATAAAGCTTCTCCTTAACTTTTACCAAATCTTTGTAAAATTTATTTTTCAGTGCGGAAAGTTTTACCGAGTCTGCCTCATCAAAAAGTCTATCCAAAAGTTCTTTCTCATAATCCAACAAACCCTGTTGGTCTCTTAGCTTGTTAGTTAAAACATAATCTGTAGCACCAAAAACCCATTTTTTCGGTTCTTCTTTTATTTCCAGAAATCCTCGGTTGGCTAGATCAACCAAGGTTGCGGTAACGTCCATAGTGTCGGCTCGCTCGTCAAGTAAGGCTCCGATTTCCGCAGGGCGTAAGTTATCCGGTGGAACAAATTCAACCACAACAGTTTCGTGGCCACCGATTGGCCTAACTGCCTCCCTTGTTTTAGGATCGCCAAGAAATCTTCTGGCAATCCAAAAATCCCGGCCTTTCTGATACCAAAACCAAATAACCAAACCTGTCCCAACCGCCAAAGTAATGATAAAGGTTAGTATGCTTTCCGGCTTAAACAGTTTGTCCCAAATGCTTAGAGGCTTTGGCACATTAATTATCGGAACTAAGCCTTTGGTGTAACCAACGGCTATGGTTAAGCCTTCTCCCTCAGTTAGGAGGCGGGTTGATTTAAAACTTGCTGACAGCTCTCTCTTTTCGGAAATACATGGTATGGAGGAGCCCTCTACTCCTTCGTAACAAGCCGCTTGCAAAACTTCCGATGAAGGTAGGTTCACAGTTGCTGAGACTGCCTCGATTAGGACTGGCCAACCGTTACCAGTGATGTTCCAATAAAGCTCGTCATAGTCGGCAAGGCTAGTAAGAACTCCACTAGCTAAATATTCAATTTTGTAGGTTTGTTCTCCGGAAATAGTTTTATCGGCTTCCCCAATCTTGATCCGCAAGTAGTTATCCAAATTAATTAGTTCGTATTTCTCTTTTGCCCCGTTTCTTTCTAGCTCCAAGACTTCAACTTGAGTGTAGTGTTTTTCGCCAGCTTCGTTTTGATAAACTGTCGGCAGATCCCTGAAAATTCCGTGTTTCTCCTGAGCGCCAAAATCAACGACAACAGTTTCGATTACAGCAACCTTACCAGAGGGTTGGACATTGATAAGGGTGTCAAAACTTTCAATGACCCAGTTTTCGCTGGCGGCGGAAGCTACCGGAAAAAGTAGGCCAAGCCCCACAAGACAAAGCGTTGCGAGAAACAGTTTAATCTTGTTTTTCAGAAGGTAGTCCCTTTCGTAACAAATACCAAAGTTATTTATTTTTTCTCTCTACAAATTTCTGCCAAACAACCAGCAGTGGGGCGGCGTTGAAGATCGAAGAGTAAGTACCGGAAATAATACCGATTAAAAGCGCAACCACAAACCAACGGATGGAGGCTCCTCCGAACAAAAGAAGTGAGAGTAAAACCAGCACGACTGTCAGTGAAGTGTTTATGGATCTGCCGATTGTCTGCATAAGTGAGTGCTCTACAGTCTCTTCAAAGTCTTTTAGTTGGCCTCTGTTAAGATTTTCTCTGATCCGATCAAAAACAACGATTGTGTCATGTACGGAAAAGCCGATTACAGTTAAGGCAGCGGTCACAAAGAGCGAATCAACCTCAACAGCTAGGAAATGTCCAAGGATAGAGAAGGCTCCGACCAAAATAAGCACGTCGTGAAGAAGAGTTATAATTGCTGTAGCGCCGAAGCGCCAGCTTGAAGCTGGCTTAGGAACACTTCTGAACGCCCAAGCAATATAGAGAACAATCGTTATTGAGGCAACGACAAGAGCAGTTAGCGATTTTATCAACAACTCTCTTCCAATGGTTGGGCCGATAGTCTCCCGTCTTAATTCCTTTGCTCCTGGAAAACTTTGGTTAAATTCTTCAATCAATCCCTTGGTTTCTTCTTCATCTAGAGGTTTAGTTCGCAGAAGATAAGTATTTTCGCCAGTGGTTTGAATAGTGGAAATCTCGATATTTTTTCTTGATCCAGTCTGGGTAATTTCCTCTTGAGTGGCTGTTCTTTTAAACTGTAGTTCAAGGAGCGTACCGCCGGTAAAGTCAATACCTAGGTTCAAACCCCACAGAAACAGGGATACTAGGCCTGGTACGATCAAAAACAGCGAGAAAGCAAAAAACCAGTTTCTTTTTTTAACAATTTTTAGCATTAAAGATTACCTTTCAATTCTTCGAAGTCCGCTAGTATTTGCTCTTCAATTTCCTTCAAAGCCTCTTCGACTACTAACTCAATATTGTTGATCTTTTCGTGCAAAAATTCAAAAGATCTTTCTTGGGTACCATCAAGGAAGGCTTCCATAAAAATCTTTCTGTCTACCTCTGAGAGTACCTCCAAAAATCGGTTCAGAAGTTTTTGGTGGTAAAGCAACGTAATAGCCTCAGCAAGTTTTTGCCTTTCTTCACTAGAAAGCTCAAGGGTCTGCAAGGCAATGATGGCCTTCGGCTCCGCTACAAAATGCTTAACTAATAAACTCATAGGTTAAATTGGTCCTAGTTTCGGACTCCCGTCTGTTTCATCGATAAAGAAGAGTAGTACTGGGTTTTTATAGTTTCCATAATAAATTCCAAGAGCATCCATTGCTTCCGGCGAACCCCCAAAGTTTTTACCAGTACTTCTAGAGGGTCCGCTGTCGGCAATCACCGCAACAACGCTCTTGCCGTTGGCAGGGTTAACAATTAAAACCTTACGGTGCCTATACCATTCAGACTTACTTCTATCCCAACCAGCGATCGCAAAAGTTTGTACTACTGCATAATACTTCTCCTTCTCAATCGCTTCCGTAGTTAAGGCGTACTTATTAGGTGCAAAGTAACCAAGGGCGCCTCTATTTTTGGTCATGCCACTTTTACCGTAGGCAGCTCTGCCGTTAGCAGAGTTAAAGTGCTCAGTTATAGTTTCTCCCGGATAGCGCGGTAAGTGTTGCTCTAAACCAATCTTACCGTAGTTTGTATTAAGACGGTTGTCCGCAAGTTCCGCCGCCACCCTAACACCAGTAATTTCCCTAACAGAAGTGATAATTTCCCGTTCTTCCTCGACGGTTAGTGGTCGGTTGCTCTCTGGAAGCTTGCCTATCAAAGCCTCAGCAAGAGCCTTGTCGACAACTTCTTTAGCCTTAATGTCGCTTGTTATCCGGTTAGTTCCAACTTCCGGCTTTTCGCTGGAAAGCTTCGACAACTGTCTTTCAGGTGTAATACCGCTTGAAAGCATTATCATACTAGCGGCAACAGCTGCCATTGTCCCTCTAGTACCCCTCTTCAAAACCTCATCAACGTCGATACCTTTTTCGGAAAGCCACTTAGCTGTCTCTGCGTGTTTATCCTCAAATTCGTTAAGTAGTTCTTTTCGTCTTTTCTCCCACTTCCGGGCTAAAAACTGGAAAGAGGGGCTTTTTTCACTTTTTTTAAAAAGCATCTTAAAAAGTTTTGTCTTAAGGTTAGAAAGCAGTTTTACATTCATTTATCTTGGTAAACTGCCCTTAAAAAGGTCCTCGTTACAGTTATGGCGGTAAACATTGACACTAAAATACCGATTGCCAAAGCAACGGCAAAACCTCGTACTTGTCCGGTACCAAACTGAAAAAGTACTGCTGTAGTGATCAATGAAGAGACATTAGAATCTCGGATTGAATTCCAAGCCCTAGAAAAACCAATCTCAATTGCTTGACGTTTTAGCTTGCCAGCTCTTATCTCCTCTTTCATTCTTTCGAAAATAAGAATGTTGGCATCAACCGCCATACCAATGGAAAGAATAAATCCGGCAATTCCGGCTAAGGTCAGGGTAATTGGTATCAGCTTAAAGATCGCTAGGGTCACAAGTGTATAAATAATTAACGCAACATCAGCAAGAAGTCCAGATTTGCCGTAGAAAAAAATCATAAACACAGCAACAATAAACAGGCCAATGCAGCCGGCGATCAAGCTTTTTTCTACTGACTCGGCTCCTAAAGTCGCCCCAACTGTTCGTTCGGAAATAATATCAATCTTCTTTACCGGTAAGGCTCCCGCCTTAAGTTGGGTAGAGAGTCTTTTTGCTTCTTCCGTGGTTAACCCGCTGATTATTCCGTTTTTGTCAATTTCGGAATTGACGGTTGGTGCACTAACCAAAAAATCGTCTAAGAAAACTGCCAGTGGTTGGCCGATTAACCTTTTGGTCAGATCGCGGAACTTACCGGCACTTTCTGCTTTTATTTCGAACTCAACTACGGGTTCCGAGGGGCCCTGGGTTTGGGTTTGGGTAAAACTGACATTAGCACTCTTTAGGTCTTTACCGGTAATGCCAGTTGGTTTGGAAGTTTCTAACGTCATAAAGGTGCCGGGGGGTGTGTTGGGATCGGCTGCTTCCCGAAATTCCAGTTTGGCGGTTTGCCCAACTAATTTTTTGGCTTCTTCAGCATCTTTTACACCAGGCATTTGGACAATTAGGCGGTATTCGTTACCAACTGTGGAAGTTTGTACAACCGCCTCCGAAACTCCAAATAAATTGACTCTTCTTTCAATAACTTCTTTCGCTGCTTCAAGGGCCTCAGTTTTTTGACCGACGGGTACATCGCTGACGTCAGCTTTTAAAATCAAATCCGTTCCACCTTGCAAGTCCAAACCAAGCTTGACATTTAGATCGCGCTCAATGTGGAAGATCTTAAAAAACGAAAAATCAAGGGCCGGCCCAGCCAAGACGGTATCGATTTTGATAGGCCCAAAACTAAATTTAACCGGCACTCTGGGCCAATCAATCACTACCGCTAAAGCGGTGAGCAAGAAAATTAAAGCCAGCATTAATCTAATTCTTTTCAATTTGGCATCCTCGACAAAATATAGATCGCTTCGCGCTCTGCGCTAGTTTCGCTATCTTCGTGCGTAATACGATAAATCTCAGTTTTTAAAAACTCCTTTTTGCAAGATATTTTACTTCCTAGGAAAATATCGACCGCATATCAATTTCAGCGTTTTCAAAACCACTTACTAGGTCGATATAAACTCCACTTAAGAAATCATTTCTTCCTCATCACCAATTAGCATCACCCGAGTTTTTTCCAAGATACCGCTGACAAAGGGGTCACGGCGACGTTTGCGGAAGTTAAATTCATCTTCAGTCATAACTGTGTAATTGACTTCCCGACCAACTTCGCTTTCGGCCTGCTTTACAAGCTGAGCTAGTTGTGGAATAACCACATTACCAACAATCAGAAGGTCAACATCGCTACTACCAACCGGTCGGCGGCGAATAAATCCTCCGGAGACAACCGCATACTTTATTTTTCCGAGTTTTCCCCTCTCTTTGATAATATTTCCACCTAAACCGCTCTGTTTGGCTATCATGCGGGAAAGTTCATCGTAAAAAATGTAGTCTTTACGAAAGCCGTAAAACTTACGGTTAGCCCGTGCTTCACTAAGAAGAGCCCCCGCTTTTTCAAGCCGCGAAAGTTCGGCTCGTACAGCGTTGATTTGCTCACTAACCATTCTTACTAACTCCCGTACGTAGAAGATTTTTCCCGGGTTAGTGAGGAAAACTGTTAATAATTTTACTCTGGTTTTCGAAATTAATAAGTCTTTTAACATTTATTCACCTCCTCCCATCATGTAACACTCGTGCCGACAGGAAGCATCTCCATCCAAATTTGGCCACGGTTAAAGTCTATTTCTTTACCACTCGTGTCTTGCAGTTTTGTTCTCCCTTCTTGCGAAGCCTTACTCCAAGTTCCCTCAATAACAGTGCCGTCCTGAAAAACTTTGGCGACACCGCCCCCCACGGTCTTGAAATTGCGGTTGGAAACCCCAGGAGTAACTTCTTTGTAACCTAAGTTTTCAATAAAAATAACGATAACGGCCTTTGCAGTCAGCTGGACATTATGTTCCTGATCCATGTGGGGAGCTCCACCATTGAAACGTTTGTAGCTGTTATTGGCCGGATCGTAATCCCACCGAACCGCGTAATTACCCTTGAGACCAATATTAATGATGGAATGAGTTGGTGAAGTTGATGGGGCATCTTCCTTAAACTTCCAATTTTCGAAGCTAGAACTCTTATTA
>DATBWR010000003.1:0-28660 GCA_036514715.1 Candidatus Nanoarchaeia archaeon | reverse complement strand
CCGGCTATGAACCTTCCTACAGCCTGGCTTCTTTAGCCGCCGGTGTAAGTGACACCAAAACTTTCACCGCGGCAATTCCTCACACAGATTTTGATCCTGGCTGGACTTTAATTAACAGAGCAGCTGTTTCCGGTACGATCGACGGAAAGGTTGAAAGTTCAACTTCCGGGGCAACGGTTATTATCGGTAACCCTCCGACTGGCCCTCCTTCGTTTTCTCCTTTGCACAACCCCGATAAAAGTGGGGGTTACGGTTTTGGACAGACAGTGGTCAATTCTCAGGGTCAGACCTCTACCCACCAAGGGTTGGACATCCACGATGATTCAGATCGAAGCGTTCTTTCACCCTTTGCTCAGGCCGCAGTAGTCACCCTAAACACCTTTGATCAAGGTTACGGCTACTACGTTATCTTGCAAAGTGGAGAGTGGGAGGCTTACCTAACCCACTTAGAAAGCCAAAGCAGTTTAAGTGTTGGTCAAACAGTGGACTCCAGTACTTTAGTAGGGATAATGGATTGTACTGGTTACTGTCAGGGTGCTCACGTGCATTACGAGGTGCACCGAAATGGAACTGCTGTAAATCCAGAACTTTATAATGCTTTAACGCTCCACCCATGACCATAGAAGAATTGAAAAATTTAATTAAGCAAAGTTATCTCTACGTTTTAGCGGTGGTGGCAGTTTTAACTGTTGCACTCTTGGTTTACATCTACTTGGACAACCCTAGGGGCGAACAGGGGTTTGGAAATCTGCCAGCTCCAAAAGTTGAAAGTAAGCTTTCAGATAAGGTAAAAATAACTAGCTCCGGTAATTTCTCCGGCAGTTTTCCTAAAGTAATAAATGTTTATAAAAAAGCACAAGCACTGGATGCAAAAGACTTGGCAAAGAAACTAGAGTTTACTGGCGAACCAAAAGTTGAAAACGACACCTTCTATTGGGAAGGTTTAGCCAAAAGCCTAACCGTAACTAAAATTACTTTCAACTTTCTTGTCAATTCGACAATTGGTGCAAAAACTCTCAACGAGGAAGAGGCTTTTACTAAAGCTACTGCGACATTAAAATCACTAGACCTAGCGGGTGGAGATATAGTTTTGGAAAAAATTGGGACAGCCTATTTGCTGGTGAACCCTTATCATGTTGAAGAGGTTCTAGTGTCTAATGCCAATGTTTATTCAATACAGATGGGAGCTAAATTAGATAGTGTTAAAGTCGTCAATAGCCTTGGTTCAGGGACTCTTTATACTGTTGATATCGGAGTTGACGGTAGTGTCCGTAAGATCCAAGGTAGCTTAGAAAAACTCTCCTTTACTGAAAAAAGCACCTACCCGATTAAACACCTTTCAACTGTAAAGAAGGAAATAAAAGAAGAAAAATTAAAAGTAGTTGATCTTTCCAATAAGATAGTTCCTAATCAACAATTGAGGGTTACTTATAACAAAGCTGAGTTGGTTTATTATCTAAGTACTGGCTCTACTGAGTATCTTCAACCAATCTTTCTTTTGACTTCAGCTGAACCGTTTCGGGGAAATATGATGACTGGGGTCTTAGAAGCCCTGAAGGACGAGGTCTACAGATAGCTAATTTAGGCCTGGGCAAGCATTAAGCGCGTCTTGCCCAGCTGTGGGTAAACAAAATTTACCTACTCCTGGTAGATTTACAAAGCCTACGATCAGGGAAATAACGAGGAAAGCAGCGAGAATTATCACCAAGCCGATCAAAGCCCAAGTAATTGTGCTGCGGGCAGTAGTCAGTGCTTTGGGGTCACCTTGAGCAGTAATGTAGGCAACCCCACCACGAATCAGCATAATTAGGACCGCAAAACCAGCTAAAGTAGCAATAACAGAAACTGCGTTGGCGAAAACTACTGTCAACTGGGAAAGTTGAGCAAAATCACCACTCTCCTTCACCTCAACCGCGGCCAAAACAGAGCTTGGAGCAAGTAGATTTAGAAAAAGTAAAAAAGCGACTTGGAATTTTAGTCTTCGGATAAACATCAGATAACGGTGAACCCCCACCAAACCCAAAGCTAAAAGTTAGTAACCTAAGTTAAGATCCTAATTAGACCCGGCTTTTTCCGAGGCTTCTGGGAACTGGAAGTTAAAGAGATCGATACCAAAGACCTGACCCAGTATTAAGGTGATCGCAAAGGCAGCTACCACCACTAGAAGACCAACTACAGCGGCAGTAATACGATCCCTGGCAGCCTGAGCAGCTTTAGCATCTCCGCCAGCAGTGATCCACTGGATACCACCGGTGATAATGAAGAAAAAGGCGAGTAACCCAGCGAAAAAGAAAATAACTGCTAAAGTGTTGCTAAGAAGCGGGCCGAGGTTTTCGAACGGCACTTGGGTTTTGTCAAAGCCGGTAATATCCTGAGCGAAAGCAGCTTTAGCTAGGGCTAGAAAGGCTAGTGTTGATGGGGCAAGCGACACAATTCGTCGCATCATAAAAAGTCACCTCCTTAAATAATGATAATGATAAGTTTTTTAAATTACAAGTTAGTAGCTAATTTCCAAAATTAAAGCCGCCAACGATCGAGATTCCAAACACTTGCTCCACAATGGCAGTTAATGCATAAGCTGCAACTACAATCACCAAACCAACGACCGCATTAGTAATCCTAGTTCGGGCCGCATCTAGGGCTTTGGCATCTCCGCCAGCACTAATCCACTGTATTCCTCCAAGGACTAGCATGGCTAAGAAAGCCAAGCCAGCTACAAAAAAAGCTAGAGTCAGCAAGCTCTGGAAGATTTCCCCCAAATTAGTAAAGCCAAGAGGATTTTTAACTGTGAAGATCGGGCCGCCTTGAGTCGGTTCCATAGACAATTATTGGAAGTTAATAATCCCTTCCAAGCCAAAGAGGCTAAAGAGTAACTGCGCCAATAGAAAAGCAGCTACTATAATTATTAGGCCCATCAGAGCGTGGGTTAAAGTAGCTCGTGCGGAAGCGGCTGCTTTTTCATCCCCACCAGCAGTTAAGTACTTCAACCCCCCTAAAACTAACATGCCAAAAAAGAGCAAACCAGCTGCAGCTAATGCCAGTTGAATAAGAGCGCTGATCACAGCCCCTGCTTCTGTAGGAACACCCAGCTGTCCGGCGTCAATTTGTCCCAACTTTTGGGCATTTACCTGTTCAACCATAATTAAAAATCTTCAAACCCAAACAAAGTAGTAGCTAGTAACCTAATTATCAGGTATGCGCTAATAAGAAGCAAGAAACCCACAACTGCATTGCTTAGAGCACTCCGAGCTTCCGCGGCAGCTTTTTCATCACCACGGGAGAGCATATAGCGGGTGCCTCCCCAAAGAAGCATAAAAAAGAAAATTAGAGCCCCGACACTGGTGATAAGTAAAAGAACCATAGTAACCAGTTGACCGAAATCTCCGAAAACTAAACCAACACATTCCCCACTTCTTGAGAGGCGAAAAGCACAGCTTAAATCGAAGGAGCCGTTTTGGACTCCGGGATTGTTGAGGTCACTACCAAAAAGTCCTAATCCTAGCGTCGCTGACAAAACACTACTGACCGCTGCAGTTCCTAAGACGATCACCAGACCGATAACTGCTCCGGTCATGGTGGACCGAGCGGCGTCGGCTGCTTTTGGGTCGCCTCTGGAGGCAATGTAGCGCACTGCACCAATTGCAAAAAAGACTACTGCTAAAAAGGCAACTAAACCAAAGATTAGTGGTAAGGCTTGTTCAAGAACACTCCCCAGCGAAGTAAACTTACCTTCGACAGGATCGTCGATGCCGGACAGCCCTTGGGCAAAGGAAGGCCAGGCTGTTGCTAGGAAGAGAATTGGTATTAAGAGTAGGCCTAATTTTCTCATTCGAGCGGCAACCCTAAGATATCTATCCCAATTAATCGTAAGAGAAAAACAGAAAAAATAATTATTAATAAACCGATTATTGCACTGGTGATTTTTTCCCGGCCTTCTTGAACCGCTTCCGGATCGCCTTTGGAAAAGGCGAGCTTAAATCCGCCGTAAACAATCATTAAAAAAGCGACCCCGCCGGCAACACCAAGAGCGATCCGCAGGATAGCGTTTACTAAAGCTTTTGGATCGGTCTCAACAGTACCAAGACCAGTTTCGACCGGCTTGGCTAAGGCAAGAGCGGTTGAAATTAGGAAAAAAACAAAGACAAAAGCCAGAAAAAGAAGAGTTTTTATGGAGCGGCGCATTGACTAAAATTTACTCTATTTGAAGCTTAAGTGTCAAACCTAAAATTTACTTAAGGTTGTTCAAGTAGAGTAAAATTAATACTACGGTAGAAATTTCCCTATGTTTAAAAAACTGGCCGTCCTGCTTTTTTTTACCTTCCTCCTCACTGTCTTTGCCCCAACTTCAAGGGCGGATGAGCTACTGGATGTCCAAAAGGAAATTGACAAGAGAAACTCCGAACTTAGTGGCGTGCAAACCAGTTTGGACAGGATCAAAAAGGACATTGCTTACCTTTCGAGCAGTTTGAGCGGCACGAGTGCAGATTTAGATAAGACTAACGTTGAACTTGAGAGAGTTAGAGTCGATCTAGATAAGGCAGAAGAAGATTTGGAAAAAAGAAGAGAAGTTCTCGCCTACCTCTTTAACGTCCGCAACCAGCAAATCCGTCAGCTTTACCAATTCCCCGAAAGAAACCTTTTGGAGCTCTTTCTAAGTAATACCGATCTGACTGGTTTTAGTGAAAATTTGGTTTACCAAGCTAAAGTAGTCGGGGACTCTAAGGAACTAATTAAACTTGTCAATGCCGAAGTGCTGGAAATGGAGACAGCCCGCAACGAAATTCAACAAGCCAAGAACGATCTAGACGCTCTGGCAGCAAGCTTGAACGAGAAATTAGC
Source organism: Candidatus Nanoarchaeia archaeon (assembly GCA_036514715.1). Classification (GTDB taxonomy): domain Bacteria; phylum Patescibacteriota; class Microgenomatia; order Woykebacterales; family RBG-16-39-9b; genus DATBWR01. The sequence continues at coordinate 23,821 of DATBWR010000003.1, read as the reverse complement.
TACTCTGCGCAAAAGCCAAAGCAGCGCGGTTTCCAGTCAAGCTTATTTAAGTAATCGCAGCAGTGGTCTCAAAAGCACTTTATCTGGACTGACCCAAAAACAAAATGAGTTAATTGCTGCCAAAATCGGCAATTCTTTAGCGACTGGGTCGCTAGCTCTAGCGGATGATGCTAACGCCCGGGTAACTTTTAACCCTGGCTTTTCGCCTGCTTTTGCCGGTTTTTCCTTTGGTGCCTACACCCACCGTAACGGGATGAGCCAATATGGAGCTTTGGGAAGAGCCAACAGCGGTCAGAATGCCGAACAGATTTTGGCTGCTTATTACCCTGGAACTAGTTTAAATAAAAACTATCCCACACCAGCCACGATTGTGGTTAACGGCAATAACGGTTCACCCTACTATCAGAATTTTAATAACGTTACTTACGCTTTTCAGGATTACTTAAAACATCTTTACGAAGTACCATCTAGTTGGCCGATGGAAGTTCTCAAAGCCCAAGCCGTGGCAGCGCGCAGTTATGCGGTGCGCTATGGTTCGCCGATTTGCCCAAGCCAATCATGCCAAGTGGTTAAACTGGAAATTAACGCTTCTGCTTGGCAACAGGCAGTTGATGCCACCAATGGTTGGGTTTTAACTGGCGGTTCGGGCAGTTTCCAGTACTCCTCAACATCAGGAGGTTACTTAAACACTTCTGGTTGGGATACTAGTTGTGGCAATATAGGCTGTTGGCCCTCTAGTGCCTACGAGACTATTGGCGGTTCACCTTGGTTTTATAAAGGCTGGTACAAAACTCTTGGTGGTGCAACCTGTGGGCGTTCGCATCCGTGGTTAAACGAAACTGAATTTGTCGATATCCTTAACTCCTGGGCGGTTTACACTAAAGGTAATAGTACTGACAAGGGCCGTGTAGTCACCACAGACACTGCTTGCTGGGGCGGTAACCCATACTCAATCTCGGAGATGAAAGCCCGTGCAGAGGCTTTAGGCGGCTCCTACAACTCTATAACCGGCAATGCGGTCATGACCCCCAGCTCCGGTGGTTTTACTTCTTCAATCAGCTTTTATACTAATCGCGGCGCTGTGACAATTGATGGACCCACTTTCAAAGATATCTTTAACTTACGGGCCCCGGGTTACTTGGTTATTAAAACCCCCCTCTACAACATCGAAAGAAAATAAAAGTTTTCTCTGAAATTTTGAATTTTTAACTTTCTGTGGTTGTGTTAGAATACGACCAAATGGAGACCGCTAGTACCAGCACCTATGCTTTTGAGTCCCAAACGAGTGACGAAAAAGTAGTCTTCATTTTAAGAGCCCATCCGGTCACCAACTTACCGTGGGTTCTGGTGGCGATCCTTCTGGTTTTAGTACCGCCTATACTGGCAGCAACCAATCTTCTGGAAGGATTTAGCAATAACGGAATCAGACTTTCAGCCCAAAATCTTGAAGGTTTTGTTTTGATTTGGTATTTAGTTGTCTTTGCCTTCATTTTACAGAGCTTTTTGCATTGGTACTTTAATATTTATATTTTGACGGACCGTCGGATTGTTGACATTGACTTCTTTCAGCTTTTGTATAAACGAGTTTCGAGTGCGCAACTAACCAACATTGAGGATATTACAGCTTCGACCGGCGGCGTTTTTCAGGTTCTTTTTCACTACGGTGATGTCCATATCCAAACTGCCGGTACTAACGTCAATTTTGAATTCTTGAAAGTGCCCAACCCAGGCGAGGTTAAGCGACAAATTGACCAGCAAATTCATAAGTTAAAATTATGACCGAGGCCTTTGCGGAAATTTTTACAGAAAAAAATTTAAGTTTGGTAATCAAAGCGTTTCAGCTGGTTTTACTTGGCCTATTTATTATTTTCTCTCTATTAACAATACGCCAAGTTGATATTATGAATAAGGCTTTGGTAACTTCAATTAGGCTAGAGGTGAGAATAATTGGTTATTTGCAACTTTTCTTAGTACTGGGAGTTTTTGTAATTATATTACTGCGATGACAGAAAAGAGTTTGTTCAACCAAGTTGGCGAGGTTAAAGGTAAAAGCGCAGAAGGCGAGGAGTCTTTTAGCTTTCAGTTTACGCCCCAAAATGAGAACTTAAAGCGCACCCGCGGCTCACTTTTTACCTTAGTCATTGTTGAGGGCAAGGGGGAGGATCGTTACGAAAAAGCTAAAGCCTACTACCACGCTTTTCAAGGCAGTTATTATGCTAAGGCAGCTGGGAGTATTATCAGTAGTTTAGGTGAGACCTTGGACCAGCTAGAGGCTGCCAAGAAAGAAGATGAGGGTTTGAAGTATTCTTTAGTAGCGGCAGTTCTTTGGGGAGCGGTTTTGTATCTTGCCAGAGATGGCAAGAACGGTGTTTGGGTCTCCCGTGGCGAGAAGCTCAAGAAACTGGATTTTAATAAGGTTGCCAGCGGAGTTTTGGAAGATGGCGATACTGTGGTTATTGCTTCTGGGAAATTTGACGAGGCTGTTTCCGAAGAGGAATTAGGAAAGTGGCTCGGGCAAGAAAAATTTGAAGTAGTACTAGAAGAAATTGACAAGAAGATTGCTAGCGTTGAAGGTGCAGCCTGCGTTGCCATCAGACTTACGGTTCACAATCCGGAAGAGGAGGCCAAACCGCTCGCTATTGGTGAAGCTGATGAGAAAGGCAAGGTCGATTTTCCAGTAGAGAGTGAAGAAGAACCGCCAAGCCAAGCTAGTGAAGAAGAAAAGGAAGAAGGTGTGGAAGTTCAGGAAGAGGAAGTTGCACAGAAGGAAGAAAAGTCTCTCCCAAAGGTAAATATTCAGGAGAAAGTAAGGTCATTACTAACTAAAACTAAACCACTTCTAAGGGCTTTAGGGGAAGTTGCTAGAAAGATTTTTGCGAAAGTTTCCGCGCCTTGGCGGGCTCGAGTGCCTGGAGAGCTGGTTGATCACGTTGCCGTTCGGCGGGCGCGTTTAGCTCAGGTGGTGATCCTGGTTGTATTAATCCTTTTTGTGAGTTTGAGCTTTGGAGCTTTAAGCAGGGGAGGGGCTGCCAATAAAGAAAAATTAGCTTCAATTCTAACTTCGGTTAATACCCAACTTGAAGAAGCCCGTAATATTAAAACCATTGACCCGAACCGAGCCAAAAGCTTAGTTGCGCAAGCGCAAAAAGACCTTGAAGAAGCCAAGAAGCTTGATAGTAAGAACAAGGAAGTAAAAGAGCTTGAGACCGAGGCAGCCGAGCTAGTGGCGGAGATTACCCGTTCCTACCGCATTGATAAACTGGAAACCGTTTTTGATTTTTCTAAATTAGAGTCAGGAGCCAAAGTTTCAGGCTTAGCTTTAAACAGTGGCCAGATACTGGCTACTGATGAAGAAAAAAATTTGGTTTACAGCCTAGATTTAGAAAGCCTTAGTGGTAGTAAAGTTGGTAGCACTTTTAACCACCCCAGTAGTATCATTAGCTACCCAGACGGTTTTTACATTCAGGATCAAGACGGTGTCACTCGTTACGAAAAGATAGGTGGAAAGTTGACGAAGATTGCTGAAAACACTAACTGGAAGGAGATTGTCGGAGCCGCTACTTTTCAAGCTAATCTATATCTATTAGATAAAGGGGCCAGGGAAATTTGGCGCTACTTGAGCACTTCAAGCGGCCTCTCGGCTGCAAAAGCCTACATTAGTGGAGAAAAACCAGACCTCTCCAAAGCAACTGGAATTGCCATTGATGATTTTGTTTGGGTGTTAACTAGCGATGGCCAAGTTTATAAGTTTGCTCAGGGGAAGAAGCAGGAATTTACTCTCAGCAACATTTCCGATAGTTTTGGTGAGGCCGTAGTCCTGTTTACTAACCCCGACACCAAAAATCTTTACATTCTTGATCAAGGTAAAGGTAGGCTATTGGTTATTGGTAAAGACGGAGTTTATCAGGCTGCTTACAGTCATGATGATTTGCATAAAGCGACAAGTGTAGTAGTTGACGAGACAGGAAAAAAAGCCTACGTTTCAGTCGGAGGAAAAATTTTGTCACTGAAAACCAGGTGAGCGCTGTGAACGGTCCAATCTTTAACAAAAAGGCTAAATTTGATTATTTCCTCAAAGACAATCTTGAAGCTGGGATAAGCTTGACCGGAGCGGAAGTTAAGTCTGTTCGCTCCGGATCGGTTTCTTTAACCGACTCTTTTGTAAGAATTGTCGATGGGCAAGCAGTTTTAACCAACGCTTACATTGCCCCTTACAAAATGGCTCTGGATCTTTCCTACGACCCAAGACGCGAACGTAACCTACTTTTAAATCGTGGCGAGATTGACCGTTTAATTGGACAATTGGCTTCAAAGAACTTGACAATTGTGCCTGTAAAGATGTATAATAGGGCAAATCTCGTTAAAGTTGAAATAGCTATCGGGGTTCCTAAGAAAAAAGCCGACAAACGTGACTCGCTTAAGCAAAAGGCGATAGAAAGGGAAACTGAAAGCTATTTAAGAGCCGACAAGCTCAAAAACCAGCGAGAAAGTTAGTCGAGGGGATGTTTTAACTCGACGGGAAGCACCTTACATTCAGAGCAAGCCGACCGTGATTAACCAAGTCGTAAAAAGGGCTAATCAACTATAAATGCTAATAAGGCATTTTCTCCTTCCTACGCTTACGCGTAAATGAAGGCATCCTGAAAGCTCTCTCTTGGCAGGGGCTGATTGGGTGTAACAACAGCCAAGACTAACTTAAGGGTAGACGGCTCCTTATCTTAAGTACAGACCTTATCAACAGCCTTACCTTTTAGTATCTCCGCTCGCGAGTGCCTAAAAGGGACATCTTAAAGTGAGCTAAGCTTGTAGTTTCTGATGTGACCTGTTTTTCGGACCCCGGTTTGAATCCGGGCATCTCCACCATCGCAAAACCCACTCAAAAAGTGGGTTTTGTGCTTTTCTAAAGGTTTAGCTATGATTGCTGTGATGGGATGGCTAGATTTTCTTTTCCCAAAAACTTGTGTCGGTTGTGGGGCCTTTGAGAACTATTTATGTGAGGACTGTGAAGGTAAAGTTCAATACCTAGAGCGCCAGTTTTGTCCTCAGTGTTCCCGGCCTGCAATTGACGGTCGAACCCACCCTGCTTGTCGACGGCCTTTAGGTTTAGATGGTCTTGTCTCGCTCACCTTTTTCAGCTTTCCGGTTAACAAGCTCATCTATTCTTTTAAGTATCGTTACACGACTAACTTGCTTTCAGAAATAGCCGGTAAAATAACTCTTGATAAAAATTTGGTCCGGCCCCTTGTGGGGGGTTTGGTGCCGATACCCTTGTATTGGCAGAGAGAAAACGACCGAGGCTTTAACCAGAGTGAACTTTTAGGCACAATTTATGCCGAAAAACTTGGTTTGCAGGCAGAAAATAACTTGCTGAAAAGATTAGTTAAGACTAAGTCACAAGTGGGTTTGAAAAGACAGGATCGTCAAGCTAATGTTAAAGGGGTTTTTGCTCTAACTAGGCAGGTTCATGACCAAAATTTTGTAGTTTTTGATGATGTTTGGACTTCTGGAGCAACTCTAAAAAATGCTACCCAAGTTTTAAAAAGAAATGGTGCTGGGAGCGTTTGGGGACTAACCTTAGCACGTTCTCGTTGAAGCTATGCTAAGTTTCTGTTAAAATTGGCTGACCGTCTTTGGAGGGTTGGCCGAGTGGCTTAAGGCGACGGTTTGCTAAACCGTTGGCATGAAAGTGTCACACAGGTTCGAATCCTGTACCCTCCGCCAGTAAAATGTTAACATAGGGAGGGATGGCCGAGTGGTTTAAGGCGTTGGTCTTGAAAACCAATGTAGCAGCAATGTTACCGGAGGTTCGAATCCTCCTCCCTCCGCCAGAAGTTAATCATGCCTGCAAAACGCGAGTCGATCGAAGATCTTAAAAAGCAGCTCTCAAACCTGCAAGAGAAAATTGCCGATTATGAGTTTCCACAACCACGTTTAGTTGAAGTAAAAGAGCTTTATTCTTGGAAGTCTGCCGAAAGGCTCTTTATTCCTAGAAACAGGAAGTGGTTTACTTACGTAATAGTGTTGGTTTTGGTTCTAACTCTAATTCTGCTTTTCCTGAGGCAATTTATCATCATCGCTCCGATACTGGCCATTGCTTTTGTCGCTTATGTTCTAGCCTCAGTCCCACCTGAGCCGGCGGAACACAAATTAACCACCCAAGGGTTAAACAGTGGCGGTCACAGCTATCTTTGGGAGGAGCTAGCTGATTTCTGGTTTATAGAAAAATATGGTGAGACTCTCATCCACATTGACACTTACCTTCATTTTCCGCGACGGTTAATTCTTATCCTTGGCAAAGGCGATAAAGAAAAGATTAAGGAAGCCATGCTGCAGTACCTTCCCTTCCGTGAAATCCCCAAGACCACTTGGGTCGACCGTTTAGCTGATTTTCTTTCTAATAATTTTCACAAAATTGCCAGTTGATCTTCAAAATTTCCTCCCAAGAGGTATAATAAGTTCTTCTTCCATGCCCCCGTAGCTCAGTGGATGGAAGACATTTTCGCTAAAGCGAAAAAGTAGAGCGCGGGTACTTGTCCTCGTAGTTCAATTGGATAGAACACCGGGTTGCGGTCCCGGCGGTTGGAGGTTCGAGTCCTCTCGAGGACGCCAGAATTGTAGGTTCGTTTTGCGAAGCAAAGTTATTCATCCCATTGGGGTGCCAGGAGGGATGGCAGAGCCCGGTTTAATGCGCCGCTCTCGAAAAGCGGTTGGGTTGTAAGATCCTCGGAGGTTCGAATCCTCCTCCCTCCGCCAGACCTCTACTTGAGTCCCAGTAGCTCAGTGGATAGAGCGCAAGCCTCCGGAGCTTGAGGTCGAAGGTTCGAATCCTTTCTGGGACGCCACGAACCCATTAACTATTATGAAAGTCGAAATATCGGCTGGTGGAGTCGTTTATCGCAAAAATAACAATAAAACAGAGGTTTTAATTGGGAAGCACTCTGGGTACCACCGCTGGGTTTTACCTAAGGGTTGGATTGATGAGGGCGAAACTCGCGAGCAAGCAGCGGTTCGTGAGGTCAAAGAGGAGGTTGGAGTTGAAGTTGAGTTGGGAGAATACTTGGGCGAGATTGTTATTTATTACACCAACGAACAAAAACAACCGGTACGAAAGAGCAGCCATTTTTTTCTCATGAAATATAAGTCTGGAAATGCCGAAAAGAACCACGGTTGGGAGATGGAAGAGACTCTCTGGATTTCCGAGGCAGGGGCTTTAGACAAACTAGCCTATCCGGGTGAGAGGGATATGGTTTCCAAAGCCAGTAAACTTATTGTATAGAGCGCTAAAGCACTCTGCGACCACTTCGTGGGCTAAGATCGCTTCGCCATCCGTATCACTTCGTGATATAAGCAGCGGCGGTTGCACTTGCCGCTTGTAACTCTTCGAGTTATAATTCCTCTCGATCCTAGGAGGGGTCACATAGCGGCCTAGTGTACACGCTTGGAAAGCGTGCGTGCCTGCAAGGGTACCGTGGGTTCGAATCCCACCCCCTCCGCCACACTTCGCCAAGGCTTCGTGTGACGTAGCCACCATAAATATTATTAGGCGAAGTGTGCGACCCGAAGCTTTACGCGAAGGGTTGCAGTAGATGTATTACGTTTACCTCTTACGGTTAAAAGATAAATCAGTCTATACAGGTTCCACACCCAACCTAAAAGAACGTCTTAAAGACCACAATAACGGTTTTGTTGAATCCACAAAGAACTTAAAACCAGTAAAACTAGTCTGGTATTGTGAATTTACTGATCGACTAAAAGCATTAGGGTTTGAGCGTTATCTGAAAACCGGTTCTGGACAAGCATTTAGGAACAAAAGGCTGATTTGAACTTGCTCATAACCCCATAGTTCTTGACTTTTACCTCATTTTGTGCTATACTACTGCCTATTAACAATAGAATAATGGTTACAAGTGAAGGCATCTTGTAACTGGACGGAATACTCTGCCTGCTTCTTGGAAACCAACCTCGGAGCTGATATTTTTTCTAGTTACCAGGTACTTTTTTTGCAGCACTTTGAAATGGTTGTCGGTAGCAAATTATCTACTACACTTAGTAGGTGGTTTGCTGCCGACGAAAGGCGTGTTTCGTTGGTAAGAATACCGAGTTCTGAAAGGAGAGCTATGGAGACTAGAGAGTTCCATCTCGGAGACATTCTCACCATCACCACAGGTCGGCTCGTGTCCCTTCGGCACATGGAGGGTGTCTACGACATCCTGAACTTCATGACGAGGGACAACCTGTTCACCCACCAGCTCCCGAGAGCGAGTGAGGAGTGCAAGCCCTATCTGCTGAGGCAGCACCCGCAGCTTGCGGACATCGAAGTTCCCGAGCTGAATGAGAGCAACTGCCAGCAGTGGCTCGCAGAGCAGGTCGCGAAGTACGGCGAGTACCTCCCCGTCGAGCAGATTCCGATGGACGACCACACGGTCAAGAACCCCATCGAGGAGGCTGCCGAGATGATGGGAGGGAAGGACAAGGTCATCGTCGTCGAAACCGACTAGTTGGTGTAGCACGCCCTCACCAACTCGGTTTGCTTGGTGGTAAGCATCTAGCGAAGGCTGGAAATTCCACTAGGTAGCTGAAACCTGTCGCTCTTGAAAGAGAACGACTCAATCAGCACCACTTGAGCCAATGAGTGTTTCGTTGATTCAAGAGGAAAGGCGACCTGAAAGGGTCGTTTTTCTTTGGATTAGATTTGGTATAATTGGTCAGAAACCTGTCGCTGGTTTGACAGAAGTTGACATAGCTTCAACTTGCTTTTGAAAGTAAGTTCCAACATAGTCAACCAAGCACCGCCAGAACTTTCTTGCCTTCTTTAATTTAATCCTCTATTATCCAAAGCGTGGAATCCCAAGTTCAAGAAGTTAAGGCTCGTACAGATATTATCAGTTTAATTTCTGGCTACATTAGCCTTAAAAAAGCCGGCCGTAACTACAAAGGTCTGTGCCCTTTTCACGCTGAAAAAACCCCTTCTTTTATGGTTTCACCGGAAAGACAAATTTTTAAGTGTTTTGGCTGTGGTGAAGGTGGGGATGTTTTTGCTTTTTATCAAAAAATCGAAGGGGTTGAGTTTAGTGAAGCTTTCAAGAATTTGGCTGCTAAAGCTGGAGTTCAGCTAAAAGGTTATAAGCCAAATCCAAGAGATCAGCAAAAAGAGGTTATTAACCAGATCAACACAACTGCAGCGCGCCTCTTCCATTATCTTTTGACCGAGCATATTTCCGGCAAAAAAGCATTGGAATATCTTCACGACCGTGGTGTCAATGATCAGTCAATTAAAGACTGGTCGCTTGGCTGGGCACCAGACAGTTGGGACAGTGCCTTCAAATTCTTAACTAAGAAGAAATTTTCCTCGCAAGATGTTATTGCCTCGGGTGTGGCCCTACCTTCCCAGCGGCAGGGAGCTTACGACCGTTTTCGTAAGCGGATAATTTTCCCAATCCGCAACGTTTCCGGACTTGTGGTTGGCTTTTCCGGACGTATTTTGGGAGAAGGGGAACCCAAATACCTAAACTCACCAGACAACTTAGTTTTTAATAAAAGTAATAATTTGTATGGCTTAGACTTAGCTAAAGTAGAAATTAAAAAAGAAAACGAAGCGGTTTTGGTCGAAGGTAATTTGGATGTAATTTCTTCTCATCAGGTAGGCGTCAAAAACGTGGTTGCTCCGCTTGGGACTGCGCTTACAGAAAAACAGGTTGAGCTATTGCGGCGCTTTGGAGAAGGCCTAATTATTAGTTTTGACCAAGATTTGGCTGGCGAGCACGCCTCACAGCGCGGAGTGGAACTCGCTGAAAGGGTGGGGCTGGCGGTAAAGTTAACTGATTTAGGTGAAAAAGATCCGGATGAGTTGATTAAGAAAGATCCTAAGTTATGGAAGGAAGCGCTGCAAAAATCAGTTCCAATTTACGACTACTTGATTAACAGCGCGGTTAAACGTTACGGTACTAGCACAAGCAACGCTATCAATAAAATTACTCGTGAGGTAATCCCCTTTATTGGCCGGATCGGCAACGAAATTACCCGTTCCCACTATGAGCGCTTACTAGCTGGGAAATTGGGTGTAAGTGAGGGTTCAGTGAGTAAGGAGGTAGGCAAGGCAGAACCAGCCTCTTCCGCATCTTATGAAGCTAACAGCGAAAAAGGTGAGAAGGTTAGTTTGGAAAAATATCTTTTGGCCTTGGTGTTGCAAAACCAAATTCTGCCAAATAAGCTCAAGGCAAAGGAGATAGAAGACGAGGCTGTTCGCGCAATACTTGAGTTAGCCGAGAAAGAAGGTGATAATTTCACTCTCGAGGCCCTTGCTAAAAAATTACCAGCAGAGTTGGAAGGGGTTTTTAATGAGGCAACTCTTATAGAATTGCCATCTGAAATTCTCAAAAATGAGGAAAAAATAAGAGGGGAGATCGACTCTTGCGGAGCCCGCCTAAAAGAGTTAAACTTACGAGCTAGGTTAAAGGCCTTAAGTTTAAACATTAAGCAAGCGGAAATTAATAAAAAAGCTCAAGTCGTAAAAAATCTAAGCGAAACCTTTAAAGTTTTATCCCAAGAGTTGTCAACAATCGAAAAAGTCAAAGCTGGCGAGTAAAATTAAAGAATGGCTAAAGCTGACAGTCCAATTCAGGAATTAATAACTAGGGGTCGAGAGCAGGGTTTTGTCACCCAGGACGACATTTTGGCTGCCTTTCCCGAGGCAGAGAGTAACATTGCCGAACTTGATGAGCTTTACCTTCGGCTTGCCGAAGAAGGAGTTGATGTTTTTGAAGTTCCTGAAGAAGAAACTAAACCCAGCGAGCTGGAAAAAGAACTGGAAGTCCTGACTACTTCAGAAGACGTTCAGATCACTGATCCGGTCCGGATGTATTTGAAAGAGATTGGTCGTATTTCTCTACTGACCGCAGCTGAAGAAGTTGAACTAGCTCAGGCAGCAGAAAAAGGTGATCTATCCGCCATCGAAAAACTGACTCAGGCAAACCTGCGTTTAGTAGTTTCTATCGCCAAAAAATACGTTGGTCGGGGACTCACCTTACTAGATTTAATACAGGAAGGAAATATTGGTTTGATCCGCGCCGTGGAAAAGTTTGATTGGCGTAAAGGTTTCAAGTTCTCAACCTACGCTACCTGGTGGATCCGCCAGGCTATTACTAGGGCCATTGCCGACCAAGCCCGCACTATCCGTATCCCAGTCCACATGGTAGAAACGATTAACCGCTTTATCCGCACCTCGCGTAAGTTAATGCAGGAACTTGGCAGGGAACCGGCTCCTGAGGAGATTGCCAAAGAAATGGAAATTGAACCTGATAAAGTGCGCGAAATTATTAAAGTTTCCCAGGAACCAACTTCTTTGGAAGCTCCAGTGGGTGAAGAAAAAGATTCAACCTTGGGGGATTTTATTCCTGATGATGAGATCCGACCTGAAGATCAAGCCAGCGCTGAACTTCTTAAAGCCCATCTTAGTGAGGTTTTAGATACCATTAATGATCGGGAAAAGAAAGTTTTGAAACTGCGTTTTGGCCTGGAAGATGGCCGCCAGAGAACTCTTGAAGAAGTCGGTAAGGAGTTTGGCGTGACCCGCGAACGGATCCGTCAGATTGAAGCCAAAGCCTTACGGAAACTGCGCCACCCTACCCGAAGCAAAAAACTCAAAGACTATCTTGAGTAACTAATCTGCCTTCAGTTGAAATTTTCACCAAGTTTGTTTAAAATAGCTAGCCAATGGATAATTTGTTTAACTCACCAAGCTACGGTCTTCTTGATTACCAAGTGGTTTTGGGCAAAATTGCCGATTACATTAAAGCTGATACTGACTCTACTTACAAAATTATTGTTGGTAGCGATTCTGAAGCTCGGATTGGTGAAGCGAACTTTGTGACTGCGGTCATTGTTCACCGCATGGGTAAAGGGGGTATTTATTTTTGGCGCAAAAACCGACTGCAAAACCAACACAGTATGCACGAGCGGATCGCTAGGGAAACCCAAATGTCCTTAGAACTTGCTTGGCAAATTCGTGATGATTTCCAACACAACGGCCTGTCTGCTTATGAACCAGAAGTCCACCTTGATGTAGGGATGGATGGGGTCAGCCGTGATATGGTGAAATGGGTGACTGGTATGATTTTAGGTAGCGGCTTTGCTTACAAGATCAAACCCGATAGCTGGGCTGCTTCCAAAGTTGCTGACCGCCACACCTAGGTTGACACTAAAATCCCAATTGATATAAGCCTTGCGATGCATCGCAATTCTTGTATCGGTGCGATATAATACTCAGGTTCAATTGACTTCGTTCCGCCGTAGCTCAACGGTAGAGCAGGCGACTGTTAATCGTCTGGTTGTAGGTTCGAATCCTACCGGCGGAGCCAAATAGGACTGTGAGCTTGTTTTAAGGCATTTTGTACAGCTAGAGTAATCAAATCTTCTGGTTCGAAAATCTTGGCGTTTGTTTTGATGTCTTCTTCCACTTTCGAACTGTTAGTCAGTCTCACAGCCTCGATAAGCAATCTGAAGGGCTTTGAGTGTTTAACAGTCAGCTTACCCTCGTCTAAAGTTAGGCCTGAGAACACCAGGTTAATAAGTTCTCTCTTTTCACCTTCATCTTTTATTCCGAAGTAGATTTCCTTAGCTCTTTGAGAAAGCTCAAAGATGTTAATACCCAACTGATAATACTTAGTACTTGCATTCGCTAGCTTTTGAATTGCAGTGGTGATTTGCTCTTTCTCGTTAGTGTACTGTTTGAACTTTCGGTCGTAGAAATCAGGGGTAACTTTCTCATCAAGTTTATCGTCATAAAGTTTATCTAGCCTTTGGTTGATCTGATCGTGGCGTAAGTTAAGATCGTTCAGAGAAGTGGAGTGATAATCAATCTCTTCTTTGTGGTGTTCTTTCAGTGCTTTGCGTATCCACTCGACAATTCGGGTATTCTCAATTTCTAGGTTCCCAAACTCCTTAACCAACTGTAATTCAACGTCCCCCTGCTTAGACCAGGTTGTTTGAGTACAGTCTCTATAGTGATTGCAGTGGCCGTAGACAGTACCTTTTTGGGTTTCCCATGTGATTGAACCACCACAGTTGCCACAATGTAGTAGGCCTTTGAACAAGAAGTTGTGTTTATTGTATTTGGGAGTTGTCTTGCTTTTTAACAGCTTCTGCACCTTGTCGAAGATTTCATCTTCAATTAACCGTACGTGCTTTCCAGGGCTCACTTCACCATTCCAACGCAGTTTCCCAACGTAAAAAGGGTCTCCTAAAATATCGTGTAGCCTGCTTTTTACTAATTTGAAACCTCCTCTAGTACGTAGACCCTCTTTGTACATTTCACCAACAAGCTTTGTTAGAGAATAGTTACCTGTGGCGTAAAGTTCGAACATTTTTCTGACATAAGGTGCTTTGTCCTCGTCGATGACGTGGATTTTGTGGCCCTTCTCACCAACTGTTTTGTATCCAAGCGGCGGCTTCGTTGGTAGCCAACCTTGTGATAACTTTTCTTTTTGACCTTTTTTGACCTCCTCAGAGAGATTGTCAATGTAGTACTGGGCTACTGAGACTTTGATATTCCAAATAAACTTCTCATTCGATTTCGAATCTTTATTTAAGACTACATTTTCTTTAACAAAGTGAACCTGTCTTTCCGGATCGCCATTAATCCACTCGTTGATCTCAACTGCGTCCTTTAAGTTTCTGGTCAATCGGTCGACTTTCTCGCAGACAATAACCTTGATGTCGTTCTTCTTTAGGAAGGCGATCATGCCATCAAAGATTTCACGCTGCTTTTTACCACTAGCTGACTCAGTAATAGAGAAGACATTAGTTGTCTTAAATCCTCGAACGTCAGCGTAGCCTCTTAGAAGCTTCTCTTGGGCTGGTAAACTGTAACCTTCAACTTCTTGTTCTTTACTACTAACTCTGCAAAATACTGCTGCTTTCATAATTCCTCCACGTAAAAAGGGATAGTCTTGCCGGACACCGTATCTTTCGAGACGGAAAGCAAGAGCTACCCCTTTGAGGCCTCGAAATAATGCTGCGGTGTCCAACCTAATAATAAACTAATTTGCCTTAAAAGTAAAGCTAATTAGGACAATCTCCTTCCGTCTCTCAACCCCTTCGACATTTCGGGTAGACCCTAGTTTTCGAAGTAATCTAGCAAACCTTTTTCCGTAAATATTGTTAATGCATAGAGCAGGTCTTTTTTGGTTTCATATTCGCCGTCATTAAAAAAAGTTTCCATTTTCCCAAAGACATCGAGAAACTTTCCATAAGTAACTCTAAGGTAGTAATTCTTGACTTCTGACGCTGGGATAGCTTCAATCAGATGTAAAAAAGTCTGCTTTTTCTGTTTCTTGGTACTTGATATCGACCCGTTATTTTTGAAGATTTTTAACATCAGACCGAGGCGGAGTTTTCGATTACTTAATCTTTTCATCTAAACCCCTTCCTCGAATGTCCGGGCACTAATCTCGTCTTCGAGTATTTCTAATTTTCTGTTGACCTCTTCCAGGTTTTGACTGCTTTCATTTTCGTCAAACCAGACCTTGCCTTTTTCGTAGGTCATTTTCAGCGACTCGATATCCGAACCCCTAAGCTCTTCCTTAAACTGAGCCTCATCAAACTCACCAAGATTGTTAAACAATGGCCCGTAATCCTGCTTTGCCTCTATAGCCTTTGATTCTTTAAGATTTTTAGGTCGAGCCTGCTCAAGTAATTCAGTGGTCTTGTCTAACATTGCCCACCTGTCAGCAAACCCTTTCCCTTTTGATTCCCGCAGAATTAGCTTTAAGCCGTGCAGGTCTTCGAGAACCCGCCTAGTGGTGTTAGTTGGGTAGCCTATTTTCGTGGCTATTTCTGTTGTTTCCAGAAACTCATTAGTCTTGTAGAGTAGGTCGATTACTGCCTTGCGGTTCTGTGGCAAGCTATCCATACCAACCTTGTAGACTAGTTCGTAATCTTCTTCAGTAAACTCACCTGTAATTAAATAAAGTGCACAAGCTAGGGTAATGAGTTGTTTAGCTAGTCGTGTTGGTAGTTCAGAATCGGGTATAAGCTCAATTTCTCGGTGTGAGTAACCCTCTCTGATGACTCCACTTCTAGCCCGGACACAAAAGGCAGCTAGATAAGCCATGCGTTTTGTGAGTTCTTCTGGGATTGCGATGTCTTCTTCTGGGATTGCGACCCCAGCGATAAAGTCAGCAAAAGCATTTTGTATCTCTTCTCGCATAGGAGTTTCTTTACCGCTGTTACCCATAGCTTTGAGAGCAATCTCAATCGGGTCAGATTGACGTGGTCGATATTGAATAAAACGCTCACCAAGAGTTTGATAAATAGAGTAATGGGTGTCGATAACAGGAGTAACACCAGCAATGAAACCAAGTTTGCCTTCCCATTCTTTAGTTTCACCTGTACCGAACTCTTTTTTAAACTGACCATCATAGATTTCTCGAAGCTGAGAAAGAATTGCGTGTCTCTTGTCCCGGTGCATGGTTAGCACAGTGGTGAAGTCTTTAAGCGTCAAAATTACTTCTCTTGGTAGCCGGAGCAGTAAACTAGCATTCTTGTTTGATTTTTCTCCGCTAAGGAAGCTCTGCGGAGTAAGGTCAGAAATAGAGTAGATGTCTGGTACTTTAGCCAAACCTCTAATAAGCTCAGTCTTGGTTCCGCCAGAGGCAGTAACGATAAATAACCAGACTGGGTCAGAGGGTAGTTTATTAGCTATTACTGAAGCTACTAGAACTTTGATAATGCCTGGGTCTTTGATTAGCAACCACTTGTGGATAGTTTCTTCAAGTTGCTCAAAGGTAATTGAGGTTCTAACTTCCGGAGAGTTCTGAGCTCTTTTTTGTGCCTCTCCTTTTTTGATACTTTCCCAAGTCTTACGCAGTTCTACCTCATCTAAAGCTGGCTTATTTTTCTTTTGGTTCCAATCCACTATCGCCGCCCAACCAGCAGTTTCCCAAAGTTCCGATGGCAAGTGGTGCAATAGTTTACCCGCTAACTGAGCAGAAGTCATATTGCGAGAGCCCTGCTGATTATCTGTTTCTAGGAATTGCTGCCAATCGACCTTTGATTTGCCGTTGGCTGACAAATCTAGAACCCATTTGGGTAGAGGAGCAAAGCCATTCTTATCTGGTGGAACAAGCCACTCATAAGAGTTGCCTGATTTGTGAACCGAGGGTGGTACTACAACATAACCACCGTCGCCTCTGATGTCAGTTTTATCCTTAACTCTGACACCATTTTTAACAGGTTGACCAGGGTGTTTGTAGAAGAAATGATAACCTCCACCACCAGTCTTGGAGAGAATTGTTGGTGCTAAGTTGGTGGTGTCTCCACCAGCTTCGACATCCACTACCACCATACCCGAAATGTCGCCGGTAACTATTCCAATGTTAGGATTATTAAAATTCTGAGCCCAGCTTCTCAGCTCCTCTTCTGTGGCTTTCCTTTTCTGGTACTCTTCCCACTTCACCAGCGGCTTTTTATCTTGGTCAATTGGGATTACAGAGAAGCCAAGTTGCAAGTATTTAAGAGAATGGTGTATAAATTCATTGTTCTGCATGTTTATGTTCCCTTGTGAGTACGAGGGAGGACTCTTTCCAGCCCTCCCCGCACACGAGACTAGGACGGCATTACTTGTACAATGGTTTGGTACTTTATGCCGTCTTTCTCTTTGTCATCTTTAACGAAGATTTGGCACGATTTGCCTTTTAATTGCTCAACATCAAAGGTTTCTCCAGGCTTAGGCTCTTTGCCAGATAAAGCCTTGACCCAGTCGAACAGCTTGGATGTCTTTCCTGATTGAGAGCTGGATATCTTTTTGGAAGCAACAGCAGTTCTACCGACTCCTTTGTGTTCACCTTCAGTAATTTCGAAAGTGAACTTCAAGTACTCGCCGAAGCTACCATTTCCTTCCTCAATATCTTTTACTGTTGCCTTATAGAGCCCTTCTGGAATAGGCTCTGAGGCTTCCATTTCTTTAACTTGAATAGGTATTCCCAAGGTCATCACCACCTTTCGTGGGTTCAGAATTTTGATAATGGTGTTTCGCCAAAGAATCGAAGAAGTTTACGAAGGAATTGCCAACCTCAGACACCATCGCCGGCTGAAGCTCGACCCCGTAGTCGTCTTTGATAATGGTCTTCAATTCGTCTAAGAGAGCTTGGCTGACCATCATCCAGCCTCCTCATAAAGTCGTGCTTTGACTGCTTTTAGTTGATTGAAATAAGACTGAGGTTCAACTTTCAATTCCTGTCGCCAGTAGGACTCGATTAACTGGTCAAGCTGATCGTCACGTTTAAACAAGAACTGAGCTTTGTTGGGGTTCTCTCGATTCAGGGCTTCAATTGGATAGAATAGAGAAAGCGTTGTCGCCAGAGCGAGGTCTGATGTCGAGTAATACTCATTTGTGTTTAATCGTTGCTTAGTCATAGTAATCGGTTCGCCAAAGAACCGCCCTCATTGTCGACCAAGCAAGGGATTATTTCGACGATTTTTTGATAGGGATTAAAGTGATTTTTCTGCGATTTTTTAGTGAGGTTTAAACACAGCGAAGCTTGTATCCGATGTTCTTTTTGGCGATTATCATACTCTCGATTTCTTTATTACCCATTCCAACTTTGTCTTTCAAGAGCGTTGCTAGGTCTCTTTTCAGAAACTGCACCTCCCGAGCCACATCTTTATTAGTTACTCCCTCGTGCCAACAGTTCATTCCTAAACTTTTGGCAATCTCTACATAGGTAACAACCTTATTACTTTTTATTAAAAATACCAGAAGCTTCATTACGCTATTGTCAGGTGAAACTTCAACTTGGATTCCGCTTTTGTAGACAATTACCCCCTGGGCTAAATTTACCTGTAACTCCCCACATTGAAACGACTCTCCACTTCTTTTTTCTGTTGATTCTGGTTGCTTTGTATTCTCTTTAACTTCATTTTTCACCAATTCTCCTAAACGACCTTTCAGGTAGGAGAACTTTTTTGGTTTAATTTCAATTTGGGTATCACTATATCTAACTATTTCTGGATTTTCAGGTATCACTAACCATATGGACATCCCGCTTGGTCGGTCGTAGTCATTGGAGGGTTTCTGTTCTGCAACCTTTCGTGATACGTCGATAAAGCCTCTATTATGGAGACTTGTTAAGACGGCCTCTAAGTCTTTCTGATTCTTAATCCTAGCCCGCTCGAATTTATCAGTTGGAATCGCAAAAGTATCTTTATCTCTTAACTGCCACTCTGAGTTCAACGCCGAGACTACCTGCCACATCTTTTGTAATGTCCAGCTATCTTTAGTCTTTAACCAACTATCGATTTCTGTTTCATCATTTTGTATTGAGACTGGTTTCCTACCCGTAAACTCGTAATATCCGGGCTCTTGTTGAACTTCTAGGAAATACCTATCGAAATTTGGTAGAAGACTGATATGCCAACAACCGTCATCGGAGAAATCGTAAGGGTCAAGTTCCTCAAGTTCGGCCTTCACTCTGCTAGGTGCTTTTATGAGTATTAGAACTTTCTCGTCCTTTGCCAGCTTGATAAATAATTGCGATAATTCTTCCTTCCTAATCCTATTATTCAAGTTATTTATCGGGTCAATTATCAACGGCCGATCAGATGGAGCAATATCTCGAGCGTCCTCGATTTTGTTTAAGAGAAAGTAGAGTTTTTCTTTTCCTGTCATAGTCATATTAATTGGTTTACCCGAAATGTCGGATAAATAGAAAAAGCCTGATGGCAGGCTCTAAACTAATTATAACAGTTGGGTCGGGGAAAGTCAGACTTTGAGTAAATCAGACAATGGTATTTTTAGTGCTTTGGAAATCTTGAAGGCGTTCCGCAGCGTTATATTGGCTTCGCCACGTTCCAGTCGGTTTATAGTTGAGAGATCAACCTTAGAAACCTCCGCTAACTCTAGCTGCGAAAGTCCAAGTTCTCTCCGTGTATCTTTCACTTTCCGACCAAAGTGGTCGTTAATATCAATTGCCATAGGACAAGACTACCGAGTTGGATTTCGTGGGGATACAGCATAGATGAAGTATTTACGCACAGACTCAGGTTGCAAATACGGATTATATGCCCTATAATCGCAGCAATCTTAAAAAGGAAGTGATGAGAATGAAGAAAATAATACTTATAGTGGTCGGAATTATTGTTGTCTTAGGTATTATCGGGGCAGTTATTGGTGGGTCAGGAAACTCAAACAGTTCGAGTTCAAACAATTCAAACTCAAATGAGTCTAAGTCTACCACGGCTGGTATTGGTCAGGCTGCTAAAGATGGGAAGTTTGAATTCACCGTCAACAGCTTTAAGTGTGGGCAGTCTAGTGTTGGTAAGGATTTCTTAACTAAGACAGCTCAAGGACAATACTGTTTGCTTAATGTAACTGTCAAGAACGTTGAAGACCAAGCCCAAAGTCTATTCTCTTCCAACCAATACCTGTTTGATAGTAGCAACAAAAAGTTTTCTGCTGACGATACCGCTACTATTTATGCTGCCCCACAGAGTAACAGTTGGTATAGCGAAATTAATCCTGGAAATAGTGTCACTGGTGACATTGTCTTTGATGTTGCAAAAGACGCTGATATTGTCTCGGTTGAGCTTCACGATAGTGCGTTCTCTGGTGGTATCAAAGTAAACTTAAAGTAACTTCAAGTATTTAATACTGAGGCAAGGGGCGGCTACAAAGCCGTCCTTTGTTTTGTAAATCTTAGCTTTTCTTAACAAATTTCTGCTTAAACTCAACTTTAATCAACTTTTTAGCCACAAACATTAAAATTTTTTACACAGACACGGGAGGGAACTAGGGTTTCGTGCGTGGAGTACTGCCAAAAAGGCCCAAAAAGTTAAGTTTTATTAGGTTTTGTTAGCAAAAGTTAGCTCTTGTGATGTGTTGTGAACTAATCCAAACCTGCTTCTCTTAAAATTTCATTTATTCTCGTGGCTATGGAGGGGTTCTGCATATTTCTGTAAGCTAACTCCTTAGCAGACCTCACTGAGTACCCAGCCCGGCGAGCTGCTTCAGCACCGACACCCATTGTAGGTAAATAGTGTTTAATGAACAGTCTTTGCTTCAGTGTCATAGAAGTTATTTTAACCCTTAACTAAAAGTTAAATAAATCTTTAACCTTGATTTTTAAGGCACGAGAAATCTTGTAGATATTCTTGAGAGACGGATTACGTTCGCCTCTTTCGATACCGGATATGTAAGTCCTATCCAGCCCGGTTCGAAATCCTAGTTCTTCTTGGGATACTGCCAACTTCTTTCTTTCCCTACGCACCTTAACTCCGAACCTTTTTTGGAAGCTGCTTGATTGATTTGACATGTACTCATATAATTAGGCTCAAGATGACTATTGGTCTACGGACTATTAGTCACATATTAAACTTGAATGAGGATGAAACTTTGTGATAATTGTAGTTACAAAAATTTAGAAGGTAGTACTTTTTGCCAAGAGTGTGGTCAGAAGTTAGATAGTATAAAGACTTCAGATGACAGCCACCGCCGGTCTTCTAATTCAAAGACAATAATAATTGTGGCGGTCGTTCTCTTCGTCGGGTTTATTCTTCTGCTCATTTTGTCCAACAACAGCTCCTCTAGTTCCGAGGGTGATACAAACCTAACTGGCAACACTGATGTTGATACTTCTTCTAAGTCCCTACCAACATTTAATAGCACCCACCTTTACCTAGAGTACTACGAGTGCACTATCTACTTTAGTGTTTGCAATGTAGTTCTACCGGTGAGAGGTACTACAGACATCGGAGCTCAGGTTGAACTTTTGTCGCCCACCTATTCTCTGCTTGCAGTTACTTCAGGTGGGGAAGTTAGAGGTGATATACCCATTACCCTTTCGTTGGGAACAAACACACTCAAGTTTCAGGTTACCTATTCAGACGGGGAGCAAGAGATTAAGTATTTAGACGCAACTTTAGAAAGCAAATAACTATGTTTTGTACCGAATGTGGGGCAAAAGTAAATGAAGATAACAAGTTCTGCGACAACTGTGGACATCAGCTAATAAAAGATGAGGCAAACGTGGAAGCAGAAAAAGAAAAGGTAAAAAGTTCTAGAAGAAGGTACTGGGACAAGTTTACTGAAATCTACACCAGCGGTGATTCTGACTGGAAGAATAAAATGATTTCAGATTCTGCTTGGGAGCTACTAAATCGCTTTTCAGGCAATCTTTTCGTTAGCTTTATGGAAGAGCACCCTATCCTTAACAAACATTCCCACAAGGAAATAGATTCAATCAAGACAGAATTTAACACTGCTTCTGGTGCAGGTTACTATTTTTGGCTAGCTGAACAACTATTTAACGGTAGGGACTTACAACCACCCAAACCACCTGATACTGATGGCTTGTCAAAAGAATGGGAGAAGGAAAAAGTATTTGAGGATACAAAGACTTTCTTTGCAAACCTCCCTGACGATGTATCAAGTTCGATGAATGATTTTCACGCTTGGAGAGCAAAGTCTCTTCTAGAAACTTCTCCAGCGTTAAACGATTTACCAAACGAGTTAATTGAGGAAATAAATAATAAGCTAGCCATCTTAATGTTAATGGGGTATTCCTCCGGGATGGTTGAGGATAAATACAGGAAATAAAATGCATTGCCAAGAGTGTGGAAAACAAAATATAGACGACGCTAAATTCTGTCGCTACTGCGGAGCTAAGGTTATTCGTCAGACAACAACAGTTGTGACCCCAACAGCTAAAGAAGCCAGTAACGATCCTACTTATGAAGACGTGATGTTAGAAAAGGTCGAAGAGTATGCAAATACTGAAATGACAAAAGGCGTTTTATGGTTCTTTGGCGGAATAGGTATTACTGTCGTAGGTCTTCTTTTTTCTGAGTCAGTTGGTAGTAGTGTGGGTTTAGTATTTTGGGGAGCTATGCTCTACGGTGTGATTAGGCTAGTAGCTGGGATTTATTACAAACTCTTCCCGAGAAAGCTAATGCACAAGGCTAGTTATTTAGAAAGGGATTAAACTTATGTACTGTTATAAATGCGGAAAAGAAAATAAGGAAGAAGCAAGATTTTGCAAAGATTGCGGGGCAGAATTAAAAGATAGGTCAGTACTTTCTTCAGCAACTGAGGAAAAAAGTGACTCTGAAACTTGTAAGAATTGTGGCAAAGAACTGCCCCATAACAGTAAATTTTGCAGGTTTTGTGGGCAAAATCAGAGTGATAATGCCACGGTAAGTGAAGTTGATATCACACCTAATAAGAAACTAAAGCCCGCTTCCTGGATAAGAAGATTCATCAACTTCGTGCTTGACCTTATTGGTTATTACCTCTTTGCTTTTCCCGTAGGTTATGTATTTGGTCTTCTGTTTGGCCCTAATGTTTTTGATAATGTTAATGACGTCATACTAGGTCTTTTTGTAGCAGCCACATACTACATTATCTTTGAATCTCTATTAGCCAGAAGCCCAGCTAAATTTATTACCAGAACTAAGGTTGTAAATTTGGAAGGTAAGAAACCAGACTTTGGACAAGTCCTTGGTAGAACTTTCAGCAGGTTCATTCCGTTCGAAATATTCAGCTTTTTAGAGGCTAATCCAATTGGTTGGCACGATAAATTACCTAAGACTATGGTTGTTAATGACGAATAAGATACTACCCTATAGTTGCAATTTCCTTAAAATTAGTGTATAATAGCAGGCATAAAGGTTCGGTCACTAACCGTTAATAGTGGCTATCAGGAAAGGAGGGATCACTGTGGCAACACAGATGACCCAACAGAGAGAGGCCAGCGTGCCGCAGGTCGTCAAGCTGGGCGTGAGGGTGATGGAAGCCATCCCGACGATAGGATTGACTCACGATGAGGCTCAGAGCCACATCAAGAGCGACGTCCTCACCGAGGTGGTCAAGATCATTCTCAAGGCTCGTCCCGAGGCCGTCGACATCGACAAGCTTCGGGAAATGGTGGGCTCTTTCCTCCCCTTTGGGGACGAAGAGTACACCGACTCGGAGTACGTCTACAAGGCAGGCTTCCCGAGGAAGACCTGGCAACAGCGGTTGGACATCCTCCTCAACAACTTCGGTGGCCTCTTTCACGAGGGGCTGGAGGACTTCATCGCTCTGCTGAAGAGTCGTGGTGTGGACGAGTGGGTCGACGACGCAGTCAACCCCTATCTCGTTCCGGACTGGAGAGCTGTCGGCGAAACCTATGCCGAGGCGACAGTCAAGGCGTGGGCACGGGTAGCTGAGATGGCGATCTACAAGGGTCACACCTACAACTACCGCGAAGGTGTTCTCACCGAAGACCGGCTCAAGCTGGTCGACGACGAGTTCTACCGGCAGTTGGAAGGCGAGTGGGGCTGCCAGCTTCACGGCATTCCGACGGTCACCGCCCACGAGCGTCTGAGGGAGCTGAGGCCTGGGCCACAGACGGTCTGGCCAGTCTTCGCTCAGACCGGACTCCGACATCGGGGTCGCAGCGTTCGCCGAGGACACGTGATGTACAGCGAGACCGAATGGGCTCTTGGCCCCTTCGAAGTCGCCTGCATTCTCCTCACGGACGGTGAAGACAGGCTGACTGCTTACGAGCACCTCGGTATCGACGCAGCTGGAGCCTTTTACAGGCCGGAGGCTGATGAGGAGTTCGGCAGCGCCCTGAGCTTCTACTTCATCGGCGGCAGGCTTAGGCTGAGCGGCGGCTGGGTCAGCAGTCCGAGTCAGAGATTCGGTTCGGCTTCTGCCTCCCTGCGGTAGTGCTCTTGGAACTTGAATCTTGGAGCCTTGTGCTTTTGATTCTTGTTCCTTGTTGTTCGCCCGCAAAAATCGCACCGTTTCGCAAAGCGAAAGCAGAGCCCCACTTCACCACCAGTG
>DATBWR010000002.1:0-37088 GCA_036514715.1 Candidatus Nanoarchaeia archaeon | reverse complement strand
CAACAATGCTCTCTCTGACAACACCGGGGCGGTTGACTTAAATACGGAAAATCTTCTTTTAATCCAGCAGCTCGACACTACTACCACCGGCACAACCGTTGTTGACAACGCCCTTAAGATCGACTCCGCGGGATCATCCGCGATAACCGACGCGATTGAAATAACCAATTCCGCGGGCAATATCACCAACGGCATAAACCTGGTAGATACCGGCGGCGGAACCTTCGCCACTGGCATTAACTTCTCCTCCGGCACCTTTACCACCGGCATTGACCTTTCCGGCGCAGCAACTACCAATGACATAATCCTTGACGACGGTTTGGTCTTCAGGCAGGCCGCAGACAACCTGCTTGAGTTTGTCGAAAACGGCGTCACCCTCACGTTTGACTTTAACAATGCACTTGGAGGCGACATGCTGCTCTCTACTTCCGGCGTTGACTTTACCATAACTGCAACCGGGGGGAATGTCGGTCTCTGGGCCCAGAGTCCTGGACAAAACGCGGGTCTCGCGGCTGGCAGCGGTCCTCCAACACCTATAGCGGATGGGGATGATGTTGAATTGTCGGCTGAAGACGACACCATTGTTAACTTATCTGCTGCCGGCAGTTTTAGGATTGACGCTGCCACTAACCTCAACTCCACTGTCAATGGAGCAGCTGTCGGTATGGTCAACATTGCTCTGAATGCCGGATCAAACACGGCTGGCCAGACCCAAAACGGCCTCTACATCGACTATGAAACCATCGACAACGCCACTTCTCAAACCCAAAGGGCAGTCAGGATTGACTTCACCAATACCGAGGCGGATGCGGCTGAAACTGCCTATGCCCTATCCTTAAACAACGTTTCCACTGCTGGTGCGGCCATTGACGCTCTCATTGCTCTAGAAAACAACGATGCAACAGCTTCTTCAGTGGTTGATGGCATAGTTTTCTTGGCAGGCGGTGCCGCCGCACCAGACTTTACCACTGGTATTAACTTCGATGCCGCCGACTTTACTCAAGAAATTGTTTTGGAAAATGCTGAAGAAATCTCAAACCAGATAAACGGTACTGTTGTCTTGGAAAGAGCCGATGCTGGAGCTCTAACCCTTTCGTTAGTGTCCGACACCTCAGCCACAATTTCCACCACTACCGGTAATTTAATCCTCAATTCTGCCGGCACAGTTGATATTGCCGATGCCGGCATTATCTTCTCTGCTTACACGACCGATGCCAATGCCGTACTTTACACTCACCCCTCAACTAGTGTAGTTACCAGAGTAGTTGAAACTGAAACCGGTTCCCAATGTTTGCTTTCCGGAGCCGGAGCCTCTGGTGTACCGACTTGGGGTTCGTGTTCCGGAGGCTCAACTTCATTACAAAATGCCTATGATGCCGGCAACACAATACTAACCGACGCATCAGGCGACATCATCTTCCAGACAATCGGCGGAGCAACAGATACCCAGTTTGAGGTTAATGCGGCAAGCGCTCCGGAAATTGATATGGTCTTGTTTAGTAACGCTGCGCAAGGGATTTCTACGACTGGTGTAGATGGTTTGCAGATTGACTTTGAGACTGCTGGAACTACCGCTAGCGCCGACAATGCTGGCTTGAGGGTTAACGTTACCTCCAACAACTCCGGCACAACCACCACTCTTGAGGGTATCTATATCGGAAACTTAGCTTCAGCCGAAGCCAACTCCACTGAAACCGCCCTGCGTATCGGCACCGGCTGGGATGTCGGCATCTCAATAGAGTCGGGCGGATTGACAATCTCGGGCGGCAACTTAACTTACACGGGAAGTGCCCGACCTACAAAAATAATTACTCTCTCCCCCGAGTATGAAGGTGCGGTGCTCGACACAGATGGTTCTTCCACCGTCGACGGGTCGATGACCTCGGATAACGCGGATAGCGGTACTGCCTGGAGAAACTATTACCAATGGACTTCTACTAATGCTTCTAATCAAGACTACACTGTTATGGTTAGAATTACCCTACCTCAAGACTTTAGTAGTTGGGCAACAGGTTCTTGTCCAGGTTCAACATGCGCCTTAGAAATTGCTTATCAAACTGGTCTGGCGGCTACTACTAACAACGGGGTCTCAGCAATTGTTAATAATGACACCGACACTCCAGGAACAGCCGTCTGTACTATTTCGGAAGCCGCTAGTACAAGCTGGACTACCTTCGGTTGTGCAAGCACTACTCTCGACGATGCATCTGCCCCGGAATGGGACGCTGCAGGTGAAACTGCTGTAATCCGCATTAAACTAAAGGCCAACAGTACGGTCTCTGCTTTGGCTCGAGTTGGTGATATTAAATTGAGGTATTTGGCTAGCTTCTAATATGAAAATCTCAAGCTTTAAGTTGTCAAATTTAAGAACAAAACTCACCAACCACCTTCTAATTTTAGGAGTCAAACCACTAAAATCTGTTGTTGACTCAATCATTAATTATCAATCATTAAAAATGGCCCTAAGTTCTAAGTTCTCAGCTTTAGGTACCGCTGACAACTTATTGTTTGCAACTTATTGTTTAATCAAGAAACCTCTAAAGGTTTTCTTAACCCGTCTTACCATTAGTCTCATTCTCCTCTCCCTGCTTATCTCGCTTCACCCTGCTCCGACAGCTTTAGCGGCGGAGGCAACTTCCTCAGCGCAAACTGCCTCCAACCAGGAACCAGCCACCAACACTCTGCCAATTGTTGAAGAAAATTTACCAACCCAAACCCAAAAAACCTTTGCCAAACAATCCGAACCTTCAGCCCATACCAAACCAAAAGTCAGGGTTAAAAGGCTTTTGAAACGCGACTTTAGGGTTGGAGAAAAAATTCTTGTCGATTTGGAAAATGCTAACCCTAGAGATGTGCAGGCTAAGGTTCTCGATAGTAATAATAGAGAGGTGGAAGTTAGGATCCAAGAGATTGCTGATGAAGGCCTTTTGACCTTAAAAATTTCTTCCGGCAGTTCCTTCAAGCCAGGAGCTTACACTCTGCAAATTCAAACTCGTGATGGTAGGGTTTCCGAGCAGGATTTTACCTGGGGGGTACTAGCCATCAACGTCAACAAACCCATCTACAAACCCGGTGAAACCGCCAAAATAGCTCTCGCAGTGCTTGACGAAAATGGTGAAATGGTCTGTGACGCGCAAGTTAAGTTAGAAGTAAGAAGTCCGAAGTCAGAAGTGACCACTCTTACGACCGAGAACAAAGATATTAAAGTTAATGAGGAATGCAAGAAAAAGGCTTTTACTCTTACTCCTGATTACGAAACTAGCTACACCACCGGTGAAGTGGGAAACTACTTAATGACCCTTTCGGCAGTCACCAAAAACGGTTTCCACACAGTAAGCGATTCTTTTCGAGTTGCCGAGGCCACTCCATTTGAGATTGAACGAAGCGCTCCAACCCGGATTTATCCTCCCAGTAAATACCCAGTTACCATCAACATCACCGCCAACCGTGATTTTACTGGCACGATTAAAGAAATAGTTCCGGCTGGTTTTGAAATTTTACCGTTAGAAGATACCCCTGCGCCCAGCAATTCGGAGATTGTTTCACTTAAAGAGCTGCCTCCCGAAGGAGAATTACCCAGTTGGGCAGTTCTTTCCCTGCCCTTTGAGGGCGATTTCCCAGTTGTAAATGCGTTTGGAGAGCCGGTTAAAAGCGCTGCAGCCGCCGAAAAATTTGCCGAGAGCCGGGTACTAGCTAATGACGGTCTGGATTTTGCCCTACCTTCTGGAACTGAAGTCTTAGCAACTGACGATGGTGAGGTCGGTTTAGCTCAAGAAGACGGAGCTTACGGAGTTACGGTAGTTATCCAGCACGAATGGGGCAAAAGTTACTACGGTTACCTAGGAAGCTTGAAGGTCAAACTTGGTGACAAAGTCGCCAGGGGCGATATTATTGCACTATCTGACGCTAGTTTAGTCAGAACTCCACAATTGCATTTTGCTATCAAACCCAATAAAAATAACCGCGACAACGGCTACTTTGGCAAGATTGATCCAGCCTCCTATCTGAGCTTAAAAGATAAACGCCAAATTGTCGAGGATGGCAGCGATTTACAAGTACAACTTGTTTCTTGGGACGTCTCTATCAAAAATGGTCAAACTATAACTTTGGGATACAATTTTCTAGCGCCAAAAATAAGCCCAGCCTTCTACACTTTGGGCCGGTTGAGTTTTATCAACTCTAATAACCGCGAAGTTTTCAAAGAAGCTCGTTTCTGGCAAATTGCTTCTGATGCAGCTACTTATACCGGCAAGCATCTACGCACTATAGAGTACGTGTTGGGAACAGGGGGCTTAACCTGCAATACCTCTAACAATGCCTGCGGAAGTGATACTAACGCTTCCGCCCGTGCTAGTGGTACTCCGGTGTACTTTGGTAACCAAGTTAACACTACCAAGGCTACTGCCTCGACTAAAAACATTATTATCCAAGGTACTGGGATACGAGTGGTGCAAGCTTACCTTGAGGGTTGGATCCATCATGTAACCGCCGCCGACATCAGTAATTTTGACCTGCGTCTTGACGTTGAGGGTAGTTCTACGGCTGGAAGTGACAGCCGGCTTCAGGAAGCAGCTGGTTTAACCTTGCACGACTCAACTGGACCTAACAGCACGGTTCGCTTCCGAGGTGATGCCACTTACCTCTTTGACCGCCAGTCCGATACGGATTTTAACAATGGCTTATCAGTAGTTGGAGCTTATACGGTCACTGGCCCCACCACTATTTTAGGTAGTATGAAATTGGTGATTACTTACGAGCAGGATTACTCCACTACTGCTCATACTGAGACTAAAACCGTCCGTTTTCCTCTTGATTCGGACGAAACTAATGCTAACGGTACTAAAATTACCGCTTGTGGGGCTTCCAGCACTTGTGGCTTTTCCTACAACGCTAATATTCCCGACGCAGCTGCCGATGGGGATATTATGGATGTTTGGTTTGAAATAACTGGGGAGGTTAACAGCGCTACTGCTTCCACGATCCAACCACAGATTTCCGGAGGAACTGCCGCCCGTACCTATCCCTGGCTAGATGTTATTGCCGGACAGCAGTTTGTTAACATCTACTTCCGACCCGCGGTTGGGGGCAGTGACTTTGCCCGCAACACTGCCCAAACTCTCAATATAGTTAACGGAACCGTGGCTGTTCAAGGCTTAGGAGGAGAACTGGTAGTCACTTACAACTACTCTACTGGCGCTTCCAGTCAAACCGAAACAGTCAGATATTTTGCCCGTCAGGAGACTGGACAGAACGTAGGAACAAGTCAGTCCGCCAACTCGGCGGTCTCAGCCACTGTTTCCAATACTGGCATGAGCATGAGTAACATCTGGGTCAAGGCTGATGCTGCGGTCTCGGAGAGCAACACACTAACTCTCTCTGGAGACGTGGGCGGAACAGTTGACGGTTCGGGAGACATTACTAACGCGGTGGCTCTGGGGGGTACGGATAGTATCAGGGCTGGAGACACGGCCACTCTTTATCTAGATCTTTCCGCCCAAGCCGGTGATTTCTCTTCTGCTACTACCTCCACTGACATTGAGAGGCAGTACTCAGGAACTTCCGGAGATGCCGCAGTCAGCATGGAGCTTTTTCTCACCTTTACTTGGTCGGGTTCTTCCGGAGGCACAGTTACCAAGACAGTTACTTTTGGGACCAATCAATCCGGAGTCGGTGATACTAGTGTTGCCAGCACTTGGCGCAACAAACCAATGTATCTGGAGCTACCGGAAAGGGTCACCAAGACCCATCGCTCTACCTATATCGGTACCAACGTTGGCCACTCGGCAACCACTAACATAACTGACTCAGCAACCATCAGTGTTGGGGTAAATAATACTACCGCTCCGGCTAACCAAACTACTGCCACTGAACAGCAGGATGAAGGTACTACGGCCGTCGAGGAAAACGCGGTCTTTACTACCCGTCACGATGTCACTAACACTATTTTTTCCGGAGGCTCGACTATTAGCTGGACAAAGCGTACTTTTGAAGTTAACGCTACTATTAGTGCGGCCGAATCAGCATGGTTTTCCCATGAATTTGTAGTTACTTATGATGCGGCTCTGGGGGCCAACGACCCGGCCGCCCCTGCCCAACCCAAGCATCTACGCACGGTAGAGTATGTGTTAGGTACCGGAGGCTTGACCTGCAACACCTCGAATAATGCCTGCGGGAGTGATACTAACGCTTCTACCAGAGCCTCAGCCACCGTAGTTTATTTTGGTAACCAAGTTCACACCACCAAGGCAACTGCCTCTACTAAGAATATTATTATCCAAGGCTCGGGTATTCGGGTGGTACAGGCCTATTTGGAAGGGTGGGTGCACGCCGTCTCCGCTACTGACGTAACTAACTTCCAATTAATGATGGATGTTGAAGGCTCCTCCACTGCTGGGTCTGATAGCCGTTTGCAAGAAGCTGCTGGAACTACTTTAATTGACACTTCAGGACCAAACAACACTATTCGCTTCCGAGGAGATGCTACCTATCTCTTTGACCGACAGAGCGATACGGACTTTAATAATGGCTTGTCGGTAGTTGGAGCCTACGCTGTAACCGGTCCAACCACTATTCTGGGAAGTATGAAACTAGTGCTAACCTACGAACAAAACTATTTGACAACAGCCCACGATGAAACCAAAACCGTGCGTTTCCCACTGGACTCAGACGAAACCAATGCCAATGGCACTAAGATTACCGCTTGTGGTGCTTCCTCCACTTGTGGCTTCTCCTACACTGCTAATATTCCCGATGCGGCGGCTGACGGGGACATTATGGATGTTTTCTTTGAGATTACGGGAGAAACCAATACTACCACTGCTTCTACGATACAACCCCAGATTAGTGGTGGCACGGCCGCTCGTACCTACCCCTGGCTTGATGTTACTGCCGGCCAACAGTTTGTGAACATCTACTTCCGGCCTAACGTGGGTGGTTCTGACTTTGCCCGCAGTACTGCCCAAACTCTCAACATTGTCAACGGCACAGTCGCTGTCCAAGGTTTGGGAGGAGAGCTAGTGGTCACCTATAACTTCTCTACGGATGCCACCAGTCAAACCGAGACGGTCCGTTACTTTGCCCGCCAGGAGACCGGGCAGAACGTGGGCAGTAGCCAGTCTGCCAACTCGGCAGTCTCCACCACTGTTTCCAACACTGGCATGACTATGTCCAACATTTGGGTCAAGGCTGATTCAGCCACCAATGAAACCACCACTTTGACTTTAACCGGAGACGTTGCCGGAACAGTGGACGGTTCAGGTGATATCGCCAATGCCATTGCCTTGGGTGGCACCGATAGTGTCCGTGTCGGGGATACCGCGACACTCTATCTTGACTTATCAGCTCAGGCTGGAGATTTCTCCTCCGCCACCACTTCCATTGATATTGAGCGCCAGTACTCAGGAACCGTAGGAGATGCAGCAGTCAGTATGGAGCTCTTTCTTACCTTCACCTGGGATGGCGACGGAGGGGGAACGGTTACTAAAACCGTTACTTTCGGCACTAATCAGCAAGGCTCGGGAGACTCCGTAGCCAGCGTCTGGCGCAACAAACCAATGTATCTGGAACTGCCGGAAACTGTCACCAAGACCCACCGCTCTACTTATATAGGAACTAATATCACTCACTCGGACGGTACTTCTATCGTTGACTCGACTACTCAAAGCATCGGCGTTAATAACACTACTGCTCCGGCTAACCAAACTACTACTACCGAACAGCAGGAAGATGGTACTACAACTACAGAGGAGAATGCTCTGTTTACTGTTCGCCACAATGTTACCAACACTATCTTTTCCGGCGGCAGCACAATTAGCTGGAACCGACGTACCTTCGAAGTTAACGCTACTATCAACCAGGCAGAACCGGCCTGGTTCTCTCATGAGTTTGTAGTTACCTATGATGCGGCCCTCGCGCCAATAACGCTGGCCCAAAACCATTTCCGCTGGCGGGACGATTCCACTGCTCTCAATACTTCGGGAGGGTATTTAGCCAGCGAAGATAATATTCCAACGATTAATAAATCCACTACTGTTCGCGTGCGTCTGGAAGTTGCCAACACCGGAGGGGCACCGGCCAGGGACTACCCCTTCCAACTGGAGTTTGCGGCCCGCACCGGCGGTACCTGCGGGGACGAAACTTTCGCGGCGGTACCGGTAACACCAACAAGTGAGCATTTCGAAATGGTTACCTCCAGTCAATACGCGGATCAAGCAGCAACTTCTTCCAGTCTATTAACCGCAACCGGAACATTTTCCAACGGACGGGGTGTGGAAGACCCAGCCAACCAAACAGTGGCGATTGATATTACCAACGCTTTCTACACCGAAGTTGAATATGCAGTCCAGGCAACCACCAACGCTACGGACAGTGCCACCTACTGCTTCCGGCTCACTAACGTCGGCTCCACTACCAATTTTACCTATACAACCTACGCCGAAGTGACTATTGCCTCAAGCGGACCGACTTTAGACCAACTTATGCGCCACGGTAAATGGCTTTCAGGAGGAACGGAAAATCCGTTCACGTTCTAACTATGAGAACAGATCTAAGATTTAAGATGATAGATTTAAGAGCCGGAACAACTAAAATTTTGCTCTTGGCGAAAAAAATCTTTTCGCGCTGGTTAAAGCATCATAAACAAATCAGACTTTCTTTTAGGAAGGCGGTTGCCATACTCCTGGCCTTAACAACCTTTTCCATTTCTCAAACACCCCTAGTGGCTTTAGGCGCGGAAGCTACCCAATCTGCACAACCGGCCAACACCTTGGAAACAACCGGGGAAAGCTCGCGTTTCTTAAAACCCCTCCAGAACGTTTCTAACCCTTCCGCTAACCCAAAACCAGTACCCAGAATAATTCCTCTACCCAAAGAGGACTACCGCGCTACTGAAACTATCAGCACTCTAATAGAACATGTTTCGCCTAGTCAGGTGAAAGCTTCTTTATTGGACCCAAAAAATCAGGAACTAGCAATTGAAAGCCAGGAAGGTTCTGTTCCAAACTCCACTTTAGTCAACGCTTTTCCTTCAAGCCGGTTTCAACCGGGAGGCTATAAACTTAAAGTTGAAACTTATGACGGCAGGAGCTACGAACAGGATTTTACCTGGGGAGTTTTAGCGATTAACACCAACAAATCAATTTACGCACCAGAGGAAGTTGCTAAACTGTCTCTGGCGGTTCTTGACGAGCACGGTAGGATGGTTTGTGATGCTGATGTAAGGCTGGAAATAACAGATCCAAGCGGAAGTAAAAAACTACTTTCAACACAGGAAGGGACGATTAAAGTTAACCAAGATTGTTATGTTAAAGGTTTAGTCTTAAGGCCAGATTACGAAGCCAGCTATAAAACTAACCTTGCTGGTGAATACGCTCTGAGGTTATCAGCTACAACTACTAATGGCACGCACACCATTGTCGATTCTTTTAGTGTTGAGGAAAACGCTGCCTTCGACGTCGAAAGATTTGTTCCTACTCGCATCTACCCGCCGGAAACCTACCCAGTAAAAATCAACCTTGTAGCAAAGGAAGATTTTGAAGGGAGAGTGCGGGAATTTGTTCCCGCTAGCTTTACAGTAGCCAGCTTAGAAAACACTACCAACTTTAGTAAGACTGAAAGAATCTCACTTAAAACCCTAAATCAGGCTTTCAAATCGCAAGACGTGTTTCTTTCTCAGCCCTTTTCTGGCTCTTACCCAACAAGCTTGGGTTTTGGGTTCCCACACCCCGACCCGCTGGTTCAAGAAAAATATCAAGCTGCTGGCGTTATTGGTCATGATGGTCTTGATTTCCCACTCTCCATTGGAACAAAAGTCTTAGCCGCTGACGAAGGAATAGTGGTTAGAGCCAGAGAAGAAGGCAACTACGGCACAACCTTAGTAATTCAACACTCTTGGGGTAAAAGTTACTATGGTCATTTAAGTAAAATACTGGTTGAAGTTGGGGACTTTGTTTCCAGGAGTCAAGAAATCGCCCTTTCCGGAAACTCTGGTTTATCCCCTTCCAGCCAACCACAGCTACATTTTGGCATTAAGTTTAACAACAGTGACCCCGAAAACGGCTACTTCGGCAAAGTCGATCCTAAACCCTACTTGGGGATAAAAAGTCGGGCACCAATTATAAATACACTTCAAAAAAGACCTGACGAGGAAATCCAAGTCATTTCCTGGGATCTATCCCTGAAAGCTGGTGAGGAAATAACCCTAGGTTATAGTTTTAAAGCACCAAACCTTAGTCCGCAACTTTATACTTTAGGCCCACTAAGTTTCGTTGATCAAGACAAAAACTTCCTTTTTGAAGAGGCCCGCTTGTGGAAAATCGCCGCCGACGATATCTTCGAGGGAGTTTTAGTTTATGACGAGGATGGAGCCAATTCCCCAGCCTCACCACACTTCCGTTTTTGGGACGGAACTGACTTAGATAACGAAGGCCAGCTAGCAGATTACCCGGAAGCAGTCGCTACTCACGGAGAAGTGCGTTTTGGGCAACTAGTTGCTTCCCCCACCGATGAAGAGCTGATTTACGCTGCTAACTCCGCCCAAGGGCACCTGCAGGTCCAGGTCTACGAGAACGGGGTTTGGACCGACTACGGCGATTTTGATACTAGTATGGGCACTACTCGCGACGAACGCTGGTTCGACATCGCCTACGAAAGCCAGTCCGGGGAGGGTTTAATTGTCTACGAAGATTCGACTACTGACGATCAGGTCCTTAAATATCAGGTTTGGGATGGGGATAGTTGGAGTGGTGAGCAAACTTTGGACTATAGCTCTGTTGCCGAAGGTGGGGCTAACGACGAGGTCCGCTGGGTTGTGCTTGAGGACGACCCGGGCAGCGACAACATTTTGCTGGGCTGGCAGGATTTAACCGGTTTTGGTATTTACGGAGCTCGTTGGAACGGCTCTTCTAACTCTTGGACACATACCTCCTTAATTAACGGTGCGGGTGTTGACGGTGACGCCGGCACTTTAACCTTTGACGTGGCCTGGGAAGGCAGTTCAGGAGACGGAATGATCGCCTATGGAGTCAATAATGGATCCCCCAGTTATAGCTTTGATTACTCAACTTATACTACCGGTGGTGGTTTTGTCGATGGTAGTGGCCTGAAAACTACTGGTTCTACTAGTCAGGAACCGGTTTGGGTAAAGCTTGAGGGAGACGAAGATTCCGACTACATTGGTTTTGCCGCGGTAGATACGGTTTCTACCTCAAGTTCTGATATTGGGGTAGATATGTGGAACGGATTAGATTGGACTACCATCACCACTCCCAGCGATGACGTGGACATTAACAATAACGGTGATGGATTCCCTTTTGGCTTGGGTTGGGAAAAAGACGATGATCGTTTAATGTTTGCCTGGCGTGACGGTACGACTTCCGAAACGAGTTTACGTTATATGGTTTTTGATATTAGTGTGGGACAGTTCTTGGCAATTGACGATGATAATGACGCTGGAATCTGTAATTTAACCGGAGGTGATGGTACCACTCAGCAAGTTACT
Source organism: Candidatus Nanoarchaeia archaeon (assembly GCA_036514715.1). Lineage (GTDB taxonomy): Bacteria > Patescibacteriota > Microgenomatia > Woykebacterales > RBG-16-39-9b > DATBWR01. The sequence goes on along the minus strand of DATBWR010000002.1, from coordinate 25,591 downwards.
GCTTTAGCAAACGCAGAAAATAGTAATGGTCCTTGCTCAGGACTAGGGGCTTGGGGAACCACCAGAGTTACTAATATAACAATTAACGGTCAAGCTGGCTCGGGTTTATTAATGTTAACTGCGATTAACAATAGCGCTCCACGTATCCCCGAGCTTCAGCTCTGGGATGGATCAATTGACTCTTGGACAACACAAACTGCTACTATGGGTGGTTTTGAACCGGATGCTTCCGATCCTTCAACGGTACCTGTGGGTAAACCTTACGCTTTGGCTTGGAAAACAATTAACACCAACGATCCTCCCACCACCCCAACCTTAAATGACGTTCCTTTTGACAACGAGAAAACTGGCGATACGACCCCCAACTTCGAATTTACCGCAACTGATGCGGACGGCGATGATTTGACTTACCAAATTAATGTTGATGACTCTTACGGTTTCGGGTCACTAGTTGTAGATTGTGTCTCCAACACCAGCTGCGCAACCGGTGGTGGAAGTTTCACTAACACTGTCACCGGAGGAGATACTGACCCTTTTAACGAGAGTGAGAAAATTCGCTTTACCACCACGACAACCTTAAGCAACAACACCACCTACTACTGGCGAGCACGGGCTCAGGACCCTGCTGGTAGTGGAAGTTATGGACCTTGGTCTTCAATTTTTAGTTTCACTGTGGTTACAGGCACGAGCCCCTCAGAGTGGTTCCAGACCACTGACGAGCAGTTTGACACGGGAACGCTTACGAGTACACAGACCAGCGGTTCGGACTCGGTCCAACTTATTTCTGGGGGTGCAATTAGTCGATTAGACGCGGCAACAAGTGTTGCAGCATCAACTCTAAATTATTCCGTGAGTGCCGGTTCAAACAGGATTTTGGTCGCTTGTTTTAGCTGGGAATTTAATGGTCAGACAGACATAACTGGCGTGACATATGGCGGGCAGACCATGACTCAAGTCTTCCAGCAGGACACACCTGATACTGGTTTATCGGCAGGGGTCGCTTGTTTTTACATTCTTGATGCCGGGATACAGGCAGCTAGTGGCACTACAATTTCGCCCACCTACTCGACGGCTCCGGCTGATGAAATTATTCATGCAGCCTCATACGCGGGGGTGGATCAGACCGGCGGCGCCACAACGGTTCCAGAAACTGCTACGGCAGAGACCAACGAAACAACTCCTAATCCATTCACTACTATTGATATCACTGAGGCGAGCGGCAACCTAGTTATTGCCATAGTTACTACTGGAAATGCCACAACAGCCACTTGGCAGTCGGATATGACCGAGCAGACGGACCAGACTGATGCAAGTTCTTTTAGTTCACTTGCAGACAGGCTTTCTACGACAAATGCCAATGTTACTGTTGAGGGAACAATTGCAAGTCAAAACAGAGCAGCGGGTGGTTCAGCTGAGTTTGCCGCAGCAACAGTTTCTTCTGGCACCATTATGTCTCCGGAAATTGATTTTGACTGGGTGACCGGTCAATCCACATGGGGTGAGGCGAGTTTTTCAACAACCGAGACGAATGGAGATGTGAAGTTGCGGGTGTATTACACTGTTACGACCGCCTGCGACACAATTGTTCCCAACGGCACGCTTTCCGGCAACTCGTCGGGCTTTGACGTTTCGGCAAGCCCCGTGAATATTGCCGGGCTCACGCCGGTTGCGAGCACCTATAACAGAATATGCTTACAAGCGACGCTCACCGATTCCGGCGGCACACCGTTTCTTAATGACTGGACAGTCACTTGGTCCACTGGTGGAGGCGGGCCCACACTAGGTCAGTTGATGAGGCACGGCAAGTGGTTCGACGCTGGTGTAGAACAACCTTTCACGTTTTAATGACTGATGGTTAATGGTTAATGATTAATGGCTAACAAATTCAAAACTCCAGAGGAAGTACCAGTCTTTGTTAAGGCTCACGAGTTGGTTTTAGAGGTTTACAGAGTTACTAAAGAATTTCCCAAGTCAGAGATATTTGGTTTAATGTCACAGTTAAGAAGATCCGCCGCGTCTATTCCAGCAAACATAAGCGAAGGTTTTTACAGACACACTACTCGTGAGTTAATCCAATTTCTTTATAACTCCAGAGGCTCAGTTGGTGAGTCGTTGTATCACTTAAAACTGTCTTTCGATCTAGGTTATATTGAACAAAAAGACTATTTAAAACTAAAGGAATCTTTTGATGAGGTTGGCAAACAGCTAAACGGCTGGATTAAAAGTTTGAAAATCCGCCTCAATCATTAACCATTGACCATCAATCAGTAGTCATCATTTCAGGTTCTTAACGAAATCATAAACCATATTGGAAATGTCGCGGGTTTTAGTATTGGCCTCTTGCCCAGTCCCGGTGTACATCACGCAGAGAACATAGTTGCGGTTAGGAACGTAAAAGATACCGCAATTTCCGTAGGTATTGGCACTCCCTCCTTCCTGCTGCTCAAAAACCCCGATTTTTAAAGCAACTTTAACTTCTTCCGGAACATCAGCACGCAAAGCTTCTCCATGCTTTGCTTTGGTTAGAAGAGCTATTATTTCGTTTGAATTTTCAAAGTTAAGATAAGCGGAAAAGAAAAGACTGCGCAAAATACTTGAGTAGTTGCGGGTGGTAACCACAGCCTGGCCATCAAGAACCTGGCTCGGAATATCTAAGTATTTAAAAACTTCCAGCGGTGCGCCTCCTGACAACTCGTACAACAGGTTGTGGGCGGTGTTATCTGATTCTACCAGGGATTTCTCAATTGCTTCTTTAACCGTAATTTTAGTTCCGGCTCCTACCCTCCAAAGGTCCCCATACCCCTGATCTAAATGCTCCTCCTTTATTTCCAAAAGCTGATCCTCTTTTACTTTCCCCTCTTCAATCATTTTGTAAACCATCATTACAGTTGGGACTTTGAGGAGGCTTGCCGAAGTAAAGGGCTTAGTTTCGTTAACACCAATAGCCACACCAGTAGGCAGATATTGAAAGTAGATACCAATCGGGAAAAAAGATTTAGTATCGTAATCTCGAAGTTTTTGTCTCAAATCTACGAAGTTAACCACGACATCGCTCGCGTTCTCCAAGAAAATTCTTTTAGCTAGAAAAGGATATCGAGAACTTTTCTCAGAAACCGCATCGACAATTTTTTCTTTGGAGGCAAAAAAAACAAGGTAGATATTAAGAGCGATGCTAATCGTAAGAAGCAGAACTAGTGGGTAACGCAGTTTAAACATCATAATACTTTATCTTTAAAGAAAAAAGATTTCAAGAGCAAGTTTTACAAAGTGGCAACCAGGTGGCGGAAAAAGTATAATTAATCTATGCAAGCTGTCCTTTCCAGGTTCAAGAAGAAAACTTTACTTTACCTCGGAATTATTATTGTGGCCGCGGCTGTTATCTTGCCCTCAATGTACTTCTATTTTGAAGCACAACGTGCCCGCCAGGAAGCAGAACTGGCTAAGAACAATCCTAAAGCCGGTGATGAGGAGCTCAAGAGGGTCTTAGAAAAGGTTGGCAGGCTAGTTTTGCTGCCTGAAGGTGAAACACCTACCTTAGCCACGGTTACGGATAAACAGCTGCTCTCAGGTCAGGATTTCTACAAAAATGCTGAAAACGGAGACAAAGTCTTGATTTACGCCGTTGCTAAAAAGGCCTTTCTCTACCGACCCTCAACCAACAAAATCATCGAAATCGCCCCCGTCACAGTGGATACACAAACAGCAACTGGATCGGCGGAACCTTGATAGGGTCTTAAATCTAACTTCCGGGGATTTGGTCGCGGGTGTAGCCGGCAAGGATTTGTTTGACCATATCGGCAATTTCTTTGGGCTCGTGTTCGCTCTTGATGATGTATTTAACTGCACCTTTGGCCAGAGCCGTCTCAGCGTCTTTCTGGCCGGCTAAATTGGTAAGCATAATCACTGGTATGCCTTTGGTCTCCGGATCAATTTTAAGCTTCTCAAGAACTTCCAGGCCGTTCATTTTCGGCATCATCACATCTAGAAGTACTAGATTAGGCTTGCCCTTTTTAGCCGCCTCTAAACCCTCTTCCCCATTACCGGCCATAGCCACTTCGTAGCCTTCGAAGGTGAAAATTTTCTGGTACATACGGCTCATTAAGGGATCGTCTTCAACAATAAGTATTTTTGCCATTGTTAGTTATAATTTATCAACTAAACTACGGTTTTGCAAATGTTTGTTGACTTCTTCCAAAATTTGGCTGGGAGAAAAATCAGCTTTTACCATATAACACTGGGCTCCAAGTTTGGCCGCTTCACCGGCGAGCTGTTCCTCACCAATGTTGGTAACCATTAAGACTGCTATATTCTTTGTCTTCGGATCCTTCTTAAGAGCCTTCAAGACCTCCAAACCGTTTATTCCCGGGATCATAATGTCTAAGAGGACGACGTCAGGTAGAAACGACTTAGCAGTCTCCAGCCCCTCATTACCGCTGACCGCAGTCTTAACCTCAAATTTCACACGGGTAAAGAGCCTCTGGTACATCCTGCTCACAAAAGGTTCATCTTCGACAATGAGTATTTTAGGCATCTTTAAGTAAGTCCTTTCAAGCCCTCTTTCTTTTTCATACCACTTAGAGGAATCGTAAAGTAAAAAGTCGTACCCCTGTTCTCTTCTGACTCAAACCAAATTTTACCGCCATAGGCTTCGACCGCGGATTTTACGATATAAAGCCCCAGACCGGTTCCTTCCCCTCTTTGCATCACGTTATCAGCTCGGAAAAGTTTTGTAAAGACTTTGTCCTGCTGGGCCTTAGGAATACCAATACCGGTGTCGTTAACTTCAATCTGAATATCCTGATCCTTCTTCGCGATGGTAATGCTGACCTTATCCCCTGCGTTAGTGTACTTGATGCTGTTGGAAATCAAATTCATTAGTATTGCGCTGGCTATTTTGGGGTCCGCACTCACCTTGGGAAGATCCTTTTGATAATCTTTCTTGAGTTTCAAACTTTTCTCTTTGATTTTTGGAGAAAGCTCCTCGACAACTGCGTTGCTAATCTTAACTAAATCGCTGGGAACCGGTTCAATCGCTAGTGCCCCTAGTTCCATCCGGTAAACGTTCAGCATGGCAGTGACCATTTCCAGATTAGCCTCAGTTGCCTGAAAAATCTTCTCAACGTCTTCTTTCTGCTCTGCGTTCAATTTACCGTCAAGACCGTCAAGTAGCATACTGCTGTAGCCTTTGATACCGGTCAGCGGAGTCCGCAGTTGGTGAGTGATTAAAGAAAGGAACTCTTCTTTGGCTTTTTGCAGCTCGTCTTCTTTAGAAATATCGCGGAAAACTATAATTGCTCCGCTAACTTTTCCGCTGGGGCTAAAAATCGGAGCGCAGCTATCGGCTACCGTAAGCTCTCTACCGGTTTTGGTAATGAGCAGTGTACCCGAGCTCATTTTCTGGCTCTCACCTTTGTTGATTGCACTTTCAATAAAGCTAATATCCTCTTTCTTGTCAGAGGCTTTGATTAGTTTAACTACGTCCTTAAAGTTCTTACCAAGAGCTTCTGGAGCAGTGTATTCAGTAATTTGTGAGGCAGCTTTGTTCCAGAGAGTAACTATCAAGTTTTTATCAACTGCTACAATACCGTCGGCAATGCTTTCCAAGAAAGTTCTTTCTCGCTCGCTACGCAGTCTATTAATCTTCAGGTTCCTAAGAATAATGAAAGTAAAAACACTTAAAGAAGCACTTACCAACACCCAAACCAGCGCCATACGGATTAAGAGGTTGTTTCGGTAGCTAAAGGCTTGATCGGTGGGTTGGACCACTATTACCCCCCAGCCGTATTCAGGAACTGGCTCATATGCAGTAACTCTTTCCGTCTTTTCAATTGGGTTAGAAAGAGTTTCCACCCCACTCTCACCTTTGAGAACTTTCTGCACTGCCGGCACTTGAGAAAAATCAACAATCTCTTTTTCTTTCGAAAAGTTCGGGTGAGCGGCGAGATGTCCTTTTTGGTCAACTATATAAACAAATCCGCCTTGACCCACGTCAATATTCTTACTCCAAGCACTAACCGTGTCGAGCTTCATGGTCAAAAGCAAAAAGCCTAAGACTCTACCATCAGCAGAGGATTTTATTGGAATTGCGATTGGAACAAGGTTATAACCGAGCGGAGCGGCCGGTTTGACCACTTCAGCAAGATAAGGTTGCCAGTTTTTGCTGACTCCTTGGTAATAATCGCGATAGGCGAAACTTGTTCCGATTAAAGCCTGGATTTCGGCTGTTACTGGTGCGGAAGATGCCTTCAAGATCCCCTCCGGATCAAAAATAAAGGTGCGATCAAGATAGGAAAAGTCTTTAACTCCGCTCTCCACTATCTGCATTGCCTCTTGCCACTTTCCTTCTTCAATTAGTTTCCTAAACTGTATCCTAGTCGAAAAGGAGATCCCCACGCCCACCGCAGCATCAAATTTTTCCTTGAGTGTTGTTGCAGCTAAGTACGCGATTGCCGCACGGCGTTCTAAAGTAAATTTTGTCAGGCTCTCGTAGGTCCAAAAAGTTGAGTAAGTAGCAGCGATAATCAGAGTTACACTAACAACCAAAGTTAGAACTAGATTTGGCAGCTTTAAAATCTTGGCCATAATCTTTAAGATCCCTCCTTATTTTCAACTTCTAGACCGGTTTTGGTATCCACCAAGCCATAAGTAGAGCTAGCCTGCTTTAACTGCTCGGGATTTGCTTGGGGTAAGGTGAAACTAAAGGTAGAGCCTTTACCTTCCCGCGAGCTTTCGAGATTAATTTGCCCACCCATTCCTTCCATTATCAGTTTGGAGATGTACAAGCCCAGACCAGTCCCTTTAGTAGCATCGCGGGTCAAAAGTGAGGACCCGGCTTGTTGAAATTTATGGAAAAGCAGTTCCTGATTTTTGAGCGGAATACCTCTGCCGGTATCGGTAACTAAAACTTTCAGAAACTTTGGCGTTCTTTCTAGAGTAATCTTTATACCACCCTCCTCAGTAAACTTAAGAGAGTTACCAATAAGGTTAATGAGCACCTGTTTGACTTTATCCGGGTCAGCGTAAGCTAAAGGCGTTGCCTTTGTACTCGGGTCAAAATCAATGTTGAGTTTCTGGCGCGAGCCAGTGACTTGAAATTCTCTTAAGACTCTCTGGATTAACTCATTTAGGTCAATGGGTTGGTTTTTAAACTCCATTCTACCTTGCTCGAGCCTTGACATATCCAAGAAATCATTAACGATCTCAATTAGCCGGGTGCTTGATTCATGAATATCAGAAAGCATCCCTTTAAAATCTTTGTCCTTTATCTCGCCAGCATAAAACTGCTGAATGAGCGAGGTGTTACCTTTGATAGCGGTCAGCGGAGTGCGTAGTTCGTGGGAAGCAATAGAGAAAAACTCATCTTTCGAACGCTCTAGGACCTTGGCTTCAGTAATATCTTCTATCAAGATCACTACCCCGATAACATCAAGCCTTTGGTTTTCAAAAACTACAATTGGTGCCATGAAAATATGGAAAAAGGCGGTTCCAAAGGAAAGACTCTTAACCTCAATCAGTTTTTGCTCAGATAAACACTTGGCAATCTGCCCTTTCAAATCAAACACGCCCCCAAATCTATTTTCCATGTCTTCAAGAGTACATTCCAAGTTAGAAACGTCCTCTGTGTGTAAGGCGCGAGTACCGTGGGTATCCGGCTTAAGACAAATAATTCTTTTGGCAGTGTCGTTGGCCAGAAAAATCCGTCTGTCTTTATCGGTGATGACAAAACCCACGTTCAGACTGTTAATCGAAGCTTTCAGGCGCGCTTCTTCCTGTCGCAACTCCACAACCTTTTCCTGCAAACCTGAGTAAAGCAGTTGCAGGCGGTCGGTCATTTGGTTAAACGAGCTAGCCAGTTGGCCAATCTCATCATGTGAAGTCAGTTCTATCCGAGTATCAAATTTACCCTCACTAATTTGACCAACCGCCCCACTGAGCTTAACTAGAGGGCCGGTAATCCTGCGAGAAAGAAAGATACTGGCAACAATTGTCAAAATTAAACTTACCAGGATAACTGCCGCCGATCTGAAGAGCTCTTGAATTATAGGCGCATAAGCTTCTGCAGCTGGCAACTCAACCACCACTGCCCAGTCAGGTTCCCCTAAAGGCGCGAACTCGGCAACCACATTAGTTCCGTTAATGCCGCCTGTTATTCCGGTAAAACTTTTTTCGGACCCACCTTGTCTCTTCACAAAGCTAGCCACCTCTTCCAAAGCGCTTAAGTTTTCACTTCGTAAGGTTCTGTCGGTATCATGAAAGGCAAGTAAATTGCCTTGTCGGTCCACAACGTAAGCCAAACCGCCTTGGCCGATTTTAATGTTAGCAACCAGGTCCCACATAAATTTAAGGTTCACCTCAGTGATTAGGCCTCCCTTAAAATTGCCGAAAAGGTCTTTCATGGGAATAGCCAGCACCGTCATCGGCTCGTTAGTGATGTCGTCAATATAGATTGGACTTATATAGTTTTCTCCCTGGCCGATCTTGCTAAAAAGACCAGAACCGATGCGCTGGTTTAACTGCTCGGACAAAACACTGGAAAGCCGCGAGGCTTTGGCTAGTGGAATGCCGTTACCATCGCTTAAAACCATTTGTCGGATGGATAAATCCAAGCCAAGGAGCTTGCTCAGAACGCCCTTTTGCTCATCGCTAGTTGCCTCCGCAAGCTTACCCACGCTAGAGGTAGTTTCCAAGAGATGTAGTTTTACTTGAATGAAATTTCTTACTTGACTACCTGCTTGTTCTGCGACCAGCTGTTGTTGACGAGCTAAAGCTTTTTGTTGGGCACTGAAACTTAAGTAGACGTTAATTAAACTGGAGACCAAAAGCACTAACAAGCTTAAGGTGAGGAAAGCTAGGGTGAGGGTAACCGCTAGACTTCGGAAGTGGGTAGTCTTCTTTTGTTGGTCGGACATTAACTTAATTTTAATACGTAAAAGGCAAGAAGGGGAAGTGGTCGTAAATTCATAACTACCTTAAGTGAAAAATCTTGAAGAACAGCTCTAACTGCTGGGGTTTACTTTTTTCCTAAAAAGCAGTCCCCGAAGGGGTTTATTTGATGATTTGGTTGGCGCGGGAAAGAAGTGCTTCTGGTAAGGTGATGCCTAAGGTTTGGGCGGCTTTGGGGCTAACAGTAAGATAGGTTTCAGCAGTTACTACTGCGATAGTTCCAGCGGGTGTTCCTTTGAAAATCTTATCCGCTAAGGGTGCAGCTTGCTTGCCCACCGACTCAACGCTAATATCAATACCAAAAATGGTTTCATAGCCTCCAAGTGCGATGTAAGCGCCCGCCATCGGAAGTTTGTGGTCAGAGGCAAATTTGACTAAGAGTAGAAAAGGATCAGGTGTAACCGCTAGCGGTTCGGAAATCATCAGGATAGCGTCAAAGCCAATATCTCCTTTAGGCAGGCCGTCAAAATAAGCTTTGAGATCTTCGGCATTAGAGCCGGGAACTTCTACTAGGGTTACTCCGAGTTTTTGGGCTGCTGGGCGCAGGGCTTCAAGTTCAGGAGGGACAATCGGATAGCCTTTTTGGTACGGCACCATAATCCGTTTGGCGCTTGGTACTATTTCGACCATAGTCTCAAGACGTTTGACAGCCAGGTCCGGACCAGGGTAGCGTACACCGGTGATGTTGTTGCCTGGTTCGCGCACGCTGTTAATTAAATCAACACCTTCGATAAAAGCAGTATCAAAAATCAAAGGAATATTAGTCCCTTTGATCGCCTCTTTAGCCGCCAGCGACACTTCGGTTGGGAAGGTAACAATCAGGTCAACCTTATCGGCAACAAATTTTGCTAGGATTTGTTTTTCTTTTTCTGGCTCGAAGTTGGTTTTTTGAAAATCGTAGGTGATATTCTTGCCTTCAATGTAGCCAAGCTCAGTCATTGCCGCTTTGAAGCTGTCGGTGGTGGCCGCAAAGAAATCTAGTCCGGAAAGAATGCCAACTTTGTAAACTTTTTGAGGTTCTTCTTTCTGAAGAGCTGGTAGAACCAAAAAATAAATCCCCAAGGCAATTAGTAAAACAATACTAAAGCCACCGAGGATTAACAGGTTTTTATTAGCAGGCCGTTGGTTTGAAGCACCGTCCGGCTGATTTGGAACATCCGGTTGATTAGGTTCTTCAGGCATTAAACTAATTATCCTCTCCTCTTGGAGTAGTTGTCAAGTCAACTCCCCTAGCTCAACTGACTGGCCAGTCTGCGGGAAACTAGAAAAGCCGGAACAACCGAGGCAACTAAAAGGCCCGCTGTAACCAAAAAAGTCAGTTCAATAGAACGGCCGGCCGTTTTCAAGACCGCGCTCTGCTCCCGACCCACAAAAACCATCCCTACCACACTGTTATCTACGTCTTTAAGCGGTAAGTAGCCAACAAAATACGGCACGTTCAAGACCGACAGCGCGCCCTTGTAGGGGGCTCCTTTTCCCAAAACCGTCTGTACCACAGACTTATTCTCCTCTTTAATTCCAAGCGGACGTACTTTATCCACGCCGCTAACCAAAGTTGTGGCTGAAAGCTCCTTTCCACTAAAGAGAGAGGCCTCTAGTCCAGTTGCTTGTTTCAGACCATCCATAAAAGCGTTGTCAAGAATTGTGCCGGTCACCACTGCCCCAACAATACTATCACCCTCCTTAACGGGGGTAGAGGCTCTGACAAAGATTTGCGGCGCCAAAACACTGTCGCGGGAGACAATCGAGGAAGCTGCCACCCCTAACAAAGCGCGCTTGACCAAGGTATCATCTGAGAGTGAGTCCCCTACCCTTTCTTTATCCTCCCCACGAGCCAGTACTACTCCCGCGCTGTCCACAACCATTAAGAAGCTTTGTTTTTTAGTTAACAAGAAACTCTCTGAGAAGTTAGCTAAAAAGGATAGGTCTTTTTCTTTGACTGCACGTGTTACTTGGGAATTCTGAGCTACAACCTGGGCGTCAGACAAGGCTTCTTCCTTCCTACCTTCAATCGAAAGGTTAAGGGCACGAGCGTTCGTTTCCAGCTGCTTCAGGCTCTCATTTTGCAAGTTTCGGATTAGCAAAAAAGTAAAACTAACCGTAGTCAGAAGAAAAACTGCTAAAATCACCATGTTGAAAATCATAAAAAGCTGGGTCTGCAACCTTTTGAGCAAGTAACTAAAAACCCATTTACCAAGAAAGACGGTAGCTACAACTAATAAAATGTGTTCGGCGATCCAGGCAGGGCCGTGGGGTTTAACCAAGTTGAAGAAATCCACGCTGTTAGTGTCACGAAAAAGAGAAGCCAAAGAGATTAGTTCTGAAGCTGACAAAACGAAGAAACTAATCGCCACCGGCTTCAAATGTCTCTCTAAACCAGTTGTTGCTCTACGCAAGTAAAGCAGACCAACGGAAATAGCCAGAACAAAAAAGACAACTGTGAACGAGGCAATCTTAAAGGGCAAGAAAGCCGAAAAAGAGAGTCCTTTTGTCTTTGGCTTTTCCTGTAATGGATCAATTATCTGCCCGGCAATTATCAAAACGTACCCACCCAGACGCGAAAAGTTGTCGATAAGGGCCGGCAATCCTTCGGAACCAAAGGAAGTTGACAAGAGGGCTGATTCAATACGCGTAGCATGGGCCAAGAAAGAAATTGACAAGAGTAAAAAGCCTACAAATTTCAGACTTTCTTTGAGCTCTTTACGAACCAACCAAGCATCCAGATGCAGCCAAAAGACCGCAAAGAAAACAAGCGCTACTAAGAGGCTGGCTGTAAAATGGCTATTTTCGAGAATAAAATCAAACCACATTCGGCAGTATTATCTCCATTATTCAGTTTTTCAAGTTTTTAAGCAACTCATCTGCACTTAAACTCCCCACCACCACACTTTGAACTACTCCTTTTCGGTCGATAAAAAGATGGGTCGGAACTGATACCAAGCCGATGGTGTCGGCAAGCTCACCGTCGGGATCAGCCACTATTTTCAGTTCGTAACGGCCACGTTTTTTGAAAATTTGTGCTCTGGTTGTTGATTCTTGCGACACCACCACGATTTGATTAATTTCCCCGCTCTCAATTTCCGATAGAGCGGCGAGTTGCTCCGCGGCCGAGGGCGACCAAGAATTCACCAAGGTAACAATTGTCGGTTTGCCCAGCAGACTGGTACTCAGAAACTGCCCATTCTCGTCAGTAAGCTTTAGGGTGGGCAGGGGCTTATCCAAGAGCTCACCGTACGGATCCTCTACGGAGGGTAAGGTGGGTAGCTTTATTATCATCTCCTCCTCTTGGGTTTGAAAAGGCAGGCTAATCTTTAAGGAGCCGATCTTGATACCAAAAGCCTTTGTTAAGGAGAACTCAGTATTAACCGGTTGGGGTTGAGAAACTGCGAAAATTTTAGTTTTAAGGAGCCTAAAGCCGTCTTTTTTAACTTGTAAATAATACTTTCCCTCCGGCAGAAAAAAGCTGTAGCGGCCGTCTTCTTTAGTTTTCTGGGGGTTAGCTTGACCAAAAGGAGCACCGTCCCAAAGGTTGAAGTCTTGGGTAAGAGCGTCAAAGACGTAAACTTCAACTTGCGCGCTTGTTACTGCTTCCCTACCGCTCTTGACTAGCCCTCCTCCTAGAACAACAACTTTATTCAGTTCTCTATCGGTCAAATTGCCGGCCCCGTCAAGTGCACGCACATCAATCTGGTAAACTCCTTGTTCGTCAAAGCTAAGAGCGCCGAACCATAAACCACTGTCGGGGTTTTTAACCAGAGAAAAGACCTTGCCGCCAACAAGCAAGTCAATGGTCGTTGGCCCTCCAACTGCCGACAAGGCAATTTTAAGATCAACCCCTGCTAAGGCCGTCACTAACCCTTGGAACGAGGGGTTAAGAAGGTAAGGACCAAGTGTCATAAGAGTCGCCCCAACTCTAGGCGGCAACTGATCGACGACCAACGTATAGAGATCGCTGATCCCAACCAACCCTGATTGGTCGGTAGCTCGGACACGGATTAAGTAATTACCGTCCTCGACGACTGTGGGGGTAAAACTGAAAGAAACTTCTTTGGCAGTTGTTTTCTGCAAGCTGTCAACCGGTGACCAGTTACGGCCATCGTCTAGTGAGTACTCAACCGCCCTAACCGCCGTGTTGTCGCGGGCAATACCAACTAAGGTTGGTGCCAGTTTGAAGGGTTTGGACAAATCGGTAGTAATTACTGCTGACGGGGTAGCTCCGTCAGAGCCAGTTGAAGGGGTTGTTGGAGCCGCCGCCGCCGAAACTTGTTTGGCGGTGGTAAAGGTATTATCACCGGAAATCGTGGTCTGGTTCTGGGTGTCTTTAGTTTTAATTCGATAATGGTAAGTGGAAGACGCTTGCAAACCAGTAAGCGTGAGGGTGTGGTTGGTGACAAGAGTTGCGTTGCTGAGAGAAAGACCGTAGTTTGTGGTCAGCCCGTATTCCACAAAGCTGTCGGCAGGTTTGTTGGTAGTCCAATTGACTTTCACTGAAAGTGCGGTTATCTCAGCAACCGTTATCCCCGAGATGAGTGGATAATCCAAATCCGATTCTCCGGCGCTGCTTGAGACTGAAACCCCCAAATCCCCACTACAGGTAAGGGGATCTGAACCGACCTCATAACCGCTCATCTCCACCAACCAGTCTTGCGAAGGGACTTCAGTCGCCCCTGCTTGGACTACCAGGCGAAGCTGGTGGAAGTTGGTAGCACTGAGAGTAATACCTTGGAAAAGGGCGTAGTTGTCGGTTGTTGAGATCTCCCAATCGTCGGCCGAAGCTCCCTTTAAAATAAAGTTTTCCGAGGGGCGGCTTATTTTGATCCAAACGACATCGCCGTCCGCACCGCCAACTGTAAAAGTTAGGGTGTAAGTTACCCCTGGACGCAGGCTGTTTGGGCTCACAGAACCAGAACAAGTAGTAATTTGGGAGAAAGCAGGCACAGGAATGGTGCTTACTAAAAGCAGGACAAAAGCAGCCAGTCCAAGGATCGCTTTTTGAAGTCGGGGCATTACTTTAGATTTTATAACAACGATAAGCTTGCGGTCAAAGTTCAGTTTTGTTTCTGATACTTTATCACTCACGTAGTTATAGTGATAGTTATCTTGAGGCTAAAATTATTTATTGGTTGCTAATTTTGGGAAAATTGCAAAGTTTATTACACTTCTTACTTCTTACTTCATACTTCTTACTTATTCCGGTGGGACGGTTTGCTTAACCACTTGGATGAGTTTTTCCGGCTCGTATTGGGTTTTTATTAAGTATTTTAAGGCCCCTGCCTTCAAAGCGCGTTCTTCCTCCTCTTTAGAAGAGAGGTTGGTTAAAATTAACACTGGGATTTCTTTAGTTGCCGAATCTGCTTTCAACTTGTCGAGAACATCCAGACCGTTCATTTCCGGAATCATGATATCGAGGATAATCAGGTCAGGCTTTCCCACCTTTACTTTCTCCAAACCACCGACTCCGCCCACGCTACTGTCAAAGTTGTAACCTTCATCAGTAAAAATCTCCGCATACAGCTTCACCAAAAACGGATCGTCCTCAATCAGAAGTATCTTTTTCACAGTAACTTGATTATACAACCACTTTTAGAAACTTCAAAGCTCAAAGCTAAGTTTTAAGAAAAACCCTAACTACGTTACTCGCAACTTCCAAAACCCCTCTCTTGACTGGATAACTTACGCTCTCACCACTTTCAGCCACGATTATGAGTTCTTTAACAAATTCAGTAACAAAGTTCTCGTGCAGCGGTAGAATATCAAAACGTCCTTGACGCTCATAAGAGCTAACACTTTTGGCAAAACCCTTAAAGCCAACTTGATCCGGGCGCTCAGTCAAGTAGACCGTCACGTAAAGACGCTCGACTTTAACCGAAGGCTGGGTGCTTAATTTACTAACATCAATTTCCATAAATTCTTTCCCAATCTATTTCTTCACTGAAGCTAAATCCTTGCAGTACAAAAAACTCTCCGGAGGCCAGTTGTCAAGCTTGCCGGCCAAAATATCCGAGACATCTTCGATAACTCTTTTTCTCGGCACATAAACTCCCGGTCGCCCAGTCTGATCCGCAGTCATATGGACATCCTGAGTCATGTAGTTGAGAATTCTTTTCCCCCGAAGGTAAATGTTTTGGTCGGCTGGTGAGAGTTCTTGCTCTCCGGCAATAGAAACTACCCGATCCAAGAAAAGATAACGGTTAAGAACTTTTTCTGCTTCCAAATAAGCCTCATAATGGGTCAAACCCAACATTAATGGGTCCACCAAACTCGAAGAAGAAGCTAAGATATCAACTGCCGGTCTTCTACCTTCCTCGGCCACATTGCGAGACAGGCTCACCACGCTGTCAAAATACGGCATGACTGCTTGGACACCACTATCAGTAAAATCATCTGCCGGCACGTAAACAGCTTCCACAGCAGTAATTGAGGCAGTTGGTGTGGGGATCAGGCGTTCTTGAAATTGGCCGATATCGCTGGTTAAGGTTGCTTGGTAGCCGTCTTCGGAAGGGATAGTGTTTAAGAGCGTTGAGAGTTCGTTACCAGCTTGAACAAAGCGATAAACATTGTCGACGAAAAAGAGTACGTCGCGGTTTTCCACATCCCGAAAATACTCGGCAATAGTTACCGCAGTGTAACCAGAGCGGAAGCGTACTGCGGCCCGCTCGTTCATTTGTCCGAGCACCAAAGTAACGTTGGGAAGAACCTTGTTCTGTGTCAGGGTCTCGATCATTTCCTGAGCCTCCCTAATCCTTTCACCAATACCGGCAAAGACCGAGATGCCTTTGTGGTAGACAGCAGTATTGTGCATCAACTCAGTCAGGATAATCGTTTTACCGACCCCAGAGCCGCCGAAGAGACCAATTTTTCCGCCTTTGAGAAAGGGGGTGAAAAAGTCAACCACCTTAATGCCGGTTTCCAACAATTCTCTTTTTACCTCTCGAACGGAAAGTTTGGAAGGTTGTGAGTAAATTGATCTAAAAACACTTCCCTTCACTGGCCCCAGGTTGTCCTGTGGGTTGCCGAACAAGTCCACCACCCTTCCCAAGAGTTCCTTACCCACTGGAACGCTCAAAGTTTCGAAGAGACGTCTAACCTTACCACCTCTTAAGAGTTTGCCGGTATCAGAAAAGCACAAACAATAAATTATCTCGCTATTAGTGGACGAATAGACCTCGAGTTTAACAGCCGGGTTATCAACTACTTCAAGAAGCTCGTGGCGGTTGGGTTTAAGACCCGTAAAAGAAACTTCGACCACATCCCCCCGAATACTGACAATGGTACCTAGGTTTTCCTCGTTCATTATGACTCCCACAAACCCAAGGCTGAATAAAGTTGTTGCTGTTTTTTATTCGCAACTGTTCGACTGACCTTTCTTCTACCACGGTCTAGGTTGGAGAGAATTTCTGACATTTTCTCGGCTACTTGACCGATTTCCAAAATCTTTATGCGAGCTGCATACTTAGCTTTCTGAGACTGGTAAATTTTCTCTTGGAGAAGGGCTTTAATAACCTCTTTTTCAAAAAATTCCAGGATTTTCTGGGTATTTGATTCAAAAAGATACCTTTTGACCTCTTGGACTTGACCAACTGCGATCGGTGAGGAAATTTTCGACTGTGAAGCTGTTTGCGTTAGAACTGTTCTGTATTGTCCATAGTAAACGTAAATTTCTCGGTAGTTAACGATTTCGTCCCCTATTTGGTGAAGTAGTAACCAGTTCGGGTTGCTGTCATCTAGATCAAAGTAACGCACATTGGTCGGCTGAAAACCTTCTTTATCCATTAGAAGTTTACCAGTGTTGCCTAAAACAATCCCGTCGAAGCCAGTTTCGAGAAGATCCTTTTTCCAGCTGCGGTAAATACTGGGTATCAGGTTGCCGTAGTATTCTTCCTTGGAAGAAACAAAAACCAAGACTCCCTTCTTAACAGCCGGTCGGTAGGTGGTCAGGAGAATTTGTTTACCGGTCTCGGCCCCCAAGTCTAAGGGTTGCAAATGTTCTTTAGTGTTTCCGCGGGCGACCAAACCAAACTTGATGTTGAGATAAGTATCAGCACAGGCACCAATAAACTCCTTGATCCTCTCCACTGCGGTTTGGATCAGTTTCACTCGGCGCGCGGCGGCCTCCTCATAAACCCTAGTTATGGATTTGATAGTGGCAACACTTTCTGAATATTTTTTTAGCTGGGCACGACTATACATTGTTCGCTCCGCTTAAACGTAAGCTAAGAAGCGTAGCATTTGCTACGCAAAAGTCAAAATTAGAAATTCAAAGTTCAAAATTTTTCTTTCCACTTAACTTCATACTTCATACTTACTAACCAGTTCCTCGCTCCGAGTGTACTGCACGATCGCTTTAGTTAAGTTCTTTAGAGAATTAATTCCCTTGACTAGTTTAGGTAGCTCGCCAAAACGGCCTTGATAAAACTCGCCTAAAATACGGATCTTTTCAACTCTAACCTGCTTAGGACTTTTTTGGCTCCAGGCTCCGCTAAAAAACAACCCTAAATAAATCAACTGGAGCTCTTTTGGGATCACCATTTGGCTCTCTTGGTCAAAAAGGGCAATTAGTTTTTCCCCGTTGTCCAAGGCTTGCAGAGTCTGGGTTGTCAGTTCCACACCAAATCTGCTAACTTCCTCAGCCTTACGGTAGGCAGTCATTTTTTCAGTAATAAGCTCGCTAAGTTCTCTTTCAAGCGGTGTTTTAGTCTGATTGCCAACCCGTGATACTGATAAAGTGAAGCTCACTGCTGGGTGGCGACCTTTCTTCATCTCGCTAATATCGAAAAAAACGTGCCCGTCAGTCATAGCCATTAAGTTAGTCTGAATGTAACCGGTTAAGTCCCCTTCTAAGGTTTCGGCGATGGGTAGTAAGGTTATCGCGGCTGTTTTACCAGTTCCTATTTGGATATTCCCAGCTCTTTCTACAATTCTAGCGTGAAGATGAAAAATATCCCCTGGATAAGACTGACGGCCTGGGGTTCGCCTACTAAGAAGGGAAGTTTCGCGGTAAAATTTGGCATGGGTAGTAAGATCATCAAGAACTACTAAAACATCTCTTCCTTGGTCTCGAAAAAACTCGGCAATTGAGAGAGCGCTAAACGGTGCGAGATAGACCAGTGAAGTCGGATCCGAAGCGCTAGCTGAGACAATTACCGTACTTGAGAGAACTTCAAGTTGGGAAAGAGTCGTCTCTACGTATTGAAGATCAGACCTTTTCTTACCGATTGAAGCGTAAACGCAAATTGCTCCCGCGCGTGCCTGATTGGCAATGGCTTGAAGAGCAAAGGTGGTCTTACCGGTTTTTTGATCTCCTAATATTAACTCCCTTTGGCCTTTACCAATTGGAACTTGTAAATCAACCGGCATAACTCCGGTTTCCAAAGGCTCCACTATTCGACTGCGGGCGTTTATGCCAGGGGCTTTGGGGTCAGCTGGATAGGTTGTCTCGGCTTTGAGTGGTCCCTTATCGTCAACAGAGGCTCCCAAGGGGTTGACCACTCTTCCTAAGAAGTTAGGGCTTACCGGCATTGAAAAAGTTTGGTTGGTGCGCACGACCCGGCTGTTGTGACGGGCCCCTGAAGTTGAAAAAAAGACCACCTCCACTAGCTCGGCAAGCACGGCCTGAATAATTCCTAAACTGCCTTCCTCACTGACAACTAGCTCGTTGAGCTTAGCAGCCGGCAACCCGCTAACGTAAAACACCGACTGGGTGTTGTAGGCCACGTACCCAATCTCACCGTTTTCTTTTAACAATTCTTGGAAGGATTTCATAATTTCTTAATTACATGTCTGCTTATAGTTTCTCAGAAATTTCCTCCGGCGCGCCATATTTGGTTAATTTTTGTTTTAAGAAGGCAGAGAGCTTCGGTGCCAAACTGTAATCGTGGTAACGGCCTTTAAATTCGATTATCAGCCCACCGATAATTCTCTCCTCGTAAGAGAGATCTAAAACGACCTGCTCTTTAACCAGCGCGCTTAACTGATTAGCTAGCAAGGAAATAAACTCGTTTGAGGGTCTAAAAGCCAGGGTGAGTTTCAATAAAGGCAGTTTACGCAGGTAGTTGATAATCTTCTCGAGTAAGTCGGTTTGAGCAGCAGAATTAGCAGGAAGAGCCTTCTTCTCTTCCAAATCTTTAAAGGCTTCATTTAAGTCTTTACTTACTTGATCTATTTTGTCGTTTATTGATATATTTTGATGGGTACGAAGAGTCTGCAGTAGGTCACTTACCTCCCTAAGTCTAGTGTTTAGGTCGTCAGAATCGTTAATTCCCTGTAAGAATCTGCTTAGATCTTTATCGTTCATTGAAAGAAATTACCCCTTTTGGCTTGTTCTAAAGAAGTCATAACTAACTCTTGATGGTCTGCAAGATTTATCGATTTAGCCACAATATTTTTAGCAGCTTCTTCTACTATCTGATAAATTTGGGCATCTATTTCCTTAAGTCGTTCTTGGTAGTAACTTTCTAAACGCTTGTTGGTAGAAGAGAGGTTTTTTTGAACCTCAGCGGCAAAAACTTTCTTGGTTTCTTCGGCTTGTTTGACAATGTCGGTAGCTAAGACGTCAAGGTTTTTGCGCAGATCTTGGTTTAAAACTGTTGCTAGCTTCTGACCGTTGAGGTTGTAGCTCTGAGTCATACTGTTAACCGTGTCCTGATAATACTTAATGATCGCTTTTGAGGTATTTTCGATCATTTCCCGGTCTTTGGAAATTATTTCTTCAAGGCTTTTCTTAAAGTTTTCCTGTAGAGCCTCAACGTCTTTCTCACCTTGCTCAAGACGACTAGTTTCGAGATTAAATTTCTCTCTTGCTTCCCTACTCTTAGCAAAAAGTAGGTAAACCAGTGTCAAAACGACGAGGTTTACCATCAGTAAAAATATTAATAAAACAGTTTCCATTTGTCCTTTTTACAAGAAGAATAATATACCCAAGCCCACGGCTAAACCCAAACCTGAGACTGACAAGATAGTCAAGTTTCCAAAGGCTAACTGTCTCTGAATTTGATCTTTTGCCAAGGGGTTCCTGGCAATCGCCTCGACTGCGGTCCGGTTACTACGCACAAAGTGGTTCAAACCCAAGAAAAAGCTAATCGCGCCCAAAAGAATGGCAAAGAGATATTTAAAGATACCCGCTAAGTTGCCGGTAAGGAAAACAGTGCTGATTTTTTTGGCAACTTCATCAATTCCTGCCTGCGTTAAGGATTCAGATTGGGCCGAAACCTGGTTGTAGTTAATGTTAATTAGGACTGGTATTAAGCCTGTCTCACTACTCTTCCCATCAGGAAAGTTAGACAAAGCCTTACCCAAGACATGCCCAGAACGTGTTGCCTTTTGAGCTATTCCTTTATCTTTTGATGTTGTTACTAGGTCTCCAGTTTTAATTTCCCCGTTTTTCTTAGAAACTAAAACTTGCGCCTGGCCGTTAGTGACTAAAGCTTGGGTAGTAGAGCTAGTCTTGTTTAAAGTCAAAGCCGGGTCGCTAACAATCACCCCATAAACCCCTTGGTCGTAATCAGCTTTGGCCAGAGAGTATTTACCTTCCTTGACCGAAACAACCATACCTTCTTGCACTTCAAAGTCCTCAATTTCAACGTTAACGGCAATCTGCTCCAAACCCTGAGCAAGGACGGGCCTTGTAAGTAAACTGGCCAAGAATATCAAACTAGATAAAACTACTAAATGGACAGCACTCATATTAAAGAAGTATTGAGGAAATCTTACCACCTAAATTTTTTTGGCCTTATATATTAGAAGTTAGGACTTGACAATTTTTTTCGGAAAGTGAAATAATTTAAGTACAATTTCCCGTAACGGTAAAGCAATTTCCCGTTACAGAGGGGGTTTTTTACTCAAAATACCCTCTTGACAGAAATTGCAAGTAGTCTCAGAGCTGTCCAGATGAACAAAGAAGCTGTCCAGAATTTAATCTCTTTTGACGAGGTTATTAACCTAGCTAGACTTAAGGGTGTTGACTTCGGCAAAGGTGACCCCTATAACCGTCTCCGTTATTACATCAAAATTGGTCTTTTACCCAAGGCAGTCCGGAAGTCTTTCAACGGTCTGCCGCCAACCGGTGCTTTACCTATTGAAACGGTTGATAAGTTGGTCGAGATCGACAACCAGATCAAGAATGGCGAAAGTATCCGAGCAGTCGTCAAGTCTTTAAAACGCTCTTCTTTCTTAACTCCAGGGGTCGTGGTTGAAATACCCCAAAAACCGCCCTCAGAGACGGGTTACCTGGTCTCTACTCCAGTTACAGAAAGCCAAAAAAACGAATTTTTACCAAAAACCAGCCCTCAAAGTTCAGATCTTTATCCTCCCGAGACCTCCCAACTGACAAGGTCGGACCTTGTCAGCGCTGGGGCGTCTGGTTGGAAAAACGGTTTCTTGAAAGGTTTCAATCAACTTTGGGTGAAAAGAATTATCCTCGGGACTGCAAGCTTAAGCGTCATTGTTGTCCTACTATCTGTAGGCTTCTTTTTAGATCAGATCAATAGATCAAAAGATATCAAACCCTCTGAACTGGTTAACAACGACTCTCTACCTCCAATCTCCCAAAACGGTCAGACTCTAGGCAGTACTATTGAGGACGGTTTATTGAGTGTTAACGTTAACACGGTTATCAAAGGACTACTGACTGCCAGTGGTGGGATTAAAACCGAGAACGCGGATATTGACGCGGGAACCGGCCAGTTAACTGCGTCCAATGTTATTTACGATATCTTACCTGGTCAAAACGTAACAGTCACGGAGGGGCAAACTCCAACTATCTCCCTTAACACCAGCACTTTACCGGTTAACGTGGTTGGAACAGTCAACCGGATTACAGTAGGCGGCAACGTCATTGATATTGCTGCCGGTTACGTTGGTCAAACTTCAATCACCACTTTAGGGACAATTACCACCGGCACTTGGCAGGCCACCCCACTCTCCGACGCCTTTGTTAACAACGACATCACACTGGACAACATCACTCAAATCACTAACCGCGACATCAATAACACCACTGGTACCTTGCCGGTCAACCGTGGCGGCACTGGACAAATTAGTTTCACTCTCAATGCTCTTCTTTACGGAAACAGTACTAACGGTATCCTGGAAACCTCAGTCAACGGCGGCGCGACTCAATGTTTAACCCAAACCAGCGGCGGCGCTCCAGCTTGGGGTGCTTGCGGCGGAGCAGCGGGTATCACTATCCGCGAGACTGACGGTTCGCCCTCAGTTGCGGCCGCAACTTTCTTGGAGTTTGGGCCAGCGACAACTTCGAGCGATGAGTTTGTCGTCACTGATGAAGGTTCCGGGACGGCTCGGGTCCGCACCGGAGCTAAAGTCGTCCTGACTGATGCAACTCAAACCTTAACCAACAAGACTATCGCGGCTGGAAGTAACACTATCTCAGGTTTAACTAATGCCAACCTCTCTGGGTCGGCGGGTATCACCAACGCCAACCTGGCTAACTCCTCAATCACCTTTGCCGGTGACTCTGGGAGCTCGGCCACTTCCTTGGGTGGGACCAGAACCGTAGCCGGCGGGACCGGGATTACCACTGCCGAGGCAGCCGGCACCATCACCGTTACGGCCAACACCAGTGCCGGAGTCACTACCAGCGGGGATAACATCGTCCTCGATGTTGCCTACTCCCCCACCTGGACCGGAGTGCACACCTTTACCCCCAGCGGTACTAACGACTTCCTGGTTAATCTGGACGCTGACTCCACGGCTGCCTTCACCTTCACCAGTGCCACTAACGCTAGCAGCGGACAGACTTACTCAGTAACGAACTCCTCTGCCGCGGGGACAGTCGCGGTCAACGCTAGCACAGTCACTTTAGTGGGTACGGCCACTTCCGGAGCCAACACCATTACCGGCCTTAACTTTGCCAACGTGACCACGGTTGCTAGCAACACCTTTAACGGCCTGACCTTTGGGACTGGTTACAACAACTTCATCACCTCGCCAACGATTAACATTACTGCGGCCGGGGCAATAACCGGCGCCACGGGGATTACCTCTTCGGGGACGATCACCTTCTCAGCTCTGAGCACTGACGGAGGGGTGGTTTACGCGGACAACTCTGGGGTCTTGGGACAGACAACCGCTGGAGCTTCGGGTCAGTGTCTTTTGTCGGGCGGTGCCGGCAACCCACCCACTTACGGTTCTTGCGGGGCGGGGGCGGGTGGGATCACGGTGCGCGAGACTGACACTTCTCCTTCAGTCAGCGGGGTGACTGTACTGGAGTTTGGGCCAGCGACAACTTCGAGCGATGAGTTTGTCGTCACTGATGAAGGTTCCGGGACGGCTCGGGTCCGCACCGGAGCTAAAGTCGTCCTGACTGATGCAACTCAAACCTTAACCAACAAGACCATTGACGCTCTCTCCAACACGATCTCTAATCTAGACTTCATCAATTTCCAAGATTCTATGGATCTTGACGCTAATACTTCAATAGCTGCTGGTAATTCTCTTGGCTTAACTCTTACTTCAAGTCTCACTAGCGGTGCCAGAAGTACCGACGTCCTGACTATCACCCAAGCCAATGATGCCACCAACAACTCAACAGGTAACCTTTTGCAGCTGACGAATTCGGATACAGGGTCAACAGTGGCAGTACTTGATATAAACCAAGCAGGCAACGACGCCATTGGAATCCAGATTAGTAATGCCATAAGCGATAGTGGCAGCATGGGTATTAATTTTAGCGGCGCAATCTCCAATGGATCTGGCATTAATTTTAATGAAGCAATTTCAAGTTCGGGCTCGGGGATACAGTTTGATAGTATTAGCAGTGGAATTGCCATAGATTTTGCGGGAGGTGGTTCTGGTAACATTTTAACCAGCGGTAAACTCCTCAGCTACAGCAATTCTCCATCAGGCTCCTTAACAGCTTTTACTGGAGATCTATTAAATTTTGCGCTTTCGCGCACCCACACAGGTGCTACTTCCATAAATGATACCGGGAACTATTTAGATATTACCAGAGCAAACACAAACACTAATGCCGGTGGTACTTTCACTATCTCAGGCGACCTGGCCACTTTATCCTCCAACTGTACTCAGACCCTCGGCACTTGTACCGACACTTCCAACATCCTTTCTTTGACCCAAAGCTACGCTAGTGCCAGTGGAGCCGTGCTGGAAATTAGTAATGCTGGTACCGGTAACTCAATTGATATCCTTGGTGCTGGAACACGGGCGATCAACTCCACCTCAGGTAACTTGAGTATTCTCACCACTACTTCTGGGAACATTATTCTTAACCCTGCCGGTAGTTTAGTTTTCTCTGACTTTACCAACAACAATAACTCGGTGCTCTACACCGGTGTCAGCGGTGCGGTCAACGTAGCCGAAACAACCGGAACCGGCAACTGTCTCTTATCCAATGGTGCAGGAGCTGCTCCCAGTTGGAGTTCTTGTGGAGCTGGAGCAAGTGGGCAAACTTACACTGATGGGACTAACACTGTAGCTTCTGCTACTCAGTTAACTTTCCAGAATTTCTTCACTGTTGGTGGTACTACCCCTAACGCAACAGTGACTATCACTGACGACATACTGGACTTTGCCCAGTTTTCTAACACTATGACACTGGATGAAGATACTTCCATTGCCACCGGCAATACCGGAGATATTTCCATTACCTCTTCTTTGACAGGCGGGGCAAGATCAACAGATGTTTTGACAATCTCCCAGGCCAATGACGCCACCAACGACTCCACCGGCAACCTTTTGCAGTTGACAAATTTGGATACAGGCTCTACTGCACCTGTACTGGATATTGTGCAAGATGCAACTGGCGGGACAGGAATTCTGATCTCGGACCCAAGCGGCGGCGGTGGTAGTGGAACTCGTCTTGAAATAAGAGGGCATAACGGATTCGGTTTTCAAACCACTGACCGAGCGATAGTTATCGGCGGGAGTGGTGCTTCAGATACAATTCTAAACTCTGGTGTTGGAATAGAATTTAAAGGAGCGGTTCAGGGTGGTGCTGGCATTCAATTCACTTCGCTTTCCGCTGGAAATGCAATTTTAATCAAGCAAAATACAGGTGGCGGGGGCAACGCAGGCCAGGCAATCGAGATAGAGGGAGCGCGAATCACTTCTGGAGACGGTCTGGTAATCGAGGACTCTCTTTCGGCTACTCTAACTGCCTTCAGCGGTAATCTAATTAAGCTTGCTCCAACTCGCACCCACACTGGCGCAACTGCAATTGATGATACTGGTAACTTTTTAGCTATTACCAGAGCAAATACTAATACTAATGCCGGTGGTACTTTCACTATCTCAGGCGACCTGGCCACTTTATCCTCCAACTGTACTCAGACCCTCGGCACTTGTACCGACACTTCCAACATCCTTTCTTTGACCCAAAGCTACGCCTCTGCCACAGGAGCGGTAATTGAAATCTCCAATGCGGGAACAGGTGCAGGAATTCTTTTTGAACAAGGGACCACGGTTGTTGACGGAATCCAGTGGGGTACGGATGCCAATGCCGTTACTTTGTACCGAAGTGCTAATGATACTCTCCGAACCGGTGACAACCTAACTATTGACCTGGATGCAACCATCTCTGGTGGGGATTTGTACATTACTCCCCAAGCTTCTTCGGCTTCAACAACCGAAGGCACAATTTACTATGACAGCGATGATGACCAGCTAAAAGTTT
>DATBWR010000001.1:0-81984 GCA_036514715.1 Candidatus Nanoarchaeia archaeon | reverse complement strand
TCCGATGATCTCATTACCCTCACGGGTGGGACCTGGGTTGTAGCGGAAGCAGATGAGTTCGGGCATCACTGGGACTTTGGAGACGAAAGTGATGTCATCCAGATTGAGAATACAGCCGCCGTCCTTTGCCGCTTCTTCGTATTCCGTCGGAGAAGTGTTATTAGAAGTGAACATGATGTCATCCAGACCAGCACCTACTTCGCGCGCCATTCGTAGTTCTGGAATGGAGCTACAGTCAAAACCGAAACCCAACTCCCGGAAAAGGATTTCCATGATTCGAAGGTTCGGTAATGCTTTGACGGCGAAGTACTCGCGAAAACCGCCCGGTAAACCTCCGAACAGTCGGTTAAGGGTTTGGCCTGTCTCGACGATACCTTCCTCATCGTAGATATGAAACGGTGTTCCAAAAGTCTGCGCGATTTCCAGAAGGTGTGGGTAGAGCCGTTGCTCAAACATAGGTGACATTGGCATTTTCTTTCTCCTTTTATGTGTTTAATTGTTTAGGTGCTTTTTCTGACCGAGAGTTTACCTTTAATTGAAGCCAAAGTCAATCTTATGGGACATTTATTGTCCTGAGTCTTTCGGAGTATAATTAGCTCATGGAATTAAAAGTAAAATACACCGATGAAGAATTAAAAAAGGCGCTAAGGCGCAAGCAGGAATATTTAAATCAGCCGGATCACACCAGCAACAAAAAGCTTGACGATATTTTCCACCACAAAAACACTGGTCGTTACATTGGCGACTTGGTTTATGGTGCTAATGACGGCATTATCACCACTTTTGCAGTTGTTTCCGGTGCAACTGGGGCGTCCTTTTCTCCAGCGGTCATCGTTATTTTGGGTTTTGCTAACCTCTTGGCCGATGGCTTCTCCATGGCTTCCAGTAGTTTTCTCTCGATTCGTTCTAGTCTGGATTATCAAAGAGCCCAACGTCAGAAGGAGGAATGGGAAGTAGACAATTTAACCGAAATAGAGGTCCAGGAAGTGCGGGATATCTATTCCAGTATGGGTTTTAGCGGTGACGATCTAGATAAAGCAGTAAAAATGACAATTTCCGACCGCAAGCGGTGGGTTGACCTGATGATGGTTCATGAACTGGGTATTTTTGAAGAGACAGAGGATGTCCCTTGGAAACACGGGTTAGCAACTTTTGGCGCCTTTGCGTTAGCTGGTTTAGCACCGCTTATCCCCTTTATTATCCCGTTTTTTGCCGAAAATGCCTTGATTTTCTCGGCTTTCTTTGCCGCAGTTGCCCTTTTTACTACTGGTGCTCTCAGAACCCTTATTACGATTAAAAAGTGGTGGGTTGGTGGTCTAGAAATGCTTTTTGTCGGTACAGTTGCTGGGTTTGTTTCATTTGCGATCGGCCTCACCTTAAAAAATCTTTTTGGATTATAAACCAGCGCTTTCCCTAATCTTGAATAATTAGAAAGTTTGTCCCAAAATTATCTTAATGCTCTCTACCAACTACCCGGTTGTTATTCTTTGTTCTCTTACCGCCTTTTTCTTCGTTGCACTTTTGGCAATAATTTTGGTTGCTAACCCCAAAAATACCATCAGCCGTCTCTTTGCTCTTTACCTGCTTTCCTCATTTATTTGGGCAACTTTTAGTGCCTTTGAGGCTCTAGATGTTAATGCTTTTCAGGAGTTTATTTTCAATCGGATTGTTAACATTTTGGGAGTTTTCCCAGCTACTATTAGCTTTCTAATCTTTGGTCTAGCCTACTTAAAGAAATCTTACAAATTCTGGCTTATTTTCTCTCTGATCACCTATTTGCCCCTGTCTTACCTGATGTACACTGGAGGTTTTAGCATTGTGTATCAGGAACCGTTCGTTGGTGGTTTGCGCTACCACAGTCGAGTTGAAGCAGGTGAGTTGCTCTATTTGGCAATTGGTTGGGGAGCCTTGCTGCTTGGGATTTTGACCTTTTACCTAATTAGGGACCTTTTCACCAGCAGAGATAAAGTTCACTTGAAAAAAGTTCAACTGATGCTTCTGGCAATTTTTGTTAGTGGTGGTTTGGCGTTAGTTTTTAATGCTATTCCCTCTCTTTGGGTCTACCCAGTTGATATTATCGGCCAACTAGTAGCGGGGTCGGTTCTGACTTATGCCATTTTGCGTTTCGAACTTGTGGATGTCAGCACAAAACTGCGCAATGTTATTGTTGAAATTATTTTTAGCACCGCCCTAGCTACTTCCTTTCTTGCCTTGGTAGTGGGCGTGCAACTGATCTTTAAAGTTTCTCTACTTTGGCTAGGGGTTGTCTTAGCAATTTTTGTCACCTCCTTATCACAGCCCTTTAAAGAACGGTTGCTTAGGTTTATTGACATTACTTTTTACCGCACCCGTTATGATTATCGAGAAACCATCAATAATTTCGTTCATAGAGTTAGCGAAATTCTTGATCTTCAAACTCTTTGTCAATCAATCCGATCTACTACCAAGGAAACTTTTGGAGCAAAAGGTGTAGAACTCTTCGTTGGCCACGAAAATTCCTATTTGCAGAGCACAAGCTCGACTAAGCCAGCCTTTTTTGAAGAGAACTCTCCTCTTGTTACTTTACTCAGGGAAAGACCCGAAATCATTATTGAAGACCAGTTGAGAAACTACCCTCAAGTTGCTCTTGAAGTTGCTACTCTTAACCCAGAATTGATCGTTCCCTTAAAATCTGGAGAAAGCCTAGTAGGCATACTTTTTATTCAAGAAAGGCTTTCAGCAGACCCCTATTCAACCGAAGATAAAAGCTTACTGGTAACCCTAGCTTCCTCATCAGCTATCGCCCTAAAGAATTCTATTCTTTATCAGGAGGTAGTTGAAAAAAATCTAGATATTGAAAGACTTTTGGAGCGCGAGCGTGAGGTTAACGAAAGCAAAAACGAGTTCATCGCTATCGCCTCCCACTTTTTAAGAACTCCGCTAACGACCATCAAGGGTTATCTTTATCTTTTAATCAACGGGAAACTTGCTTCTCGTGAAGCTCGTAACTATCTTCTGCGTACCTTCAACGAGCAAAAGAAACTTGGAACCCTGGTTGAAGATATTATTAGTATCTCTTCGCTTGAGAAGGGTGAGTTAAAGTTAGCTAAGGAAAAGGTATCCCTTGGCGAGATTGTCAAACGTTTGCTAACCGACTACGACTCACTGGCTACAGAAAAGAGAATTGGTTTAACTGTAGAAATAAAAAAAGATGTGGTTATTTTAGCCGACCGGCAGAAATTGACACAAGCGGTCGCCAATTTAGTCGATAATGCGGTTAAGTTTACCAGTGTTGGCAGAGTTTCAGTTGTAGCAGACACCTCCGAAAACCAAGCAAGAGTTTGTGTCAGGGATACCGGCATTGGTATTGAAAGTTTTCAGATTAGAAAACTGTTTCAAAAATTCCACCGAGGTACCAGCCTTCATACCTATAACTACGTTGGTTCAGGCCTTGGTCTTTATATTGCCAAACTAATTGCGGATGCCCACGGGGGAAAAATTACTGTCTCTTCAAAACTTGGTACTGGCTCGACTTTCTGTCTGCTTCTACCTCTGGAAGCTAGAGGTTAATTTCCAAAACAATACTTTCGGTGCTAGAATGACTTTAAATGCTCGATGCTAATCTGCCTGCAGTAGTTATCGCTTCGATTACTGCGGTTCTCTTCCTTATTCTTTTAACTATTGTCTTCATCGCTAACCCGAGAAACAAGGTTAACCAAGCTTTTTCCTTGTACCTAATTTTTTCCTTAGGTTGGAGCGTTTTTACCGCTATTTCTGCTTGGGATGTGAACCCCCAACAAGAATATTTGGCCAACTACCTTTTGAATATTTTAGGTATTTTTCCGGCCGCAATCAGTTATTTCTTCTTTTGTCTTATTTTTCTTAAAAAACCTTTTAAATGGTGGCTTTTTTACGCGGTTGTCACTTATTTAATTGCTTCCTACCTAATGTTAAGCCATGTTTATAGCGTGGTTGATCAACCTTTCCTAGGTGGGTATGGCTTCCACGGTCGCCAGCAAGTTGGAAGCCTGCTTTATTTGATAGTTATTTGGGGTAGTTTGTTTATCGGAGCACTGCTTGTTTATTTAGGGAAAGAATTATTGACTAGTACTGACAAAGTGCACCTACAGAAAGTTAGGCTGCTTACTTTAGCGACTGTGATTGGTGCCGGAGCTGCAATTGTTTTTAATGCAATACCCCCACTTTGGGTCTTTCCGGTTGACATTTTAGGACAGCTAATCGCTGCTTCAATTCTAACCTACGCGATTTTACGTTTTGAGCTAGTTGATGTGACCACTAAATTTAGAAATATAATTGTGGAAACTATTTTCACCACACTTCTGGCAGCTGGCTTTCTGTTTACGCTGGTTGTTTTACAGCTCCTTTTTAGAACTGAGTTTATCCTTTGGATCGCCATTATTTTGGCAGTGTTCATTACCTCACTTTCTCAACCGTTAAAAGAAAGAGTCTTAAAGTTTGTTGATATTACTTTTTACCGCACCCGCTACGATTATCGGGAAACCATTAACAAGTTTGCTCAAAAAGTTGGTGAGATACTAAATTTAAATAATTTGGCTTTTTCTATCATCAAGACTGTTAAAGATACTTTTGGCGCTAGTGAGGTCAACCTCTTTCTTTTCCACAAAGGTTTTTATTACCCTTTCAACTTCCCTCAGGAAGGTGGTCTGCAGTTTTCGGAGACGAGCGGGTTTATTCGTTTTCTAAAGAATAGCAATCAGGTGGTTGCTAGAGATGAATTTAGCAGGCAGCTAGATCAGTTTCCTGAGGCTAGAAGCCAACCTTCTGAAATAATCATACCCTTGAGAAGCGGAACTGATTTAGTAGGCATTTTATTTGTTTACAAGAGAGTTTCCGGAGATTTCTACTCTCGTGAGGACAAAAACCTACTTTTTACACTAAGTCAAGCTTCAGCAATTGCTTTGAAAAACTCACTTCTTTATCAAGAGGTAGTCGAAAAAACTTCTGATATTGAAGGGCTTTTGGAGCGCGAGCGGGAAGTCAACGAGAGTAAAGACGAGTTTATTACTATCGCTTCTCATTATTTGAGAACACCACTAACTACTATTAAGGGTTACCTTTACCTCTTGATTAACGAAAAACTCCCACCTCAAGAGGCAAGCAAGTATCTATTGCGGGCCTTTAACGAACAGAAGAAACTCGCTTCTCTGGTCGAGGATGTTATCAGCATTTCCGCTCTAGAAAAAGGGGAACTAAAACTTTTTAGAGAAAAAACTTCTTTAAGTAATATAGTTAAGAAAGTTTTGGAAGATTTTGATTCTCTGGCAACTGAAAAAGGAGTTGGTTTGGAGGTTGATATCAAGAATGATATTGAGGTAGAGGTAGATTCGCAAAAAATTACCCAGGCGGTTTCTAATTTAGTTAGTAACGCGGTTAAATTTACTAGTGTTGGAAAAGTGACTATTTTCGCTGGAGTTGATGAAGGTCAGGCCAAGATTTGTGTAAAAGACACGGGTATTGGTATTGAAAGCAACCAAATAGAGCAGTTGTTTCAGAAGTTCCACCGTGGTACGGACACTAAAACTTACAATTATGAGGGCTCAGGTTTAGGTCTTTATATTGCCAAACTAATTGTTGATGCCCACCAAGGAAAAATTACTGTTAATTCAAAATTGGGACAGGGCTCTAGCTTTTGTATTTATCTACCGTTAAAAAAGAAGCCCTAAGGTAATCCCTCGGGCTTCTGTCTTCAGTTGCTTTTTGCTCTTTCAGCTTTTACTTCAGAGAAGCAGCTGTCGCAGTAAACGGGCCGGTCTAGCCTGGGCACGAAAGGAACCGTTGCCCCCTTGCCGCATTTGGCGCAGACGATCTCTGTTGTTCCTTCTTGACGACCCTGATCTCTTTCATGTCTTTTGCTGGCCCGGCATTTTGGACAACGTCTTGGCTCGTTTGCCAACCCCTTCTCAAGGTAAAAGTATTGCTCACCAGCCGTCCAAACGAACTCCTGCCCACAGTCCTTGCAGACCAGGTTTTTATCCTGCCCAGTTACCACTTGTCTCCCTCCTTGGGTTTGGTAGCCTGATTATATAACACTTAATTACAAAAAACCTAGACACAAAGGGCAAAAACTACTAAAATAGCCCAATTCGCACACTTTTAGATTAAAAAGGAGGGAGAAATGCACCGTCACGAGCACGTGAGCAGGGTGACGGGCAAGGCCCTCCTGCTAACCTTGCTTCCTTTGTCAGTCCAACTCGTCTTTTGGCTGGCCACAGGAAGTTTGTCGGTTCTTTCCGACACTTTACACGGTCTAGGACATGCTTTTTCGCTGTCATTGGTTCTCCTAGCTCAGAAGATTGCGCTTCAATCTCATAACAGAGAAGAGAGTTTTGAGCATGAATACCACCTGATTGAGGTTGGAGTGTCGGCTGCAAATGGGGTCCTTTTATTTGTGTTCGGCTCCTACTTACTAACGGAAGCTTTGGGTAGACTCGACAACCCACCGGCGATCTCAGCTAGTATTGTTTTTGCTGGGGTAGTCAGTCTTTTCTTCAACTTGGCAGTTTTGAGGACCTTACACACAGAGAGAGAACACTTCAACATCCGTGTGGAAGTAGCTCACGCGGTCTCGGACGCTGGTTCTTCCCTTGGGGTGATTCTAGCTGGAGTTTTAATTCACTTCACAGGAGAAGCAATCTTTGATCCGGTTGTCTCAATAGGAATTGCCTCAGTAATACTACTGTGGAGTCTTGTCCTGATTTTTCGGGCAGGACTGCATTATTTAAGAACTAGGAGAAAGACCATCAAGCACACTCTCTAAAAAGGGTGTGCTTTTCTTTGAATATTGGCTTGGGGACCTGGATAGAACCGTTTTGCTTCACAAATAGACCCATTTTGCTTCGCAAAAACGAACCAAACTTGGCTGCCGGACTAGGATTCGAACCTAGATAACGGGATCCAAATTCCCGTGTCCTACCATTAGACGATCCGGCAATAAAACATGTCCTGCCCGCCCTAGGCGGATTAGGCGCGTAGCGCCTGTCGATTAGACGACCCCCGAATAAAGGTGAGCAGAGTATATCATTTTAGGCTCGCAATCGCAATTTTTTGACTAGGCCTATATAATACAAACTAACAAAACAAGGAGAGGGTAATGAAAGCCTATCCGGTTCAGCAGAATGTCGAAGCGGCAGTTGATAAGTCGGTGGAAACCGCACTTGACTATTTGGAAGCGTGGAAAATTCGCCTGGAACGAGAGACCCCCGAACTGAAAGAGATGATGGGAAAGATCACAGCGGCACTTGAAGAAAAGTTTCCAGACACACAGTGGGGTTTGGAATTAGATACCAAATCCGAGGGGTGGTGTTTGGGCATAAAGGGTGATCTGACTGATGTTTACACCCTTGTTCAAGAACTCGTCCAGGGGTCGGGGATTTACGTTTACTTAACGCACCTGGAATGAAATGTCTAAAAGCGGTGGTTTCTCTATCACCGCTTTCCTTTTTCAGAGGCATTTTGGAGTCTTCGCAGGGCGACTATGTAAGCTGCTTCACGTAGAGTAACTTTCAGTTCATCCTGAATTTCAAAAACAGCTTCAGTAGCTATAATCATTTTTTCTTTCAATTTATCTTCAACCTCTTCGAGTGACCACTTTTCATTGTGTAGATTTTGATACCACTCGAAGTAACTCACTGCCACTCCGCCGGAATTAGCAAGAATATCAGGTATTACTAAAACCCCTTTGTCGGCGAGGATCTTATCTGCCTCGGCAGTTGTGGGCCCGTTAGCCATCTCCAAAACAATTTTAGCGTTGATTTTTGAAGCGTTTTCGCTGGTTATAACGTTTTCTAAGGCAGCAGGGATAATAATGTCCACTGGCAGCTCCAACAACTCCTGTGAAGTAATATCTTGCCCACCAACTTTACCTCTATTTTCAATGTCACATACTGAGCCAACGCAGTAAGAACCAGCTAAAAACCCTTTCTCTTCTTTAAAACGCTCAATATGTTCAATCTCACCCACACCATCTGGAATATGGATGCCTCCTTTTGAGTCAGCCAAGGCAACGATAGTTAAGCCTTGCTTTTGTAAAAACTTGGCTACATAGCGACCAACGTTACCAAAGCCTTGGATCGCTACTGTCAGTTTCTTAGGATCCAGGTTTAGCTTTTGGAGAGCTGAGAGCAGCGCAAGGCTCCCACCTAGTCCAGTAGCTTCTGTACGGCCCTCAGAGCCGCCTTTCTCAATTGGCTTGCCTGTTACTACCGCAGGCGTGGACTTACCAACTATCCTACTGTACTCATCCACAATCCAAGCCATAATTTTTGGGCTAGTGTTCACATCCGGAGCCGGAACATCTTTATAGGGGCCAATGTGTTTGGCAAGTTCTTGAGTGAAAAGTCTTGTCAAACGTTCAAGTTCAGCTTCGGAAAGTTTTTTTGGATCAAGGGCAATTCCACCTTTGGCACCTCCGAAAGGTACGTCAATAACCGCATTTTTAATGCTCATCCAAAAAGACAAGGCTTTTAATTCACCCTCAGAAACGTCCAAGTGGTAACGCAAACCACCTTTGTAAGGCCCGAGAAGGTTATTGTGCTGCAGTCGGTAACCTTGAAAGGTTTCAGTGCGGCCGTCATCCATCTTCAACGGCAGAGAAACTTGAATGTTGTTATCGTGGGTAAGTAAGCTCTTGAGTAAAGTAGGGTTCAGAGCGATTTTGGCTGCTGCGTCTTGAAGTTGTTTTTGGGCGGTTTCCCAAGGGTCTGTCACAGTTTTTCGATTGCCCCAGCGATTTTTAGGGCAACCCCTTTTTCCAGAGGTGAGGGAAGTATTTGATCTTTTGTCGGCTTGAGAACTAAAGAAGAAAGTGTCTCGGCAGCTACTAATTTCATCTCTTCAGTAATTTGCGCAGCACGTTTATTGAGAGCACCGCGGAAAACGCCGGGAAAGGCTAAAACATTATTGATCTGGTTGGGATAATCGCTTCTGCCGGTGGCCACAACTGCGGCGCCAGCTCCCAAAGCTTCTTTTGGAAGTATTTCTGGAGTAGGGTTGGAGAGAGCGAAAATAATCGGGTTTTTGGCCATTAGCTTTATTTCTTGTGGTGCCAGTTTTGCGTTGCCGGATAAGCCAATAAAGACATCCGCATTAGACACAGCGGCATTATATGAATAAACATTCATATATTTTTTACTTTTTAATATCTGCTTTTTATAAGGATTTAGATCAGTTCTTTTATCATTGATTGGCCCTTTCGAATCAAGCATGACGATTTTGGCGGATTTTAGGATTTTGGCAGTGGCGATACCGGCAGCACCGGCTCCGACAATGACAATTTTTACCTCCTTTAAGCTTTTACCGACAACTTTTAAAGCATTTTTCAAAGCGGCCAAAATTACTATTGCTGTACCGTGCTGATCATCATGGAAAACCGGAATGCCAATATCTCGCAGTTTTTCTTCGATTCCAAAACAGCGGGGTGCGCTAATATCTTCCAAATTTATGCCGGCAAATCCAGGGGAAATTGCTTTAACTACCGCAATAATTTCGTCTGGGTCCTGAGTATTGAGAACAATCGGGTAAGCATCAATATTAGCAAACTCTTTGAAAAGCAGAGCCTTACCCTCCATAACGGGCAAAGCGCCTTCCGGACCAATATTGCCCAATCCTAAAACCGCTGAGCCATCAGAAATTATGGCGACGGAATTACCTTTGATCGTATGATCGTAGGCAAGTTTTTTATTGCTCGCAACTAAAGTGGAAACAGAAGCAACTCCCGGAGTGTAGGCAGTTGATAAATCCTCACGTGTGCGAACTTTAACTTTGGAAACAACTTCAATTTTGCCATGTAGTTTTTTCGCCTGCTCAATCGCCCTTTCGCCAAAATCCATAGGTTCTAATATAGCACAGAAAGTGTTAAAATTTTGTTATGCAAACACCACCCAAACCAGCAAAATTAATTTTCTGCGTGTTAGTTATTGGCCTTTCAGCCTTAGTAGTTAATGAGTTATTGGATTATTTAATTTCTAAAGAATCATCAAGTCAAGTTGTCACTATTTCGCAACTAACTCATTATATAGAAGTTGGGCCGGAGATTCCTGAACAAACTACACAAGGATTACTCCTTTCTGGACAGACAATTACCTTGTCAGGTGGGACATTTACTAGACAGAAACATATTAATGGTAGGGCTAGTATAGCTACTGAAAACCAACAAAATATTTTAGGAACGGCACGAATAGTTCCAAACGATCACCAATTGATCCGCCAAGAAACCAAAAATTTAATAGCTAAAAGTCAGTCTTTAATCAGTGAGATATCAGATAGAAACAGTAACCCACAAACTTAGTCTATAACTTCTGGTCGGGGCGACACGGATCGAACGTGCGGCCTCACGCTCCCAAAGCGCGCGCTCTACCACTGAGCTACGCCCCGACGGTTCACTAAACTTAGTTAAATTGTACGAGGTTGAGAGTAGTTAGCTCTCTATTGGTCAGTGGCAGGACCAGTCCGAAGGACTAGCCTACAACTGAGCTACGCCCCGATAAATATGGTGCCGGGTCGCGGAATCGAACCACGCACGCCCTGCTCTTCAGGCAGGCGCTCTACCACTGAGCTAACCCGGCATTACCCTAATTATACGAAATTTGGTGGACGGTGCAGGATTCGAACCTGCGACCTCTTCGGTGTAAACGAAGCGCTCTAAAACCAACTGAGCTAACCGTCCAGATTTTCTAAAACAAGACGATCTGACTTTTGATCGAAGATCAAATGCATCTTATCCCAACTAAGCTAACCACCCTCAAAGTACTTTTCTATTGCTTTAAAGTACTCACCATCATCACCAAGTTCCTGATAATTGTTTTTATTAACCCAACGAAAATTGTTATGCTCCTCACTTAATTTCAGCTCACCAGACAA
Source organism: Candidatus Nanoarchaeia archaeon (assembly GCA_036514715.1). Lineage (GTDB taxonomy): Bacteria > Patescibacteriota > Microgenomatia > Woykebacterales > RBG-16-39-9b > DATBWR01. Next base: position 71,106 of record DATBWR010000001.1, on the reverse strand, counting down.
ATACTTGCATTTATATCCAACCAAAAAGATTAACTTACCGATGTTTGGTCCTCGTCTCATCTTCCATTGCCAAGACTGAAAAAGTGTTCCAACCTCAATTTCTAAGCCTGTTTCTTCTCTAACCTCCCTTTTTAAAGAGGTACTAAAATCTTCTTCACCTTTTTGAATCTTACCTCCTGGAAGGTCTAATCCAAATTCATCTATAAGTACTAAAATTTCCCCATTTTTATCAATAAAGGCTTTTTGGCCTACAAAAAATTCTTGATCTTCCGTTCCCCTATTTTTGGCATACAATTTTAATGGTGCCGAGGACAGGAGTTGAACCTGCACGCTTTTTACAGCACTACCACCTCAAGGTAGCGGGTCTACCAGTTTCCCCACCTCGGCATTGTGCAATATTATATCTAACGAACGCAAAATTTTTAACCTCTTTCTCCCTAAACAAGGTAAATTATCTTGATAGTAAAGCATTTTAATAAGTTCGAGAGAGGCTCTTTTTGCAAAAATAAGTCTATACGTAGATCTCCCCATGAAATTAATATTCCCTTTCAATCCATAAAGTTTCTGGATTTTGCTACTAATCCATTCAAGATGTGCTTTACTTGCTGAAATAAATCCTAGATATAACAAGAAGCTGTTTTTCCATCTTCGATCCCAGTAGGAATATGTATAACCATCGCCGTCCAGACTTCCTCTAAGGAAGTCTGGAAAATAACTATCCGGTATTAAAAGAGTAGAAATAGATTTTGTTTTATTAGGCGTCAAACCGATACTTTCTAGGAACCTGTACAACCTAACATTTCCAAACTGGATAAAGTAATACTTCTTCTCTTTGTTATACGAACTACCCTTAAGACCAATTTTATTTTTCAAATTCAGAAGTTTTGCGAAGGTCTGAATTTGCTCCAAATCTTTGGAGGTAAGAATAATATGCCTCTTATCCTTAGATAAACTTCCATCTGTAGCTATTAAACCGACGACGTATGCTAATCGAGAAGTCCAAATCACATCTTAACCCTAACATACTCAAGTCTATAGCGTATACCAATATCTAGATCTGGCAGTTAACTATTTTCTTACACTGGTGCGGGTGAGAGGAGTTGAACCTCCACGACCTTGCGATCACTACGACCTGAACGTAGCGCGTCTACCGTTCCGCCACACCCGCGTGCAGACGATTATACCAGTTTTAAAGCTAAAATTCGACCTTAAAGTCTAAGTCGATAAAAGTTGAAGATAAGTTGACTACTTGAAATCTACTATAAGGCAGAGTAATATCGCACTCATATGGACCCAAGATACCAGAGAATTGCTGTTTATGTAGTTGTAATTGCTGTTCTAATTGGGATTGGCTTTCTGATTTATAGGTTTGTGCAGGGGCCAGATTCTACCAAGGTTAAAACTTTAGTTATTAATAAAGATGGTAAGTTTACTACTGATGAACTGAAAGTTGGTAACGACGAAGTCATTAAAGTTAAGAACGAGGACGACAAAAACCACACTGTCAAAAAAGAGCCTTCCAACGAAACTTTTGTCGAAGTTGATGCAAGCTCCACCTCAAGGGAACTCACTTTAACTGATAATTCCAGTACAACTTTGTATTTGGCTGATGACGAGAACGAGAAAACTGTGGCTGTAGTTGGTACTCCTGAAGAAGAGGAAGAACCAACTCCACCAACTGCAACCGAAGAACCTGGACAAGTTGCTGGGACTACTGATAATCTTCCTGACACCGGCCCAGAAGGAATTTACCTCTTCCCAGTTTTTGCCGCAGCCGGTTTTGCTTTAATCAAACTCTCCAATCGACTTTATAGGAAATAAGTTCGTTGAAGTTTGGTGGGCAAGGAGGGACTCGAACCCTCAAGGCCGTAAGGCCAACGGATTTTAAGTCCGTCGCGTATACCAATTCCGCCACTCGCCCAAAATTACCCAACGATTATACAAAATTTACGGGTTTAAGACAATCTAAAAATCTGTTAAGATTTTGAGTTATGGCTAGTTCAACCCCAAAACTTTTACTTAAACATTTAGTCTCACCTAATACCCTGCAAAAAGGCCCGTATCCGGAAAAACTAACGGAAAAACTGGCCACGCTTTTCAAAACTAAGGTTTTTGTGGTTAATTCCGGAAGAAGTGCGATTTTTTTGGCTCTTAAGGCTCTGGGGGTGGGTCAGAGCGACGAAGTACTGGTACAAGCCTATACCTGCAACGCGGTCCCAAATCCGGTCCTGTGGGTCGGTGCAACCCCGGTTTACGTTGATATTGAAGAAAAGATTTTAAATATGGATCCCAAGGATTTGGAGGCTAAAATTACCCTTCGCACTAAGGCAATTATTGTTCAACACACTTTCGGAAATCCTGCCAAGATTAAGGAAATTCTCAAAATTGCCGATAACCACAAACTAAAAGTCATTGAAGATTGTGCTCACTCCCTGGGAGCCAAAGTTGACGGGCGTCTTTTGGGTACTTTTGGCGACTTAGCTATCCTTTCCTTTGGTCGGGAAAAAGTTATCAGCTCTTTAACCGGTGGAGCCTTGCTAGTTAATAATGAAGCTTTAGTAGAGGCTGTTGAAGATGAGATAAAGTTTCTCAAACCCTTGCCTCTGGGTAATATCCTCAGGGAAATTAACAACTACTTTTCCTGGCGTCTGCTTTTTAGGAAACTTCTTTCCAAGGAGTGGGGCAGTTCCCTAGTGCGCTATTTATACCAATTTGACTTGGTTAACGTAGTTACTAGTCAAAAAGAGCTTTCCGGTCAGAATCCAGGCTGGTACCCAACCCTTTTACCCAATGTTTTCGCTCACGTTGCTTGCGAGGAACTCGACAACGTTGATAGTTATAACGTCCGCAGAGGGGAAGTTGCCCATATCTACCGTGAAAAAGTGAAGGAAAACTCCTTAAAACTTCTACCTGCTCACGAAGGTATTTACCTACGAGTAGTTGCTTTCCACCCCCAGGCTAAAAGGATTTTTGAAGAAGGCAGAGCCCAAAAAATACCCTTTGGTAACTGGTATAACAGCGTGATTTATCCGGAAAGTGTCCATCTTTCCAAATTCGGCTACCAATCCGGCTCTTGCCCAGTCGCTGAGAAATTAGCCGCCCAGACCATTAACCTACCTAATTTCCCGCGCATAACCGAAGCTGAAACTGACCGCGTAGTGGAATTTTTGCAGAAATTCAGCTAAAATAGCCTATAAAATTCAATAGAGGAGATCAAAGTGAGAGAGTGGCTGCGCAACAACTCCTTTCTGGTCTGGATAGTTGTTGTAGCTATCCTAATAGTAGGTGTCTCACAGCTTGTACTGGTCAAAAAAGAGCCTGTAACGACCACTGGCGAACCCTTAACCAACGTAGCGGCAAGACCTACCCCAACTCCAACACCAACCTACCGATTCGCTATTGGAGACATGGTTGCTGATGAGCATCAAACTCCTGACCAACCTTTTCGACTACCAGTTTGTCCGGAATGGGAGATCATTTCAGCAACCAAACTGGAAGACTGCCTTTACGAGACAAGGTCCTACGATGCCTATGTTGTAGAGGTAACTGGAACACCTACGGAATTTCCTATAGGTAAATTCTGGCCTGTCAAAGTTCTCCAAAGTAGCAGTGTTTATGGGGAAGGTGAAGCGACTTACACCCCGGAAGGTGGTTGGTTAGTCAAAGTCAACGACTTACTGATTCTGCCAAGACCTAATATCAAAGTCGGGGATCGCGGTTACCCAAACTACAACTTCCTGGCAAGAAAGTCACCAGCTGGAGAACCTCTTATCGGAAGCCAAGGAGATTACCTTTACGTCTTCACGGGAAGTAAAGTTGAGGTTGTTTCCGGGCTAACCTTTGCAGACAACCACTGGTGGTGTCAAGTTAAAGTCCTTAGTGCAGTAGGTGAGCCTTCCGAAGCGTCCTGGCTTTACCAACTTAGTCTACCACCGACTTGGATCTACTGCGAGTTAACTAAAGTCAATTAGACAAAGCAAGAGGTTTTGCACTTGATGCAAGGCCTCTTTTCTTTTGCAAAAAAAAAAGAAAAGGACACTTGGAGGGTAAGCGTGTCCTTTTCTTGTACCCTTTTTTTGCAACCTTAGTGGTGCTAGTTGACTAGCATTACCTCTGCCTCCACTTCGTTCAACTCAACCGGAAGCGGTAGAGGTACGGGTTCGGGAAGCGGGTGGATTATCCAGAAAGGCTGAAAGGTACCTTGCCAGTAACCTTTGAGACTAATTTGTCCGCAACCATAAGAGCCAATTTTGGCTTTCCCCAAAACCACTAAATCCAAGTCGGAACCATTACCACTGGCTGTTCCTCGACCGTGGTAAACAATATAGCTACCACGCTGGTGTTTCCAGTTAAAGCCGTTGATGTTGAGATTACCAAGATCTTCTTCTTTAACCGCTAGAGCGCCTCGAACAGAAATTTCGACCCCGCCGTTAAAGTTCTCATAGCGCACCCAACCCCGACCACCAACTTCCAGTTTGCCACAAGCCCCTAAGTGTAGTGGGTTACCTGGAGTCACGTTAATAATTCGGACCGATGGGTAGGGTATTGGCCGGATACTTAAGTTTGGGTTAGCTGCCAAAGCAGAAACTGGTAAGACGGCAGCGGCTCCAAATCCCGCAAGTCCAAGGACAATTTTACTAATCATTCTTACTTATCACCCCCTCGTAAAAAAGAACGTGGTAAGAACCTTTTTGTTACGGGTTGTAGAGCTCACAGGCTGCACACCCCCGAGGTGGACACCTATAGTTTTAGTTTGGTGAGGGTGTTGTAGAGTTTGGGTCAGGTACCTGTGGAATTTCCCCATCTTGAGGGTCTTTATCTGGGTCAGCCTCAAGAGTAATTTTTCGAATATCCAGTTTTATCGCTTCTAGATTGACAATGACGCTGGCGAGTTGTTCTTGACGTTCAGCTGGCAGGGTTGGTTCAATAGTTTTGAGTTGTTCTTGTTTTGCCTCAATGGCAGGCACAAAATTGGCTAAACTTTCCTTAATTTCAGTAACATCCTTACCTTCTCTCTGCAGCACTTCGATTTTTCTTTGCTGAGCTTCAACCTGAACTTTAATTTCCGCGACTGAACTTTCGACTTCAACTAAAGCTTTGTTGGTAGCTTGGTCATTTTCGACAACAATTTGTTTGAGCTCGGAAATTCGCGCGTCAACCAGCTGCTGACTAATAACAAACTGCCCTTCTTTGTTAGTAAGAAATAATCTTGCCCTCTCAAAAGCCCGTTTTATGGGGTAGAAGGGCTCTCCCGGCAAACTCTCAGCAGCCAGAACACCGCTTCCGACAGTTAAAAAGATAACCACAGCAAAGGTAAGTACCGCTTTTCTCCAAGAAAAAAGTACAAGATCTGATTGTTTTTCACCAACTAAAAGTTGTCGCGTTTGAGCCTGCCAACTGGGGTTGGGCTTCAAACTTTTAAATAAGCTTAATTTTTTCTCAATGTCGTTAAAATTTTCCATTTACTTTAGTAATTTCCTCAGCTTTGTTAAGGCTCGGTACTTTAAAATTCGCAAGGCTCCGGGGGCTTTACCCATAACTTGTGCAATTTCTTCAAAACTGTAGTCATCAACACTATGCAGTTCCACCACCTCACGTTCTTCATGTGAAAGTGCCCGTAGCGCTTGGTAAAGCGTTTGGGTGCTCTCTTTGCTCTCTAAATCTAATTCTTTATCGATAAATTCAATTTTGCTGGCTACCTCAAGACTTACTTTTTGTTTTTTCGTGCGGTAGTGATCAATTACGCTATTTCTGGCAATAGTGTAAATCCAGGCTAGAAAACTCGTATTTTTTCGATATTTTTCAATGTTCTCAAGAGCTTTTAGAAAAACCCCTTGGGTTAGGTCTTCGGCAGTTTCCCTGCTTTCTACTTTAAAAAAGATAAACCGATAAACTTTTTCTACAAGAGAGTCGTAAACCTTGCCAAAAGAGTTAATGTTCCCGTTTTTGGCTTGCTCGATTAATTGTTCCAGCGAGGCATCGGCCTCCCTTTTAAAGAAAAGCATAAAACTATCTTAACCTATAACTGCAAGTTACTACCTCACTTGAAACTGAAACTCCCTCCCTAAGCAAGAACCCGTTACTTATCCAAACGTAATTAGGTTTGTTTTGTTACGGAAAAAGGAAGTTAGTTGTGGTTCGAAGCTGAATTTGGTAAAATGTTAGCTCGCTCCGGGATCGTCTAGCGGTAGGACAGCGGGTTCTGGACCCGCCAACCTTGGTTCGAATCCAAGTCCCGGATCCAAGTTTATTGGGCTAATTTAAAGATTTTTCTCTAAATCTTCAACACTAATTTGGGTTTGTTTAAGAATTTTACCCAGCGTTCCAGTTGGTATTGGTTTAGGATGAACGGCAACTTGGGTCATACGACCATCCGCATGAACTAAGCGACGGTGGCTTCCCCTAGCCATTTTTTCTACAAAACCAAGCCTTTCCAAAGCCTTAATTAGCTCTAAAGGCCTGATATTTGTAGGTAATTTACTCATTAAAACACAAGTTAAACTTTTTGGGGGATGGAGGCTTGAGTGCTGGTAATAACTTGTTCCTTAATATTATCCGTGGGAACTTCTTTGCCTTCGTGGACTAACGCTTCTATAGCTAGCTCGATACCGTCGTGAATGCTTTTTAAGACTTCTTCGATTGAATCACCGTAGTCAGCAACGTCTAGAGTGGGGCAATAGGCGTTGTAAACTTTCTTGCCGTTTTGCATTTCTGGTTCAATAATTATTCTGTAGCTACCTACTTGTGTTTCCATATCAACAGCTTGATTATAGCATATGGTAATATACCATCTTGCGGGGTTCGTTTTTACAAAGTAAAACGTTCTATCAAAGTCCCCGAGCCAATTACTTTAATGACTACACAAGACCTCTTCAACTTAAGGCTTCCTAACCCAAGAACACCCCTAAACAGAAATATTTGTGACCTATAGCATTGACATTTATCCCCCTTTAGTTTATACTTGCTCAAGCAAAAAACTATAAGTTATACCTAGCTGGAGGGAGAGCTCAATGAAAAGGGTATTAACTTTTGTTCTCTGGAGTGTTGTGTTCGTGTTGGCGATGTCTTGCTCACAAAAGAAAAAGGACTCATCGCCAGTCACAGTTGCAACACCAACTGTTGAAGCAACGTCGATAGTAGGTTCAACAATGGCTAGCAGTTCTCTGGAAGAGACCAGTTGGAAACTGGTTTTCCAGGACGAGTTCAACGATAACAGACTTGACCAGAGCAAATGGAACACACAAGACCCTTGGGGAGATGAGCGTAATAACGAGCTTCAGGCTTACACCTCCGACAGACTCGTAGTTAGGGGCGGGTTCCTCAGTATTATCGCCGATCGTGGTAGTGCTATTTACGATGGAGAGTCCCGCAATTACGTTTCCGGAATTCTTACCACCTATCAGAAGTTCAGCCTAAAATACGGTCGGGTTGAAGTGCGGGTACGAGTTCCAAGGGGTGCAGGCCTGTGGCCAGCAGTCTGGTTACTAGCAGATTCTCTGAAATGGCCCCCAGAGATCGACGTCCTTGAAATTCTCGGACACGACCCTAAAACAGTGCACTTTGCCAACCACTGGGGTTCTGACTGGCGGCAACACCAAAGTCTTGGCGGAACGTTGGCCGGCGTGGATTTCTCGAGTGACTTCCATGTTGTCCAGATAGATTGGTCTCCGGGGTTAATAACCTGGTCAGTAGACGGAGAAGAGAGTTTCCATTCGACCAGCAATATCCCGGACCAACCAATGTTTCTACTGATGAACTTAGCGGTTGGTGGAGACTGGCCAGGAGCACCGAATAAAGACACCGTCTTTCCTGCCAGCTTCAGTATCGATTACGTTAGAGTCTACTCTCACTGATAACTGGCTCTAGCCAAAGGCAGTCAAGGAATTGACTGCCTTTCTTTTTTAGTTATTGCAGCTGACAATCGTACACGTAAACCACTTAGTTATTTGTTTGAGGTAAAACTTCGTTTAGAGCTTGGTCGAGGGTAACGACCGGCAAACCACTTCCATTGATAACTCCCAGGTAGTTAGCAAAATTCTCCGGAGTTGAACTATAAGTATCCCCACCGTTATCAATTTGGTGAAAAACCAAAATTAACCAAGTTTTACTATTTGCAGCCTCGTTCAACCAACCTGCAATTTCAGAAGGTGAAGTAGTTAGCAAAACGTTTTGGACTTTTAGGTTGTAGATGTCAAAGCCATCTTTGTAGTTGTAACCGTTAATCACTCCGCGGTGAGAGCGGTAAAGGTTTTTAACTGCCTCTAGAACTCTTTCGTCAACCTCACCAAAAGGAGAAGCAAAATCATTAGCTACCACTCCAAAGGTTGTTTGCAAGTAGGTTTGTGAGTCAGAGAGTTCGATGTTTAAAGCTGCGTCCGACAAAGTTGTTAGATGAGGGTGAGTGATAGTGTGGGCGGCAATTTGGTGGCCAGCATTTCGTAGGTCAATCACCATTTGGTTGGTCATGTAACCAGCTGTTCCTAGAAAACCAGTAGTGATGTAAAAAGTAGCTGGGAAATTGTAAGTTGAAAGCATTGGAGCAGCCACAGTCTGTTGCGAAGCCCAACCATCGTCAAAAGTTAAAGTCACCAGGCTTCTATTAAAACCCTGAGGCACGAAGGGGTTAACCGAATAATCATCAGTAATCAAATAACCAACCGTTGAAATTAAGTGAAAGACAGTTAAACTTACAGCACCAACCGGAGTAGTAAAATAGTCAGTGTATTTAGCCCAAGTGCTAGAAGCTGGGGCGTTTTTTAGCTCAAGATAGTCTTGAGTTCCATCAGTTTTAGTTATTTCAACCACAACTCTACTGGTAACACTCGCTTGGTAGTAGTCGGTAAACCTTAGTTGCACGTTGCCGGTTACTGCTTGTCTTTCGTAATACCACTTAGCATCTCCAGAAGTATGGGAGGAAAGTTGAGTTTTTATTGAGTGAGAGCCGGTGTGGCCAAGATTATTTAAATAAGTGAAGGTTGCTGAATTCTGGCCCCAAGTACCGTTGGTCCAGGCAGCTGGTTTGTTGGCCTCAATCTGAGAAATCTGCTCGACAGAATTATTAGGAACATTATCGACAACTGTAACTCCCTCATCAGCTAAAGCTAGGGAAAAGTTATCAGTCTGTAGGTAACCAACTTTATTGATTAAGTGAAAGATTGTTAGTTTTTGGGTGTTAGCAGGAGCAGTAAAGGTAGCGGTAACCTTTTTCCAACTTGAACTTTTGGCTAAGGGGTTGCCGATCTGAAAATAGTTAAAATTACCTTCTTGATCCTGTGTTTGGGCAACTAAAAAGGTTTGTACTGAGGATTTGTAATAATCACTGTAGACATACGTTTGACCGCTTGTTACGGAAACAGGTTCAAAATACCATTTGGCATCACCGGAGGTATAGGAAGTAACTTGAACCCGAAGACTGCGACGACCATTCTGCCCATTGGTGGGGTAAGTGAAGTTGGCGGTATTTTGGCCCCAAGTGTTTTTCAACCAATTAACCGGTGAGTTGTTGACATTCACTTCAACCGAAGAGTTGGCAATAAGGTTAGTAGCAGCAACAACGCTTGGTGCTAAATAAGCAAAAAAAGCCGATGGTAAAACGGCTGCGCTAGCGAATAATAGTGAAAGTTTTCTGTACATAAACTGGCAGGATTATATCCTGTAGTAAGAAACTTGTCAAGCTATAGGACTTTATAAACCTCACAACTCTAAAATTGTTGGGTGGGAGTCTACAAAAGTACAAGAAGCTACTGATATAGTTAATACCTCTAAGATACAGTTTGTGCTAGTTGCTATAGTAAATGATATTGGTTACTCTGTTTAAGTGCAAAATTTACAAAAACTTTGGGCCGAAAAAAGATTACTAATTTTGAGTTCTGCTCTCTCAGTACTTTTTTTAATACTGCTGGGCCAACTTTTTTTTCTAACAAAAAGTACTGAGAGAACAACAAGATCTCAAAAGATTAGTTCTGCCTCCTCAAGAACTGTTTTTAATGAAGCAACAGAGAGTGCTGAAAACCGTACTTTAGGTGCCGAAGAACAAGCCTCAGGAGGTAAGTCAGTGGTAAACAACCAAACTAGCAAACAAACTAAGAAAATCTCTTTTGGCGTAGTACCCCAAGATTACAACAACAGCAACGAAATTTTTTCTTTAGAGGCCTCACTTGGAACAAAAATAAGCACAGTCTCAATTTACAAGCCGTTCGGAGGTTCGTCTAAAAATTTAGAAGTAGCGGCTCTTAACTATGTTAAAACCCATGGCAGTAAATTAATGATCACTTGGGAACCTTGGGACTTAGGTGCCACTAACACCGACTATCTTGCGCAAATTAATACCGGTGCCCAAGATACTTACATCAAAAGTTTCGCTGCCTCCATAAAACAATATGGAGGGCCAGTGGTTTTACGGTTTGCTCACGAAATGAACGGTGATTGGTACCCGTGGGGAGACCGTGCTACCGAGTTTATCAGCGCTTACCGACGTGTCCATGATCTTTTTGTCAGCCAAAGTGTTGGTAACGTTACCTGGGTGTGGGGTATCAACGAAACTTATGAGCCTTCTACCTTGAGCCCTTTTTATCCAGGAAATGACGTTGTCGACACAATTGGTATTAGCGGTTTTAACTTTGGCACCACTCAAAACTTTGGGGGGTGGAAGTCGTTTACAACTATCTTTAACCCGACTTATCAATTTCTAGTCAACAACTATAACAAACCGATTACAGTTTCCGAAATAGCTTCAACTGAGTACGGAGGCGACAAAGCCGGGTGGGTGACTAACATGTTTACCAGTGAGTTGCCAAGTAAATTTCCAAAAATTACCGAGATAGTTTGGTTCAACTTACTTAAGGAAACTGACTGGCGGATTAATTCAACACCCTCAAGTCTCCAAGCTTTCCAAAACTACTTCAAACAATAGTGAGTCCTTAGTCAGCAACCAGATTGCTGACGCAAGCCATGAAATGGCTTATAACTTGCAGCATTAGGACTTATGGTATATACTATAAGTCATGAAGCAGTGGGCCTTATTCTTAAGGCTTTTTTTGTGGCGAATAGTCATTCTAACTGGAGTAATTATACTCTCTGTTTTCCTATTCTATAGGGTAACATTTATTAACTTTTCACCAATACTTGTTATTTTTAGCATAATTTTGTTTGCAGCCGAGCTGCACACCATTTTCCATTTTTACGGAATGTTTTACTCACTGTGGCCGCGCAACTACCAAAAGTACGAAAAACCTTACCACAACAAAAACTTAAGGTTTAATCTGTTTATCTGCGTCTGCGGGGAGCCGGTGGAAGTTGTTCGTGAGACTATTCAAGCTGCTAAGAGAGCAGCGATAGCTTACTACCAAGAGGTTAAACCAGTCCACCCAACACGGGTAATTGTTCTTAACGATGGCAAAGTGGCCAATAAAGACAACTGGCAGGAAATTGCTTCTTTAGCTAGGGAGGAAGAAGTGGAACATATTACCAGAACAACTCCTGGTGGTTTTAAGGCCGGTAACATTAACAATGGTCTTAGAGAAACTCCTACCAATAATCCGTCTAACACTTTGGATGTTGTTTTTGACGCTGACTTTGCTGCTAAGAAAGAGTTTTTACTGGAAATCGTCAAACCCTTTGAAAACCCTGAGGTTGATTTTGCACAAAGCCCACAGCGTTACAAAAATGAGAACACTTGGGTAGCCAAGGCCGCTGCTGCTCACCAAATCTTTTTCTTTGAGCATATTTGTGCCGCCAAGGGTTTTGATAACGCGCTCTTTTTGTGCGGTACTAACTTTGCGGTGCGTCGAAGCGCTTTTGAAACTATCGGTGGTGTAGACACTAACTTCATTACTGAGGATTACGCTACTTCGCTGAAATTGCACTTAACCGGTCACAAAGGTGTTTTTGTTCCTAAAGTTTTGGCCGAAGGTATCGCCCCTTCATCTCTGAAAGCTTACTTTAGTCAGCAACGACGTTGGTCTAAAGGTAGTCTGGACGTTTCCCGAGCCTACTTAAAGAAAATTCTTTTCGGATCGTTGACTTTAAAACAAAAGTTTCATTACCTTTTGTCAGCCTCTTACTACTTAATTGGTATGCGGGACATGATCCTGATGTTGGCACCCTTGCCTTATCTTTTCTTTGGAGTTTCTCTAGTTAAAGCTAATACTTGGCAGTACTTAGCTTTTATTTACGGTCCATTAATAATCTACAATTTTACCTTGTACCTAATTTTATTCCGCCATCCGATTAAAAGTTTGGTTTTGGATATTGCTTCTTTTCCAGTTTTCGTAGCCGCTTTCTTATCGAGCGCTTTAAAGAAAGATTTGTCTTTTATCGTTACCATTAAAAAGTACGAGAAAGAAAACCCATTTGCAGTTTACAAAGTTCAGCTTCTTGTAGCTGCAGTTTTGGGCTTTGGTCTGTATTTTGCTTTGAAAAACAATACTGCTCATGGCGGCTCTCTGCTTAACTACTTTTGGGCAAGCTTTGACGTGGCGATCCTTACTTTTGGTTTTTATTTAATTGTTCGGGAGAACTTTAACACTGCAATTTTTGAAAAAATTGCTTTAAATAGTCTCGAGCAAGCTTCCAAAGTACCAGCGATTGTACTACCACGTCTTGGCTACACTTTAGCGGTAGGCACAGCAGTAGTGATGTTGACACTACAAACGCCTTATTCTGCCACTCTTGCTAGTTTAGGGGTATCTGGAAAAAGTGATCAGTCAACCCTAATTCAGGAGCTACTTGTCCCCCAAAATGGGATTTATTACGGCTATTATTTACCAGCACTAAACAGCCATCCAGATAACTTTGTTCAACCAACCTATTTTGGCGAAAAGGCATCTCTATTGATGTTCTATCAAGACTGGTCTCCTGAAAGCGGTTTTGATGCAAACTTCCTTAATAAAATTGCTTCAAGCGGCTATGTACCGATCATTACTTGGGAACCCTGGAACTCCAAGCAAGCCCTGCAAGATGCCTACACTCCCCAAGCAATTGTTGCTGGGGTTCAGGACCAGTTTATTCGTAACTGGGCTAAGGGAGCGGCTGCCTACGGCAGACCCTTCTTTTTGCGTTTTGCGCACGAAATGAACGGTGGTTGGTATCAGTGGGGTAGTAAGAACGGTCCGGAAACTTATGTAGCGATGTGGCAGCATATCCACGATATTTTTACCGCTGAGGGAGCTGACAACGTAATTTGGCTTTGGTCACCCAACAATACTGACGAGGTCGGAAGTACTGACAGTTTACTCTCCTTTTACCCAGGGGATAATTACACTGACTGGATCGGGTTTAGTGGCTTCAATTGGGGTAAAAGTACTAGCATTTCTAACTGGATCAGTTTTGACTATGTAGCTACTCGGGCCTACGAAAAATTGAGCTTAATTAACAAACCGATTATGGTGGCGGAGACTTCTTCAGCAAGCAGTGGTGGGGATAAAGAAAGCTGGTTTAACCAAACTCTAACAACCGGTTTACCGAAGTTTCCTAGAATTAAAGCTGTGGTTTTCTTCGATCAAAATTTCCACAATAGCGATTTCAGCCTGACAAGCGGGCAGGATTTCGCTCGTGTGGTCCAAAATAACATCACCAACAACGGTTACTACGTAAAAGACCCCGTTTACAAGCAAAAGTATCTCCCCTAACTTTGGTATACTGGAAACGTGGCTAATCAAACTATTAGACCTCTTAACTCAAAAGAGACTTGGGAAAAATTTTCTTTATCAACCTCACCTAACAACTTTTTACAAAGTTGGAATTGGGGAGAGTTTAATCTTGTACTGGGTAAAAAAATTTTCCGGCTAGGAATTTACAGTAGGGAAGAGTTGGGAGGCATTTGTTTAGTCATTAAGGAAACTACCCGCTTGGGAAATTATCTTTACGTACCCAGAGGACCAATCGTTAAAAATTTCGACAAAAACTCTCTTGAGAGTTTAACTTCAGAACTTAGGAAACTCTCCAAAGAGGAAAGCTGCCTTTTTATCAAAATTGAACCTTCTTTGGAAGAAAACGCCCAAAATCAAAAACTCTTTTCAAGTCTTGGTTTTGTACGTTCGGTAACTTTTGTCCAGGTTGAAGATGCTTGGTTAATTGATCTTTCCAAGAGTGAGGAAGAGTTACTTGCCGAAATGCGCAAAACTACCCGTTATTTGGTACGCAACGAGCCCAAGCAGGGTGTTGTGGTTGAGATCAGTGACAAAGTGGAAGATGCTAAGAAGTTTGTTGAAATGCTTTATTCAACTGCAACCAGAAAAAATTTCGTCAACCACCCCAAAGATTATTACCTTAAGCAATTTGAAATTTTAGCGGCTGCTAATGAAATGCGTATTTTTAAGGCGGGGAAGGATAAAAAAATATTGGCAATGGCAATGATTAGTTTCTACGGTGAAATGGCTTCTTACTTGCACGGCGCTTCTGTCCAAACTGAACAGTCAGTCGGCTACTCTCTTCAGTGGGAAGCAATTAAAGAAGCTAAGCGGCGAGGAATGAAATACTACAATTTTTGGGGTGTTGTCAAAGATAAAAATTTTGTTCCCGGTCATCCCTGGTACGGATTTAGCTTATTTAAACGGGGTTTTGGCGGCTTTAAGTACAGTTACTTAAGAGCCCAAGATTTACCTCTTTCTCCTAAATACTGGGCCTACAGAGCCGCAGAGCGCCTCAGGAGACTAAAAAACCGCCTTACCAGCGGCCATTGGGAAGACTAACAACAAGTATTAAGTACGAAGTATGCAGTAAGAAGTGGGTTGGAGCTCCAGACAGGGCGTTAATTGAACTTTTGGAGGCTGTTAAGAAAATCCCTTACCCTTCTCTAGTACTAAAAGAAAGTGCTTACTTCGCACAATTGCTGCCACAAATCTGATATATTTAATTCAATGGAGTCAGTTTGGATTTTTTTAATCGCAGCTTTTGCGACCACAATTAGCTCAATGTCAGGCGGTGGAGCTTCTGTTATAGCTTTGCCTATCTTTTTAACACTTGGTATCTCGTTTCCAATGGCTACAGCTATGTTGCAGCTGAACTCGAGCTTCTGGGTGTTGCCTTCTGCTTACAACTTTGCCAAAGGCAGGAAAATCCAGTGGCCATTTTTAATTCTGTTTGCAACCATTGGAACAATTGGTTCTTACTTTGGTGTTCTGGCTGTAACGAGTATCGATCAAAAAATATTGGCAAGAGTTGTCGGTATAGCTATTATTATTCTTATTCTTTTCATTAACTTCAAGAAAGATGTCGGACTAGAAGAGCATGTAGTACGTTCAAAGTTAAAGGAAAGACTAATTTATCTCTTTTCACTACCAATGGGTTTCTATGAAGCCTTGTTTGGCTCGGGAAATGGTTTGTTTTTCACCGTTATAGCGTCCTATTTTAAAGGATTCGATTTTATTGATTCTCTAGCCCACTACTACGCGATTTCTTTTCCATGGGCTCTTTTAGCAGCCCTAATTTTAATCTTTAAAGGTTATTTTAGTTTAAGTTTAATGATCCCAGCTGTCTTAGGGTCTGTTGTTGGAGGTTTTATTGGTTCAAAGTACGCACGTTTGAAGGGTAACAAGTTTATTAAAGTGGCCTTTACAGTTGTGGGTATTGTTTTAGGTTTAAAGCTACTCTTAAATCTTTAGGAAGTTCGATTCTCTGTTTGGAGTTAGACTTATTTTGAGGCTAAAATCGTGGAGCGGGAGACGGGATTTGAACCCGCGGCCTCTTCCTTGGCAAGGAAGCGTTCTACCGCTGAACTACCCCCGCAAGCTTCGCCAATATACAATAATTTTCTACCAAAGTAAACCCTCAGCTTCCTAAGATTTTACAATCGCTAGATTGCAATCCCTTGGCGAAGCTAAGGGTTTACAAATCTGCTTGTCTGTTTTAGGATAAATTACAGTAAGTCTTTAACAAGCCTCGGGAAGAGTCGATGAAAAAAGGCCTGCTGGTAATTCCAATTCTACTGTTTCTACTTCCACTTGTTACTGGTTTAGTTTTAGCCACCCTATATTTTCGAAAGCTACAAGTCCCGGTTGAAATTAGGTTGCTGAAAGTTCAATCTCAAAACTTAGTAAAATCCCCAATTGATCAATATTACGCTTCCGCACAATCTAAAGTTAATGTACTTGCGGCGGTTGGCAGAAGTGATGGTCGACCGGTTATTGTTGATAATTTTTTAGCTCGTCATAAGTCTCCTATGGCTGGTATGGGGCAAGTTTTTGTCGCCGCTGCCGATCAATACGGCATTGATTATCGCTTGCTACCAGCAATTGCCTTTCAGGAGTCGACTCTGGGAAAGTACATGCCCAAAGGCTCTCACAATGCCTGGGGTTGGGCAATTTACACTGGAGAGGCTTCTGGAGCTAGGTTCAAGAACTGGGAACAAGCAATTTACACTGTAGCAGAGGGTTTAAAAAGTGATTATATTGACCGCGGTCTGCAAACAACTGAAGCGATTATGACTCGTTATACTGACAGCGAAGGCACTTGGGCTTTTGGAGTAAATTTTGCTATTGCGCAAATGTCCCCCTAAGCAACCAACCTAACTTGACTTTTGTCTAATTTTCGGTTATAATTTATTTAAGTTTCTCGCAAGAGAAAGTTTCTTTTTTTCTCCCCATTTTACTTTTGGTGGTATTTTGCGGCCAAAAGAGGCGGGGAGGATATGTTAAAACGTCTCTTAAGGACCGCTGCTATGATTACCGTGTTTTCTGGATTGGTAATTAGTCCCACAATTTCAAACCTCGTGCCTCAAACTGAAACCCCTAATGTTTCAGCTCCTACCACTGCTTTAGAAAACAAAAATCTAATGGTGGATACTGTCGTTGCTAAGAAAGACGATCGTGCGGAAAAATTAGCTTCCTACTTTGCTACCAAAAATTCTCCGTTTGTACCCTATGCTGAGGACTTTGTTGCCATTTCCGATAAATACGATCTTGACTGGACCTTGTTACCCTCTATTGCCGGTCTAGAATCTAGCTTTGGTTTGCAAGTCCCTTTCCTTTCTTTCAACCCTTACGGTTGGAACAATGGTAAGTATCGTTTTCAAAGCTGGGTCCAAGCAACTGAGGTTGTTGCGGCTGGAATTCGCAGCCGTTATGCTCCAAGCGGAGAAGTGACGCCTTTTCGTATCGGCAGAATGTATGCCGAATCTCCCACGTGGGCAGTCCGAGTTAGCCGCTATCAAGCAGAGATTCTTCGATTCGCTGCTGAATAAACTTTAAATTTCACAATTTCCAAGCTCGAGTTAGCTTGCATTTGCTTTGCAAAAGTCAAACTGAAATTGCTCGTTTTGCAGCTCAATAAGGCAGCAACTAATTAACGGACTCGAGCGGGTGGCGCAGGAAGAAGGGCTCCCAACAGCGCGCAAGCTAGTGCTGAGCACTGATGGGAGGGAATCCTGTGACAGGACCCGCTAAGTGGTCATTTGTCATTAGTCCTTGGTCAAATTTATGCTAAAATCCAAAGGTGATGGATTTGCAATTTCTGTTTTCTCACGCTATTGCCAAAGGTACTAAATTTTTCATCAAAAATATCTCTAAAGGTGGGGCAACCGCTGCCCCTGGATTTTTTTCCCTTTATCTTGATCACAACATCCTCAAGAAACTGGCAAGCAACCTGGAAACTACCATCTTAGTCACCGGTACTAACGGTAAAACTACTACTACTCGCTTGATCGGCGATTTTTTAGAGAACCTTGGAGTAGAGTTCGTGCACAACCGCCATGGCTCAAACCTTGAGCGTGGTCTAATTTCCGCTTTTCTAGAAAATACAAACCTATCTGGTCAATCCTTAGTAAAAACCGCCTTATTTGAAGTAGATGAAGCAGCTATTGCTAACGTCCTGCCAAAATTAAACCCGCAGGTCTTAGTTATCACCAATCTCTTTCGTGATCAATTGGATCGCTACGGTGAAGTAAACAACATCCGTCGAATTTGGGAAAAGTGTCTTAAAAATCTCCCCGAGCAAACTACTTTAATTTTAAACGCTGATGACCCAAGTCTAGCTTCTTTAGGCAAAAACGCCTCTTGCCGGGTAATTTACTTTGGTTTATCTGATAAAAATGTTAGTTTGGAAAAAGTACCTGACACAGTTGACAACATTAACTGTCCCAGTTGTCGTTCTGAGTTGAAGTACACACGTTACTATATTTCTCATCAAGGAGAATATTCCTGCCCAGTTTGTCATTTTACAAGAGCCAAACTAGATATCTGGGCAGAAGAAATTGAATCAGGATCCTCTGGAAGTGAGTTTGTTTTACACTACTCTGACAAGATAAGAGTTGATATAAAAACTAGACTTGCCGGTCTTTTCAATGTTTACAATATCTTAGCCTCCTTTGGAGCACTTAGCGCCCTTGACTTTAATCTGGATACTTTCCCTTTGGTCGTAAAAAATTTCAAACCAGCTTTTGGACGAGCAGAAAATTTGGAGTTTGAAGGCCGCAAGGTTATTGTTACCCTTGCCAAAAACCCCACTGGGTTTAACGAGGTTATCCGCACTTTTTTTAGTAGGGGACAGCAGATAGTTTTAATCGCCATCAACGATTTAATTGCCGACGGACGCGATGTTTCCTGGTTGTGGGACGTAGATTTTGAGTCGGTTAGGGACTTTGGTACAAAATTTTTTATCAGCGGTTTAAGAGCGAGCGATATGGCCTTAAGATTAAAATATGCCGGTATTAAAAATTATCAGGTAAATGAGTCTTTATCCGAAGCTCTTGAGGCTGCACTAGAGGCTCTACCTCAAAAAGATACTTTATTGATTGTCCCCACTTATACAGCTATGCTAGAGCTGAAAAAGGTTTTTGCCAAAAAAGGCGCTGGTGGCCAATTTTGGGAAGACTGACAATAAGTTAAAATTATGAGCACTAAACTGGATCTAAAAATAGTCTGGCTTTATCCTAAGGAAATGAGCACTTACGGTGACCGGGGCAACATTATTGCTTTAAAGCGACGGTGTGAGTGGCGTGATATCGACATTGAAGTCGTAGAGGTCGGTTTAAGAGAGGAGATAGCCACTGGAGCTGATCTTTATTTTTTTGGTGGGGGGCAAGACCTCTCTCAAGTGCAAGTTTCCGGTGATCTTAAGAAGCATAAACATAAGGCACTTGTTGAAGAAGCGGAAAGCGGCAAGGTTTTTTTGGGAATTTGCGGTGGTTATCAACTCTTCGGTCATTACTACCAGGACGGGGAGGGAAACTCTCTTGAAGGTTTGGGAATTTTAGACGTCACCACCACAGCAGGCACGAAGCGAATGATGGGAAATTTGGTAGTGGAAACTCACTTTTTGAAGGAAAAATTAGTTGGCTTTGAAAATCACTCGGGAAAAACAGTTCTGGGCGAAAAAGCGACTTCGTTAGGAAAGGTAGTGGTTGGAGCTGGTAATAATGGTGAGGACCAAACTGAGGGAGCGGTCCAAAATAATGTTTTTGGTTGTTATTTGCATGGACCAGTATTGCCTAAAAACCCTGAGTTTGCTGATCATCTTCTTAAACTTGCTTTGCAGAAAAAATACGGGGATCTGGAATTAAAGTTTATTAATGACAACCAAGAAGAACTTGCCCATGAGTCCGCTTTGCACAGAGCACTAAAAACTCATTAACTAGCCAAGTCTCCTACTTTTTGATATACTCTGAGCCTAAATGCGGTCGTGGCGGAATTGGCAGACGCGCAGGATTTAGGATCCTGTGAGGCAACTCGTGGAGGTTCGATCCCTCTCGACCGCACCAAAGATAATATGAAGCCAGTTTTTATTGGAATCGCAGGCGGAACAGGATCAGGTAAATCCACTCTTTGCACTACACTTCAAGACAAATACCCAGACGAAATTGGCCTCATTCAGCTTGACGATTATTTCAAGCTATCGGCTGAAGTACCGCAGTTTGAAGGACACACTAATTGGGACCATCCCAATGCTCTTTATCTCGATAAGTTAGCAACGGACTTGTTTAAACTCTCGCAAGGAAAACCAGTCATTATCAACACCAAAAACGAGCGGCTAAATCCCAACTACAAGAAAACAAACAAAAGAATTCCTATCGAATTCCAACCCAAACCGATAATGCTTGTAGAAGGTTATCTTGTTCTTTGGGATAAACAAATTAGAAATCTTCTGAATACATCAATATGGTTGGAAGCCAGTCACGATACTCGCTGGAAACGTCGATTGCATTTTAAGTATCTCGAGTACGAGAAGAATGTTTTAATTCCTATGTATAAACAATTTGCTGAACCCACAAAACAATACGCAAATCATATTATCAATGTGTCTAACCTAACGAAAGAGCAAGTATTCAAGGTGGTTAGCGGGATTATTTCTCAAGTAACCACTTCAAAAATATGACCAAAATCCTCATTTGTACCCACAAGCTATGAAAAGAGTAGTTATTTTTGGGACTTTTGACATTTTCCACCCTGGCCATGAGTCGTTTTTGAAACAGGCTAAAAAGCTGGGGGAGTACCTTTTGGTGGTTGTCGCCAGAAATAGGAGCGTACAGAAGGTAAAAGGACAAACCCCCAAGAACGATGAGAAGGTACGTGCACGAAACGTAAGTAGGGAAAACCTTGCTAATAAGGTAATCTTGGGCTCAAAAACTCATAATTATTTCCAAACTTTGCGCACCTACCAAATTGATACTATCGCTTTAGGTTACGATCAAAAACCCAAAATTGTTGATCTCAAAAAAGCTCTAAAACGTCACCAACTTTCCCAGGTAACGGTTGTTCGTCTAAAACCGTATAATCCAGGTAAATTTAAATCTTCGCTCCTCAAAGAAAATGTTTGGTAGAAACTCCTATAATTCGAACGGTCGACAAAGTGGTGGCTTTTCCCTAAGCGCCCTGCTTTTAATTACTCTCGGAATTATCTTTCTTTTAAATAATTTTGGCCTCCTGCCTTGGGAACTTTGGTCTCACCTTTGGAAATTCTGGCCGATACTTTTGATTTTATTTGGCTTGGAAATTATCATTGGTCGTCACTCTTCTCCCCGTGGTTTGGTAATCCTACTAGCCTTAATTTTTCTTGTTCCAATCGTCTTAATTTTAAACCCACTCACCGGTAACCCCCTGGCAACCAGCAAAGAAACTTTTGTTAAACCCTTGGCCAACCTTACGAGAGCCAGAGTTAACTTTCAGATGCAGTCAGCGAATATTAAAATTAACTCTTTGGAGGCAAGCTCAACTTCAGCTTTTAAAGGAGAGATCAGATATTCCCAACTTTTACCCAAACCTGCTTTAAAGGAGGACAAACTATCTGGGGAAGGCAGTTACACTTTTTCTCAAAGCTCACCAAAAGGTCTGCCGTTTCTAAGTAATTTAGGTAACAGCGCTAACTTTGAACTCTCAAGGCTAATACCTCTAGAGATTAATCTTAAAGTTACCTCTGGGGTGTTGATCCTAAACTTGAGTAACCTTAAAGTTGATTTAATTGAAGTGGAGAGTGCCGCCGGGCAGGTGAATATTACTTTTGCCAAAGACTACTCCACGAAAGTTTTTATTAGAACCAATGCCGGCTTGGTTAGTCTAACCATACCCCCTGAAGTGGCAGCCAGTATTAAAACTGAAGCCAATTTCAAAGCGGTCAAGCTCAACGAAAGCCGTTTTCCCAAAGTCGGTGATACTTATAAATCCCCTGATTTTACAGCTAAACCCTTCAAGGTCGAGGTGGAAATTTCTGGTCAAGCAGCTAGTGTTGAAGTTAAGTAGGTTTTTCTTTTTTGACTCACTCTGTTAGAATTGCGCACAAGATGGATCTTATACCCATGGTTATAGAACGCTTCGCACTCTGTAACCATTTGGCAAGAGGAAAAGAATTATGGATTTAGTACCAATGGTTATTAAACGTGACCCGCAAGGGGAGCGTGCCTATGATATTTTTAGCCGACTTCTGGAAGAGCGGATTATCTTCTTAGGTGGGCCAATTGTTGATGATACTGCCAACATTATTATTGCTCAACTACTTTACCTGGATAACGAAAATTCTGACAAAGATATTTCTTTTTATATTAACTCACCTGGTGGGCACGTTCATTCAACACTGGCGATTTACGACACCATGAAGTACATTCTGGCTCCGGTCTCGACAGTCTGTGTGGGTATGGCCGCCTCTGGTGCAGCGGTACTTTTAGCTGGCGGGACTCTTGGCAAGAGGATTGCCTTACCAAATTCCAAAATAATGATTCATCAACCGCTCGGTGAAGTTGGCGGCCAGGCGACTGACATCCAAATCCACGCCGAAGAGATTTTAAAAATGAAAAAACTGCTTAACGAAATTTTGGCCAAGGAAACTAGAAAAAAGATCGCTCTGGTTGAAAAGGATACAGAACGCGACTTCTTTATGACTGCCGCTGAAGCCAAATCCTATGGTATAATTGACAAAGTTCTGGAAGATCGAAAACTTGAGAAAAAGTCCACAAAAAAGATATAAGATTTGGGATGTAAGATGTCTCAAAACTTAAGTCTCAGATCTAAACAAGGGTGGTTAGCTCAGTTGGGAGAGGATGCATTTTGGCTTGGCCAAAACGTAGATCGTCGCTATTTGGGTTCGTAGCTCAGGGGTCAGAGCGCTTCGTTGACATCGAAGAGGCCGGAGGTTCAATTCCTCCCGGACCCACCATTATAAACAAGGAGGCTTGCCTATATGTCCAAAACTTTAGTTTACATTAATATTATTGCCACCCTGCTTTTACTTTTTGCCGGTTTTGACCAAATGCTAAAAATCGGCATTCTCACCGATACCGGATTAATTTTTGTAATTTTTACCGCCGCTACTTTCCTTTTAATCACTGTCTTTCTGCAACTGACGCTTAAAAAAGAATAATGAGCGGAGAAATTCTTAAGATTGAAGCTGGCGAAAAATCAGTCGAACTAAAAGTTTCGGCCCTCCGTATGACCTTCAACAGTTTTCTTTCCGGGCTGGCCTGGGGAGTAGGTAGTGTTCTCGGTGCAACTGTAGTCGTTAGCTTACTATTTTATTTCTTCGGCCTTCTTGACACCGCACCTCTAATCGGTGATTATATCTCCAAAATTCTGGAAAATATCAATAAATAATGAAAGAAACTAATAACTTAGACCCACTTAGGCACTCGGCTGCCCATTTATTGGCTGCAGCAGTGATGGAGCTTTGGCCCTCCACTAAAAGAGTTATCGGACCAGCCATCGAAGACGGTTTCTATTATGACTTTGACTTTCGAGGCGCAGTTGAGAAAGGAAAAGGCAAAACGAGCGGCGAAGCTGCTCATTATGTCCTATCCGAGGAAGATCTACCTAAAATTGAAGCTAAAATGGCTGAAATTTTGCCTTCTTGGAAAAAGTTTGAGCATTATGAGCTCACCAGCAGCGAAGCTAAGAAGCAATACCCTAACAACCCCTACAAAGAAGAATTAATTGACGAATTTTCTAAAGGTAATAAAAAAGTTTCCTTTTACAAATCGGGAAATTATTGGGACTTATGCCGCGGAGGCCACGTAGAAAACCCAGAAGAAGAACTTAAGAATTTTAAACTTTTGTCGCTGGCAGGAGCTTATTGGCGTGGTAGTGAGAAAAACCCAATGCTGACCCGAATTTACGGCACGGTTTGGCCCACCAAGAAAGAACTTGACGCTTATCTTGAACGTCTTGAAGAAGCTAAAAAACGAGACCACCGCAAAATTGGTAAGGATCTGGGTCTTTTCGTTTTTTCTGAACAAGTGGGTAGTGGCCTACCTCTACTAACCGCTAAAGGCGCTACTATTCGTAGGGAACTTGAACGCTTTATTGTTGACGAAGAAATTCGCCGGGGGTATCAGCACGTAGTTACACCCTCTCTTGCCAAGGTTGGTTTGTACCGTACTTCTGGCCATTATCCCTACTACAAAGAGACTATGTACCCGCCGATGAAAGTTGACGGGGAAGAACTGATTTTACGGCCGATGACTTGCCCGCACCACTTTATGCTTTACAAAGCAGAAATCCATAGCTACCGACAGTTGCCAATTAAAATCGCCGAAATCTCGCCTCAATTTCGCTATGAGAAAAGCGGAGAACTTACTGGCTTGATGAGGCTAAGAACCTTTACCCTGGCAGATGCACATATTATTTGCCGGAGTGATCAAGTTAAAAACGAGATTAAAGAAGTTCTCTCCTTGATTGACTATGTCAATGAAACTCTTGGTTTGGTAAAAGGCACTGATTATCGTTACCGCCTATCCCTGGGAAACCGAGCTGACGAGAAGAAATATTACAAAGATGACAAGGCTTGGGGGCAAGCGGAAAAAACTCTGCGTGAAGTTCTAACCGAAACCAAAGCGCCCTTTTACGAAGCCGAAAACGAAGCTGCTTTTTACGGCCCAAAAATTGATATCCAAATGAAAAACGTGCTGGGTAAAGAGGAAACTGCTTTTACTGTTCAATACGACTTTGTACAACCAAAAAGATTTAGTTTAACTTTTATCAACGAAAAAGGAAAAGAAGAACAGCCCGTGGTTATCCACCGTTCTTCGATTGGAGCTTTAGAAAGAACAATCGCCTTTTTAATCGAAAAATACGCGGGGAGTTTGCCGGTTTGGCTCTCCCCAGTACAAGTCCAAATCATCCCCATTGCTGACCGCCATCTAGAGTACTCAAAAGAAGTTCTAGGGGGGTTGCAAGTCAAAAAAATCAGAGCGGAAA
Source organism: Candidatus Nanoarchaeia archaeon (assembly GCA_036514715.1). GTDB lineage: Bacteria > Patescibacteriota > Microgenomatia > Woykebacterales > RBG-16-39-9b > DATBWR01. The sequence goes on along the minus strand of DATBWR010000001.1, from coordinate 46,495 downwards.
TTTCATCCGAAAGCGAAACAATGCAGGCGAAAATTCGCGATGCCCAGATACAAAAAGTTCCCTATATGGCAATCATCGGGGATCGGGAACAAGCGCAGAAAAAGATATCGGTCAGAAACCGTGATGGCCAGGATTTGGGTGCAATGGAACTAGGGGACTTGGGGAAGAAGATTTTGGAGGATTACCCAAAGAGCTAATGGACTCCCTTGAAAGAGCAGTCGAAGTTCTCAAGGCTGGTGGCATCGTTATTTACCCAACCGAAACTGTCTACGCTGTTGGCTGCCTTATCAGCTTCCCAAAATCAATTGAAAAGCTTTACAAGATAAAACAACGAGACCAAAACCAGCCAACCTCAGCTCTTGTACCATCTCTTCAAGTCGCGCAGGAGTACGTTAGCTTCAACAGGACAGCTAGAAAGCTCGCTAAAGCTTTTTGGCCAGGACCCCTTACTCTTTGTCTACCTTGTACAAAAGACGTTCCTGAGATGATCTTAGGGCCTCAAAGAAGCCTTGGCATGAGAGTTCCCGGCAGCAAGTGGGTCTTAGAACTTTTACAGATGGTTAAAGTGCCTATTTTAGCTCCCTCAGCTAATTTTAAGGATAAGCTATCACCAACTAAACCAACCGAAATTGACAAAAACCTAGTGAAGCTGGTAGACTACGTTGTCGAACTTGTTCCCGAAGGTCAGAAGCCTTCGACAATCATGACTTTTAATAATAATACGAAAGAGCCTTATCAAGTTATTCGCGAGGGTAATATTAAGAAAGAAATGATTGCAGAAGTTTTGGAAAAAGGAGACTAATTATAGGAAAATTTTACCGACTAAATAATGGTATCCGTGCAGAAGAGGTCCGAGTAATTGGTACGGACAATAAACAAGTAGGAGTCATGAAAATCGCAGAAGCTATCGAACAAGCACGAAAGCAGGGTTTTGACTTAGTGGAAATTTCACCAACAGCTAAACCTCCAGTTGTAAAAATAGTCGATTTTAAAAAGTTTAAATACGAGGAAGATAAGAAAGAACGGGTTGCAAAGAGGAAAACTCACGAGACCGAGACTAAGGAAATTTGGCTAGGTCCCCTGATAAGTAACCACGATTTGGAAACTCGGCTCAAAAGAGCAGCTGAGTTTTTGACAGATCAGGATCGAGTTAAGCTTACGGTTAAATTTTCCGGTCGGGAAATGGCGCACCCTGAATTTGGATTTGAAGTTTTAAAGAAAGCCCAAGAGAGGTTAACTGAAATAGGGATTTCTGATGGGGAACCCAGGTTCCTGGGGAGAAACTTAAGTTTGTCTTTTAACCCGGTTAAAAAACATTAAAGCGGGTGGCGCAGGAAGAAGGGCTCTCGCGACAAGCGCGCAATCATAATGAGCACTGGTGGGAGGGAATACTGCGACAGGACCCCCCAAAGATATGAAAACCAAGAAAGCAGTTAGAAAACGTTTTACACTCACCGCAAGCGGTAAACTTTTGCATAAAGGCGGTTTGAGCTCACATCTTAAAGAACACAAAAGTTCCCGACGTTTGCGTGCTCAAAAAGAGCCGAGATTGGTTTCAACAAGTGACGAGCGAACGATTAAAAGATTAATGGGAAAGTAAGATGACCAGAGTAAAAAAGGGTATCACCAAAGTTGCCAAACATAAAAAAGTTCTCAAAGAGGCTCGTGGTTATTTTGGAGCACGCAGCAAGTTAGTCCGTACTGCCAAAGAAGCAGTTATGCACGCGGGTAGCTACGCTTACGCTGGTCGAAAACAGAGAAAACAGCAGGCAAGAGCTCTCTGGATAACTAAAATCAACGCCGCGCTAGGAGATAAACTATCTTACAAAGACTTTATAGCCTCATTGAAAGCCCGTAACATCCAACTTGACCGTAAAATTCTAGCAGATATTGCTCAAAACGACCCTCAAACTTTCTCCAAATTAATTACAAAATAGGCTGTTAAAGCAGGTATAATTAGTAGCTTGCTTGTACTATAATTTTGACCCAAACTTATAGTAAAGTGGAGCCTAGCCCCATAGTCTTGACAAAGGGGTAAATTTGTGGTAATATAGCCTCATAATCGGTTTTAGGGTGGGAAGCTTATGTAGGGCAGGCGTAAGCTTCCCATTCTGAGACCGATTTTGGCTTTCTTAAGACAAAATATAGATCGCTTCGCGCTCTGCGCTAGCTTCGCTGTCTTCGACCGTAACGCAAATTTTTCAAGTTTCTCAGAAACTACATCTTGGTCGATATTTTTGTTCTTACGGCAAATAGTCTTCGCCGAAGTATATTTTCGTTTTTGAAGCAAAACAGTGACGAAGTTGGTCCACGCGTCGTTTCTAGACATAAAACTCCCAATTAGCTATTATTACAGTCAATGATTTCAAGCAAACAAATAAATGACCTTTTAAGGTCTCTAGCAAAAGAGGTTTCCAACTCTAACTCCAGCGAAGAATTGGAAACAGTGAGAATTAAATATTTAGGACGTAGGCAGGGGATAATTACTAATCTTTTCAAAGAAATTCCCAAACTTTCGTTAAAAGATAAGAAAGCTTTGGTTCCCAGTTTAAATTCCTTAAAGCAAGAGGCTGAAAGTTCAATTGAAGAAAAGTCAGCTTCTTTAGAGGGGACTCCTAAGGTTTCTAAGGCTAAAACAGTCTCTTCAGTAGACGTTGACGATCCAACCGTCCCTGGAATTAAACCGCAAGTCGGACATGAACATCCGACCATTAAAGTTATTAACGAGATAAAGGAAATTTTTCATTACTTGGGTTTTGGCTGGCAGGACGGGCCCGAGGTTGAGTTTGATTTATACAACTTCCAAAAACTTCGTCTACACAAAGATCACCCGGCGCGGGATACCCAACAAACTTATTATCTAACCGAGGAGACTCTGCTGCGAACCCAGACCTCAAACATGCAAATCCGCTACATGGAAAACCACAAACCACCCCTACGCATGCTTTTCCCGGGAAGGGTTTACCGTCGAGAACAAATTGATGCTACTCATTTACCGAGTTTTTACCAAGTGGAAGGACTTCTAGTAGATAAGAAGACCACTATGTCTGATCTAATCGGAGTAATTGATTTTTTTGCTAAAAAAATGTTTGGAAAGAAAACTAAAATTAGGGTTTACGGTCACCACTTTCCCTACACCGAACCATCAATTGAGGTTGAAGTTCTGCACTCTAGCGGTAGGTGGTTAGAGATTATGGGTGCGGGAATGGTGCACCCAGAAGTTCTTAAAAATTGTCGTATTGATCCAAAAGTTTATCGCGGTTGGGCTTTTGGCATGGGACCGGAACGAATTGCGATGCTTAAATACGGAATAGGCGACATCAGACTTTTTTATTCAAACGATCTTACTTTTTTGGAGCAATTCTAAATGTTAGTCCCACTTTCCTGGTTAGAAGAATTTGTTAGGATTTCCGTTCGCCCAGAAAAATTGGCTGAAAAACTACTCTTTTCCGGAACAAAAGTGGAGGAAATTTCTAAAATTAATGGTGAAACAGTCTTAAATTTAGAAATTACCCCTAATCGGCCTGATACTCTATCAATTTATGGTGTCGCCCGAGAGGTAGCCGCCTTACTCGGCGAAGACTTAAAAGAACCAGATGCTGACCTTATAGCTGCCGAGCCTTCCAGAAAACCTTTGGCACTTAAAATCTCTGACAAAAAACTCTGTCCTGCCTATAGCGTAGTGGCTTTAGGAGGTGTTTTTGTCAAAGAATCACCGGACTGGATGAAGGACTATTTGGTAGCTGCCGGCGTGCGGTCAATTAACAACGTGGTCGATGTTACCAACTTTGTTATGCTTGAACTAGGGCAACCAATGCACGCTTTTGACACGGGCAAAATTGTCGTTAACCTCACTTTGCGGGGAGCTAAAAAAGGTGAGAAGGTAACTACTTTAGACAGTATTCAGCGAGAATTGCCTGAAGGGGCAATTATTATTGAAGATAGTGAAAAACTGGTGGACCTGGCTGGTCTGATGGGCGGGGAGAACAGTGAAGTTGATGAAAACACTAAAGAAATCTTGCTTTTAGTGCCCCTCTACGACCCTGTAGCCATTCGTAAGGCCTCTCTTTTCACTAACCTTAGAACTGAGGCTTCAAACCGTTTTGAAAAGAAACTTGATCCTACCATGCACCCAACCGCGGCCCGACGCGCGGTCAAATTACTAATTGAAAACGCTAATGCGCGTCTTACAAGCCAAATCACTAGTTTCGGAGCTATCATCTTGCCCAAAACTTTAGAATTTAACCTCTCTTTAGTCAAAGAGGTGCTAGGTATTACACTGTCAACTGAAGATCTTATTAACTTACTTACTCCTTTGGGTTTTCGGCTGCAAGCGTCTCCCTTGCACGAAGAGAGTTTGTCAGTAAGTGTTCCCGCACACCGAACTGATATCATTATCCCTGAAGATATTTTAGAGGAAATTGGCCGCACCTTTGGCTACAACAACTTCCCAAAAACTCTACCGAGTGGTGATATACCACTGCAAAAAGAAGTCTTTGAACCTGATATCGAAAGCCTGTTGCGGGAAAATTTGTTGCGGGCCGGTTTCACTGAAGCTACTGGCTATACCTTAGTCTCAGAAAAAGATCTAACAGATTTTTCAATTGATCCTGAAAACACCCTTAAAGTCCTGCATCCAACCAGCAGTGACTTTGAATACTTGCGGCCAACTTTATTGATTAACTTAGTTAAAGCTCTTGAAACCAACTCCAGTAGAACTCATCTTAATTTCTTTGAAATCGGCAAGGAGTTTTCCACTGCAATTGATCCCTCTACTAATTTACCGAGCCAGAAACTGGCCCTCGGTTTAATCTCCACTAATTCCTATCGTGAAGTTAAAGGAGTCGTTGAGAGGCTACTGTCCTTATTTGAACTAAGTATAAAGGAAAAAATCATTGAAGGCGGCCGTCTTTGGGAAAGTGGGGTAGAGTACACTAATAATAGTAACGTAGTCGCCAAAGTTAGCAAACTACCTAAAAACGCGGTTTTTGGGTGGCTTAATCTCGACTATTTACAAGCGGTCTCACTATCAGAAAAATACACTCCAAAACCCAAATTTCCACCAGTGATTGAAGATATTTCACTTTTTTTGCCTCCAAAGTTTAGGCTTGTAGAAATTACTGAGGCAATTAAAAGTTGCGACCGCCTAGTTTTCCATGTTGAACTCTTCGACGCTTTCGTAAAATCAGGCAAACAGTCTGTCACCCTGCGAATTCACTACCAAGACCCTAACAAAACTTTAACTGAACATGAAGTGTCTACCGCGAGAAAGAAAATAGAAAAAACTCTACAGAAACTAGGAGCTGGTGTACGCAAGGATTAAAGCCGTCTCTATCAAAGCGATAAAAACGGCTTTATGGCGACTGCTGGTTACTAATTTCCCGACGGAAGCTCATGCCTCAAACCGCGGCGAGGTATAGTTGAGGTTCAAGAACTTCTCCTTTCAGATCGAGGCACTCCAAGAGAACCTCCTGCTTCTTGATGGGCGGAATACCGTCGAAGTTCTCATCGTACCAGAGCTCACAAATCAGTCGAACAGTCTCCTTAGGTCCGTTGGAGATGAGAGCACGGCCAGTAGTCAGTGCTCTCATTCTATGAATGAACTCGCGAAGCTTTTTCTCCTGGATCTCGTGCACTTGACTCTCCCTTCTTAACCAGCTAGTCAAGGTACTTCTAACATACTTACATTTGGAATTCAAGCAAACAAACTAGCTTAAGGTGGGGGGATGGTAACCGGAAGAGTATCTTCTCCAAAATTGCCGGCTTCATCTGTGGCTTGAGCAGTTACATTGTATATCCCGTTTAATGGAACAGTGAAATCAGCCTTGTACGGATCTGAGGGGTCAGTTTTGTCTTGTGGTGGAACTGTATTAATAGTGAATTTAACGTTGACAATATCGTGAGACGTACCGGTAACAGTTGCCTTGACTGTAAGTTTCCTCGTAGCACCACCGACCCAGTTGTCAAATTCTAAATTTACCACCGGTTTATCTGGTGGGCTAAAAACCGTGGTGTCGTAAGTGGTAGGTGGACAAGGCTCACACATTGTCTTGCCAACCTCAAACTGCTTAGTGTAGGGATCGTACATTACTAAGTAAACTCGCTCTTCTGCTTGGCCAGCTGACTCACAAGCCTCACTGGCCAACAACCCAGTGGGTTTACAAACCCTAACCTTGACGTACATATCATTTTCCGGTGGTAAATTATTCTTTTCAAAAAGTTCGGTGCGCTTATCGCCCGTATATTCACTGGCTTTCTGACCAGTCTTACTGTCTACCTCCACACTCACGATCCCGTCCGGCTTCTCAAACTTGTTAACTGGTTTGCCCTTCAAAAGATTTTCCATAACTTCTCGAAAGATTGGTGCCGCACCAGTAACTCCAGAAGAAAGGGCTGGGTGCATGGGGCTATTATCGTTGTTACCAACCCAAGTCCCAACTGTAAAACTAGGAGTGTAACCAAAAGTCCAGTTATCGGTTTTGTTTTCCGAAGTACCGGTCTTGACGCCAATATCCTCGCGAAAGTTTAAACGGTTGGCCCAAAAAGTGCCGTAAGCAGCGTACTTAGCGGTTTTATCAGAGAGAATATTGTTAATTAAATAAACTTTTTGAGGTGGGGCAACTTGCGGGCCGTCTTTTGGCTTATATTCAAAAAGTACTTTGCCGCTTGAGTCAGTAACCTTTAAAATTGGGTTTGGCTCAACTTCCTTACCACCATTACCTAAAATGGCATAAGCGTTAGTTAGCTCATAGAGCTTAATTGCACCACCTCCAAGGGTGAGGGAAAGGCCATACTTATCTGGCTCGTTCAAAGTGGTAATACCAAAATCTTTAAGAGTGTCGATCATGTCGGTTAGGCCAACAACCGCCAGGTGTTTAACCGCCGGGATATTGTAAGAGTTGGCCAAAGTGTAGCGGGTTTGCAGAGGACCATGTTCCTTATCATCGTAATTGCCTGGTTTATAGTTGTTACCAAAGTCAGTCTTATAATCAAGCCACATCGTTGAGGGGGTGTAGCCTTCTTTTAAACCAGTCAGATAGTTAAAGGGTTTCAAGGCAGATCCCGGTTGTCTTACCCCTTGAGTAGCAACATCAAAATTGCCTGGAATATCAGTGGCAAAATAGTCTTTTGAGCCTACCAGTGCCAAAACTTCACCGGTTTTGGTGTCTTCTACAACGACTGCACCGTTACTAACTCTTAAGTTGCGGTTTTGCTCGGAGTTAATTTGTTTGGCCACCACTTCTTGAACCATATTTTGGACATCAAGATCAAGTGAGGTGGTTACTTGCAGACCACCTTGCAAAACCTTCTGCTCCCCGTATTTTTCTGAAAGCAATTTTTTAATATAAATTGAAAAATGAGGCGCCTTAATACCTTCACCAAAAGCAGCAAATTTTAATTCAGGAAGCTCCTTAAGGGCTTTTTCTTCGTCCTCTTTTTTGATGTAACTGTCTTCTCGCATCCTTCTTAGTACGTTGGTAGTTCGGGCAATATAAGCTTTGGGATCAGAGCCAAAAGGTGAGTAGACTGAAGGTTGTTGGGGAAGCCCTGCCAAGACCGCTGACTCAGTCAAATTAAGTTCCCAGACGTGTTTACCAAAATACTGCACCGCAGCTGCTTCCACACCCCAGGCAGTACCACCGTAGGGGATCTCGTTTAAATACATTTGCAGAATTTCGTCTTTAGTGTAACGGCGCTCAATTTGAACGGAAAGTATCAGCTCCTTTATTTTCCGCGTTATTGTTCTCTCGTCACTTAGAAGAGCTTTCTTAACCAGCTGTTGGGTGATAGTTGATCCACCTTGAAGCTGCTTCTCAACCACAATCTCCCGAGCAGACCTAACTATACCTGTCAAATCTAAACCCTGATGCTTGTAGAAATTTTTATCCTCAATAGCGATCGTAGCTTTACGCAAACTTACGGGAATTTTATCTAAAGGAACTAGAGTACGGTTTTGTTCCCCGTAAACGTTATAGAGCAACTTTCCGTTGCGGTCGAAAATTTTAGTAGTTTGGTTAGTATTTCGGTCAGTAAGCTTGCTTGGTGAGGGTAGATCACGCGCAAAATAGCCAAAGGCAATGGCTACTCCAATGATGGAGACAACAAAAAAGATAAAGCCAGCGGTTACTAAAGCTCCCAAGATTTTTAGCTTTCGTCTCTTTGAGGCCCGTCGGTGAAGTAAGCGGCTCGTGTGCCGGGGAGGAGGCGGCAGGAGAGAGTAGGTCATAACGGTTGTATTTTACCATAAACTCAATTATGATAAAACAGATTTGAGCCTAATAATGGAGCAAACTTCTAACCTTTTAACTCGCAACGTGGCTAGCGTCTACCCAAGCAAAGAGGCTTTTGTTAAACGTCTTAAAGCTAAAAAACCTTTGAAAATCTACTTGGGAATAGATCCTTCTAGCCCTAAAATTCATTTGGGTAACGCTATCGCCTTGTGGAAACTAGAGGAGTTTCAAAAGCTGGGACACAAAATAATCCTTTTAATTGGGGACTTTACCGGTATGATTGGAGACCCAACGGATAAAACTGCAACCCGCCCACCGCTAACGCGTGAGCAAGTTCTGGAAAATTCCAAAACTTACCGCTATCAAGCTTCCAAAATTCTTAATTTTTCTGGTAAAAATAGAGCTGAAGTTAAATACAACAGTACCTGGCTTGCCAAGCTTAATTTTGGTGATCTAGTTAAACTGGCTGCTAATTTTACTATTCAGAGGTTTATTGAACGCGATATGTTCCAAAAAAGGCTTTCTGAGAAAAAACCGATCAGCTTGCATGAGTTTCTTTACCCACTAATGCAAGGTTACGACTCTGTGGCTATGGGTGTTGATGCGGAAATTGGTGGAACTGATCAAACCTTCAACATGCTTATCGGAAGAGAACTGATGCAAAAAGTTTCTGGCAAAGAAAAATTCGTGCTTACTTTACCGTTACTGGAAGGTACGGACGGTCGCAAAATGAGCAAGTCCTTCAATAATTCTATTGATATTGACGAGCCAGCAAACGAAATGTTTGGCAAGATAATGTCTCTAAAGGATGAACTGATAGTTAAGTATTTTGAATTTTGTACTAGAGAAGACGAAGCAAGGCTCAAAGAAATCAAGCAGCGCCTCAAGGAAGAAAACCCAATTAACTTAAAGAAAGAGTTGGCTAAAAATATAGTTACTCTCTATCACGGTTCCGAGCAAGCTAAAAAAGCTCAAGAGGAGTTCGAAAGGGTAGTCCAAAACAAAGAGTTGCCGGCACTTCTTGAGGAAATTGAAGTGTCACGAACTTCGCTAAAGAAACCTGTCACTTACGCAAGTGTTTCAGCAAGCTGTGGTTTGGTAAGTAGCATATCGGAAGCAGTTAGACTGGCCCAACAAGGTGGTCTAGTGTTTGACGAGCAAAAAATACGGAACGCTCGAGATCCATTTGATGTTGAAGGAAAAAATGAAGTAACTATTCAGGCGGGTAAAAGGCGTTGGAAGAAAGTTAAGTTTGTAAAATGATCAAATTAAGTAAAAAAGCAAAAATCATCTGGATTGTAGTCACTGCCCTGATGATCATTTCTCTCATCATCGCACCTCTATTGCTAATCTTTAATGCTTCCTAAAATCAATCTAGCTTCTGCAATTAAAGACTTGCCACAAATTGGAGCAGTCTACACTAAGCGACTGGAGAATTTGGGCATTTTTAAAGTCCTCGACTTGCTTTACTACTTTCCCTTTCGTTACGAAGACCTTTCCACTCGGAAAAACATTGCCGAGCTTTCAGTTGGCGAGGTTGTTACTATCCAAGCCAAGCTTTGGCAAATTACCAAGATTAGAACCCGTTATGGTAAAACTCTGATTAAAGCAGTAGTCAATGACGGCACAAACAGTATCGACGTTGTTTGGTTCAATCAAACGTATCTCCTGACGGTGTTGAAACCTAACCAACTGATCAACTTTTCAGGAAAAGTGGGCATCTCTGGCAACAAAGTAACCTTGGTTAACCCAAAGTACGAAATTATTAAGAGTTCAATCATCACCCCGGTTCACACTGATCGGTTAGTACCGATTTATTCCGAAGGATCTGGGGTGAGTTCAAAATGGTTGCGCAATAAAATTCACCAAATTTTGCGCTTACCTAACCTTGGAATAGTCGAATACTTACCCAAGGAGATCTTAACTAAAGAAAAATTGTTAAATTTAGAAAGCGCCCTACCCCAAATTCATTTTCCGTACAACTTTGACAACTTTCTTGAAGCCAAAAAGCGCTTAGCTTTTGAAGAGCTTCTGCTTTTACACCTACGAAATTTGAAAGCAACTGCCGGCCACAAAAGTGACGCCAGGAGAGCTTTTAAAGTTAACCCAGAAACTATAACAAAACTATCCAAAACTCTTCCTTTTGAACTTACCAACTCCCAAAAAAAGGCAGTTCGGGAAATACTAAAAGATTTACAACACCCTAAAGCAATGAATCGTCTTTTACAGGGGGAGGTCGGGAGTGGTAAGACAGTAGTCGCTAGTTTCGCACTCAAGGTGTGCTCAGAAAACGGTTACCGGGCAGCTTTGATGGCGCCAACGGAAATTTTAGCTAATCAACATTTTGCTACTTTGCAGTCTATTCTGGGGAAGAGCATAAAAATTCAGCTCCATACTGGATCTACAAAGGGAGACTTGGAAGATTTTGACGTTATTGTGGGTACTCATGCACTATTGCACCAAGTTCCTAAGCTTCAGAAATTAGGTTTGGTGGTAATTGACGAGCAACAGCGCTTCGGTGTTCTCCAACGTTCAGTACTCAAGAGTGTTCAACCGCCGCCACATTTTTTAACTATGACCGCAACACCAATTCCCAGAACTTTAGCGTTGTCGATTTATGGACAGCTGTCTATTTCTACTCTTGACGAAATGCCCATTGGCAGAAAGACAGTCGTGACTTACTTAGTCCCATCCCTAAAAAGGACTTCATCTTACGAATTTGTGCGCAAAGAAATTGTCAGCGGCGGACAAGCCTATGTTATTTGTCCGTTAATTGAAGAGTCCGAATCTCTTCTAACCGTAAAGTCAGCCAAGAAAGAGTTTGAGCGCTTGCGAAAAGAAGTTTTCCCAGACCTTAAACTTGGTCTTCTCCACGGAAAGCTTTCAAGTCGCGAGAAATCCCAAGTTATTGGTGCTTTTCGTGAGGGCAAAATCAACATTTTAGTCACCACTCCAGTCGTAGAAGTCGGCATCGATATACCCAGTGCCACTTTGATGCTTATTGAAGGTTCAGAACGCTTTGGTTTAGCTTCTCTTCATCAACTGCGAGGAAGGGTAGGAAGAGGAAAACGGCAGAGTTATTGTTTACTTTTTACTGAAAGCCGCAACCTGAGAGTTCTGGAACGTCTGAAATTACTGGAAAAATACCACAACGGCTTAAAGCTTGCTGAGCTCGATTTAGAACTGCGGGGTCCAGGAGAAATTTACGGCATTTTGCAACACGGGCAAATAGACTTTAAATTAGCCAATACCTCTGATCTTGAACTGATCTTGAAAACCCGCTCCTGGGCCGAAAAGCTAATTGAAAAACCTCTACCTAAAAGGTTGTCTGAAAAACTTCAGGAACAAATATCTAACCAAGAAAAGGTCCCCAGTGACTAACTTTAATTAACGTTGACACTTCAAGGTTCCTTCAAATATGATTGACTACACTCTTATTCTTCGAATATAATCTACTACATAGCGCGCTGAAAGTAGTTTTGAAAAACTAAGATTTATTGTATGCGCGCGATATAACTCAAAACTAGAAATAATAGATTATAAGGTTGTTTTAACTTATGGCTCCATTACCAAAAAGACGAATATCGTCGGCTCGCCAAGGAAAAAGACGAGCAAGTATTGCTTTAAAAGCTCAAACCTTAGTTAACTGTTCTAACTGTGGAAGTTTGAAACTACCCCACGTAGTCTGTGCAAATTGCGGAACTTATAAAGGAGTAGTTTACGTTGCACCTAAGATTAAAACAAAAGTCACTAAAGTCCGGAAAGAAAAAGAAGGTTAAAAGTTTAGGTCGATGAAGAAAAAACAAGACCCCCGCCACGAAGCAAGGAAGATCGCACTTCAAGCACTTTTTGAGTGGAGCTTTAATTCTACTGATATTACGGAGATTGCTTCCCGCAACCTTGAAAATTTTCAAAGTAGCGAAGAAAGCAAAGGGACAGAGAGAGCTCAAGTTGATAAAGATCTTGTCCTTTTTATCGTCAAGGGAGTTACTGATAATTTAGATGCGCTTGACACGATTATTGAGAGGTCTGCACCAGAGTGGCCACTGGAACAAATTGCCAAAGTCGATTTAGAGATTTTGAGAGCAGCCATTTTTGAACTTTATATTGCCCGCAACGTACCACCAAAAGTAGCCATTGACGAAGCAGTCGAGCTAGCCAAACAGTTTGGCGGGGATAACTCAAGTAAGTTTATCAATGGGGTTTTAGGAACAGTAGTCAAGGAATTGATGCCAACCGCCATTGATGAAGATAAAAAATCCAAGAAGAACAGATAATTTACTAAGTGATTTAAAAAGAAAAGCTAATGAATGTTGAACAAAGAGTTAAAAAAATAGTTTCTGAACATCTAGGGGTTCTGGAAGAAGAAGTTCATCCAGATTCTCACCTTCAGGATGATCTCAATTCCGACCCTTTGAGTATGGCGGATTTGGTGGTTTCACTCGAGGATGAGTTTAAAATCGAGATACCACCTACTGAAGCACAAGCTTTCAAAACCGTAGAAGATATCATTAATTATATTGCTGATATATTGGGAGAAGTTTAATTGCTGATTAGTCACTCGTGAGAAAGGCTTTCCCTACTCTCAAGTGACCACTCAACAATACTACTTAAGAAGAAGTGCTAGCGGAACTTGAAAAAGCTATCGGGTTAAAATTTAACAATAAGGATTTACTTAGATCCGCCTGTATCCACCGTTCTTACCTAAACGAACATCCAGAAGAAAGTTTGCCCCACAACGAGAGGTTGGAATTCCTTGGTGACAGCGTCTTGGGTTTTGTTGTCTCTGAGTATTTGTATAAAAACTACCCAACTCATCCCGAAGGGGATTTAACTAATTTCCGTTCAAGCATTGTTAATGCTAAAACCTTGGCTGAAACTGCTAAAAAGCTAAACTTGGGCAAGTTTTTGTTGTTATCTAAAGGCGAGGAGGCAACTGGAGGGCGTGAGCGTCAGTACTTACTGGCTAATACCTTTGAAGCCTTACTAGGAGCGGTTTACTTGGATGGGGGAATTGATAGAGCAGTCCATTTAATTGGCCGTGAGTTACTACCACAGTTAGATAAAATAATTAGCCATAAGCTTTACCGCGATTTTAAGAGTCTGCTCCAAGAAAAAACTCAAGAGAAAATTAACGTCACCCCAATCTACCGAGTCCTAGAAGAAAAAGGACCAGATCATAGCCGGATCTTTAGGGTTGGGGTTTATGCAGAGAGTAAGAAACTTTCCGAAGGTGAGGGTAGAAGCAAACAAGAAGCTGAGCAGGAGGCTGCTAAAGAAGCACTTGCAAAACTTTAGAAAACAGATTAAACTTCGCCTGATTTTGAAACCGTCAGTTTAAACTCAAAAAGAATGGTAAAAATTCGCTTGTCGAGAGTTGGCACAACTAACCAACCAAAATACCGAATTGTAGTGGCCGATGAACACTCCCCCAGAGATGGGGCTTTTATTGAGATCCTCGGCCATTACGATCCAACCTCAAAACCAAGGGTCTTCGAGCTAAACAAAGATCGTTATCAGCATTGGCTTTCGGTTGGTGCCCAACCAACTGGGACAGTCGAAAAATTATTGGCAAGTTAATTTTTGACTGATGAAAGACCTTCTTCTCTACCTAACAACTAACTTTGTGAAAAATCCTAAAAACGTACAGGTAGAAGAAAAAGTTGGCGCTAGCGGAGAAATTAACCTTGAGCTTTCCGTGCACCCAGATGACATGGGTCTAGTAATCGGTAAGGGTGGTAAAGTTATTAAGTCTCTGCGTAATATACTCCGGACTAAAGCAATTCTGGAAGGCAGGCGAGTTAACTTAGTGCTCACCGAACAAAATTAACGTTCCAGTTCAATGAAATTTGATATAGTTACTTTGTTTCCCAATTTCTTTAATTCTCCTCTGCAAGAAAGCTTACTCTCAAAAGCAATTAAAAGCGGGCTCTTGGAAGTAGAGGTAATTAATCTGCGTAATTACTCCCCTTACCCTCACCGACAAGTAGACGACACCCCTTACGGCGGAGGAGCCGGTATGATTCTCAAACCGGACGTTTTGTCGTTAGCTGTTAAGGACCTGAAGACTCTTGAGAGCAAAGTTATCCTTACTGACCCCTCAGGACAAAATTTTAATCAAGAGCTTGCACAAAAACTTGCGAAGGAGAAACATTTAATTATCGTTTGTGGACGCTACGAAGGTGTCGACCAGCGCTTTAAGGACAGGTATGTTGATTTGGAAATTTCAATCGGAGATTATATTCTAAACGGAGGGGAGGCGGCTTCTTTAGTAATCTTAGAAACAATCTCACGGCTGGTACCAGGCGTGATAGGCTCTTCTGCTTCAATAGCGGAAGAATCCTTCAGTCTACAACCTCTTGTGGGCGGCAAGAAGGCTAAACTTCTGGAATACCCTCAATATACCCGACCCGAAGTCTTTGAGGGAGAAAAAGTTCCTGAGATTTTGTTATCGGGCGACCATGGGAAGATAAAAACTTGGCGACAGCAACGCTCTTTAGAGAAGACTAAAAGACTACGGCCTGATTTGCTTAAGGACCAGTAAAGGGATTCGCAGTCCCAGTTGGACCGGGATTAATGTTGGTAGTAGTGACGTCTTTGAAGAAATCGCTTCCCAAACGTGTTAACAATTCCTCGTCTTTTTCAGAAATTTCCGGCAGAGGGGTAGCAATTTGATCCTCAGCAATAAGCGGTAAGGGGGAGTAGGGAGCAGCCAGGAAAATCTGAACGTTATAAGTGTTCTCTGCTAAGATCTGGGATTGAAAGTTTTTGAAGATTAGAAGCCTACGCCCGGTTTCTAAAACCTTCAAGAAACTTTGTAGCGAATTAAAACTTCCAGACAAACTCATCTCAAAAACTACTAACGAATCGCTTGATTTAAAGTCCAGGTTGTCATTATTTGTAGATTCAGTCGGAAGAGCTTCTTTTTTAGGAAGAGCAGAATTAGTCGCTACTTTACCAGGCTGCAGTTTAATTTTATTTACCCCTAAACTATTGTTAATAGCGATTTGTTGAACTCCAAGCACAAGGGGCGCGATTGCCTTACTTATCGGTAGTATTTTCTCAGCGGTTGCAAGCTTAGAGTTCAAGTCGTCTTGATTTCTACTTTGCGACTCTAAGTCAGTGGCTTTCTTTTCCAGGCTATCGAGCCTGGTACGGTTTTGGTTAATCACTCTAGAGTCAGCGGCAATTTGAGACAGTTGCGGCATAATTACGAGCGGCACCAAAGCCAAAACCGAGACTAAACTAAGGAAGGGGACTGTGTAGGTTTTGACGACCCCAAAGTTCAAACCCTTGCTCATAGGCTAGGCAACACTCCTCTCTTGGTAAAATCAGCTCTGATGGAAAAGCCAAAGCCAGACTCGTTCTTAACTAAGCTAACTAGATTAATTTTACTGAAAACTTGGGCGCCACGACCAGAAGTAAGTTTATCAACCCACTCAGCAAAAACTTCTGAGGTTACTGCAGCCCCCTCCACTAAAATCTCACCAGTGTCAGAAATGTTCAGGTTTTTAATTGCAATTGGTGTGGATGTCCCCGCTGCACCAATGACTTCCCCAACAGCCTCAGAGGCCGGTAACGACTCTTTCAAGAGCTTGTCTATTTGGGTTAATTTCTCTTTTAACGTTAGGGTACTAATCTCCACCTCGCGAAAACTAACAACTATCTTCTCAACTTCGCTTGTTCTATTTTCAATACCTCTTGCTTGAATAAACAAATAGCCCCTGTAAGCTATAAGTAGTAGAATAATTAAACCAACTGAGGCCAAGGCTCCAATTGCAGCTAAATTAGCTTTACGGCGATAAACACCGGACTTGATTTCCTTTTCAGTTAACTCAGGTATTAAATTAATTCCAGTTTCCATGGCAGGTTAGAGTTTCTAAACTTGTTTTAAAGCTAAGCCAACAGCTACGCTGTAGGATGTACCTTCTTCAATTAATTTTTTTGAAATGTTTGAAGGCAGGGCGATGCCATCCCAAGGATTACCAATCTGTACTTCTAAACCTAAAGCTTCAGCTAAATAAACTACTAAACCTGGTAACTTAGCTGTACCACCAGTAGCAATTACCCTCTTAACCGGATTGTCGGTGTGTTTGCTGGTGTAATAGGCTAAGGCACGGCGAATTTCATTGACAATGACATCAAAGACCGGTTTCAGGGCTTGCATAACTTTGCCTTCAAGCTGCGTTGAATCCAAACCATAAGTTTTCATGTACTCCACCGCCTGATCCATTTCAAAACCCAGGTCGTTAGCGATCGCGCGGGCTAGTGCGAGCCCGCCCGTAGCAATTGAACGGGTGAAGCTAATTTGGGTGTCATCAACAATAGTTAAATCTGTAGTTGAAGCGCCAATACTAACAACTAAAGTAGTTGGGGCTCCTTCCACTCGCTGTACCAAAGAACGAACTGCTGCGGTAGTTTCCGTTTCTAGTGAAACTGGGTTAAGACCAGCCCCTTTTAAAACTTTTAAATATTTATCAATAAGGGAATTAGGAGCAGCCACTAAAAGTATCTCCATCATTTTCTTTTTATCAGCTCCGACTCTAGTTTTTAAAACTTCCCATGTCAGACGAACCTCAGTTAAAGGCAAAGGAACGTACTGTTCAGCCTCGTAGTTGATAGCACTTTTGATCTCTTGTTTAGTTAGTTCCGGCAGCTCAACCACACGAGTAAAAATTTGCGACTCTGGTAAGGCAGCACTTACCCGATTGGTAGTAATCTTGGCTTCGCGGTGCAAGTTTCTGATAGTAGTGGATAAAGCCTCGATATCTTCAGGCGCTTCGGAGACGAAAGCTTGCTTGGGAGTAGGGAACATACCGGCAGTGACAAAGCTAGGAGCGTCTTGTGAACCACTTAACTGAACAACTTTAATGTTTTGGGTTCCAATGTCCAATCCAAAGTGGTTAATAGCAGGCATGGTCTTAGAGTATTCTCAAGCGCGAAGCGATCTTAGTCCACGAGGTGGTCGCAGAGCGCGAAGCGATCTAAATTTAAGTTTACCACAAGGCTGATTAAGTTAGCAAGAGTTGTTGGCTAAGGTTTTGTGAGAGGGTTAGAAGTACTACCATTGAAGAGAACGTAATCGAAAATTGAAGGTAGGGCTGGATGTAATTTCGTCACCGTCAGCTTTCGACTAACTCCGGAAGGAGTAGTTCCAACTGACTCTATTTTTTGACCCTGCGAAGGAAGTGGGCGATTTGGGTTGGCAGTTGTGTCACTTTCTACAGCAACGCGTACCGTGCCGCTGTAGAGTAACCTAATTCTCGCCAGTACTGGCCGGTTGGTAACAGTATCATTCCGAGTGCATAGTCCAGGGGAATTCAAATCCAGGCTTATTCTGTATTTGTAGGTGTAGCTATTACCAAGGTTGGTAGTTTTTGTGAAACCAGCAGAGCTGACATTATTACAAAAAGAGTTAGAGCTTGACCTAGCAAAATCTGGATCATAAGTCATCTTAGCAATGGTAAACGTGCTTAAGCTTGTACAGGGGTTTCCAGAGCATTGCAGGACGCTAACTTCCAAAGCCGATCCGGTGCCAGAAGACCCGCTCTCGTCCCAGTAAAAGTTTAAAACATCTCCTGCCAAGATACTTGGCGCTACACCCGCTGTAGCAATATTATTAACCTCAGACATTAGGTAAAATTGGACTACTTCGTCCTTAGAGACTTTGCCAGGTATTTCAAAGACTGTCCCCACCGGTACAGTTAA
The DNA here is from genome assembly GCA_036514715.1 of Candidatus Nanoarchaeia archaeon. Taxonomy (GTDB): domain Bacteria; phylum Patescibacteriota; class Microgenomatia; order Woykebacterales; family RBG-16-39-9b; genus DATBWR01. Next base: position 28,556 of record DATBWR010000001.1, on the reverse strand, counting down.
AGCCGACACAACTACGTTGGCCTGAGATTGATTAACGTCGGTGAAGTCAATGGTTTCTCCGGAGAAGGTTGGGTTCTCGCTAATTTGCTTCAGCGCTCTTTCAACTCCAGCTTCTGCAGCAAAATAAGCTCGGTTAGATTCGTCTGAGGTGGTTGTCTGGCGAATGTCAGTAACTGTACGTGAGGCAATTGAAAGAGCAATCGCTAAGCCAACGACTAAAACTAAGAGAAAGATAATTAAAATCTGCCCTGACTGGTTGTTTTTGAACAAAGCAAAAAACTTATTCTTTTTGAAAGGGAATTTTTTCTTTACTGAGTTTGGCAGTAGCATGCGCTTATTCTCTCTAAATAGTAAACTAGTAAAACCACTCAAGTCAAGTTAGAAGCCTCTTGTGGAAACCGAAACTTGATGATTAACCGTAACCCTTAAATTCTGCCCTAAACCGTGAGAGAGAGCCCCTTCCGTCAACGTAAAGTCCAGTTTAACTAGGTAATTATCTGTGCTACCAGAAGCTGAAAATAAGCAAGTGCTCCAACTCACCCCAGAGGAAGGGTCACGGTTGGTAACGGTTCTGCCGTTACGACTGATATAGCCATTATTGCCAGAAACTTCCCGGTGACAACGCCAAGTTATAGGCGTGCCTAAGATATTGACAGTCAGGGTGTCATTAGGGCTAAGAGCGTCGGTGGTAGTAACTGTAACCGTACCAGAAGCTCTGCGTACATCCCTCTCCAAAGTATCGGTAACTAATGAGGCGTTTTCTTTGGCTTCGTTAACAATGTTAGCTTTATTATTACTACTAATAGTGTTAATAAAAATAGCCGAAGAAACAACCATCAAAATACCAACTACAGCTGTTGAAATAAGTATTTCCAAGAGGGTAAACCCTTGCTCTGAAGCTCGGGACTGCTTTTGTTCAGAAACAAAAGTAAACCCTTCCTGAATCAATATTTTATCTTGGCAATTAATTTTAACCATCTTAGTTTCTCTGTAAGCAGGTCGTCGTAATGGACTCGTGGTAACCAGCGGTATCAGTCCAACTTACTACCACAGCCAATTGCTTTATTTTATTCCAGTCAGTGCTAACCGTATTACACCTACTCTTACCGGCTGGTAAAGGGGAATCAGCAATATAGATCTGCCTTTGAAAAATCCTTTTGTCAATTGTAACTGCTTCAAAATTATTGGTAGCAATATAGAGACATTTTGGTTGGCCTGCTAAACAGGTACTTAAGTCTTCTCTAAGATAGGCTGCCTTTCCTAAAGGACCTCCACCGTTAGCACTACTGCAACCCTCATCTAAGCCGCCCCCATCAGGTCCACTACTATTTATACTAAAGAGAGAGCTCCAAGTGTAATTAGTTGGTGAGGCGCTACCGCAAACAGGAGCGTAATAAACCCCAGAACCGTTGGCAGCTTTAAGGTTGCGGATAATCTCTAAACCCTCAGAGGCTAGTTTTGCCGCTTGGCTTTCAACCTTGGAAAAATCTGCGCCGCGGTTGGAACGGACGGATAGCGCAACTAGTGCAAGAATCAAAACTGTACCGATGGCAACAGCAGTGATAATTTCAATAATTGTTTGCCCTGTTTGGTTTTTGTCAGCCTGTCGCATTTCAACTTATTAAAAATTTCTAATTTGGTAATTATAAATATCATTACCCGGCCAGTCGTGACAGTTCTTGAAGTTGTAAATGTATTTACCCTCACCGCCATCCTCAGCAGGCAACTCCATAACCGCCATTAAAATATAGCGAGAGCGATCAACTCGGTAATAAAAGTAGTCAGTACCAGTATTGCCAGTGGAGGGGTCGTGGGGAAGTTCTTGGTTCTCCAAATAAGGCTTAATTTGCAAAGAAAATTCAGGGTGCAAAACACTGGAAAGACGTCCGCACCAACCATCAAAGGCGGGCATCTGATTATTATCGTTATAGTAATCAACAATTGCCTTTTCTAATGTTTTAAGGTCGTTAACTCTGATTTCGTCTCTCTTGCTTCGCAAGAAATTTATCGGGCTATATTTTGAAAGGGAAAATTCCGGATTGTAGTAAGAGTATATATTAGCAGCAGCAAAGACTATAGCGGCGAAAATTAATAAGCTAATCAGACCAAACCCACGCTCCCAGTAACCTTTAATCATTGCAGACTACAAAATCAGTGTTGGCAGGGTAGTCACTGGCACCGCCAATAGTAGTGTCACATTTGGTCCTAGTATTGTTATCGTCGGTAGTAGTGTAGTTGAGGTTAGCACCAACTTCATAGCTTTGACGGTTAACGGTCTCAACCCGATAATCGTAAGCACCACCGTTTTCGTTGGGAACCTGTTTCATGTAAACCGCACCGTCATCACAAGTTCCAGCAGCGCCATCTACACCATTACCTGTATTACCTAAAGCACTAGGTGGGTTTGTGAATGGTACTTGGGCATCAGTTGGGTAAACCTTACAGTCGTTATAGTACTGCTGCATGGCAACCTTAATTTGCTGCAAGTCGCTGCGGCGCTTACTATCCCGTGATTGACCAATCAAACGGACTGGGTCAAGAGCTACCAAAAGGATCGTCACCAAGACACCAAGAACTGCCATCACCACCAAAAGTTCAATAAGAGTGAACCCAAGAGCTTTTTTAACAATTTGTAAATTAGGTTCTTTTTTAAACATAAACTAAACCTTCACATTCATGGGGTAGGGCGGGCTTTGCCCGCCCTACCTTTTAGTTACTCGAAGATTAAAGAGCGTCAGTACAATCAGCCGGAGCCGTAGTACCAGACTGGAAGACTTCTCCCGCTGCACCACCAGCTGAAAAAGCATTCTTGTAAATGAAGGCCTGGCCTCCACCTACCGCCCAAGCACACAAGGTAGCGTTAGTAGTGTCAGTTGAATCAACCGTAACACCGGCAACTGTTTGCTTGAGGAAGTTACCAGCGACTAGTTCACCAAAACTGTCACAAACTACGTTAGCAGTCTCATCAGTTGTAGCTGTACCATCCCCAAGTCTGGTGGTGTAACAAGCCTCCATCGCAGCAGCAACCTGTCTGACACCAGACTGAGCATCACGTCTTTGAGCCTCCTGAATACGAGCCAGAGGGTTGATAGCAACCAGTACAATGGTGACCAAAACCGCGATAATAGCGATTACAACCAACAGCTCAATAAGAGTGAAACCACGTGTATCTTTGAGGTGAGATCGAAGTTGTTTAATCATTCATTCTCACCCCCTCTCACAATAAGTTCAAAATTCAAAGTTAAAAGTTCAAAGTTAGGCACAAAAAAAGCACCGTATTCTTTGATGCTAGAAATTTGACAATTTCTTAATTGCAGAGCGCAAAGCGATCTATAATTAACACTTACTCGGGCAGAGTTTTTCATCCAGATTTTATTTTAGCCCTTTTGACTGTTTAAAAGCCTAGAGTATTTAGATAGAACCGAAAAAGTTCGTTTCCAAACAGTATCCCAAAAAAAGCCCCTAAGGCTAAGAAAGGTCCAAAGGGAACGGTCTGTTTAAAAGCCTTTTTACCTAACAATATAAGCATAACAGAGGCAAGCGCGCCTGTCAAGAAAGCTAGAAAGATAGCAACCACTGCTTCTGGCCAACCTAAAGACAATCCTATAAGAATGGCCAACTTTAGATCACCGCCGCCCATACCTTTCCCACGAGTAACCAGTATCAGTATAAAGAAAAAAAGCCCAAGACTAAGGGCAACTGCTAAATTGTGAAGGAGGACGGTTAATGATTGATAGTTAAAGAATAAGTAGATTTGGTATAGAAATGCAACGATCCAAGCAGGTAAAACAATCCTGTCTGGAATAATTCCCCATTTAAGATCGCTTACCGTAACTACAATTAAAACACTCACAAAAAAGAGCGTAAAACCAAGATTAATTAGGTCAATAACTCTAATACTAGAGAGTATTATAGTGGAGTAAAAAGTGGAAAAAACCAGGGCGAAGGTTAGACCGGTAGTGATCTCGACCAAGGGGTATTGCCAGGAAATAGGCTTTTTACAATAGCGGCAGCGGCCTCTTAACCAAAGGAAACTAATTATCGGTATTAGGTCGGTAGTTGAAAGTTCGTGCCGACAGTGTGGACATTCTGACCGACCAGTCAACTTTTTTCCGGAATGGACACGAAGAATAACTACGTTAAGAAACGAACCAACTACTGCACCTAAGACAAAACCGAAGAAGGCTAGCCACAGTGTGAAAAGGGAAAAAGTCATTAAATGCTAGTTACCAAAGGCTGAGGTTATTCCGTAAATCGGCAGAATAATTGAGATTACTAGCAAGGCTACCATTACTCCTAGAACAACCATAATGATTGGCTCTAATGACGAAGTTAGGTTTTTAACTTGATGATCAACCTCAAGCTCAAAATAATTGGAAACTTTAGCTAAAACCTCGTCAATTTTTCCAGTCTCTTCGCCAACCGCAACCATCTGGGGGACTATGGCTGGAAAACTCTCGTCAGAACCCAAGGCTTTTGAAAGCTGGGCGCCTTTTTCTACTAAGGTGGCCGACCGATGGACAGCCTGACGGTGCAAAGCATTGCTAGCCACATCTCCGGAAATACGCAACCCTTCCAGAATGGGTACGCCAGCACCAATCAGAGAGCTCAAGGTTCTGGTAAATTCAGTTAAAGAGCTGTCACGGTTAAGTCTACCCATAATCGGTACCTTGAGTATCAAACCGTCAATAACCAAAGCTCCTTCGGGAGTTTTGCGATAGCGCCGCAGTGCAAAAAGCCCACCCACGACCGCGATAATCATCAACCACCAAAAGTTAACAAAGACATTGCTTAACCAAATCATAATCTTTGTGGGTAGTGGCAATTCAATGTTAAGGTCTACATAAAGCTGAGAAAGTTTAGGGACAACAAAGATCATGATAATTGAGATCACCAAAACCATCGCAATCAGAATAATCGTCGGATAGATAAAGGCACCTTTGATTTTAGCTTGAAACTCACGGTCTTTTTCTAGGGTATCGGCGAGTTTCCCTAAAACTTTGTCCAAAGTTCCTGAGGACTCACCTGCTTTAATAATGTTAATATAAGCAACAGAAAACTCACCCGGATGTTTCCCCAAGGCGGAAGCAAAAGTACTCCCTCCCTGGATATCATCGGCAACTGAGCGAATTATTTCCTCAAGACGGGCGTTTTCGGTTTGTTTTTCAAGGACGACTAGAGATTCTGTCAGCGGCAGACCAGAGGAAATCATTGTGGCTAATTGTCTGGTGAAATTGGCAATCGGTCCGATACCCAAACTCCCAACTCTCAGTTGAAAGCCAGCCTTCTTGGACTCGATGTTAATGACAACGAAACCCCTTTCATGGAGAATAGAGGCTGCTTGACGCTGGTCGACCGCTTCTATTAAGCCTTTTTTGGTCTCACCGGTCTTATCTTTAACTGTGTAAGTAAACTGCTGCATAACTTCAGTTAAAAGTTAAAATTGCAAAGTTATAGTTAATTAAAAACTTCTGAAAACTTTGGATTTTTAATTTATTTCTCCGTTCCGCCTCTTTTGACCTCACGAAGTAGGTCTTCTGACTTCAAGCTGTAACTAAGAGCAACATCCAAACTAACTTTTCCTTCTTTGACTAATTTTGCTAAACTGTTTTCCAAGGTGTTCATACCTACGTTTGAGGAAGTTTGAATGATGTTATCCAGCAGATGGGTCTTACCCTCACGGATCACGTTACGAACCGCCCCGGTGGCCAATAAAATCTCTGTAGCTGGATAGCGTCCGGCTTGCAATCCCGGTATCAAACGCTGAGAGATAATCGCCTCAAGCACGTTAGAGAGTTGTAGACGCACTTGCTCCTGTTGGTTTTCCGGAAAAACGCTTACTACCCGGTCTACTGATTGTGAAGCAGAATTAGTGTGGAGGGTGGCAAAAACCAAGTGTCCAGTTTCGGCGATGGTCAAAACCGACTCAATCGTTTCGTAATCGCGCATTTCACCGATAAGGACAACGTCAGGATCTTCACGTAAAACACTTCGCAAAGAAATTTCCCAGCTGTGAGTATCCAGGTGCATCTCTCTCTGAGCAATTAAGGCTTTACGAGAGGGGTAAACATACTCAATCGGGTCTTCAACTGTCACGACGTGAACACCGCGGGTTTCGTTGATTTCGTTAATGATTGAAGCAATGGTAGTGGATTTTCCGTGGCCAGTTGGCCCAGTTAGGAGGATGAGGCCTTGGCGCAGTTTTGAAAAATTTCCTAACACTTTAGGTAAGTGTAATTCTTCCAGACTAGGAATTTTGGAAGGTATCAAACGTAGGGCAGCTGATAAGTATCCTTTTTGGTAAAAAGCGTTAACCCTAAAGCGAGCTAGCTCACCCAAAGCAAAGGAAAAATCAATTTCTTTGTTAGTAAGAAGAAGCTCTTTTTGCTCTGGGGAAGTAAGAGCAAGAACAAGTTTTTCAATATTCTCCGGAGTCGGGGTAGAGGACTTTGTTATCGGTACTAAATTTCCGTTGATTCTAAGAGTCGGATAAACTCCAACCATCAAATGAATATCACTAGCACCCCTTTTTAGGGCTTCTTCTAAAAGTTCTTGTATTTCCACTCAAACCTCCTGTCTTTAAGCATCTTGTGCAACCCGTAAAACTTCTTCGATAGTAGTTATTCCTTCAAGAGCCTTGAGATAACCATCCTGCTTCATAGTAACCATACCATCGGCAATGGCAGTTTTTTCAATATCAGTACTTGGTGCCCTTTCCAAAATTAACTTGCCGATTTTTTCAGTAATGTTCAAAACTTCAAAAATACCAATCCGTCCTTTATAACCCGAATCCCCACACTTATTACAACCCTTACCTTTGTAAAGTACAATTTTTTTATGTCCAGAAACTTCCTCTAAGTCTTTAGTTTCATCAGGAGAAAGTTTCTTGGAGGCTGCGATAGCAGCCAAGTTTCCTAAAACCTCCTTAATATTGTCAACAATCGCTGCCGGTGGATCGAAAGCTTCTTTACAGTCAGTGCAATTTTGTCTTACCACCCGTTGAGCGCCAATGGCGTTCATAGAGCTGGCCAGCAAAAAAGTCTCGGCGCCCATGTCAAGCAGTCGGGGTAAGGCTCCAGCTGAAGAACTGGTGTGAAGAGTGGAAAAAACCAAATGTCCGGTCAGGGCTGCCTGAATAGCTAAACCAGCTGTTTCCGAGTCACGGATCTCACCAACCATAATAATGTTTGGGTCTTGACGCAAGAAACTGCGCAAGCCACTGGCAAAAGTTAGTCCTGCGACCGGGTTAATCTGGACTTGGTTGACACCCGGAATTTGGTACTCAACCGGGTCTTCCAAAGTCACAATATTCACTTTATCTGAGTTAATTTTCGAAAGGGCAGCAAACAAAGTTGTTGTTTTACCGCTTCCAGTTGGCCCAGTAATCAAGATAATGCCGTTGGGACGGATAATATTATCTTCAAAAATTTTTAAACCCATGCCTCGCAAACCAAGTTGATCCAAGGTTGGGGCACTTCCGGCCTTGGGCAAAAGACGCATGACGATTTTTTCTCCGTGAACAGTTGGCAGGGTTGAAATACGCAAGTCAACTGCTTGATCGTTAATTTTAAAAGAAAAACGTCCGTCTTGGGGAATGCGTTTTTCATCAATTTTTAAGTTGGAGAGGATTTTAATACGGGAAGTTAGCGCCTCATGAACTTTCTTGGGCAAAATTACTCTTTCCTGTAAAATACCATCGATGCGGTAACGAACTCTAGTCTTTTCTTCCATGGGCTCAATGTGAATATCAGAAGCTCTACCTTTCATTGCGTATTCAAGCAGGGTCGAAACAATCTTAGCAACCGGAGCCTCTTTGATAACCTCCTCAACTTTATTCAAATCCTTCAACTCTTCTTTGACTTCTACAGTTGAGGATTCTTCCACTGCTGCGGAAACTGTGCTAGTTAAGCTTTGAGAGTATTGGTCCGCAATGGCCTGATTAATTAAGCTAGGAGTTGAAATGTAAGGTTTGACTCTCTTGCCACTCTTACGCTCAATAAACTCAATTACTTGCAAATCCAAAGGATCAACCATCACCACTGATAAAACTCCGTCACCGGAAAGATCAAAGGGGATTAAAATGTAGCGGCGGGCAGCAGGTTCCGGCACTAAGGAGAGGACTTCGCTGGAGATGGGTTTAGAGTTTGGGTCGTAATAGGCAATTCCGATCAACTCACCGCGGGCAGCTACTAAATCTTCTGGGGAAACAAAGTTGTGCTCACGCACAACATCTTCGGGGCTTTTGCCGGTGTTTATTGACTCTAGTTTTACAAGGGAACGGTTTTCAGCAGTGATCTTCTTTTGTTCAAAAAGAATATCTTCGATGCTTTTATTAGTTACTTCCATTGGGCAAGTTTAGTCATACTAAAGTTCCGGCCTCTTAAATTACCCAAAACTGATAGTTTGACTATTTTATTGTAGTCTTGAATTTGTAATAATGTCAACGTAGCAAGAAGAACAACTTTAGAAATTCTTCTATTGGGCGCTTGTTAAGCGGCAAGCTATTATTATGGAAAACAGTTCCCTGTTAGTTACCGGCTCAACTCAAAAGGCCCGTGAAGAGTGGGCGCGCCAGAAGGCTAACAGTCAATCTAGCAAATTTGATATCTTAGAAGTTGACGCTAAGGAGCAACGTGGTATCGAGGGGGTCAGGCAAGTTTTGCAAGCTCTTAGCCGACAACCCTTTGAAGGCAACCTGATAACTATCCTTGTTCACGAAGCGGATAATCTCACTCAGGAAGCTCAAAACGCACTTCTTAAAGTTTTGGAAGAGCCTCCTACCCACTCACAAATCATTCTTTGCACCCAAACCAAAGACAACTTACTACCAACCGTAGTTTCTCGGTGTTTTGAAGTAAGGGTAGATGCGAGAGAAGACTCTGAAAAGAATTTTTCCGCTAGCGCCTTTCTAGAAGAGAGCTTAGGCAGTCAGATCGATTATCTGGAAAAAGTTGACTTAACAACCTATATTAGTGGTTGGGGCACTTTTCTTAACGAGGGTTTGCTTGGAGGCAAAAACCTTAATCCAAACCTTAAATGGCTTGCCAGTTATTTACATCTAATCATAAAATTAAGAAAAGGTCAAAAATTTTCTCTCAACAAAAAACTTCTAGCCATAACCCTCGCCCTAGAGTTACCATCAAAAGGTTAAGAAAAACTTGCATTTTTTGCTTGCAAGAAAGGTAGCTAACCTGCTAGAATAGTTCAGATCTCGCGCCATGAATGAATATTCCGCTAAAGACATTCAAGTCCTTGAAGGCCTAGAACCAGTAAGAAAACGCCCGGGTATGTACGTTGGTAGTACTGACCAACGTGGTCTTCATCATCTAGTTACTGAAATCGTTGACAATTCAGTTGACGAGGCTCTAGCCGGGTTTGCCAAAAATATCTGGGTTTTCTTGCACAAAGACAATTCGGTTACAGTTATTGATGACGGCCGGGGAATTCCCACTGAAATGCACCCAACTGCCAAAAAATCGGCCCTTGAAGTTGCTATGACCTACTTACACGCTGGCGGTAAGTTCGGGGGAAGGGGTTATAAAGTCTCCGGTGGATTACACGGGGTGGGCGCTTCTGTCGTCAACGCTTTAAGTGAACAAATGAGCGTTGAGGTTAAAAGAGAAAGCAAAATCTTTTATCAAACCTACAAACGCGGTAAGGCTTTGGGAGCAGTTGAAATTCTTAAAGAGATCAGGGCAACTGGCAAGGTCGGTGAGATCTGGGGAAAAGTTAGAGCTGGCACCCTGTCTAATTTCTTAGCTGACAAACAAGTGTTTTCAACTATTGAGATTGATTTTAAGAGCCTGGAAAAGCAAATTCGTGAAAGAGCTTACCTTGTAGCTGGACTATCTTTCCACCTCTATGATGAGAGAAACGGTTTAGAAAGGAACTTCTTAGATGCAGAGCAGCGCAGGAATGTCTTGGAAAGACATTTCTATTTCGAAGGTGGGATTACCTCTTTGGTTAAACACTTAAACAAAAATAAAATTACTCTCCACAATCCAATAACAGTACGCAAGGACACTGAGGGGGTAGGGGTGGAAGTTTCTTTACAATATAACGATTCCTTCAGCGAAGCAGTGGAGTCTTTTGCCAACGTCATTAACACTGTTGAAGGTGGTACCCATTTAACCGGTTTTCGGACTGCTCTAACCCGTTCAATTAATGATTACGCCAAAAAAGTTGGTGGTGTAAAAACTGGTGAGGAGGGTTTGACTGGGGATGATGCTCGAGAAGGTCTAACTGCGGTCGTTGCCATCAAGATGAACTCTGACCAAGTTGAATTTGAGGGTCAGACTAAAACTAAGCTGGGGAACGCTGAAGTTGCTCCAATTGTAGCTGGGGTGGTCAAAGAAGGTCTAGAAACTTACTTTGAAGAAAACCCTTCTGATGCTCGTGCTATCCTTGAAAAAGTAGTTTTGGCGTCTCGTGCTCGACTTGCCGCTAAAGCAGCTAAAGATGCAGTCATCCGCAAAGGTGCTTTGGAAGGCATGACCTTGCCAGGGAAACTGGCTGACTGTCAGGAAAAAGATCCTGCTTTTTCCGAACTTTACATAGTTGAAGGAGAGAGCGCCGGAGGAAGCGCCAAACAAGGCCGTGACCGGCGTACCCAGGCAATTCTGCCTCTTGGTGGGAAAATACTCAACACTGAAAGAGCTCGTCTGGACAAAGTTATCCAGTTTGAGGAAATCAAGGATTTAATCATCGCCCTGGGGGCTGGTATCGGAGATACTTTTAACATCGACAAAATTCGTTATCACCGCATTATCCTCATGACCGACGCTGATGTTGATGGTGAACACATTAACACTCTTTTGTTAACCTTCTTTTTCCGTTATATGCCGCTAGTGTTAGAACGCGGCTATCTCTATATGGCTCAACCGCCACTTTACAAAATTACTCAGGGAAAAAACGAACATTACGCTTATTCAGACTCCGAGCGTGACCAAATAATTAATGCAATTAAAAAAGGGGCAGGCATTACTACTAAAGAGGAGACTGAAGAGCCATCGGGCACAGGAGTAGGTGAGACCGAAGAGGTAAAAGTCGGTGGTAAAAAAATCAACATCAATGTTCAGCGCTACAAAGGGCTTGGGGAAATGAACCCTGGGCAGCTTTGGGAAACAACTATGAACCCCAAGAACCGAATTTTAAAGAAAGTTATGGTTGAAGACGCCGCTGAAGCCGATGAAGTCTTCAACATGCTCATGGGTGAAGAAGTCCCACCCCGTAAGAAGTTTATTCAGTCCCACGCCAAGTACGCCACTTTAGATGTCTAGTATGGAAAATCCCAACGACCAAGAAAGAGACGAGGAACAAAGTGAAAATAGTATCGGTAAACTCAAGGATGTAAAAATCGTTGAGGAAATGCAGCGTTCCTACCTTGATTACGCTATGAGCGTAATTGTCGCTCGCGCTTTGCCAGATGTTCGAGACGGTTTGAAACCGGTCCACCGGCGCATTCTTTACGCCATGAATGAGATCGGCTTAACTCATCAAGCCAAATATCGCAAAAGTGCTACGGTCGTCGGTGAAGTTTTGGGTAAGTATCATCCTCACGGTGATGCGCCGGTCTATGACGCTCTAGTTCGGCTAGCCCAAGATTTTGCTATGCGCTACCCGTTAGTTGACGGTCAAGGAAACTTCGGTAGCGTCGATGGTGACCCACCGGCAGCAATGCGTTACACTGAGGCTCGCCTAGCCCAAATCGCCTCTGAACTTTTGGCTGACATTGACAAAAACACTATTGATTGGGTGGACAACTTTGACGCCACCCGATCCGAACCGAAAGTTTTGCCGGGAAGGCTACCTAACCTTCTTCTCTCTGGTGGCAGTGGGATTGCTGTCGGCATGGCGACCAACATCCCACCCCACAATCTAATTGAAGTTGCTGACTCAATTATCCACCTCATTAACCAACCTGACTCTTCCTTAGAAGATTTAATGAAGTTTATTAAGGGACCTGATTTTCCCACCGGAGGAGCGATCTTTAATATCAACGAGATTATCGCCGCTTATTCAACCGGGAAGGGTAAGATAGTAATGCGGGCCAAGGCAGAAATTGAGGAAGACCGTGGTGGACGCTTTAAAATTATCGTCTCCGAAATACCTTACCAAGTTAATAAATCGCAACTAATCGCTAGAATTGCTCAGTTAGTTAAGGACAAAAAGTTAGAGGGAATTAGCGACCTCAGAGACGAGTCGGATCGATCCGGTATGCGTATTGTCATTGAGTTGAAAAGAGATGCTCGACCCAAAAACCTACTCAACCAGCTTTACAAGCACACTTCTTTGCAAATGGCTTTCAACGTCAATATGGTCGCTTTAGTTAACGGTACACCCCAAACCCTTAACCTAAAGCAAATTTTGACTGAATACATCCGTCACCGCCAAGACGTTGTTACCCGTCGCACTAAGTTTGATCTCGAACAAGCCCAAGCTCGTGCCCACATTTTGGAAGGTTTAAAAATTGCTTTGGATCATCTTGATGCGGTTATCAAAACTATCCGGCAGTCAAAAGATGCCGATGCCGCCAAAGTTAACTTAGTGCGCAAGTTCAAACTGACTGAAATTCAAGCCCAGGCGATTTTAGATATGCAGCTGAGACGACTTGCCGCTCTAGAAAGACAAAAAATCGAAGATGAATTTAAAGAAGTCACCAAGACTATCGCGCATCTTATGGATTTGCTAGGCTCGCCAAAAAAGATCTTAGGGGTAATTGAGACCGAGTTGAAAGACCTTAAAGAAAAATACGGTGACAACCGCCGTACCAGAGTTTACCGACAAGCAGTTGGTGATTTTTCTGAAGAAGATTTAATTCCAGCTGAAAATGTTATCGTCACTGTTACTGAAACCGGCTACATAAAGCGCGCTCCAACTGACATTTTCCGCACCCAACTGCGAGGAGGCAGAGGAGTAACCGGTGCCACTTTAAAAGAAGAGGATACTATCTCTCGGCTGTACCTAGCCAACACTCACGACAACATGATGTTTTTTACAAACCGCGGACGAGTTTTTCAAATTAAGGTTTATGAGCTTCCTGAAGGCTCGAGGATTTCTAAAGGCCAAGCCATAATTAACCTCGTCAACATCGAGCAAGGGGAGCTAGTTACTTCGATGTTTAACGTGCCTAAAGAAATAAAAAAAGGTTACATTTTTATGGGTACTAAGAAAGGGGTTGTCAAGAAAACGAATTTAGAAGATTTTGCCAATATTAGACGCTCCGGTATTATCGCTATTAATTTAGGAGCTGGCGACAGTTTAAATTTTGTCACTTTAACAGCCGGGGTTGATGAGATAATCCTGGTTACTAGGCTTGGGCAATCCATACGCTTTTCTGAAAAAGGGGTAAGGCAGATGGGCCGGGCTACCTCCGGAGTGATGGGAATTAGACTGAGAGCCTCAGATGAAGTTATTTGCACCAGCAAGGCTCCAAAAGATGCAGAACTTCTGGTCGTCACCGAGCGCGGTTTTGGTAAAAAAAGTAAGGTTTCTGATTGGCCTCTGCAGGGAAGGGCCGGTAGTGGTGTTAAAGCTGCTGAAGTCACTAGTCGTAACGGTAAAGTAATGGCTGCCAAGGTTATCGAAAAAGATGATCAAGACGTAGTGATAACTTCAAAAAATGGCCAAGTTATCAAGTTACCGATTAAAGACGTGCCACTCTTAACGCGCCAAACCCAAGGCGTAATATTGGTTCGCTTAAGTAACAAGGAAGATGTAGTCTCCGCCGTCACCACTATTAAGAAAGAGGTTAAGAGAGAAAAGGTTAACTAGTTTTTCCTTTACGTATAAAAAACTTTTTGCCTGGGGACATAATCTTAACTTTACGCAAAAGGGAGTTTTTCGCTACTGGCACACTGAAACTAAAAATACTACCTTTGCCAAGTTCGGACTCAACCCAAATCTTCCCTTTGTGCATGTCCACAATCGCTTTGGAAATATAAAGTCCTAAACCTGTGCCTTTTGAACCTTGTTCCAAAACCCCAGAGACTCTAAAAAATTTGGTGAAAAGCTTAGGTAAAGCGTTCTGCGGTATGCCCTGACCATTATCCTTAATGTGGGTGATCACTTCCTCTGGTGTTTCTTCCATACTAATCTCAACCCTACCACCCTCTGGAGTATAGTTAAGAGCATTACCAACTAAATTTGAGACCACCTCACTAATTCTAAACTTATCAATACTTACCTTTGGCAGTTTCTTTTCCGGTTTAACTACAACTAGACTAACCTTTCTTTCTTTAGCCTGAGGGAGAAAGTTATTGTAGGCTTCTTCAACCAAAGGTTGCCAATCAGTAGCTTGGGTTTGAATCTCTAGTGCACCTCTTTCGATACGGGAAACACTGAGCAGGTTTTCTACTAAGGCCGCTAACTGCGTGCTGGAAATAAAGGCTTTGTCGAGAAAAGAAAACTGTTCCGGAGAAAGCTTCTTACGTAGTTCCTCCAGTAGCACGGATAAATAACCGCGGACTGAAGTTAAAGGGGTTCTCAGCTCGTGAGCTGCCATGGAAACAAAGTCAAGCTTCATTTCCTCAAACTCCTTCTCGCGAGTCACATCAGTTAGGGTAATGATTGCCCCTAAACCTAGTTGTCTTCCTTCCTTAATCGCTGAGGAAACTAAGTCAACGAAAACTGTTTTGCCTTGATGGCCTTCAGCCTTCAAACTTTTTCTTTGAGTAACAACAACATCTTCTTCCAAGGGTTTGTTCGGAAGTAGCTGCCTAAATCCAATCTTTTCGCTACCATCACTTATCTTCAAGACTTCGTCGAGCTCTCTGCCTAAAACCTTATTTTCTTCCCAGCCAAACATAGTTTCTGAGGCAGGATTAACTTTAAGTATTCTTCCTTGAAAATCTAAAGCAATCACCCCATCAGCGATTGATTTAAGCATGCTGTTGATTTGATTTTTTTGCCCCTCGGCCAGAATTTTAGCTCTCTCAATCTCCTCAGAACGCCTTTGAAGACTTTCCGCCATCGAGTTGAAGGCTCTTGAGAGTTGTCCAACCTCATCGTTGGAAACAACCTCAATCCGGTGGGATAGCTTTCCCGAAGCAAGAGTCTCTGCTCCTCTCTGCAGAGTCGAAATCCAGCTAGTGACAAATCTTGACAACCACAAATTTACTAAAACAGAAAGGATCAAGCCAACCACAGAAATCACTAGGGCAAAGGCTTGGAGCTGAACACGTACTTCTCTGGAGACAGTCGTATCCTGTAGGAGAGGAGTAACTAAAAAGAGCCAAAGGACGTTGATGAAGATTAAAAGTAAGGCACTAAGGCCCAAGTAAATAACCAGAATTTTCCATTTAAGGTTGAAGTGGAAACCAGAAGATTTTGGAGCAGGCGACATTGTCTACTTAATAATTTAACACAAAAGAATTTAAGGTGGCAAAGGAAATTTCTCAGTAAGACCTTTTACTAGGGAGAGAGTTTTGCGAGCAATTTCGCTGTCACTTGGATTTTTCAAGACTGAGGCGATCATTTCGGCGACAGTTTGCATTTCTTGTTTACTAAAGCCTCGGGTGGTTACTGCTGGCGTTCCCAAACGAATTCCGCTAGTTACAAAGGGTTTACGTGTCTCGCCGGGGACAGTATTACGGTTGACGATTATCCCCACCGTCTCCAAAATACTTTCCGCTTCTTTACCAGTTAGACCGCCTTCTCCAAAATCGATTAAAAGCATGTGGTTATCGGTCCCACCAGAAACCAGGCGAAAACCTTGATTTAATAACACAGAAGCTAAGGTTTTGGCGTTTTCCACAACCTGCTTCCCATAAGCTTTAAATTCGGCCGTGGAAGCTTCTTGCAAACAAACTGCAATCGCGGCAGTGGTGTTATTGTGCGGGCCGCCTTGCAAACCTGGGAAGACCGCTTTATCAATTTTGGTAGCTAACTCCTCGTCGTTAGTTAAAATCAGCGCCCCTCGAGGCCCACGTAAAGTTTTGTGGGTAGTGGTCATAATTACATCCGCGATACCAACCGGAGAAGGATGAACACCGGCAACAATCAAACCAGCAATATGAGAAACATCGGCAATTAGATACGCGCCTACCTCATCACAAACTTCACGGAAACGCTTCCAGTCAAAAACTCGGCTGTAGGCAGTAGCTCCTGCCCAGATGAGTTTCGGCTTATGTTCTTTAGCCAAGCTTAACATGTTGTCGAAATCAATCAGTTCAGTTTCAGCGTTTACCGTGTATTGAACACTTTTATAATATTTGCCGGAAAAGTTAACGCCCCAACCGTGGGTTAAATGTCCACCTGAGGGTAGTGAAAGACCCATGATGGTGTCACCAACCTCTGCAAGAGCAAAGTAAATAGCTAGATTGGCAGGGGAGCCAGAGTAGCCTTGGACGTTAGCAAAATTGACCCCAAAAAGTTTTTTAGCACGTTCCTGCGCTAAGGTCTCAACCTCATCAACAAACTCGTTACCACCGTAATAACGCTTGAGAGGGTAACCTTCAGAGTACTTATTAGTAAAAACTGACCCCAAAGCCTCCCGAACTGCCTTTGAAGTATAGTTTTCCGAAGCAATTAAATTAATAACACGCTCTTGACGCACCTCTTCTTTTTTAATAATCTGGGCGACTTTAGGATCAACTTTTTCTAACATGTGGCGTAAGGCTACCAAAATTCACCTTAAAAGGCAATTTTTAGAGATCTTCTTTACTTCGCTTGCGATGAAAGAGGAATTACAACTCCTCTTTACATCGTCTTCGACGCAAGGAAGAATTATAATTCTTCCTTATTACCAGAGTGAAAGGCGCGGTGGACGTCTTTGAGATGGCGGTTAGTAATGTGGGTATAGATTTGAGTTGTCGAGATGTTGGCATGCCCCAACATTTCCTGCACCGACCGGATGTCGGCCCCGTTGATTAAAAGGTCAGTAGCAAAGGAATGACGTAAAGTGTGAGGGGAAGCTTTGATGGGTAATTGTGCCTTGCGCACATATTTTTCCAAAATCCGTTCAATAGAACGTACTGACAACCTCATTTTTTCTCCACCTCTTGTTGGATCCTCACCTTGTGAGTAACGAATGAAAAGAGGGTTGTAGCGATCGGCGCGGGTTCTCAAATAACGGTCAATCCAATTTGCCGCGCTATCGGAAATAAAAACCACTCTCTCCTTACCACCTTTACCCACAATCCCAAACTCAAGACGGGATAAATTAATTTTATCGCGGTTTAATTTTTGCAGTTCGCTCACCCGCAAACCAGTGGAGAAGAGGGTTTCTAGAATAGCTTTATCCCTCAAGCCTTCAGGGGTGGAAATATCCGGAGCAGCCAGTAACCTTTGCAACTGTTCTGTATCAAGCACTTTAATCGGTCTGGGGTCTTGGTCACCAAGCTCAATTTTTTCCGCCGCTAGTGTTTTAACATCATTTTTAGCTAGATAGCGCAGAAAAGCCCGCAAAGCGATAACAAAGTAATTCTGGGTAACTTTTTTCAGAGGTTTGCCGGTTTGTTCGTCCACCCAACGAGCCAGAAAAACACGGTACTTGCGCACTAATTCTTGATTAATATCTTTAGGGTTGATATCGCCGGCAAACCCTAAAAAGCGTTTGAGGTAGTGGTCGTAATTGCGGATAGTCAGTTGCGAAGCGTTTTTTTCAACTTCAAGATGCTCGAGAAAATCAGTGATAAGTTTGGACAGTGTAGACATAATTCAATTTTAATCTAAAAGAGGGTGGAAGGCAAATATTGTGCGACGTGAAATAAGCAAAGAAGTGGCCGCCATTGAGTTTACCTTACGGTAGACTCTCTGGCGGCCTGAACTATAGCACTTGCTTCGTCCCAACTCTCCTTTGTGTAAGACCTGTGGCACCTTTCGCACTTGCCAATCTGCAGGCCAGACAGATCTTTTCTGCTGAGTTCCAGCTGGCAGAATGGGCAGATGCTTCTGGGAGTAGGTTGAACTGTCTTTGGGCGGGACTGAGAGTTCAACTGTTAGCTCCTTTCTTAGTTCCTTATACTATACCACATTTGAACTCAAAAGTCAATCTCATAGTAGTATAACTTGAGGCAAAGAAAACCGAAGATCCAGAGGTTGAATCTTCGGTTAAGTAGTTAGGCAAGGGCCAAGAGTCTTTCTTCCTCAGTTAGACTGTCAGCCCAATGGCTCAGTGAAACTGCCCCAGATTTCACGTCTTCTACAGCGCGGTCAAGAAGCCGCAGAAGATTTTCCTTGTCCAGCTGATCTCTCACGATGTGACGAAGAGTTCTCACTGCTTTCATCAGAGAGAACCGCACCTCTCTACTAGAGAAGAGAGAGAGGTCGTCGGCGAAACCAGTCAGGTAAGTGCGCACAGCTTCCATGTTTGGGTTAGCCATCCGACTCACACTAGCGTGAAAGTTCGCCAGACTCTCAGCCATTTCAAAGAGCTGAACACTGCTGAGGCGAGAGTAGTACTGCAACCTAAACCCTCGGTCAGATCTGTCTTCCAAAATGTGGTCTATTTCAGCTAACCTTTTGTCTGCTTCCAATAAAGTGAGACGAATCGTTTCCCGTTCCTGAAGAGTCAGCTGGACAATACCAGCTCTTTCTTGGCGCAGCCGATCCTGCATACGAACCCGCAGGCCCGAGAGATAGCGTATCTCTCTTTCGTACTGACTTTGGACGTGAACCACCTGGCGCAGACTGTGAGACAGATCGTCCACTACTTCGTAGATCCGCCGTTTCAGACCTCCAGCTGCTGTAAAGACACCAACCTCTCTTCTTTGTTCAAGGCTGGCAGCTCTCAACCAAAGGTAATCAGGCGACGAAGCTCCAACTGACAAGAAACGGCTGTTTAGAACCGCTCTGGGAATGGTAGTACGATTATCCCAACTCCTTTCGAACTTAGCCCGAAACCGTCGCGGGCCATCTTGGTAAACCGGGGGTAGCCGTATCCTCAAGCTCTCAAGCAAGAGGACTACTGTCGGTGATCTGCCAGGACCTCTCCAATCGGAGTTGAGAGGGTAAATTGGCAGGGCGGCCACTCTCCCAGATCTTATGGCCGCGTCTATCCGGTGGGCAACGACCTGAAGATCTGCTCTCCTTTTGGGCAATTTCTTCCTCCATCCTTTTTCTTTGAGGGCTATTTTACCCTGCAAAATCCAGTTTTGCAAATAGGGCATAGGCCTGCTAGACTAAAAAGCCCTATGGCGAAATTTTTTGACTACACCTTAAATAGAAGCTTGGCGCATGTTAAGCGCTTCAACAACCGCCCCCAGCACTTTCCAGAAAGCGTGGCCGAACACTCTTTTTACGTAGCTCACTTCACCCAACTTCTATGTTCTTTATTGCGGGAGAAAAAAATCAAAGTTGACCAGGAAAAAGCAGTCTCCATGGCCCTGATCCACGACGCTGAGGAGGGTTTTTCCGGTGATATTCTCAATCCTTTCAAGCATTTCAACGAAAAAGTTGCCGGCGCTATCCGGGAAGTTAATGAGGAAACTATTGAGATGATGTTTGAGGGTTTGGATCCAAAAACTGTCAGTGAATTTATTGATCTTTGGCACGAAGAGCAAAAGCGCGCAACAATTGAATCTCAAGTTGTGAAGGTCGCCGACAGCCTTTCCCTTATTTCTAAATGTTTTGAGGAAATCGAAGCAGGCAATGGATATTTTTCAGAAATCTACAAAAAAGAACTGCGCAATCTAAAATCTTTAGATTATAAATGGTGGCAAAAAATCCAAAGCCAAGTCCTTTCCGGCGCCGAAAAAGAAGTTTAGTACAAACCCATAGTCTTGACAGTCTTTGCTTTTGTGATATAATAAAATCCTTTCTTTGAAAATTGGAGTAGAGAAACCTCTGTGTGGAGAAATTTGATTACAAATATTTGCCACCAAATTCCTCTGCGCAGGGGCCAGTAGTGATTTTTTGAGACGGTCGGGATACGCCAACCAGATCTGATCGTCGTTCGTTCACGGAGAGAGGCCTCTCTTCGTAATCGGATACCCAAAATTGGCCTACTGAGGCCTGAGGGAAAGGGTGAGCGGCTGCTGGAAACAAACTTGGAGCTGGTCGGAGATTGCGAGCCAAAGTTGGCGTATCGCATGGCCCTCGGGCCCATACGCGGCGAGAAAGCGAGAGTCTTCCACCATACTCCAAGTATTAAAGCGCTGGTCCGAAAGTCCCCATGGGACGCCCACCACTCTCGAGAGGTTGGGTAGGGCCACACACACGATCCGGATTCGCCCCGATATAGATCGAGGTAGACGGGTCGCCACGCCGGGTAGAAAGCTCGTCGCAAGACTTGCAAGTACACCCGGCGTATCTATTTTCTTTTACCCCAAATCGCTAAATGTTGGCCGGTTCTTTCTGGTTGTAAGTTCAACATTATTGCTGGAACTACCGCATCTTTCCCAAACCGAGCCCGCAGATTGTCAATTCTTTTTTCTAAACCCAAACGCTTTTCTCTAGGAGCGTCAAATAAAGAAAGTTGAGAACTTTCACCAAACTGCGATATCTCGATACCAACCAAACGAAGCGGAGTTCGCCTGTCCCAAAGTTCTTTCAGCAAAGTTTCACCCAAATCGTAAATCTCCTTAGTTGACGAAGTAAAATAAGGCAGAACCCGTTGGCGACCAACCATACGAAAGTCCTTATAGCGGATTACCACGTGCACACAACGGCCGCTGTAACCCTCAACACGCATTTCCTCACCAGAACTTTCGGCTAATTTTCTTAGCATTGCTAATATGAAATTCTCATCACCTCGATCAGTGTAAAAAGTTTCACTCCGAGAAACGGATTTTGCGGTAACTCTTGGGACAAACCAAATGTTATCCCGCCCATTGGCCGCGTTCCACAAACCCAAAGGAAATTGGCCTAAACTCTCTATTTTCTCGTGAGATAATCGTGCCAGGTCACCAACCGTTCCTAGACCCAACTGTTTGAAATAAACTTCGGTTTTCGCACCGATACCTGGTAAATCGCGCAGGGGTAGGGGAGCAAGAAATTTTCTCTCGCTTCCAGCCGGAACGTAACAAAAACCATCCGGTTTGTTAAAATCACTGGCTACTTTAGCACAAACTTTAGTAGATGCTAAACCAATTGAGGCAGTAATACCAACTTCTTTTTTAACTTCGGCACGGATTTTTTGGGCAATTTTAGTTAAATCCGGATAAATAACTTCAGTACTAGAAAAATCCAAAAAAGCCTCATCAATTGAAACTCTTTCTACTTTTGGGGCCCATCGTGCGGCAATTTGGAAAACTTGGTCTGAGGCTTTAATGTACTCCTCGTAATGGCCACCGATTACAATCGCGCTCGGACAAAGTTTCAAGGCTTGGTAAAGTGGCATACCTGACTTGCAACCAAAAATCCTGGCCTCGTATGAAGCGGTGGCGACCACTCCTCGAGGAACAGACTTGCCTTGCGGATTAACTCGGCCAACCAAGACTGTTTTACCCAATAAGCTCGGGTTAAGCTTAATTTCCACTGCAGCGAAGAAACAGTCAAGATCCAAATGCATCCAAGAAGCGCGGGGCATACTTAAACTATCCGAAGAAAAGGCGAAAAAGTCAACTCGGACAAACAGTATCAAACTGGATTTTCTTAGAAAACTTTGCTAGACTAGCACTCAAGTAAAAGCGTATGACGTAAAAGGAGTGAGATGGAAGTACTGTCAATACTATCTGGGTCGAACATAGCGTTCGCAGCTGTCGGCATAGCTTTGGTATGCGTTGCGCTGCGGATAGCGTTCATTCGTTAACAGAAGAGAAGATTAGGCCCAAGGCGGATCAGCCAATCCCCAAAGTTCTGGTTGGACATCCCTCCAACGAGAGTAGCTGGGGAGCCCCGTCCCACAAGCACAGCTAGTCTCATCCACCTTGGGCAACCAAAACTTGCTAGCTGGCTAACTCAAACTCTGATTTAGCCAGCTTTCTCTTTACTCAAACTTTAGACTTGCGCCAACCGGCAGCTTTGGCCTCTTCTTCTGAACAGAACCAACGCTCGCCTTTCTCTTCGTTGACTACAGTATCGTTATACTTCCGTTGACCAGGCATATGGTAAATTTTCTCTCCAGTACTTACAGAAATGTTGCCCTTAATGTTGCAACCTGAACTTCCCGAGAGAGGGGAGAGGCGATAACTTTCGCTTGATTGCACACCTAAACTACTACCGCAGGCTGACCATAACCCTTTATTATTTTCCCGCGCAAACTGTTCGGCAGCAGAGAGTTTATCTTGATATTTAACATCTGGCGGGTAAGAAGAAGCTCTAGCAAAACCTTCTTTGACTAACAGTTCATTAACAAAAGTATTGCCAACGTAAATATAACGCAACAAACGGCTGTACTGATCAAACTCGGAAACATCTTTTTCCAACTTCACTTTTTTGTTTTCTACCAGCTGTTTATTTTTCTCGCTAGCTTCCTTACCGAAACACTGAACTTCTTCACGCGGATCAACTGTTTCGGGAGTATCGATACCGATGTAGCGGACTCTTTTCCCTCCCTCAATTTCAATAGTGTCGCCATCAACTACTTTGGTTACCAAAAACAAATCTTCTTGGCTAGTGGCAGTTTCTTGAGAACTCTCCGCCTCTTGACTACCACCAACACTTGTCTTGGATTCATCTTTCTTCCCATCAGATTTATTGTCGTTAACACCTTGAACCAAAAGGAAAACGCCCAAAACAATTACTAGGAAGGTGAGCGGGTAGAAAAGCTTTTCACGCATCTTAACTAGACCTTAAAGGTAGCTTGCAAACTTGTCAATCTTTCCGCTACGATAGTTGCCCATGATCCGAACAGCTTTTCTTAAACTTGTACTATCGCTAGTTGGCCTAGCAATTTTCCTGCTTATCGTCTCGCAAAAACCTAACCAAGATCTGGGTATAAAACCAGAAGCCAAAGTAAAAATCGGCTCTCAGTCAATTTTGGTAGAGATCGTTGAGAGCCAAGAAGAGGTTGAAAAAGGCTTGTCGAATCGTGATTTTTTAGCTAGTAACGCTGGCATGCTTTTTAATTTTCCGGAAAGAGCGGTCAAGAGTTTTTGGATGAAAGACATGAAGTTCCCACTGGATATTATTTGGATTGATGAGGGTAAAATAGTCGGCATTGAGGAAAACGCACCGACTCCCTCTGAAACAATTCCAGCTTTCACCTCACCTCAACCAGTAAATAAAGTTCTGGAAGTAACTGCTGGCTTTGTAGAGAAAAACAAAGTCAAGATCGGCGACAAGGTTGAAACTGTAAAGTAAAATAGAAGCATCATCAAGGAAGGAGGGAACTTTGTTCTGGGAACCCCGCCTCAGACGTTACGCAACGCACGGAGTAATCTTGACGTTTTGCCTCTGGGTAGTAGTCGGGTTGCAGTGGAGGACCATAACTACTGTTACGCCACAGCTTGCAGTGAGTCTACTACCTACTGTGGCAAGCAGCTTGGCTGCTCCGGTAATCGATAGTCCAGTCGGGGAGTGCGACACAAGACTAGTCACTGCCCCAAACAAGCTTTTTATCTGGCCCATCTGTGGACCCATCTCATCGTTTATGGGGCCGGGCCACCCAATCGGTATTGACATTGATCTCTACTGGGCAAAGACAGAGGAAGACAAAATAGTAAGAGCGCCAGCTTCCGGGGTGGTAACCTATACTGGCGGCAACCCTTGCTGCTCTCTCGGAAACTATCTAGTTATTGATCACCAGAACGACTTTCAAACTCTCTACGCCCACTTGGGAAAAATCCTCGTGGTGGATGGTCAAGAGGTGAAGCAGGGAGAGGTCATCGCCATTGCCGGTCGAAGCGGCTACTCTACCGGCCCTCACTTGCATTTCGAGGTCCATCATAACGGCGTGCCCGTCAATCCGTTTGACTATCTGCCGTAGAAAGGAGCAGCGCGTGCTACTCACTTCAGAAATCGGTGACGGAGAAGCAACACTAATCGGCCTAACTGCAATCCTAGGCTTCGCGCTTCTAATCATGGCGGAGGCTATCTTGTGGATTGATTAAAACGTAAAGGCACACCATCCCGTTGATTAAAATTCGACGGGATTTTTTTGACTATTTTTTGTTAAACTACCCATGCATGGAAATTAACGATAAAGTCTACGGTACGGTTGAAATAACCGAACCGGTGATTTTGGAACTTTTGGAAACTAGCCCTTTGCAACGAATTAAAAAGGTCAACCAGGCTGGTACACAACTCGTCTTAACTCACAAGAGAGTCACCCGCTGGGATCACTGTGTTGGAGTGATGTTACTTTTGAAAAAATACGGAGCATGTTTAGAAGAGCAAATTGCCGGGCTCCTGCACGACGTACCCCATACGGCTTTTTCCCACTCAGCTGATTTTATTTTTCGCCAAGGCCACACACAAGGCTACCACGAAAAGTTTTTGCGAAAAATTATTTTTGCTTCGGACATCCCCAAGATTTTGGAAAAGTACGATTTTAATCCTGAAAGAATAGTTGATGAACACAACTTTTCGTTGCTTGAACAAGAGCTACCCGCTCTTTGTGCTGACCGGATTGATTATTCTTTGCGTGATATGGTCCGCGACAGCGTGATTACTAGAGAGCAAATTGACCAAATTTTTAAAGTCCTCACTGTGCTCGACAATCAGTTTGTTATGACAGATCAGGAAGTTGCTTTAATGTATGCCCACAAATACATGAACCAGTGCCTAACTTCTTGGGCATCTCCAATGGACTTAACCACTTACGAGCTTTTTGGGGAGATGGTTAGAATTGCTTTTGCTCAAAAAATCTTAGTAGAGGAGGATTTATTTTTAACTGACGAAGAATTTTTAGAAAAACTGCGCGCTGCCAAAAATAAGGATATTCAAAAATATTTAGATCTAATGACGCCAAATTTAAAAATTGAGTTTAATGAGACTGATTACGATTTTGATACTCGCGGCAAGGTTCGCTATATTGACCCACCGATCAAAACTAAAAACAGCATAAAGAAACTCTCTGAGTTAAACCCAGAGTTTGCCGCCGAAATTCCCAAATTTATCGCCCAAGTCAAAAAAGGCTACCGTATCAAAATCCTTTCTTCCTAGTTGCTTTTCGCCTAATTTTTGGGTAGATTTAACACATGATAGTTGGTACTACCAATCTTCCTCTTCGCGATGGGAATTAAAAACTCCCGCTTCTTTTCTTCCTAAACAATCCCTTGAATTTCTACTTAAGTTAAGCATACAATCAAGATAGGAAAATAAACGAGGGGAGAGAGTGATGGAAAACCTAGCTCGGGAAGTCGGTCTCTTTCCTCAATTATTCTATTACTACTGGGAAAGAGAAATCCTTGTTTACGCTCGAGAAGCAGCGATCCGGCTCAAAGACAAAGTTCCTTTCAAAGATAGGGTTCCTTGGGATCATGTAGGCCCGCTAACGCTCTGGGAGCTGCAGTCCTACGTAGTCACCGGAATTCTTCTGGTCGCTGCGGTCTTTGTCTCGGTCTGGTTCGCAATCGTAGTCGGAGCCCTGTTAGCGTTAGTAGGCGCACCGGTCTACAACAACCTAAGAAGGCAGGATTATCTACCCGACGTCCTGGGTCACAAGACCCTAAAACTAAGATCGACGAAAGGCACACTCATTGTCGGCTGGGTCTGTGGACTGACGCTTTACGTACTGAAGTTTCTGCTGGCAGGGTTTCAGGCCACGATCTTCACCAGACTGGTTGGGAACATTATCGAGAAACCAAACGTTTGGTGGAAAAAGATAGTCCGTTGGGCAGCGTTGAGTGTTGGACTCGTCCACTTTGGTGTTTCCACTTCTCACCACTTGCTCAATCGGGCGGGTTACTCCGAAAAAAAGGTTTTCCGACTTAGCGTTGCCGGCTCAGTAGTAAACGCACTCTGGCGAGTTTCCTCAGGCGCAGCTGCGATCAAGGCACTAGCGGGCTTCATCAACCCAATTACGTTTATCTAGTAGAGAGACCACCAAGAGCCAAGAAGCACAATCCTTGGCTCTTTTTTTTGCTTGAATTCTCCAGACTAAGTAGCTAGAATGTTTCTTCATGATTAAAATCGAAGGTGTTACTAAAGAATACAAAAGTGGTGAAACTAAATTTTTGGCTCTCAACAGGGTTTCTCTGGAAATTAAAACTGGCGAGTTCGTCAGCATCTTAGGACCTTCCGGCAGCGGTAAGTCCACCTTAATGCATTTAATTGGTGGGTTGGATCGACCCAGTCAGGGAAAAATTGAGGTTGATAGCATTGATCTCTCTACGGCTCCTGATAAGACGCTTGCTAACTTCCGCAGTGAAAAAGTGGGTTTTGTCTTCCAATCCTTCAATCTTTTAAATACTTCTTCGCTCAACAATGTTTCCTTGCCGCTAGTTTATTCAAAGAAAAAATTTAACCGCAAAGCTCGGGCTACTGAACTTCTAGACAACGTTGGTCTGGGAAACCGACTTAGAAACCGCCCTTCTCAGCTTTCCGGTGGAGAACAGCAAAGAGTTTCTATTGCACGAGCCTTGGTAAACGACCCCGAGATAGTTTTGGCCGACGAGCCGACCGGCAATTTAGATTCAAAAACCGGAGAACAAATCGTGGAGCTACTGTCTAACTTTAATAAAAAGGGCAAAACTGTAGTGGTCGTTACTCACGACGAAGCCCTAGCTAAAAAAGCCGACCGTATTATCCGTATTAAGGATGGGCAGGTAGAGCAATGATATTATTCTTGGACACAATTAAAATGGCTGTTTCCTCGCTTCTGGCCAAAAAAATTCGCAGTTTTCTTTCAATTCTAGGCATTGTGATCGGCATTTTGACCATTTCGAGCTTGCTGTCGATCGCCCTAAGTGTTCGCAGCCAGGTAGAGGGGACGATCAAAAGTTTGGGTTCCAATATAATTACTGTTGTTCAAGGTGATATTAGCGGTGGCGGTGGGTTTAGTTCTGCAGTTGGCACTGGCACTCTGACCGAAGAAGATTTTAATTCAATCAAAACCAAGATAGGTAAAGTGGAAAATGTCTCTATGATTATGTTAATTTCCGGCACAGTTAAAACTCAAGACAAGTCTGTTCCGGGCGCAATTATTTTCGCTAATTCCCCAAGCGCTGAAAAAAGCCTTAACATAAAAATTGACCAGGGCCGTTTCCCAACAGAAGAGGATAACAATACCAAAGCTAGGGTTATCGTTCTCGGTAATAAGGCTGCCAACGAGCTTTTTGGTACAACTAGCGCTATAGGAAAAACAGTTGAGATCCGGGCTACAGAATTTACTGTAGTTGGAGTTACACAAACAGCAAGTTCCACAATTAGCTTTGGCGGTCCGGATCTCAACAGTATTGTAATGATGCCAATCCAAACCGGTTGGGAGATAACTGGTATTAAACAAGTCTACCGTATTACCATGCAGGCAAAAAGTGCCCCCGAGGTTAACTCTGCAAAAGACGCGGTGAAAAAAGTAGTTTTGGCTAATCACAAAGGCGAAAAAGACTTCACTGTGCTCACTCAAGAAGATATTTTATCTACGGTTAACGGTATTTTGAATATCCTCACGGCAATGCTTGGAGCAATTGCCGGTATCTCCTTGCTGGTAGGTGGAATTGGAATTATGAACATAATGTTAGTGTCGGTGAGTGAGCGCACGCGCGAGATCGGTATCCGCAAAGCGGTCGGCGCCACTCGAGGGGCAATTTTGTTGCAATTTTTGATTGAGGGGATAATTCTGACAATGTTAGGTGGTTTAATTGCTGTGGCGATTTATTCGGCAGCGGTGAGTGCAGTACCGAAAGATTCTCCCATTCCAATTGATTTTAACTGGAACGTAGTAGCTCTATCGCTTGGTTTTTCAGCCTTAATTGGAATAATTTTTGGAATAGTACCCGCAATCGGAGCCTCCCGCAAAGACCCCATCCTGTCTCTGCGCTACGAGTAATCTCTTAAACTATAATTTGGAAAAGAAAAGACCCGAGGAAAGTAATGAGTTTCCTCGGGCCGTCGTCGGTGGATCCGGTTCCAAGTCTTGGTAACGTTGTTGCCGTTTCCTAAAGACTGGTTGAACCTAGTTTCCTCCCTTTACTTACCGCCCTGTTAGCTGGACTAGTAGTTCAGCAGGGTGGTCAGAGCGGTGCGTCGGAAGGCAAGCAGGTCAGCGAAGTCGTCGACCGTGGCCAGTCGTCGGATGGCGACGTAACCGAAGCTCAGGACCAGAACGAGGACAATGGCATATGGACTGCCCAAACCTCTCGTTGCCGTCATATACGCTTGGGCGAGGACGTTGGTAGCACTTGCCCAAATGCTCGAACTCGGCGTCACGGCAGTGTCGCCGTCGGGTGCCGTCTGTTGGGCGTAGAGGGCTGCGTCGTCCGTGTTGCCAAACAGAGCAGTCGTGTTCGCCTTGCCATCGCTTGTCCCTACTCCGTCGATGTCAGTGGAGGTCTGGGAAGCAAGAGCGAGGCCGTCGTTGACTGCCAGGCCATCATCTACTGTCACCGCGTAGACCGAGACGTCCATCTCGTACGACTGCCCTGATGGAGTCGTAATCGTACCTTGGACTGTATCGATCTGAGTTGCCGTGAGAGCGACGACGCCGTCGTCCGTCATCACGTACATCGTTGTCGTGGCCGGTGGGTCGTGTCCGAGCTTCAGTCCGAAGAGACCGAAAGCTCCGAACGCTA